>JBEKGO010000029.1:0-34846 GCA_050012755.1 Bathyarchaeia archaeon
ATTGGCATTTTTCTATGAGGTACTTTGGTATCTCGCTGCTATCGCGTGGTCCAACGAGGACTTTCCAACCGCTGAGCTCTTCGATTTCGCCGCTGATACGTCATAAGATGGAATTGAATTAAGAGATTATTCTGATTCTCTTTTTTGTGATTATGAGAAGCTTGTTTTGAGTTTCGATTTTTCTTATTTTTTCTAGTGCAGCATCGAGAATTCTAATGATGTTTTCGGCAGTCGTTGGGTTTGCTTTTACGAGTAAAACGGTTATCCTGCCTCTGAAGATATTATGGTATAACCGAGCAAAGTCGGAGTCTAAGGTTAAAACTTGCATTCCTTTTTTAGCAACATATGCAGAGCTATAACTGAGTCTTTAGCGCTTTTCAGGAAATCCTCAGACAGACTAAGAGTTTTGAAGCCTCGCATATTCAGATATTTAGTGACGCTTTCAGGAATATTTTCGTCCACTATTATTGTTTGCGCCAATTTACTTTTGTCTTCTTTTTAGAATGTGACTGTAACTTCGCCTTCTACAAGTTTGGAAGCATAAAGTAGCGCTGCTTTGATGTCTTCTTCTTTTAGCCGCGGGTATTCCTTGAGTATTTCTTTAATTGGCATTCCATTAGCTACAAGCTCAACTATGAGATACACTGGGATGCGGGTTCCTCTTATGACGGGCTTTCCGACGAGAACATCAGGATCAACGGTTATCCTGTCAAGCAACTCTTCCATGCAAACCACCAGAGCCTTTACTATTGGAGTTACATTCAAGCTACACTTAAATCTCTTGTGAAAAAAATTTTTAATATCTTGATTGACAAAATAAAGATTGTAAAAAGAAAAAGAAGAAAGGTTGGCTTATGGTTGCCATTTCTCTATGAGATACTTGGGTATCTCACTGCTGTCTCTTGGGCCGACCATTACTTTCCAGCCACTGAGCTCTTCGATTTCGCCGCTTGTGCTCTTGCTTTACGTGGGAACTTACGTCCCATAAGTACTTACACCCCATCCGCGCCTGTTAGGAGAAGTGAGCGAAGCATTGGGTCCCCGACCCGGTACCTGCCATTTTCCTCCATTATCAACATGCCAGCTTTAAGGTTCTCGATTATCCTATAAACAGTGGAATCATTGACCATTGAACCTTTAACTATGGAAACTGCACCCTTTATCTCTGTCCAACTGGAAAAAGCAGCTGCTGCTTTTAATGCTGCAAGGTATGCGTGGCGGTCTCTATTCTGGAAGAAGTGTTCAAGTTCAGCATTGACTATTCTGAAAGCTTCTGTAGTGGTTTCTTCGATTGCTTTTTCGTTTGATAGACGTTGGACACATACCTTGTTTCCGTAGAGTGTTAGCCATCCAGGAATACCATCTAAGCGTTCAACAGCACCGTTTATCATACCGCTGGAAAAGGCTATCCCAAATTCCATGAACCCTTTCTTTAGAAAAAGACTAGAGTGTTCTTGATCAAAAGGCTGCACGTTAAGAATGGCAGGTGAACGCCCATAAAGTGGAGAAGCGGAATCGGGCTCAAGAAGCGTTTTCATCAAGCCAAACATGGATCCTGTGAAGACAAACGTTACGTTTGGGTGAGTGTTAAACAGGTTTGCCAAAATCTTGAGCAAGCGTCCTGATATGGCGATGAGTTCTTGTACTTCGTCAAGCTGGATTACATATTCTTCTTTTTGCCGTCCAAGAGCATCAAGTAGGTCCCATAATGTTGTCATTGGTTTTTTGGAAAGATTTATGCTTAAACCAGTTGACCCAACGGTCGCACCTTCGATTTTTACGCTTTTAATTTTGTGAATTATGCTTTTGTCTTCATTCAACGCTCGAGCCAGTGCTTTTAGAAAGTCATTGGTTCCTTTTGCGCCCCATAGGTTAACATATAGCACTTTTTTGTTCTTTCGCGTTAGTATGGCGCCAGCTGCTTTGAGCAGGCTTGTTTTGCCAACCATTCTTGGGCCTAGAATAGCAACCCATCTTCTTGCTTGGATTAAGCGCACAAGGTCTTCGAGTTCTTGTTCGCGACCGAAAAGTTCCTTAGGCGATTCTTTTGGGTTAAGGTTAAACAGTGACATTTGAACTTACACCCCATAAGTACTTACGTCCCATAAGTATAAAAAGTAATTAAAAGAAAAAACAGTAATAAGCAAAATATGTTTAATTGACAAAAAAGAAACAAAGAAAGAAAAGGCTAGTTTATGGTTGCCATTTCTCTATGAGATACTTTGGTATCTCGCTGCTGTCGCGAGGTCCAACAAGGACTTTCCAGCCGCTGAGCTCTTCGATTTCGCCACTGATTCTTGAGGCTTTGCCTGGGATGATGATTTTGCGGTGCTTGACTTTGCTCTCGATTCCTGAGGCTTTGATTGCATCTGCGACTCGTTCGGCTGTTAGTTTCCGTCCTGCGACTCCGCTGTCGATGGCTGAGCCTTCTGTTTCTACGACAATTAGGTAGGCGTTGATTTTGTTGCTTTCGAGGTCCGAGGCTACGGTGTAGTATGTTAACGCAAAGTTTGTGGTGAACATGACCGGTGAGTTTTCGTCTGGTGTACCGTACACTTTAAGTCCTGGTGCCACTGCTACTGGTTTACGTGGGTCAGTGTAGATGTTTTGGCGAAGTACTGCTGTGGGTAATAGTGACCATCCGTTGTCGCCGTGCATAATGAGAACATCTGCATATCGGACAACAAGCATTGAAGCTATGTAGGCTTCGCGCCATTTGATCAGGTCTTCCGCTGTGTCGCCTTTGTCTACCCAAGCAACCATTGGAACACCCAACAAGGGTAAGCCGGCTAGTTCTTCTCCGCCTTTAGTTGCTGCTCTGCGTAAAATTGTAAAGTTGTTTATTGTGTCTGTTAATCCTTCATTTGTGAACGTGCCCGGGTCAAGAACTATATCTTTTACGCCGTAGGTGATCAAAGTTTTTGCTAAGGAAACAAGTCCAGTTAAGTCGTTTGGTGAGGATGCAACTAGTGGGCAATCGTACATTATGGCGAGTTCTGCCATGTCTTTCCAGTTGCTTGCAGTTGCGGCATAGAGTAGAGGCCTTGCTTTTGGTGCCGCCATCAAGCCTGCTTCAGCTACTGCAGGGTTAAGTGCACAAAGTATCATGGGCATCTTTGTGGTTTCTGAGACTTTCTTGACGGTTGCTTTGAATTTGTCTGCGTCGTCTGATGCGCTTCTGACTGCGATCATGTCTAGTTTAAGTGTGTTGCCGATGTATTCGAAGCTAAAGTTATCTGCATGTTGCACTCTCGTGACAACTTCTTGCTCTGGCATATCATCGCTTACGTCGATTGCGATGGCTGTCGGGTTTTTGTAGGTGAATTCGTGGCGGTACATGACAAGTTTTCCGCCGATTTTCTTTGCTTTGTCGCCAACGCCGACAATGATTTCTTTGACAGCTGGCTTCAGAAGTTCTTTGAGTTTAGCGTAGGATTTCTCGTATTCTTTCTTTAGTAGCGGTTTGCAACTGTCAAGTTCTAATTCGCGGTTTACAATTTTTGTGGCAAATGCCATGCAGTTGTCTACACCGCATTCTTTGCAGTTAATTTTGGGTAAGAGCTTGTAAATGTCTATGGGGCTTAATTCTTTTAATCCAGCTTTCTTTTTCTCGCTCATCTCAACCATGCTCCTTAAGCTTTTACTGTTACCCAACTTGCGTATTTTGATGGGTCAGCTTTTTTGCCGCTTGTGAGGTAGTTTGTAACGTCTTTGAGTGTTTTTACGGCTGCTGGGTGCATCATCATAAATAAGTCGACGCCAGCAAGCAATAGTGTTAGTGCAGTTGTGACTTCCCAAAGTGGGCCTCTTAGCTCGCGTGGTTCCCATTCAGCAGACATTTTTAGCCAAGCTTCACGGGCTGCCCAAGCGTTTGTCGTTCCAGAGGACATTGGTTGTGCTAGTTCTGTGTCTCCCATTAAGCCGCCTATTCTTGCACGTTCCATGTTTGTAAATGCATAGTCTAAACCGTAGCCGAGTGCTGCGGTGGTTAAGTCCATGATAATGTCTTCCCTGCCAACATAGTCGTAGAGGCGTCTGTTGAGCTCACGTGCCAAGTTGAGATCCATGGGTGTGAATGAGAGGATTGCGTGGCCTGCTTTCTTGATGAATTTGGCACATTTCTCGACGTCCATGTCGCGTGTGACGGAACTGATAAGGAAGCGCTCGCCTGGAAATTGTGCACATACTTCTTCGAAGACAGCTGTGTCTTTAGCTGGGTCTCCGCATCCGCCGATGACTAGTGGTACATCCACGGCTTGCAGGACTTTTTCGATGGTTTTGCATGCGTCCTTTGGCGATGCGTCTTTGAGTAGTGGGTCAACACTGATTAAGTGCATAGTGACCATGTCTGCGCCGAATTTTTCAACTGCAAGTTTTGCCCATGCTGCTGGGTCGCCGACGACGTCTTTAACGTGCATCTTAACGGCTTTGCTTAAGGGAACTTCCATGTCGAAAACGTCAAGTGTGATTACTGGTTTATGAGTTATTGGTGCTTCAAAAGTGTAGAAAGCGGGAGAAACTTCTCCACCTATGGTGAGTGATTTTCCGCGTGTACCACCGTTCTTCCTTGTTGCCCCGAGTGTTACTTCAGCGATTTTGTTTGGGTAGGTTTCGATTGGTGGTAGGAACGGTACCTGCAAAATTGAAATTGGTTTTCCGCCTGCTACTGCGCCTGGAAGCTTTAGTTTGGGCATTATTTGCCCAGCCATTCCGGGTTCAAAGATTATTTCTAAGTCTTTGACGCCCATTTGGAAGTCTTCCAGCTCAATTTGCTGGAATTTGGCGAGTGCTTCAAGCAAGTCGTCGCTTAGTTTTAGTCCTTCAACGTCTTTTTTGTCTTTGTCGTTTTGGGACGTGAAAATCACCGTTTGTCTTTGTTATCTTTGCTGTCTTTGACTGTTGTTATGATGACTTTGTTGGCGTAGATTTTTGCATCTTTGAGTATGATTTTGAATCCGCCAGCCATTATGGGTAGTGTGCCTGCTGTTGCAACTGGCATCATTGTGCCTGCTGCTTCTTCGTTAACTTGGACTGCTTGTGCTTCTGGTGCTGGTGCTTCTTCTGCTTCCCATCTTGCAACTACTGGATGATTCTTAGCTTTCAAGAATGTCTTGAGTTCTTCTACATTCTTTGCGTCTTCTTCAGTCGCAATTTTGTCAACAAGATCTTTCGGTATGAAATCTTTGACTTTTTCTTTGACTTCTTTGGGTACCCAGACTATGCGGTTCCATCCACCGTCTGCTGCAAAGAATTTCTTGCTTCTCATGTATTCTATGGACATTCCGTGGAAACCGTCGATTTGTCTTCCACCTGCTGCTGAGTCCGCGATAGTGCTGAAGGGTAAGCCGTTTACGGCTGCTCCTTTGAAGCTTCTGTTTACTACTGCTAATCCGTCGACTTCCGGCACATAGAATGTTACTGCTTCGAAGCATCCGCATGAAGTGTGTGGGTGATCAAATGCTGTGTAGAGCCAAACTTGCTGAACTTCGCCCATTGTGCGTTTCTTGGCGGCTTCGTTGACGCCTGAGAATTCACCTTTTTCTTCGTTGATCATTTCGCCTCTTGGAATTGCGAAGACTGGACCTTTCGGGTCGATGCTTGCTGAGGCTTTGCCGTCAAACCAGCTGATTGCACCGCAGTTGCTGTATCGTTGAGGTGTGATGATGCAGACGTGGCTTGGTGCGAATGATTGACATAGGGCACAGCCATAGAAAGTGTCGACTTCTGAGTCTTTTAGGCCTCTAGCTTTTGCGTCGCGTGATTCATACGCTTGCATTGCTTCAGGGGTCATTTCCTCTAGTTTTGCTGGGTCGGTTATGAAGGTAATTTGTACTTTCTCTATGATTGGTAGTTCACTCTTGAATAAGCGGTAGAGAACTTTGCCGATTGGTTCAAAACTGTTTAAGCCTTTTTGGAATGATTTTTTGCCTATGCGTATCCAGATGTCATAGCGCTGGTTTAGATGCATGAAGCCTTCGATGTAGTTTAGGTAGCCGTGAATACGCCTTTCAATAACACCTTCGAGGCCTGCATCGAGTTTTGCTCCTGCAGCTTCAACGAGGATGCCGAATGGGTATGCACCGCCTTCCTTTAGGTCTTTTAAGTCTGGGCCGATGATGGTGATTTTGCCATCTTCGACTTCATTCATGGGTTTTACTTTTGCTAATTCAAACTTTTGTTTGACTGTGGGTCCGCCGAGTTCTACTTGCATGTCGTTTCTTCGGATACGTTCGCCTTCGTATATTACGCCAACTTCAACAGGTATATCTTTAAACATTGACATTTTTTTAATTTCCTCCATTAAATTTTGAGGTCATTACTTTGAGATTTGCAGCCCATTCTTCAAGGGTTGCGTTTGGGAAAGACCAACTTGCGTGGACGTGGAACAGGTTGTCGAGAGTCATGGTTTTTAGGTCTGGTGCAAAATGTTTGAGTCCTGAAAGCATCAATGATTCAACATAGTAAGGTAACCCGACGAACATAACTAGGTCTGGGTGTCCTTTACCGTCTAAGCCTTGCCATGTTGGATCGACTACTAGGTTGCCTATCTCCATTGCATTCATAAATGCTGCTGGTTGGTATCCACGTTTTAGGAATTCGCCTACCATGTGGGCTGTGGCTACTACTGGTACTTTGGAGGCGTTAGCGAAATCGATTAGGTATTCGATTAATTGTTTGCCTTCCATGTACCTTTCAGTCGCGTTGCTTCCCACAATGAGAAGGGGACGTTGAGCTTTTTTGATCATTGCTACTGCTATCTCGGGTTTTTGTATTGGGTTTGCTTTTTTAGTTGAGGCTATTTCTCCACATTGCCATGGTTCACAGGACATAGTTTATTTCCTCCAATTACTCCTTCATTTTTCGGACCATTCTTGGAAGCAAGGTTGGGTCCGGAATTACTGTTTCTTTCCAGTCGTGTGCTTCAAGTATCTTTGTGAATTCGTCTTTCATGGTCATTGGGACATCAGCCATTGTTCTCACGAATAGGTGCAAGTCGTTTGGCATAACTCCCATGTATCGTTTGCTTAGGTCCACATAGTGGCTTAGTTTTATGCTGCGTCCTTTCCATGTGTCGTTTGGTCTAATGCAAAGCTTTGCGATTGCAACCATACATTCTTCTTTGGTTTCAACTGAGTTGAAGAGGTGTTCTGGTGCTGGTCCGACGTTAACTTTGTCGCCTGTACGGGCATCATAGACTTCAAAGTCTTCGGGGTGATCTTCTCTGCCAAGGAGCATACGACGGTATTTTACACCGTGTGGACCGACGAGGACTGGTATGCCTAAGCGCCAGAATCCTGCGGCGATTGATGCGGCTTTCTGTGAGTATGCACCCCAAGCCAAGCCGACTGCACCTAAGCGGTTGTGGATGTAATCTGCGATTTCTTCATAGTTGCCTCTTAATGGGCGTTTGGCGAAGATGTTTGCAACTTTGATTGCTGCACCTGCAATGTGGCTGTTTGAGACACATGAGCCGACGTTTAGGACTCCTCCTGCTTCGAATCCGCCTGGGAATTCTTCGTAGATTGTTTGGCCTTCGCTGTTTCTGTAGCTGCCAGCTGACATGGCTGAGCACCCTGAAAGGGCAACGATGTATCGTCTGAGTGCGAATTCTCTGCATATATCGTAGACGTCTTTGCCGCCTTTTGGATAGTTACTGCAGCCTACTACTGCAACGATGCCTGGGATTTCTCCGAGGACGATTGGGCTACCGACATTGCGGATTTCGACGTCTGAAACTGCGCCTCTTCCTACGCGGCAAAGGTTGTTTTCTGCGTACATGGCTTTTTCGCCTGCTTTAACGATGAGGCTGTGGATCATGATTTTTTGTGGGCATGCTTCTTCGCATCTGCCGCATCCGATACAGGTCTCATATAGGTCAGTTAGTAGTGATAGGTCGCCTTTTGCTGCTGCCTTGATGGCTGCTGGAATGGCGTAATCTTGTGGGCAGTTACGTTGGCAACTCTTGCATTGTGTGCAGGTCTTAGCGATTTGTGTAATTTCCTCGATGGTTGGAAGGCTACTCATTCGTTTGCGTACTGGGGCAACTTTTTGGGCAACGCGAACTGCGACTTCGCCGACTTTTTCTGGATCAAGAATTAGTACACCTTTGACTTTGCCACTGACGAGATCAGCGACGATTTCATCTGCTGGGTCGTTTGTACGGTTCTTGAAACCCACACAGTTCTTTTCTGATGCTGCAATGACTGGTGTGTTAACTTTGGTTGCTTCGTCATACACGTCTGTTCGGATACATTGTTCGTCAAGTACGACTACGTCTGCTAAACCTGCACGGATGAATCTGAGCTCCCAACTAATTGGTCCAACAATTCTGGCGCGATTATAATATCGTGTCATGTCGTGGGCTGTGCAGCATAAGCCGACAACTTCAATTTTGTCGTCAACTTTGGTTTCTTTTGCATAGTCAATTATTCCCACTGAGGGGATGACGTTGTGACCGATGCACATTACAACTGGTTTGGTTCGGTCGACGCTTGCGATGCCTAGTTTTACGAGTGGCGCTTCTGGGTCTGCTTTTGGAAAGCCTAAGGTTGAGATTTGTGCGATGTCGCCGACTTCCATGCCTACGTGGTCAATCATGCCGACATGCATTGCTTTGGATTCAAAGTCTAAGTTGTTGCTTTCTTGACCTGTGTGACCTACTGCGAGGATTTGGGTGATTTGCTCTTCGGTGTAAGTTAAAATGTCATCTAGGTCGCCGAGTGTTTCAGGTTTTATACCAGTAACAAGGCGGCTGACTGGTGCTTCAACTTTTACGTTTAATCCACCGACGTCTAAGGGGTATCTGCGGCCGTATTTTTCAATTAAGGAGTGAAGAAGGTGTCGTGAGTGGGCTGTGTGGCAGGCTGCTCCAATTGCACAAGCTAACATCACAATACGAGATGATTGAGTTGCGATGTCTATACCGCATGCGCCGCGTTTTCCAGCTGTCAAATCGCATTTTCCAAAAGTGCACAGACAGCATAGGTCACAATCGGGCATGTAGAAAGGCTTGTACTTGTTGAGAAGCTTCATGTCCCAGTCCCGAAGAGTAGTCATGGAGGGCATTGGGGTTGGACCCATGGGCTCAGTATAGTTGTCATTGATAACCTTGCCGATGGATACTTCAAGATTTTTGATAAAACCACTATTGGTCTTCATTTCGTCGATTTTTATTTGGACGTTTTTAGTTGTCAAATTAGGAAACCTCTGTAAAGGTTTAGGTGTATGCTGCATTACAATCTTTTTAAACCTTTCCAGATTTTTAACGCAGAAGTCACGTTGCATTTGTAGAAACGGAAGGTTTCCAGAAAATTGTGTAAAAAAAGCGTGTGGATGTGTAAAGAAATTGGGCTTATAAATAGCCCAAAGTTTTCAGTATGTTCTTCACTGAGAGATATGCTTGGTTGTCTTTTGGCAAGTCAAGCAGGGACTTCCCGTTGAGAACAAAATCATCCAATTGTTCATCCTCAGCTATTTTTCCCAAATACTTGAATTTTAAGTCAGCTTCAGCCTGCTTCCCTAATTCAGCTGGAAACCGGTAACCGCCAACCAAATAGAAGTTTTCAAACTTCATATCAACTTCTTTAACTATTCTGACAGCCCGTTTGACATGGTCCAAAGACTTCTTTGAATGATCAAGAATATCGAATATGTCGCTAACCGTTGAAGTTATACGCCTGTTGAGGTTTTCCAGTCCTGCTGGAGAATCAATAAGTATGTATTTGTAATTTTTTGTCAACGATTCCAAAGCACCTTTCAAGGCAGAATTAGGCATGCAGTAGCAGCCTTCAACCCATTTTGTGCCGACCGAGAGGAAATCAAAATTCTTGCTTTCATACAAGCCTTTTTCCCAAATGCGGCTTTCAATTCGCTCCGTTGGGGGAACGCCAACTGTTGTTCCACCTTGCTCGATAAAGGTGCTTACAAGGAGTTCGGCGATAGTTGATTTTCCAGCCTCTTTCAAGTCTACTCCAATCATTTCAGCAAGATTCTGATCAGGATCAGCATCAACCAGAAGAAGAGGCGCTTGATTAGTTTCGATAAATGCTTTTGCCATCAAAGCGGTGAAACTAGATTTTCCTGTTCCACCACGACCAACCGTTACAAGAGTTTTCATTTAATAAAACCTCAAAGTCCTATGTTATTTTTTTAATCAAAAGCTCACATATATTATCTATGGTTTTAACCGCTGAGATTTCTTTGTTTTTAAGCGGAGTTTCACCAAGCATGTCAGCTTCAGTAACTTTCTGGTCAAAGGGCACAAATGCTATCAGGGATAGACCATTTTTGTCTGCAAAGTTTTGGATAGCCATTTTCTGATCTTCATTCATTACTCTGTTTCCAACAAGATAGAGCTGTTTCATTCCAGCAGCTGCAGCCATATCATGGATATGTTTGGCAATTTCCAGCGATTTCAAGTTTGAATCTGCAACGATAAGTAAAGCATCAACTTGCCTAGCAGTGCCTCGACCTATGTGCTCTACACCAGCCTCCAAATCTAAAACAACCGCCTCGTCACGTTCCACAACCAAATGCCTTAACAAAGCACGTATGACTGCATTTGGCGCGCACATGCAACCCGCTCCCATCGACTGTACGGTACCCATAACAATCAAGTTTGCACCCAAGGGAGTGGCGACAGAATATTGTTTGACTATGTCATCAACAGAAAAATTTAAATTGTAAACACCAGAGTAACCGGTGCTTGTTTTTGCTTCAACTAGTTTTGTATTCTCGGAAATTGGTACGATCTTACGCGTTTCCTCAACTGATAGACCTAAAGTTAAGCCCAGATTTGGAGAAGAATCAGCGTCGATCGCGATTGTTTTTAATCCGCGTTCAGCAAAACCTCGGGCTAAACCGCCTGCAATCAGAGTTTTGCCGACTCCGCCTTTACCAGAAACAGCTACCTTCATTCAAATCACACATAAATAGATTTAAGAAAACATTAATTTACGTTTCTTAAAGATAAAAAGAAAAAATGTTTATTGGACTTTTGGTGTTTGTGCTGGAGGTTGCACTGGCATTTCTGGCTGAATTATTTTCGCAAAATTCTTCTTTGCACGGTTAAATTTCAGTGTCGCCAGCTTAACGATCTCGTCCTTGTTGACTTCAGCTGTTGTCAGTTGTGTGTTCTCCAGAAGCGTTTTTCCTATGTCGGACCGAACGATTACAGTTGAGTACCCTTCGGGGCTTCCCACTGAACCTACTGATACGTCGGCGTATTTGTTGCTGAAGTCATCACAGAAGTTGCAGCCGTGTTCTTGAGCCGCAGCCAAATCTTTCACTGCAACAGCATAATCTTTGCCTTCAACTGTGGCCATGAATTTGCCCTTGTGAATCTGTGTTTTCTCAACCTTATCCAAGTCGACGCCCATTTGATTCTGAACGGCAACCTTAAGCTTGTCATAATCGAACGCTTCAAAACAGAACAATCCAACAATACTAAGTTGCAGATCAGGACAACTTTTAAGCATCGAATTCTGGATTTTTCTTATAGCGCGGACCTCGCAAGGTGTACCCACAATTGCAATTTTGCGTTTGCCGCTTGCAATTACATCGTTCAACAACCAAAGCATCTTTACACGCAGGTATTTCGTCCCTTTCGCTTTGATGAGATCATCAACGTTCTCCGCTACTACGGCATCGGCTTGGTAGCCTTCTGTACGTTGCACGACGATGGCTGTGTCAAATAATCCTTTTTGCATTCCAGAGACCAGAATGGAGGTTGCAACTCCGCCGTCCTGCCCTGCTATGGAACTCTTCGCCGCAAGAATTTGATTATAAATTCCTAGTGTTTCATCGTATGTTCCATTCAGGAATTGCTGATTAATTTTTTTGCCATCTTCTTCAAGTGTTGGATACGTATAAGCCCTTGTGCGCTTTGACTTTGTTGGGCAAATGGTTGCGCATGCGCCGCAGCCTATGCAATCGTTTGAGAATGTTTCGTAGGGTGTTGTTACTTCTCGTTCTACTCCGCGTTTAGCAAAATCTATTGCGTTTACGCCGACTAATTCGTCGCAAACACGAGTGCATAACCCACAGAGGATACAATCTTCGTCTTCATCTTCTACATAGAAACTTGGTTTTTCGATACCGTATTCAAGCGCCAACTGCTGAATCTTAGGCACTTTCGGTGTTCGCGCCAAAAGCAAATCCAAAAGGAGTTTGCGGACTTTGACAGTTTTTTCTGACTTAGTGTTAACTACCAAGCCCTCTTCAACAGGGTAGTTGCAGGATGTAACCATGCGACTTTTTCCCCGTTTGTCGATAATTTCTACTGAGCAGACGCGGCATGATCCGAACGCAGAGAGCGCCTTATGGTAACAAAGAGTTGGAATGTTTATTCCCATGCTTTTGGCTACTTCAAGGATTGTTGCGCCTTCTTTGGCTTTTACTTCTTGACCGTCCATCTTTAATGTGATTTCTTTTAAGTTTGCTTGCACCTTGTTTGCCTCCATTTCAATTCGCCTTCTTTAATGGTTTTTTTAACCTCTGTTCCTCAGGTAGAGGGGGTGGAACAGGTTCTCCAGAAATCTTTGTGACAGCCTTAAATTTGCATACGTCAAAACAGGTGCCGCATTTTGTGCATTTTGACTGGTCAATTATGTGGATTTTGCCGACTGCACCGTTGATAGCCTGTACTGGGCAGTTTCTGGCGCATAAAGTACACGCCATGCATTTGGCTGGGTCAATGTAGTAGTTTATGAGTGCTTTACATGACAGCGCTGTACATCGTTTTTCCTTGATGTGGGCGTCATACTCGTCAGCAAAGTACCGCAGCGTTGTAAGCATGGGGTTCGCTGAAGTCTGGCCTAACGCACATAACGCAGCAGCGTTTGATGCCTCAGCGATTTGTCTTAGCTTTTCAATGTCCCCTTCTTTGCCTTTGCCTTCAACAATGTCAGTTAGTATCTTTTTGGCTTGTCTTAGACCTTCCCTGCAAGGAGTGCATTTACCGCATGACTCGTCGCTGAGAAAGTTAACAAAGTACCGTGCAACATCAACCATGCAAGTATCGTCATCCATAACAATTAATCCGCCTGAGCCCATGATTGCACCTAGCTTTTTGAGCTCATCAAAATCAACTGGTGTGTCAAGGTACTGCTCAGGAATCATGCCGCCTGAAGGTCCTCCAGCTTGGACAGCTTTGAATTTCTTTCCATTTCTGATGCCTCCACCAATTTTGAAAATCATGTCTCTTAAGGTCATGCCCATTGCTACTTCGACTAGTCCAGTGTTGTTTACTTTCCCAGCTAAAGCGAAGATTTTAGTGCCTTTACTGCCAGCTGTGCCTATCTTAGTAAACCAATCAGCACCTTTGTTTATGATGAGTGGAATGTTAGCGTAAGTTTCCACGTTATTGAGGACGCTGGGTTTGTCCCAGAGCCCTTTCTCGGCAGTATGCACATACTTTGGTCTTGGCTCACCTACTCTGCCTTCAATAGCCGTCATAAGTGCACTTGACTCGCCAGAGACGAATGCACCCGCACCCTTGTGAATTTTGACTTTGAAGTCAAATCCTGAACCAAGGATGTTTTTGCCTAGCAACCCGTAGGCTTCGGCGTCGTCGAGGGCTTTCTGCATGTTTTCGACTGCAAGCGGGTACTCTTGGCGCACGTAAATAAAGCCTTCATGTGAACCAACAGCGTAAGCAGCGATTATGAGACCTTCAAGAATGCTGTGCGGGTTTCCTTCCATCAAAGCTCTGTTCATGAAAGCGCCAGGATCACCTTCATCACAGTTAACTATGACGTATTTGGGGTCTCCCTGCGCTTTGCGAGTGGAATCCCATTTCAGGAAAGTCGGGAATCCTCCGCCTCCGCGACCTCTCAGCTGTGACTTCTTAACTTCCTCCATGACTTGGTCAGGAGTCATCTGAAATAGAACTTTAGCAAGTGCCTTGTAGCCATCCAAAGCAATATAGTCATCTATTTTCTTGGGATCCACTTTGGCGTTATTATCCATGAGAAGCCTGTACTGGTACTTGTAGAAAGGCACATCAACAAGCCGTTTCGCTTTCTCACCCGTATTAGGATCAGCATACAGCAAGCGCTCAACAATTTCATTGTTCACAACAGTCTTGGCAACGATTTCCGGCACATCAGAAGCCTGCACTTTAAAGTAAGCAACGTCACTTGGATAAATGACAGCACGTGGACCTTTCTCACAAAAACCTAAACAACCAGTCTCTTTGATATCGACCTTGCCCTCTAAACCCTGCTTTTTGAACTCCGCTTTAAAGGCTTTTAGAACCTCTTTAGCACCAAGAGCTTCACAACCCGTGCTTGTGCAAAGGGTTACTGCTGGTTTAGCTGGATCAATCTTTGATAATAGCTGGTTTCGGAATTGTTCTAAATCAGCAGCAGAATTCAATCGCATTATTCCTTCAGCTCCGTTTTTGTATATTTGGAAATTACTTGCCCCACGTTTGAGGGAGTAAGTTTGCCATGGTATTGACCGTCTATTTCTATAACTGGTCCCAGAGCACAGCAGCCTAGGCAGTTAACGGTTTCAAGAGAGAAGTTTTTATCGCTTGTAGTCTCGCCTGGTTTAATGTTTAAGGTGCGTTCAACTGAATCTAAAATTCTTGGTCCTCCACGGACGTAGCAGGCGGTTCCGGAACAAACACGAACAAGATGACGTCCACGTTGCTTGAGGCTCAGCGCCGTGTAGAAGCTGGCAACGCGATAGATTTCGCTAACTGGAATTTTTAGCCGCTTATTTATTCTTATTATGGCTTCTTTGGGTATCCAGTTAAGTTCATGTTGAATATCCAAAAGCAACTGAATTAAAACGCCTTCGCCACCAACATATTTGTCGATGATTTTATCGATTTGCTCGATTGACATTTATGGGGTCTCCACTGTGGTTAGAAACGTAAAATACATCTTCTAATTAAATAAGGGTTTGCTGTTATTTTTCGGAATATATATCATTTATACTAATATTAACCATTAATACGCTAGTACGCCTTTAGAAGCACATCTTTGCAATGTTAATCAGGGTACTTTGCTGTTGAAATTGATCTGCTCCAAAAATCGTTTAGAAATGGTCGTATTTTTGATTTCGAATATCTTTTTCAGATCTTCTACGGAATCAATGTCAGCCGCAAGTTGATTTGAAAAGTGCAACCTCACACTAACATCATTTCGGAATGCCTCTCGAATATGGTTTATGAAGCTTTCTGGTCCAAAACAGGCGGGAATTAGCTTGGGAGGGTTCTGGTAAAGCGCGTTAGTTCCCCAATCATGGGAAGGAGACAAAACAACAGCAGGGTTGCCATCATCGGCAAGTTGGATAATTCGGTTGATTTCTTCAGAATTAACGAGAGGGACATCAGCCGGCAAAACAAGAATGGATTGCGCACCCTTTTCAACGCAATATGATGTGGTTTCTTCAATGGAGGAATTCAAAGTTGCTCCGTTAGCAAACCGGTAGGAAGCCCCAAACTGTTCTGCTGTTTCCTGAACTTGGAAATCTTCAGCCACTATAACAACCTTGTCAACGGCTGAAGCTTTCAGGGCGTTTAGAACGTCTTCAAGCATAGCTAGAGTAAGCATTGCACGTTCCTGCGGTGTGAAAACTGCTGAAAGCCTCTTTTTTGACTGAGCAAGCTTCTTTACCGGGATAATTGCGTGGACAGCCACTTTGAAATCACCAAAGGTGATCAAACGAGCGACAAGAGTCGATATTGCTGAAATGTGAATTGAATGTTGCCTAAAAATATTTAGATGGGCGCGCGATTAAGCGCGCTTTCTAAAATTTAGCTTTTAAAGTGTGGGATAATTTTGCTGCCGATCAAGTCGATAGAGTTTTTAACGTTGGTTCCAATTGGGGAGCCGACTACAAATTGACTAATGTCGATTTTTTGTAGGCCAGCTATTTTTTCAATGCACACGTCGGGCGTGCCAGAAATTGAGAATGCATCAATCATTTCGGGTGTAACGGCTGCTAATGCTTTTGGAAAATCACCTACTTTCAGAGCCGCCCGTAATTCGTCTGCTTTAGCTACGTCTATTTTGTGTTTCTCAAGAACTGGCGGTGGACTGCCTGCAACTATGAACGCGACTACAGGTGCAGCTGCTTTAACGGCTTTTTTGGGATCTTCATTAACTGAGAATGAAGTGTAAGCTGTTATATCAACATCGCCAGGTGATTTGCCCGCCTGCTTCATTCCTTCATTCGCCATTTTAACAGCAAATTCTATGTCGCTTGGGTGACTGGCGTTTATCAGAACTCCGTCGCCAATTTTTCCAGCCATCTCCAGCATTTTTGGACCTTGAGCGCCCACGTAAACTGGGATCTTGTTTGCTGGTTTAAAATTTAGTTTGGCGCCTGCAGCCTTGAAAACTTCACCTTGGAAAGCAACTTTTTCGCCGGCTGTCAGTTTGCGGAACATTTCTATGGATTCCTTAACTGCGGCTAATGGTTTGCCCATTTCTATGCCGACGGCTTCAAGGGTGGTTTTGTCTCCTGCACCCATGCCAAGAACAACTCTTCCCGGCGCTAACTCATTTAATGTTGCAATTGCCTGTGCAGTTATAACTGGGTTAACCATCCATGGGTTGGTTACACCTGTACCGAAGATGATTTTGTTTGTGTATAAAGCAGCGGCTGCAAGAGTAACATAGACATTCCGATTGCCAAAGTGGTCTGTTACCCAAAGGTTGTCAAACCCGCTGTTTTCAGCTTGAATAGCGTAAGCGGCTAATTTCCAATAGGGATCTTTTGGAACAAATTCAATTCCGAATTTAAGTGCCAAATTACATGCCTCCTTTCTTTATTTCTTCAGCTAGCTGTGTCATTTGCATTTCACCTAGCGCAGCCATAGTTTTTTCTGGTTCAAGTAGCAATGCTGCTTCGAGAAGTACTGAAACGCCAGTTTTGTTCTTTATGATTCCTTGCTGCATAGCGGAGAGCATACAGTTAGCGAGTTTAGTTGGCATTTTTCCTTCATTCTTAGTTGTTAAAACGAAATTAAGAAGTTGATCAGATAAGGGTCCCAACTTTTCAGTGGGAACCATCTCGGCTAATTTAGGATAATTCATACATAGTTAACTCCTATAGCGGAAGTAATTACAAGATGCATTTAAAAAGATGCCGTTCATGAAATAACGAGAGATAACAGAAGGGTTTCATCATCGACAGTTTCTGTTTTGAATCCTAGTTTGTTACACAAGTTTAGCATTTTGTCGTTATTAACCATTACAAAACCGTACATTTTCTCTAAATTCTTGTCCTTCGCTATTTTAATCAGAGAATCCATCAGTTTGAAGCCTACTCCAAAACCTTGCCATTGGTCACCAACTAAAACAGCAAATTCGCCGCTTTTTCCGTAAGCATCAAGAATAAGTCTGGAAACACCAATTATGTTTTTACTATTTGAAATCTCAGCCACTAAAGCGATTTCTCTGTCATAATCCAAATTACAGTATCTGGTTAACGTTTCATGGGAAAGTTCCTTTATTATCTCAAAGAATCGAAAACGCATGGTTTGAGGAGAAAGCGATTTGAAAAGCTCATTGAATCTATCTTCATCTTCAGGTTTGATCGCTCGCAAGCGCACAAGAGAGCCGTTTTTGTCTTTCCAGTTGGAGGTATACTTGCTCGGGTAAGGAGCGATAACAAGATGTCCATGAGACCCAATGTCCTGAGTCGCGTGGTTCAAGTCCAGAACAATTCGTGCATCAACGGCAACAGCACCATTTTCATCAACAATCAAAGGGTTAACGTCAATTTCTTTGATGTCAGGAAAATCGATAACCAGTTGAGAAAACTTTACCAAGATTTCCTCAAGAGCTTTTACATTTAACGGAAATTCTGATAAAGCTGCCTGCTTGTAGACGGTTGTATCCTCTATTAGCCTTCGCGCAAGCACTTGATTTAGAGGCGGAAAACCTATACTTACATCTTTAAATAATTCAGCTTCTGTGCCGCCTCTACCAAAAATGACGACAGAGCCGAACTGTGAGTCTTTTTTGCTGCCGATTAACAATTCATAGCCCTTTCTACCTATCATTGGCTGAATTGCGACACCTTGAAATTCAGCATTTTCACTTGTTTTTTGTACTTTCTTGGCGAGTTCATCAAAGCACGTTTGAACTTCCGAAGCTGAGCATACATCGAGGATTACGCCTGCGATTTTAGATTTATGTGTAACCTGAGGAGACAAAGCCTTCATAACTACTGGAAAACCGATTTTGGAAGCTAAAACTTCAGCTTCATCTGGAGTTGCAGCCACCAAAGTCTTAACAGTGGGTATCTTGTAAGATGCCAAAAACCGGAGAGAATCGACCAAATTAAGAACTTGTTGCCCTTGGCTGTACGCTTGCCTTAAGATGAACTTAAGAATTGCCGAATTTGTTGGCTCTTCAGGAAGTTCTTCAGGTGTTTGATAAAGCAGTTCCAGATCTTGAGTATAGCGGTACATATACATGAAAGTTGAAACAGCTTGTTCAGGCGTTGGAAAAGTTGGAATGCCGTTTCTTTGCAGAAACCTGCGCGCTTCACCGCATCTGGAATCTTCACCCATTAGACAGGCAAGTATAGGCTTTTGTGTTTGTTGCGATAATTCTACAACTGCTTTTGCTACGGCAGATGGATCAGATGCTGCTTGTGGCGCATAGATTAGCAGAAAACCATTACTGTTTTTGTCTTTCAAACACAGTTCAATAACATCTTTGAATCTTGACGGTGTTGCTTCCTCAAGAATATCAATTGGATTAGCGGTGCAGCAATACGGCGGTAAAATATTCTTTAAACCCTGCATTGTTTCGTAACTTAACGGCGACAGCTTTCCACCCTTAGCGATAAGTTGATCTGTAGCCATTATACCTGGTCCCCCAGCATTGGTAATAATTGTCAAGTTGGGTCCTATAGGGTTAGGTTGCATTGCCAATGCTTCTGCGCAGTTGAACAAATCAATCATTGTTTCTACTCTGACAACCCCAGCACGTCTAAAAGCCGAGTCATAAACCGCATCCTCTCCACCCAAAAAACCGCTGTGAGACAGAGTCGGGATAGCAGTCTCTTTGAAACGTCCAGCTTTGACGACTACTATAGGTTTGGTTCTAGCAAAGCCACGTGCAGCACTCATGAACTTCCTCGCATTTTTAACCGACTCAACATACAAAACGATGCTTTTTGTTTGAGAATCAGCTCCAAAATAATCTATTAAGTCACCAAAATCGACGTCAAGCATTGACCCTGTAGATACAACGGCGCTGAATCCAACTTGAGCCTCTGAGGCCCAATCCAATGCTGAAGCGCATAAAGCGGCGCTTTGAGAGATAAAGGCGATTTTTCCAGGACTAGCTTTTTCATCTGCAAATGTTGCGTATAGATTCGCTTTGGGTCTTATAATTCCAAAACTGTTGGGACCTATGATTCTCATTCCATACTTCTTTTGGAATTCAAGAATTTTCTTTTCGATGAGAACACCTTCTTCACCGACTTCTCTAAAACCTGCGGAACAGATTATTATTCCAGAAACTCCCGCTTCACCGCATTCTTCAATGACCTGTGGCACAGTGTGTGCTGGAACAGCAATTATGGCTAAATCTATTAGCCGAGGAATTTTACTAATACTTGGATAAGCAGTAATCCCGTGCACCGTATCCCTAAAGGCGTTTACAGGAAAAACCGCACCTTTGTAACCTACTCCAATTAGATTTCCCAAAATTTTAGCGCCTATGGAACCTTCTCTGTCACTTGCACCGATAACTGCTATTCGTTTAGGGTTGAACAGATTGTTAAGTTTCTCGATGCCCATTTTTTTAAACACTCAAATTGAGAAAATAGCCTGTACTATTGATATAGCAATAAGTGGTTTTAAAACTTGCCAATTCTGACCTGATTTTGAAACTTATGTGCAGAAGCAGAACAGATAAGCTTTAAAGCAATTTTCCCGTAGCCATCTTTAATTCAGAAGGAAACACGAAAATGGATGTCATAAAAATAATTGCCGTTGAAAACCTACCACTAATAAAACCCGGAGACAACATTGCAGAACTCATTTCAAACGCCGCAAAAAAACAAGGCACACCAATAAAGGAAAACGATGTAATTGTAGTCACTCATGTGGTGGTTTCAAAAGCTGAAGGAAACATAATCAACCTTGACGGAATGACACCTTCTGAGAAAGCAAAGGAAATAGCCCAACAAACAAACAAAGAACCAGCCTTAGTTGAGGTGATTCTCAGAGAAACAAAAGAAATAGTCCGAATAGGGCAAAATAGCATAATAACAGAGACTAATAGTGGAATAGTTTGCGCGAATGCTGGAATTGATAGGTCTAATGTTTCGGGCGACCGAAATGTTGTTCCGTTGCCAAAAAACCCGAATGCGTCTGCACAAAACATTAGGCAAGAAATTAAGCAATTAACTGGAGTTAACGTGGCGGTTATCGTTTCTGACACTCATGGTAGACCCTTTCGTTTAGGGGAAATAAATGTGGCAGTTGGCGTGGCAGGAATTAAGCCGATAAGGGACAGACGCGGCGAAAAAGACCTCTTTGGATATGTGCTTCGAATAAAACAAACTGCAATTGCCGATGAATTATCCTCAGCCGCTGAACTTGTAATTGGCCAAGCCAACGAAGGAATCCCAGCTGCAATTATCCGGGGGTACAGTTACCAAATAATTGAAGGCGCCTCAACAACGGAGCTCATTAGAGCCAAAGAAAAAGACCTTTTCAGATAAGGAGTCAATAAGGTTCAATAATCCAACTGCATAAGATACCTGAAAGCGTGAGTTGAAATTGATGGAAGTTAAAACGCCCGAAGAATTTTTTGAGAAACAACTCCCAGTAAGATTTAAGCCAGACAAAGCGGCAGGCATTGATGCGGTAATTCAACTAAGTCTAAGCGGAGGCCAAAAGGAGCAAGATTGGGTTGTGGTTATAAAAAATCAGAAACTGCAAATAACCGAAGGAACCAACCCTTCAGCGTCATTATCACTTAGAATTTCTGAAAGCAACTTCCTAGATATTATAAATGGGAAATTAAGCGCTGAGAAAGCTTTCTTTACGGGAATAATCCGTTTTCAAGGGAACATAAGTGTAGCTTTGAAATTAAGAGACGCTGGGATACTTTAGCCAAGCTTTTTAACAACCTTTGGGGGCAAGTCATCCTCGCCAACTTTGAATGTTTGAGGCTCTTCAATTTTCACAATCGCCCGCAGCTCATCAGCGTCCAATTGACAAATAAGTTGAGTCAATTCTTTTTTTGCCACTTCTAAATGGTCTTTGAAAGCAGCCTTATCATTATATAAAATTCCTGCGAAAGCGCAAAGTTCTGATTTTTTTAGGAACCATTCAATCTTTTTGGTTCTAAAGTTTATGTCAAATGTTATTGGTCCCGACACACAAGTCTCAGGCTTAACAGGATGCACCGAGCATTTACCCGTCTCCTTGTTGAAAAGCACGCAATACACAAGTTTATCAACTCTCGGATAAGAATAATTTTTCTTGGCGAACGGTTTTTTAATTTTTATTTTTTGTTCTTCTAAATATTTTTTAATAGTTTTTTTCCTTTTTTCAGTTAACGGTGGTTTTGCATCTTGGCAGCATATGCGTTTGCATTGGCTACAAACGTCAAACGAATAAGTTGTTCCGTTGTTGTCGTTCGCCATTGTATGGTCACCATTTTTTAGAAGTAGGGTTCATTATCGGAAAGGCACTTAATAAGCGTTGAATATACGTTGATGACGGCTTCATGGAAATCTGTTTTCTCTGCTCGCTTTAAAACGCGGTTACAAATAATTTCAGACAAGCTGCCGTTTTCCAGCCGTTTCTTGATAATCCAGAGATACTTTTTCTCATCTTCGTCTGCATACTTAAAAGCCAAGTTAAGGTAGTGTTGGCATACTTGCCTAGCTGTTTTGCCATGGGAACTTGATACTTGTGCGTTTAACCCTTCCTTAACTATCTTGTTAAAGTCTCTAACTAGCAAATCATGTGGTGAAAGCTCAGCCTTTAACGCAGTCAAACCTCTAAGGGCAGCGCGTACAAAACAGCTCAGAGCCACATCAGATTTAACGCATTCTTGCTCATCAATCACACGAACTTCAAGCGCTGACCGGTCAAAACGGAAAATTACGCCTCTTGAATTAACCCATTCCCGATTAAGCAATGTTTTGCATGCACCAGCCTTCGCTAAGTCTTGGGAGTACCGGTCAATAACGTCATGTTTGTACTTGCTAAACGAAGTAGCATATTGGGGGATGACTTCACCAGTTATGGAGGGGATTTCTTTTTGGTTTATTTTGTAGAATTGTAGTCGGTTATCAATGTCTGGTCCGATTTTGCCCTCATAAATTGGTGAGGAAGCGGCAATTGCTGGAAGGTAAGCCGATAAGTTTGCGAGTTGATTATGAATTTGGATGGCATCGGCTTCTGTTTGGTATGGGAGGTTTAAGTGGAAGCTCTGGATGTTTAGCCATCCGTGCTGGTTCAAGTTGAAAAATTTGCCGAGTTCTTGATAGATTTTTTTGTGGTAGTGAGGCCAAACGCCTGTGTCTTTTAGCCGCAGGAGGGGATGCATGCCTGTTCCAAGAAGCACCGCGCAGTGTTTTTTAACGATTCCATTTAAGGTTGTAACTGCGTTTTGCATGGTTTCTTCAAATTCTAGGGGCGATTTGAACGGCGAGTTCGCTTTTATTTCCATTACATGCAGTTGCATCTCTTTCCCAAAAGTGAAAGAGGGCAATTCAACAAAGTTGATGATTTTTCCGTAATAATCTTTAATGATTTTGTCGGAAATAGGCAACACTTTCAGTTCTTGGTTTACAAGTGAAAATTCATGTTCCGGTCCCATGACTTCAAGCGATTTATACGTAGGCTATGCCTCTTCCTGTTTAGCGTTGATTTGGAATCCGAATATGGCAGTAGTTAATCTTAAATATAACTGCACCAATAACGCCCATTAGTTACCTGGTGTCTCATGACCGTGTTGGTCGTCTCAAATATCGACCTAACCAATAATATACAAGTAATGAAGCCCGCAACGTTTTTAGGTTCCACAATCAGAGAGCCAACCCTTAACCTCAACAATGAATACAGATACATGAAAACAGGCTATTATGTTTCTATGCATGCTGAAATTCTCGGAAACAACGTTATTCCGTCGTGCGAAAACATTTTAGATTCCAGCAGAACCCCAATTCTGCTTCTAAGAGCATCAAAAGCGGGAGTTCCAACCTTACCATTTCTTGTTACAGACTCGGTTAAGAAAATAGCAACTGAAATAGGCTACCCAACCATCGTATTCGCAGTAAACCCATTTATTTACGACGGCTACAGAATCGCCCACAACAAAAGCTCATTGTATCGAGCCATGAAAAGTCTGGGCATGAATTATAAATTCGCTGTTTGCGCGCAACCGCTTAAAGGTGAACTTGTTACTGTCAAATCATTCTTTGGAAAAACAACGGATCAAGACTTCAAAACACAGGAAATTGCAGAGAAAGTTTATGAAATCTTCAAAATTCCACTCTGCAATTTGCATATTCAAAAAACACGAGATAAGGCTTATTTGTGTGGACTGCAACCCGTAGGTAAAGAGGAGCTTACGGAAAAAGATTTGCAACTGATATCCAAAGAGGTCTCGCTCATTTCTGAGCAGGGTGAACACTTCGGTGTCTAAGATCGCATGCTTTGTTGAGAAATATAATTTTACTGACCCCCGCGAGGAAGGCGCACTCCATAACTTCAAGCTGGCAGCAGAAAAACAGGGAAGTAAATTCAATTTCCTTTTCCGAGAAGACATTTCCAATGTTCCCAAATATGATGCTGTTTTCATTAGGGCAACAACAGACCCCTTGAATACCGCTTACGTGGTTTCTAAAACAGCTTGGGAACTTGGTATGAAAGTTATTGACGATCCTGAATCGATCACTATTTGTGGAAACAAAATTCACCAATATGCTTTATTTGAAAAGTTTAATGTGCCCCACATACCCACCGTTTTCCTAAACAAGGATGAATTGCACCACAAAAAAATCAGTGACACATTCGATGAACTAGGCAAGCCAGTTGTAATAAAAGCGCCTTACACAAGCTTCTCACGTTACGTTGAAAAGGCTGCTTGCGAAACAAGTTTCAGAGACGTTGCTAAACGGTTCTTTAAGAAATCTGATGTTTTAGCTATTCAAAAGTTTACACCAACAGCTTTTGACTGGAGAGTCGGCGTCCTCAACAACGACATACTCTATGTATGCAAGTACATGATTCCAAAAGGAAAATGGAAGCACGGCGCCAAATTGCGGGGCAAGCCGACGGTGATTTGGGGCAGAACAGTAAGCATACCCAAACAAGAGTTACCAGCAAGACTCAAGGAAGTAGCATTGAAGGCGTGCAGCGTTGTCGGTAAAGGACTCTATGGCGTTGACATCAAAGAGGCAGACGGCGACTACGTTGTGGTAGAAGTTAACGACAACCCAAGCATTTACGCTGGCTACGAAGACTCAATGGACCACGACATTTATCAGCGAATCATCAACTACCTATCCGAATAGCACGATTTTTTTC
This sequence comes from Bathyarchaeia archaeon, assembly GCA_050012755.1. GTDB lineage: Archaea > Thermoproteota > Bathyarchaeia > Bathyarchaeales > Bathycorpusculaceae > Bathycorpusculum. The sequence continues at coordinate 24,530 of JBEKGO010000029.1, forward strand.
GACACGTATTTATCTCAACGTTTCTTAACAAACTACATCGAGTGACTTGCGTATGACCCATAAAGAAACAGAAGCACATAAGGTTCCAGTTGAAGATTATCAATTTACAGAAAAAATGTCCGTAGATGAACTTGTGCATCAAATGGATAAGGCTTGGGGTTTCACCGCGGGCAAGCTTTCTACAGGCGTCGGCATTATGGAATCCATGATAAACGCCAAAGGGTGTGTAAAGTTTCTCTCATTTACCGCTGACATAGTAGCCACGGGCACACGAGGAGTAATCAAAGAACTTGTTAAACGCAAACTCGTCGATGTCCTCATCACGACATGTGGAACTTTGGACCATGACGTGGCACGTTGTTGGAAAAACTATTACAAAGGCAGCTTCATTATGAACGATTCTAAATTGCATCAGGAAGGGTTAAATCGCCTTGGAAACGTTCTTGTCCCCAATGACAGCTACGGCATAATTATTGAGAAGAAAATCTTAGGGCTACTTGAAGAGCTCTACAAAGAAGGCAAACGAGAACTGTCAACCAGTGAATTATGCCGGGAAATTGGCTTGCGATGTTGCAATAAAACGTCAATTCTTTATTGGGCAGCCAAAAACAACATACCTGTCTTCGTACCAGGCATAACCGATGGTTCAGTCGGCTACCAACTCTGGTTCTTCAGCCAAGACCACCACGATTTCAGAATTAACTTACTTAAAGATGAGGGTGACCTCAATAACATCGTTTTCGACGCTAAAAAAAGCGGTGCACTAATAGTCGGCGGAGGCATCTCAAAACACCACACCATTTGGTGGAACCAATTCAAAGACGGGTTGGATTACGTTGTCTACATTACCACGGCAGACGAATGGGATGGCAGCCTCAGCGGCGCAAGACCCAGAGAAGCAGTTTCATGGGGAAAAATCAACGAAAAAGCCAAACGAATAATGATAGAGGGCGACGCCACAGTAATAATGCCAATAATGACAAGCGCACTTTTAGACAGAATCAACAAAAGGAAAAAATGAATTTGGCGTTTTATTGGACGCCTTTGAATAGCCAGCTCATGTCTGGCCCTTTCCGTTTTTCTGGAACCCGCTCGCACAGAGCATGTGCGATGAGTGGCAGCGCGATTGTTGCATCACAGTAGCACACGGCGCGTGTTCCTTCTTTGCTGTTTATTTTGCCCCAGCTAATTGCCTCTTCCAGTGTGCAGCCGCTTAAACCGCCCCATTGTGGTGAATCAGTGGTTATTTGTATGGCATATTTGTGAGGGTAATAGTATTCTTGCAGTCCTTTGCGTAGGCCACCTTTTCTTCCTTTTACACCTTGGTCGCAAGTTAGTGGTGACACGGAGATTGCGATGAGTTGTGTTAGATCTTTAGGTACTCCGCCGCCGATGTAGACTACTCCGACTTCTTTGGTTCTTGTCCCTATGCTGACAAACTGGTCAAATTCCTTGACGCTGTCAATGGTAACGTTGTGGCCTTGGTTTTTAGCCATCAAGAAAGTTTCGCCGTAGGCGCTGTCAACCATAGCTGGGCTGAAAATTGGGACACCGTTGGCTGCTGCAATTGCAGAGATGGCGGGGATCTTTTTCTTTCCCAAGTACTTGCCAAGTAAATAGAGAAATTCGGCTGAAGTATAGTTATAATCGTTTTTACAGGTCATAACAAAGTCGGTTACAAGCGTTTCCATTTCACGGTAATCGGTTTCTTTACCATAAACATCGTAATATCGGTTGACGTCGTCGTGGAGTAGTTGTTCATCGTTTACCATGTGGCTTCCTTGATAGTAACCTAAGCCCATAGCGTCCACGATATCTTCTGAAACGTTTGCGCCTGTGGAAACCAGCACGTCGATGAAACGATTTTCCATAAGCCAATTAATAATTGTCCATTGCCCCGCTGTGCTCATGGAGCCCGCAAAGCCCATGGCAATTGTGAGGTCTTTTTCTTTAAGCATGTTTTCCCAAACGTCAACGGCTTCGCCAAGTTTGCGGCCTTGGTAAGCGGTTTTGCTCATTTCTGATAAAAGTTGTGAAATGCTTTTTTGTTTAACTTTGATTGGTTCGAGTTTCTTTTTGAAATATGGATCGCTCATTAGTATGCACCTCGTTTTAGATTGATTGGCAGATATATGAAATTTGCCATTAAGAAAAACAGCAAACATAAACCTCAATAATCAAAAAATGGCTTAATTAGGAAGGTATCTGCACCACAAGCAAAACCACTGCTAATTTCAGTGTATATTCAAAGTGTATGTGCAAACTGTATATGCTCTGCGTTTATAGGAGAGACAGTAAGAGAACGATATCAAACGAGGGTTGATTCTTACATTTTTTCTGGAGCCACAACTCCAATCAGGGTTAGGACGTTATGCATGGCGATTTGGATAGCTTGGGTTAATGCAATTCGTGCATCGCTAAGCTCCTGCGAATCAGCTTTTATAACGGGCAACGCATTGTAGAATGTGTTGAATTTATCCGCTAACGCGTTTGCGTAATCAGCAATCAAATTTGGCTTAAAATACTCTGTGGCTTCGATGAATGTGTCGGGGAAGCTTGCAAGGTTTAAGATGAGTTCGCGTTCAAGCTTTTCTGTGAGCAGTTCGTAGGCTGGTTTTTCTGGTTCTCTTGCTGCCTTTCGCAAAATGCTGCACGCCCTTGCATGAGTATATTGCACGTATGGCGCGCTATTGGTTTCGAAGTTGAGAACCCGTTCCCAAGTGAATATTACTGGTTTTGAAGTATCAACATCAACAAGGGCATAACGCACAGCGCCTAATCCGACGAAGTTGGCTATTTTGCGTTTTTCTTCTTCTGAGAGTTGTGGTGAACGCTTCGAAACTTCTTCGTAGGCTCGTTGGATGGCTTCGTCGAGGACTTGGTCGAAAGTGATGTAGTGCCCTCTGCGGCTGCTCATCTTGTACCCTGGCAAAGTAACCAAGTTATATGCGAAGTGAACCAAATTGTCAGCGTATTCGTTGAAGCCTAAAGCATACAGCGCAATTTTTAGTTGCAACTGTGCAAGAGATTGCTCTATGCCAATAACATTGACAACTTTTTGTGCATGTTTAAATTTCCACAACGTGTACGCCAAATCTCGAGTTGTGTACAAGGTGGTGCCGTCTGCCCGACCAAGCGTCAATGGTGGAACCTCATTATTCTCGCTCAAACCCAACTTGGGCTTCAACTTTAAGACTTCAACAACTTTTTGGGCGTCAAATTCGACCACGCCTTTTTCACTGTAAACAAATGGTGAAGTCTTAAGCTTCTGCAAAACCTCATTAACTTGTCCGCTCCAAACGAAGTCGCTTTCCCAATCCCACGAATCATAAGTAACTTCAACCCGCTTCATGGTTTCCCTAAAACCCTCAAGACATAAGTCGCTGACTTCTCGAATGAGTTGTTTTGCTTTTGGTTCTCCATCTTCGTAGGCGCGGTTTAGGTGGTTTATTTCTTCCTCGGGGTTTTCATCTTCTCCAATTTTAATCATCAACAAATCAAAAAGCACAGGGTATTTTTCTTTAAGTTCAGCGGCTATTGACATCCACTCGTCAATTTCCTTGTTTGCCTTAGCCAAATCATCTGCTGACTGGACTGCAATAGCAAGTTCACGAACTTTCTTTAGCCGATTGATTTCAACAAGGCAACTTGTAACTGTGTAGATTTTGCCGACATAAAGATCTGGTTTTTCAGTTGGCGTTGGCCGTCCAAGCTTTTCGTAACCGTACGCTACTACAGATGATTGTCTTCCAACATCATCAATATAGTAATGAGTTGAAACCGTATGTCCCCTGCATTCAAGAATGCGTGCCAAAGCATCGCCTAACATGGGATTTCGGGCTTGACCAATGTGGATTGGATGAAGAGGATTAACGCTTGTGTGCTCCACAATAAATTTGGTCGGCTTAGAAGCTTTAACGAAGCCATAATCACACTTTAATTGCTGAACCGACTGGAGGGTTAAAGCTGAAAATTTTGCGAAATTCACGTGAAAATTTATGTACCCTGTGCCTGCACATGAAACTTTCTCAATCAGTTTAAAGGTGGATTTGTCGATTGCGTCAACAATGAGCTGTGCAATGGTTAGTGGTTTTTGGTTCAGTTTTTTTGCAAGTTCAAAGCAAAGCGACGAAGCTAATTGACCATACTCTATGTTTGGTGTTTTACTCAGCGTTATAGTCGGCGTCTTTATTTCTGGCAAAGTTTTCTTCAACGCGTTTGCTAATGCATTTTGGCATTCTTGGCGGAATTGATCGAATGGATTTTCTGAAATCATTTAGTTTTTCCCTGTTCCTTTGTTGACGCCAAGTTTGTTTGGGTTATGTTTTTTAAATGTGTAAGCATATTTATCTGTCTAATGGATGCAGTTTGCGATGAAAACAAAGATAGTCTATTCAGAAAAGTGTTTAGGCTATGGCACTTGGCACATTGAAGGACCTCAAAGAGTTAAAACCGCACACGAGATTTTGAAGGCAAAAGGCTACGAATTTCTGCTGCCGACACCTGCATGCGACGATGACTTGCTAACTGTTCACGATCCAGAATACATTTGGAAAGTCAAAAAAGGCTTAGTGGAAGATTCAGATACTCCCGCATACGATAACATCTACGAGTACGCAAGACTTTCAGCAGGTGGGGCACTCCTGGCAAGCAAAATCAATGGGTTCTCGCTTATGCGTCCGCCCGGACACCACGTAGGCAGAAACGGCGCTGCATTGGGCGTTTATACACGTGGATTCTGCTACTTCAACAACATAGCAATAGCGGTTAAGCAATTGTGCAAAAAAACTTTAATTTTAGATGTTGATGGTCACCATGGAAATGGAACTCAAGAGGTGTTTCAAGGCGACGAAAAAGTGATTTATCTTTCTCTCCACCAGTCGCCAAATTACCCTGGAACTGGCGCTTTCACGGAGAAAAACTGCATAAATTTTGCTTTGCCCCCAAATTGCGGTGGACAACGGTATTTAGAGACACTTGATAAGGCGCTTGGTATGGTTGATTTAGGCAAGATTGAGGCTCTTGCGGTTTCTTGTGGTTTTGATACTAATCTCGGTGATTTAGCGTCTTTAGGCTTGATTGAGAATGATTACCATGAGATTGGCAGGAGAGTTGCATTCTTAAAAAAACCCGCCTTTTTTGTTTTGGAAGGAGGCTACATTGGTGAAAAGGTTGGGTTGGATATTGACGCCTTGCTAAAAGGCTATGAAGAAAACCTGTAAATAAAGAAGTTATTTTTATTTTTGCGTCTGTGCCTTCTTGTTTAAGGCTTCAAGCTTCTCTGAAACTTTTTCTGACCTTTTCTCGGCAGCTGCAAGCAGCGGCTTCCAATCCTTGTTCTTGACAATAATTGTTAACTGCTCCGTTTGTGCCGGCAACTTGTCTAGTGCGTCGCTAAATCGTTTTTCTGCTGCTTCGTCAGAATCAACAAGTTCTATGGCTTCTTCAGGGCAGAACTCTATACATTGAGGCTTGTCGCCGCAGAGGTCGCATACCGTTGCAAAGCCAGTGTCACTTTGAATAGTTATGCCACCGTATTCGCATGCTTGAACGCACCAATCGCAACCTTTACATTTTTTCTCGTCAATCATCAGTAAGCCAGTGCTTTCCGCTTGTGTGATTGCTTTTTCGGGGCATGCTTTAACACATTTGGCGTCTTTACATGCGCGGCATGATAATGCAAAGTTGAACATAGGAGTTACGCGGACAACTCGAATTCTCGAGCGCAATGGACTTCGTTCGTTTTTTTCTTGGCTGCACGCTAATTCGCAAATTCCGCAGCCAGTGCATTTGCTTGGGTCAACAGAGACGAATTTTCTTTGTTGGTTTTTAGCGGATTGCATTTTGGGTAACCAAACCTGTTTTGGCGTTAAATACTTCTGTACATCAATGGCTTTTAACCGTTACTTATGAAAAACATTTTTTTCATGGAGAAAAGATTCTCAAAATTTAGTTATTTGAAGTGTTAACTGTTGATAGGTTCTGTCGTTCAATTCGTCTAATCGCGTTTTTTCAGTTCTTCGGCCATCGCCTTTGCTAGAAGACTCCATGCAAACTCATCCTCTTTGCATAATCGGTCGGCAAGCAACTTTGCATCTTTTTTTTCGTCATATTCTAAGTGGGCGGCGGTAAAGTTCAAAATGGAAGCATCTTTGCCTTGAGGAGTAATCTTGTAAAGAAATTGGGAATATTTGTTTTGACCTGTTAGATGCGTAGAAGTCCATGAAAGTTCCTTGAGATAGATTTGTACGAGTTTTTGCTTCTCTACAGTTTCCTCTGACAGATGGAAAGTGTCTTTTAGGATCAATGTGTCGGGGGTGATTTGGATTATTTGTCGCTCAGCATTCTCATCACCCATTAACATATGATCATTTTGGTCAAAGTCAATGCACCAGTCGAACGCCTTCCGGGCAGATACAGCAAAACGCTGGCTAAAATGATACCTAACCTCCAAAGCCATTTATGTCGCCAGTTGCAGAGTGCAAAGGAACCTATATTACATTTTTGCTGCCGTAAAACGTTAACTTAGGTTGGTGCGGAGGGTGGGACATCCACCTTATTTTACCGGTAAAATTACTCGATGTGCTTGGCGAGAGTTCAAAGCTCTCCTGGGTTACCATCCTATAGAGTGTAATTTATATTTTGTAAAATGGCGAACCGGAGGCTCGTCGTTTCCCCTTCTTTCTTTTTCTTGATGCTATAGGAATTGTTAGAGGTTTCTTGAATGGATAAAAATCATGAATTAATGAAAATTAGGTTTTGGCATAGTTACCTGTGATGGTGCCTGAGTCTGTAACTGTTATGGAGGTTACCCCGTTTTTGTTGGTGGTTGTACCTACGGATGATGTGCCTGTTGTTGAGGACAGCGTGTACTTGTGTGCGGTGCCCGTTAGGGGTGAGAGGTACTGGAAGGTGTGGGTTGAGCTTGCGGTCCACCAGAACGTCGCTGGAAGATTGGATACGGCGTAGTTGACGCCATCGATTTGCGTAACTGCTCCTGCGAAGTCAGAGCCAATACCAGACTGAGTGAACGCCACTTTGAACTGGTGATAATACAGCGGGCTGATCGTGACAGCGCCGCTTACCGTTCCGCTTGTTCCACTTGTAGCGATCCACTGCGTCGCTCCTGAAGATGCTACGATCGGGCTGTTCACGCTCCAAGCCGTGCCCGCGTCCAACCAAACAGTCTGAGGCGTAGTCTTCAAAGTAGTCGAAGAGGAGGCGCCCAACGAAGTCCCTGAAAGCACCACATTAACGGAGGGATTGGAACCGTCAGAAGTCGAATAGCTTGCTGTAACCTTGTATTGTGTCTTATAGTTTGCAGTTAGTGTTTGCGGCGCGTTCATCGTTATCGAGGAATGTGAATTTGCTTTGGAACCGTCACTCCACGATGTGAAAACGTATCTTACGCCTGACCCGTCCGAGACTGTTGAGTCTACGCCGATCGACCCTGTGGAACTGCCTGCATTGATCCATGTGGTGTACGGGGAGGCATCGGATGCGTGGCCTTCGTTGTCGCCTCCGAGATTAACGTTGGTTGAATAGGGTGAAGGCACTCCGTTGGTTTTGATCGTTAACTGGAACTGATGACCCCAGAATGCAAATTCCATTATTGGACCATTCATAGTTACTGCGTTAGATGCTGGGTTACTCGTACCTGTGTAACTACCGCTGCCAAATCCTATCCAGAAGTACCATAGATATCGTTCGCCTGCTACAGTGGTCGGTGCAGTCGCTGATATCGTTACCTTGGAACCCGCGTTGAACCAGCCACCTAAACTGGGAACAGTAGTACCATAATTAGTGTACATGGTCAACTGGAACTGATGATAATACATGAAAGCCAAAGTCGATGCTGAATTAACAGTGCCAGAAACCGCCTGACTCGTCAGCCAACGTTCAGAACCAGTGGAACCAGTCAAGGGATTCGGCGACACACTCCATGTTGCACCAGAGTCAAACCAGTAACCTGTAGCGGTACCAGTCAAAGTTACAGGCGCCGAAGAACCGAACCTGTTAGCAGTGAACGTTGGAGCCTTAGGAGAACCACCACCACTAACCGAGTAAGAAACCGTCTCGAGATACTGATGATAGTACCCAGGATTGAAACCGTCTCGAGATACTGATGATAGTACCCAGGATTCTCAGTCGCAGCGGCAGTAACCGAAGAGACAACGGTGTAAGTGCCACTATCACTCGACGTAACCATCCACCGCTCACCACCAGAAGCAATCGGACTAGCATACGTAACCCCGGAGCCAGCATCAGCCCACACCTGACTCGAAGTAGCAGAAGCCAAAACAGGAGTCGCAGCAGACCCAACGCCAAAACCAGTGAAGGAAACAATGTTAGTCACCGTAGGCGTACCCGCCGGACTATTAACAACATGATACTGCAAAATCACCTGGAACTGATGATAATAACTCGGGTTCAAAGTCCCAAAAGCAGTCACCGATAAAGAAGCAACATATGGAGTTGCACCACCTGAAACCATCCACCTCTCACCGCTAACGCCAGCGATGGGGTTAGTGTAGGTAACGCTTGAACCAGCATTCACCCAATCAGTTGGACCAGCAGATAGCTTCGCAGAATCCGTCGTTGAACCTCCAAAAACAGTGAAGGTCGCAGTCGGGTTAGTTGGAGTGCCCGCCGGACTGTTAGCGATAGAGTACTGGAAAGTCACACTAAACTGGTGATAGTAAATCGGGTTCAAAGTCGCATAAGAGGTTGCTGCAAACGTGGGCACAGAAAAAGCTTGCCACCTCTCGGTCGACGTCGACACGCCTAAAGGATTGGCGTAGGTAATGGCAGTTGATGAGGAACTGTAGTCAACCCAGTCGGTGGACGAAGTGGACGGGTAGAGTGCGGCTGTGTCGGAACTCTTGGGTGATCCGATCTGATTGAAGGTTACCATTGGACCTGTGGAGGGGGTACCGGCTGGAGTATTGGTAATCGAATATTGGAAGGTTTCGAGAAGTTGGTAGTATACAGTGTTTGATTCTGTGTCTGTGCCACCTGGAGATCCGGTGGTGTAGCTCCATGTTGTGGAGGACGAGCCTGCGCTATTGAAGCGGTACCGCGAGTCTGTCAAATCACTGGACACTGTGAAGGTTATTGTTGACAATGGATCCGCCGTAAAAGTGTGTGGTAAACCATCCATAGGTATTGATGTGACTGAAACGCCTGGTCCTGAAACTGTAACTGATTGTGATGAGAGGTAAGAATTAGCTGGAGTTATTGTAACTATTTCAACAGTGATTTGATCCACCGTGACGGAAGGCGTGTTAGACTGCACAGTATACGGAGTAGAGGCGCTGTCAGTCACATTACAATAAATCGCAGGTGAACCCGCTGCAGCAGGCGTAAACGTGAAGGTTGAACCAGTACCCGCTACGCCAAAAACAGCCACACCGTCCAGGTACCACTGATAACTCAGTGTTCCCGTACCGCCAGAAGCCGCACAAGTAAACAGCTGAGGCTGACCAACATACATAGTGAGCGGACCCACAGGCGTAACACTCGCAGCCGGCGCAGGGTTTATCGTAACCGACACAGCAGAAGAATTCACCGCTGCACCCGCAGAATCAGTCACCTGAACCAAATATGACATAGTCCCATAAAGCCCAAAGCCACTCCCGTAATGGTCCTCAGTCGCACCGGTAAGCAATAACCAAGAACCAGAACCAAGCCGCGCATACCACTGATACGAGTACGGTGCAGTGCCAGTCGTGACAGGCGTAATAGTAAGCGCTACACTTTGACCTTGATCAAGCACAGGCGGAGTAGGCGTCACAGTCGGAGCAACCAACACAGAATTCACCAAGACAGAAACCACGTTAGAAGTCACAGAAGCCGTCGTAGCGTCAGTCACTTGAAGCTCAAACTTCCAAGATCCCAAACTAAGAGCACCCGTACTAGGACTCGACGCAGACGAGGTTGCAGAGCCAAGAGTAGAGTAACTTGAAGCGCCAGGAGCCTCACTCATCCACTGATACGAAAACGGACCCGTACCGCCAGAAACATCAGTCACCACAGAAAGCACAGCCGACTGACCAACATCCACCGTGACTGGAGACACCTTAACAGTTGGAGCAACAAGCGGGCTCGCTATCGTTGTAACTGTGCCCTCTATCACGTTTACTGTGGGGGTTGCGATTGAAGACGGAGGACCATTAGTTGAACCCGTAATAGTACTTACGACTGGAGACACAACCGAAGAAGGATAATTACTTATGCCAACTATAGTACCTACGACTGGAGACACAACCGAAGAAGGATAATTACTTATGCCAACTATAGTACCTACGACTGGAGACA
>JBEKGO010000030.1:0-31746 GCA_050012755.1 Bathyarchaeia archaeon
CAGTGGGCATGGTTTCGATTTTTTCGTTCCAGTATTTGCCGTCTACCATTTTTTGTTCCTCTCTCTTTTTAAAGGCCTAGATACACTTCTTTTATGTGACTATTAGATAAAAGTTCCCTACTTTTTCCTTCTAAAACTATTCTTCCTTCCTCCAAAACATAACCTCTATCGGCCACAATCAGCGAATCGTGAATGTTCTGTTCCACAAGCACGACCGTCACGCCTTCATCGTTAATTGTCCGAATAGTATCCAAAACTTTTTCCACAATAATTGGCGCCAATCCCAGTGATGGCTCATCCAGTATCAGCAGTTGAGGATTAGACATTAAGCTTCGGCAAATAACAAGCATTTGTTGTTCGCCGCCGCTTAGCGTTTGAGCTAACGCTTTTTCTTTCTTTTTAAGCACTGGAAAAATCTCGAAAACATTTTCCTTTGTCTTTTTGATCTTCGCTTTATCATTTATTGTGTATGCGCCCAGCATTAGGTTTTCTTCAATTGTCATTCGAGGAAAAATTTCTCTGCCTTCAGGAATCATCGTTAAGCCTCTTTTGACTATTTCATATGTCGGCATTTTCTCGATGTTTTCGCCTTTAAACTTGATTGTTCCAACTTTCGGATGCAGAAAACCCATGATTGTTTTCACGAGAGTTGTTTTTCCAGCTCCATTGGGTCCGATTATGCTTAGAATTTCTTTTTCTTCAACTTTGAAGGTTACATCGCGGAGTATTTGCACCATCCCATATGAAGATGAAACATTCTCTACTTCTAACGCGTTTACTCCTCCTCATTAAACGTAAACTTTTTGCCCAAATACACTTTCACCACATTTTCGTCGGCACAGACTTGTTTGGGTGTTCCTTCGCATATTTTTTCGCCGTGTTGCAAGACAATTACGCGGTCGCATAATCCCATAATAACCCTCATTACATGCTCAACTATGAGCACGGTTACCCCTTGTCTGTTAATTTGTTTGATTAGTTCAATGGCTTCGTCGCATTCTGCTGGAGTTAACCCTGTAAGCAACTCATCCAAGAGTAACAGTTTAGGGTTTGTTGCCAAAGCTTTAGCAAGCTGGACACGGCGCAACTCAACAACATTCAGGTTTTTGGTTGGCACATCAAATTTTTCTTTTCCCAATCCAACAAAACCCAGAAGCTCTTGAGCCTTAGATACAGCACTGATTTTACTCTGAGATTTTTTCTGGTTAAAAAGTACACTTGTTAATACATTGTCAACGGCTGTCATTTCTGGAAAAGATTGAACTGTCTGCGACGTTTTTGTAATACCTTTTGCGCAAATTTTGTGTGGTGGCAGCTTAGTGATGTCTTCTTCTAGAAAGACAATTTGACCCGAATCTGGGTTGTAAACGCCGCTGATAAGGTTTAGCAATGTGGATTTGCCTGAACCGTTGGGTCCAACGAGCCCAGTTATTTCATTGCTGTTTACTGTGAAATTCAATTTTTTTAATGCTTGAAGTCCTCCAAACTGCTTGGATACTTCGATGCACTTTAGCAAACTTGATTATTCTCCGATTAGCAAGGATTATTCTCCGTAGAAATATAAAGTTTGGTAAAAATTTTGTTTCATTGAGCTCGAATCATAAAACTCAGCCTTAAACCCTTTCTCTCGAAACCCAAATGACCCTTGCAACGACGATTTTAAACAACTTTAAGTTGCTGAAAGAAGAATAGGGTTTACACTTTTGAGAAACTAGGACTTTTTTGCGGATACCTTCTCTATGTTGTATCTGGAAAGTGCCGTCTAGCTCGTGTGGCGAAGTAGATGCCGACCACTATTATGATTATGCCGATCGCAACTAACCAAATAGCCGCTGCTTCCGGTCCGCTTGGAACCCAATGATAAAGAATGTTGGTATAAGCCACTACACCGAAGAACACCAAAATCAACCCTCCAATCAGCCAGCCAACCATTCCACCTTGACCCTTCTCATGCTTCTCCCCTTTTTCCCCTTTTTCTTGCTTTTCATGTTTCTCCTGTTTTTCATTTCTATAGCGAGGATAGACTGGCGGAGAAGGTGCGCCCTGATATGTTGCTGTTTTCAATGAAGCACCGCAATTTGGACAGAAAGTCATCGTTTCATCGACTTTTTTGCCGCATTTTGGACAATACGACGTTAAATCTTCACCTTTTCTATTAGTTTCCTATTGAAGATTTACTATATAAGATATTCACCCAGTCAAATCTGACAAAGAAAAAGATACATATTTGATGGCCGGATGCGTTTTGGTGGCTAAACAAATCGTGCGAAAACAAAATTGAATCTCAAGAAAAAAGGAGAAAAGGCATTTAAAAAAATATGAAATTTTGGCGAAAAAGGTCATTCGTCCCAATCTTCGCCTTCGATGACTAACTCTTGAAGATCTGCACATTCACCTCCATCAGATATTTTTTTTAACTTCGAGTTCAAGTCCACAACTAGGCCAGCTCAAAACTTCCCCTTTTTCTATGTCGCAAGGAATATTGAATTCTGAATCGCAGTCTGGACATTTGATTTTGTTAACCATGTTTTGCAAATTTGGATTTATTGCGTTAATCATTATATTCTTCACTTTTTTATGATTCCCTGTCTAAAGAAAATGAAACCTATTAAATATTGTGACTTTTATGTTACAAATTATACTATTGGTGTTCCATTTGAGACAATAAGAAAATGGAAAGAATAATTAAAAATGAACAACATGCTTTACCAATTTCGGTTCAGCGATGATAGAATGGAAAAAAGATGGTGGTGTAGCTTCTTAGCTAACTACTTATCATCAAATTCTAGTGCGTAAATAGTGAGTCTGGCAGCGAAGGATTAAGAACAACGCTAGTGTATTGCGCAGTTTCCCCATTTGTTGAATGGTATGTATAGCTGCCTGAGCCACCGTAGCCTGAGAGGAAGGTTCTATAATCATCAAACGTGGTGCCCCAACTTGCAGCTTGACTTTGGTATTGGCTCGACAGATCAAGCCATTGCCCGTTTGTTTCCACCCAAACCTTCTTCAATTCCCCATTTACGATGTAAACATAGTTGAAGCTTGAAGAAGTGTACTCCACGCGTATGTCAAGATTGGATCCCCCGATGTTCTTCCCATAATACGTATATTCTACAGAAGGTGTTGAGCCACCTGTTGTCTTTACAGTGAACTGTAAACTCTTTGCTCCAGAAACACCAGAACCACCGCTTGTAGAAGAACCCACGCCTCCTTTGCCACTAAAAGCTAAAAATAAGCCTACTGCCACGATGACGATTGCAACAGTTAAAATTGCCACAAAAATTAGCACTTTCTTACTATTCATTTTGTAAATGTTTATTTGCCGATTCGTTTCTGTTCCCATAAAAACTCCAATTTTCTAGTGAAATGGCAATTATATAAGAAAATGTGGTTGCTATCATACAACATTTGCTGACATTTTCCATGTGCGGTTTCTTGGTTAAAGTTAAATATTGTTAGGAACTATTAAGGTATTGGTGTTGTGTTTGCCTATAACTCAAGTAAGTGTCTTTCTGGATAACCATCCAGGTTCCCTTTTTGATGTTATGTCAAAGCTTGATCAAAACAAGCTGAAAGTTTTCGCATTGTCAATTGCTGATGCAGGCGAGTTTGGCTTAGTGCGGTTGATAACTGAAGAGCCTGAGAAAGCAACTAAGTTTTTGGAAGATGCCGAATTTAACCTTGCCAAATCCAAGAAGAACACGGAAGTAACGGCGATCTTTGTATCTGCTCAGGAAACGCTGTCAAAAATAACTAAGATTTTGGGAAACGGTGGCATAAACATAGAATACGCTTATTCATCAGCTATTCACGTGGACGGCAAAGTCGCATTGATTTTGCGCCCAAGCAACGTCGAGAAAGCCGAACAAATGTTAACTGCTAACGGTGTTGTAGTTCTCTCGCTCGCTGAAATCAAGAAATATTTTCAATAATTAGTCTCTCAATTGTTGGGGGAGCCACGCCACCGTTTTTTTATGATGTTAAGCTCCATAAAGTAATTAAATCGGACGATAAGGTTAATTTATCGCGCCAGATACGACGGGTATTCAGAAGGTTAAAGCCAGAATGGGAACATTAAATCTTGATAAGATTTTCGACCCTCAAAGTGTAGCCATAGTCGGAGCTAGCGACGCAGAAGGTTCAGTTGGCTACGCAATTGTCAAAAATTTTACCAAACTGGGCTTCGCTGGTAAAGTTTATTTTGTAAACATCCGAAAACCAGAAATTTTGGGCGTTAAAACTTACAAATCAGTCGATGAGATTCCAGAGCCAATTGATTTGGTGATGATTGCCACACCCGCCAAAACAGTTCCAGACGTTATGGAAGAATGTGGAAGGGCAAAAGTGAAAGGCGTCATCATTGTTTCTGCAGGATTCAAAGAAACTGGCCCCGCAGGAAAAGCTTTAGAAGAAAAGATTCTTGAAATCGCCAAAAAATATAACATCCGAGTTATTGGTCCAAACTGCATCGGTCTGATTCGACCACGAACAAACCTTAACGCTACTTTTTTGGATAAAATGCCGAAACCGGGCAACGTAGCTTTTCTTTCACAAAGTGGCGCATTAGGCTCGGCGATTCTTGACTGGGCAATCCACGAAAACATTGGCTTTAGCAATTTCGTTTCAGTTGGGTCAATGATAGATGTTGACTTTGGCGATCTCATTGATTATTTCGGTTCTGACCCAAAAACTAGAAGCATATTGATGTATATCGAAGGCATAACTGAAGCCCGCAAATTCATGAGCGCAGCAAGGCACTTTGCAAGAACCAAACCCATAATTGTGGTAAAATCAGGCAAATTCGCAGAGAGTGCAAAAGCAGCAGCATCCCACACAGGTTCACTTTCCGGAGAAGATGATATTTATGATGCAGCTTTCAAACGTGCAGGCATTGTACGGGTCAATGAAATTGCTGACTTATTTAATTCTGCTGAAGTTTTGGGGACTCAACCTTTGCCTAAGGGTCCAAGACTTGCTGTAATAACTAATGCTGGTGGACCCGGCGTAATGGCAACAGACGCTTTGATTGCTCAAAACGGTAAATTGGCAAAGTTAAGCCAAAAATCGATAGATTCACTTAACGCGGTGCTGCCTCCTTTCTGGAGCCATGGTAACCCGGTTGATGTCTTAGGTGACGCAAAGTCTGAGCGCTACAAGGCTGCACTTGAAGCTTGCCTTAACGACGAAAATGTTGATGGCATATTGATTATTTTTACGCAGCAGGCAGTTTCGGAATCAATTGAAATAGCTAAAAACATAGTTGAACTGGTGCGCAACAAGACTTACCAAAATAAAACCATCTTAACCTCGTTTATGGGTTTTGGCGCAGTGCAAGAGGCAAACAGTATCCTGAACGCAAACAATATTCCCACTTATTCTACTCCTGAGCAAGCAATCAAAACTTACATGTACATGTACGAATACCAGCGCAACATCGAACTCTTATACGAAACCCCTGAAGAGTTGCCAGTTGACGCCTCACCGCCCAAGCGCCCAATTATGGTTATTTTGAGAAATGCTGCGTTTGAAGGGCGAGAAGTTTTAACTGAAGATGAAGCTAAAAAAGTACTCAAATACTATAATTTCCCAATCGTAAGAACAGCAGCCGCTAACAACGTGGAAGAAGCAGTTACATTTGCCCAAGAAATGGGCTTTCCAGTCGTACTAAAAATTCTGTCACCCCAAATCATACATAAAACAGATGCAGGCGGAGTAATCCTAAACATCAACACACCAAACGAAGTACGCGAAGCTTTCGAAGTCCTAATCCAAAGAGCAACAGCCTACAACCCAAACGCCCAAATAATCGGCGTTACCGTTCAACCTATGATCGAAAAGAAAGGTCAAGAAATCATTATCGGCGGAAAAACTGACCCTGTTTTCGGTCCTGTAATACTCTTCGGCATGGGAGGCGTCGGCGTTGAACTTTTCAAAGATTACTCGATTGGTCTTCCACCTTTGAATACAACTCTTATTCACCGAATGATGGAAGAGACAAAAGTTTACCACTTGCTCAAAGGATATCGAGGTTCAAGTCCAGTTGACCTTAAAAAGCTCGACGAAACGATGTTGCTTTTCTCTCAGCTGCTTGTAGACTTCCCACAAATAAAAGAAATTGACATCAACCCCTTCTTGATAAGCGAAAAAGAGGCTTGCATCCTAGATGCCCGCATAGTAATTGACAAAGATGCAGTTTGCAAGAAATTTGATCCTCATGAACATATGGTCATCAGCCCTTACCCGAAAGGGCAGGAAATTCTGTGGCAACTGAAAAACGGTCAAGAAGTATTGCTGCGTCCAATAAAACCTGAAGATGAACCTATGTGGCTGGAAATGTTCCAAAGCTTCTCAGAGGAATCAATACGATACAGATTTTTCCAGATGCTCAAAGATACACCGCATGAAGTGCGGGTCCGCTACTGTAACATTGATTATGACAGAGAAGTTGCAATTGTTGCTGAAATTGTTGAAAACGGAAAAAGAAAAATCCTCGGTGTAAGCCGTGTTAGCATTGAAACTGACGGAAAAAGCAGTGAAATGGCTTTCATTGTAAGCGATTATTGGCAAGGACTAGGCTTAGGAACTAAAATGGTTGATTACGCCCTTGACATTGCAAAGGAAAAAGGCGTTGAAAGCGTCTACGCAATCATGCTGCCTGATAATTACAGAGCTTTAAGTTTAACAAAGAAACTGGGTTTCAACATTGATTACCTAAGCGACGGTACAGTCAAAGCAACACTTGACCTCAAAAATGAAGACGTTGATACAAGATGCCTGGTGACATTGCCTGAACCTCCCAAACAACAACCAAAACAGCAATCTACCGCGGCGCCGCAAGAAAAAAAAGAAGTCAAAGAAGAGCCAGAAATAGCGCCAGCCTAAATGCAAAAGCCTAATTTCTCTCTCTTTATCATGAAACTTATTTTTTGCTTAGCCATAAAATAACTATTTTTAGGCCTAAGTTAAACGGTTAATTGTTTTTGCAAAAACTTTCGCATATGGCATCAATGCTTTGCTGTATCCTTTTATATTTCGTGCTTCTGTAAATCTTGAGAAAGTGTGAAAAGAACACTGCCGGAGGATAATTCTTGGAAAAAGATAAACGGCGTTCAATGCTGGAGAAAACTCTTAAAGAACATAATTATCAGGAAAGCTCTCTTTTAGAAATATTGCATAGTGCTCAAGAAATTTATGGATATTTGGATAAAGATCTGCTTATCGATATTTCTGCTTCGCTGAATCTTCCTCCAAGCCACGTTTATGGAGTTGTGACTTTCTATAGTTTCTTTAAACTTAGAAAGCAAGGCGACCATGTTGTAACTGGATGTCTAGGTACAGCCTGCTATGTTAAAGGTGTTGAACAAATCATGGAAGCCATTGAGCAAGAATTCAACCTCAAACGAGGAGGCTCCACCACTGATGGCAAACTATCCTTACTTTTGACTCGTTGTATTGGGGCATGCGCTATGGCGCCAAATATAGTTGTTGATGATGAAGTAATTGGAAGAGCAACCACAGACGTGGTAATTCAAAAAATCAAAAATGTACTCGGAGGAGTTAAATCTGAAACTAGATGATTTGCATAGCATAGTTACGCAAGAACTTGAATTCCAAAGAGCCTATAAATACCGCATTAACGTATGCTGCTCAAGCGGGTGCGTCCCATTCGGAGCCTTTAAAGTTCTTAAAGCCTTCGAGGATGCTGTCAAAGAATTTGGCGTCGACAAGGAATGTAAGGTTGCCCGTACAGGTTGTGTCGGTACCTGCGCTGTTGCTCCTGTTGTGCTTGTTGAGCCAGGTGACTACTTATACCAAAGCGTTAGCTCAGAAAGAGTGCGGGAAATAGTTCGCGACCATATCGTTTTAGGATTACCAGTAAAAGACATGCTCTACAAGAACCAAGCGTACTTCCAAAAGCAGCATCGGCTGGTCCTTCGTAACGCGGGAAAAATTGATCCTTCCAGAATTCAAGACTACATTTCAGTAGGCGGCTACTCTGCTATCGTTAAGTGTTTAGCAACTATGACTCCACAAGGAGTAATTTATGAAGTTATAACAAGCGGTCTCAGAGGACGTGGCGGTGCAGGTTTTCCAACAGGGCAGAAATGGAGTCTTGTAGCAAGAGCCCAAAACAAACCTAAGTACATAGTTGCCAACCTTGATGAGGGCGATCCAGGCGTTTTTGCTAACCGAACACTCGCTGAAGCTGATCCACACGCTATTATTGAAGGCATGCTTATTGCAGCTTACGCGACAGGTGCACAGAAAGGCTACATTTACATTCGTTCTGAATATCCACTTGCTATTCAAACCCTTCAAAAAGCCATTGTTCAAGCAAAGGCTATGACGCTTTTAGGCGAAAACATTTTGGAAACACCCTTCAAGTTTGACCTTGAACTACGATTCGGAGCAGGGGCATTCGTTGCCGGAGAAGAAACCGCTATTTTGGCTTCAGTTGAGGGTCGCAGAGCAATGCCTCGTCCCCGTCCACCATACCCAGCTAACTCAGGCTTGTGGCAGAAACCGACGCTCATCCAGAACGTGGAAACCTTAGCTAACATCCCGCTCATTATTCAGAACGGCGGCTTGTGGTTCCAAAAACTGGGAACACCTAAATGCAGCGGAACAAAATGCTTCTCATTAACGGGCAAAGTAAATAATCCTGGACTTATCGAAGTTCCAATGGGCATAAGCCTTAGAGAAGTCGTTTTTGAAATCGGCGGCGGAGTACCAGACGGCAAAAAATTCAAAGCAGTTCTCGTCGGCGGTCCATCAGGCGGTTGTCTCCCAGAAACACTCCTTGAATCACCAATTGACTATGACTCGTTAACAAAGGTTGGAGCAATAATGGGGTCAGGCGGCATAGTAGTACTTGATGAAGACTCATGCATGGTTGACACTGCAAGGTTCTTCACTGAATTTTGTATTGACGAATCCTGTGGGAAATGCACCCCATGTCGAGCAGGGTTAGCACGAGTTAAGGAAGTCTTTGACAAGATTACCCACGGTCAAGGCGAAATGACTGACATCACTACTCTAGAGAAATCCAGCGTTTTCATAAGAGAAGCCAGCCTTTGTGGTCTTGGCCAAACAGCACCAAACCCCGTGATAACTACGCTGCGTTACTTCAAAGACGAATATGTTAAACATATTTCTGAGAAGCAGTGTGATGCTGGGAAATGTTTCAAAACTAGAGACGAGGAGGAAGAAGCATGACCGTTAATCAAATCAAACTCAAGATTGACGGAGTTGACGTTACAGTTCCTGAAGGCACATCAATTTTGAAAGCAGCAAGAGATAGTGGCCTGATAATCCCAACTCTCTGCAATGTTGAAGGATTAACTGCCTATGGCGGCTGCCGATTGTGTCTTGTAGAAATTGGCGGTAACCCGAAACTTTTTTCAGCCTGTACAACCCCAGTCGGCCAAGGAATGGAAGTAATCACTCATTCTCCTAAACTGAACGAGTACCGTAAAATGGTGATACAAATGCTACTTGCTGAACGGACTCATATATGCTCGGTATGTGTAGCCAACGACCATTGTGAACTGCAAGCTATGGCAAACCAGCTTGGCGTTGACCATGTTATGTTTGAACGTAACTGGAGTCATGACGAAGTCGATTCAACTCATGACTTTCTTGTTATTGATCGGAACAGATGCATTCTTTGTACCAGATGCATTAGGATTTGTGACCAAATAGAAGGCGTTCACACGCTTGACCTCAAACTCCGAGGCAAAGACTCTCAGGTCATCATGGACCTTGACGAACCTTGGGGCAAATCTTGCTCCTGCACATCATGCCGCAAATGCGCAAAAATTTGCCCAGTCGGCGCCATCTACATTGAAGGAGAACCCATTGACTACACCAAAAACAAAGATATTGCAGAGTTTATTATGACGAGGAGGAGCCGTAAATGACCGCAGACGCCAAAGTTAGGGTAGCAACTGTTTGGCTCAGCGGCTGCTCAGGATGCCACATGTCCTTCCTTGACCAAGACGAACGGCTTATTGATTTAGCTAAAAAAATAACTTTGGTTTACAGTCCTATCGCGGACATTAAAGAATTCCCAGAAAACGTAGACGTCACGCTCATCGAAGGTGCCGTTGCAAATGACGAGCAACTTGCAATGTTAAGGAAAGTTAGAGCAAGAACAAAAATCCTTATTTCGCTAGGCGACTGCGCCACAACCGGAAACGTTACCGCTCTGCGAAATTCATGGCGACACAGTGACCAAGCGGTTCTGGAGCGGGCATACAAAGATCCGTCCGACTTAAACGCTGCCATCCCCACTGCCGTGCCTAAACTGCTCATCCATGCTCGTCCATTGCATGAAATGGTTAAGGTTGACTTTTTTATTCCAGGGTGTCCACCGCCTGCAGACCTCATAAATTATGTGTTAACTGAATTGTTGGTTGGGCGAACACCAGTTATGGAGGGAAGATCAAAATATGGTTAAAGTGCAAACAGAAAAGAAAATTTCTATCAGCCCAGTCTCTCGCATTGAAGGGCATGCTCAAGTAACCATTTTGCTTAACGAGGATGACTCAGTAAAAGAAGCACTATTCAAAGTAGTTGATTTCCGCGGATTCGAAAAATTCACTGAAGGCAGACCATTCTACGAGATGCCAAGCATAACATCAAGAGCCTGCGGCATCTGCCCAGTCAGCCACCTATTAGCTTCAGCCAAAGCATGTGACGCGATCGTCGGGGTAAACCCGCCAAAAACAGCCATAATGCTAAGACGCTTAATGCATATGGGACAACTAATCCAATCACACGCCTTAAACTTCTTCCATCTCTCATCACCCGACCTACTACTAGGATTCGACTCTGATCCAGCGCAAAGAAACATTTTCGGCTTAATCGAAAAGCAGCCTGAACTAGCCATGCGAGGCATAAAACTCCGCAATTACGGACAAGAAATAATCGAAAAAATCGCCGGTAAACGCATTCACTCAAGCGAATGGATACTGCCAGGCGGCGCAAAATGGCCACTTACAGCGGAAAGAGCCGACTACCTTCGCGCCAATCTGCCTGCAGCACTAGAGAGCACTCAGGAAACGTTGTCAATGTACAAGAAAATGCTGGATGGGTTTGAGGAAGAAATTGAAAACTTCGGCAATTTCCCAAGCTACTACATGGGTTTAGTTACGGGTAATGGAGGGCTCGAACATTATGACGGCACACTTACTATCGTTGATAATAGAGGCAAAGTTGTTGCACAATGCGTTGACCCAACAACATATCAAGCATTCATAGGTGAAGCTGTTGAATCTTGGTCTTTCATGAAGTTTCCATACTTCAAATCAGTCGGGTATCCAGACGGCGCATATAGGGTTGGACCATTAGCAAGACTTAATGTCGCTTCTCACTGTGATACAAATCTTGCAGACCAAGAGCTCAAAGAATTCAAGAGGCTAGGCAAAAACGGGATTGTGCAGAGCACATTTCACTATCACTATGCTCGATTGATTGAACTGCTGTTCTGCCTTGAAACGGCTAAGAATCTGCTTGAAGACCCAGAAATTCTCTCTGAACATGTTACATCAAAAGCTCTCGTCAACAACTACGAAGGTGTCGGAGTGGCTGAAGCCCCCAGAGGCACACTGATTCACCACTACAAGGTTGACGCACAGGGCATAATAACATGGAACAACATGATAATTGCAACAGAACACAATAACATCGCCTACAACATGGCAATAACGCAAGTAGCCAAAAAATATGTCAAAGCAAAACAACTTGAAGAAGGTATGCTAAACCGTGTAGAAGCGGTCATACGCGCCTTCGACCCATGCCTAAGCTGTGCCACACACGCAATCGGCAAAATGCCCTTAGAAATAAAACTGTTTAATTCAGATGGCAAAATAATTGACTGCAAAATAAGATAAATCCTTTTTTATTTTGCTTTTTTTTTTCATATTAAGCTAATAGAGAAACGCATTAACTGATATTGTTCAGAAACTCCTAAGTCGATATAGCAGCAACAAACCCTAATTATCCTCAAAAACAACATATTTTCAGTAACCTTCCCATGGAAATGTTATAGTTCACATGGAAGAACACCTAAGACTTTAGTGAAGATTTATGTATTTGTATAGGGAATTCAAAAAGTAAAATAAGCTATTACCTGAGGAAAGTGAACAATTTGACTGTGCCAGCTTCAACAACTCCATCAGGCAAAGAGCCGATAAAAGCTTCTGAGCTAGATCCCAAATTCAAGTATGAACTCTTAAAAATACATGGAAGCGAAAAAATACTCAAATGTTTTCAGTGCGGAACATGCACCTCCGATTGCCCGGTTGCAAGATACAGCGACAGTTACCGCCCAAGAACTTTAATCCACATGGCTCAACTTGGCCTTAGAGACCGGGTGCTGAAAAGCGACACATTATGGTTATGCGCAGCCTGTTTCACATGCACAGATCGATGTCCACAAGACGTTGAAGTAGCTAATGTTATTCGGGTCTTTCGAAATTTAGCCGTTGAAAGCGGCTGCATACCTCAAGTATTCAAAGACCAAACTGCATCCCTGCTTGAATCAGGTTACGCTTACAAGATTCCCGAGCTAAGGGTAAAAAAACGTGAATCCCAATGTTTGCCGCCGCTTCCAAAAGGCAACCCCGAAAATGTGCGAAAAGTGCTGAAAGGCGTAAAATTCGTTGAAACCGTCCAGAAACCAGCAGGAGGACAACCAGCTGGCCAATAAATACCTAATTTTTCTCGGATGTGCTATTCCTTACCGTGTTTCAGCCTACGAAATTTCCGCTCGCAAAGTCCTTGCAAAACTCGGCGTTGAATTGGTTGAAATGCCTGAATTCAACTGCTGTGGTTTGCCATTAGATCCAGTCAGTCATGAAATGATGCTTATTTTAGCAGCAAAAAACTTGGCGATGGGGGAGCAAATAGGCTTAAACATTCTGACGCTTTGTCCAGGTTGCGCTGGTACATTAAAGAAAGTTAATAAAACTCTAAAAGAGGATAAAGCTCTGAAAGAGCAAATTAATGGTCACCTCAAAGAAGTAGGATTAGAATTCAAAGGAACCATTGAAACAAAACATCTCCTTCAAATGTTAAAAGAAGATGTTGGAGTAGAAAAAATTAAAGCATCTGTTGTAAAGCCGCTTACTATGCTTAAAGTCGCTGAACACAACGGCTGCCACATCTTAAGACCTAAAGAATACATTGGCTTTGACGACCCTGAAGATCCACAAACACTAAAAATGCTCATCGAAGCCACTGGCGCCACATGCCTAGATTACATCGACGAAACAGAATGTTGCGGAGCACCAAGCGTCGGAGTCAGCGACAAAATCGCCTTACAACTAGCCAGAGACAAACTAAGTCACGTTAAAATGGTTGAGGCTCAAGCGTTAATCACAATTTGCCCATTTTGCCATATTATGTATGATACAAATGAGTTGCGGATAGAGAAAATGTTTAGTGAAGTCTATGGCATCCCGATTCTCCATTACCCACAACTGCTCGGGTTAGCGATGGGTTTAACACCAGAAGAATTAGCCTTCAACGAACTCCGAGTCAACGCATCAAAAATACTAAAACAGATAGCTGAGGAAGGCAACAAGCAATGAGCAAAAACAAATTAAAAATAGCGTTTTACTGGGCTGCAAGCTGCGGCGGCTGCGAAATAGCCGTTTTAGACTTAAATGAAAAAATCCTTGATGTAGTACAATTAGCCGACATTGTTTTTTGGCCAGTAGCCATCGACATCAAATACAAAGATGTTGAAGCAATGCCTGAAAAATCCATTGATATAACATTCTTTAACGGTTCAATACGCAATTCAGAGCAAGAACACATGGCAAAGGTTTTGAGAGAAAAATCAAAAACTCTGGTTGCTTTCGGTTCATGCGCTCACCAAGGAAGCGTGCCTGGACTAGCAAACTTAAATGACAAGAAAGAAATTTTCGATCAAGTTTACATAAAAGACAAATCAAACATTAACCCACAAGCAACTACGCCAAAAACTCAAACTCAAGTGAAAGAAGGCACACTTAGAATTCCAGAATTCTACGACACGGTAAAGACCCTAGCACAAACAGTCGACGTCGACTATTACTTGCCCGGTTGCCCGCCACCAGTCAAACTAATTGCTGCCGCAGTAGATGCGATAGCAAGCAACAAACTGCCCCCGAAAGGCTCAGTTCTCGCACCGCTCAAAGCAGTATGCGACGAATGCCCAAGAAAACGGGAAAACAAAAAAATCGACAAAATCTACCGAGTCTACGATAAAGCTCCTGAACCAGAAAAATGTCTACTTGAACAAGGTATCCTCTGCTTAGGACTTGCCACTAGAAGCGGATGCGGCGCTCAATGCTTAAACGTTGACATGCCATGCACAGGATGCGGTGGACCAGCTCCAAACGTGCCTGAGCAAGGAGCGGCAATGATTAGCGCTTTAGCATCTATACTTGGATACGAAGGCGAACCTGGCAAAGCAAATTACACTGAGAAAGAGATTGAAGAACTGCTCAGTCAAGTCAAAGACCCAGTTGGAACATTCTATATGTATAGTTTACCTGCTTCAATTCTGAAAAGAAAAGTGATCAGAAAATGAAAGAAATTGTTATAGATCCAATTACGCGTCTTGAAGGACATGGAAACGTATCCATATTCCTAAATGACAAAGGCGAAGTAGAAAACGCGTATCTTAAAATTCCTGAACTAAGAGGATTCGAGAAATTCTGCATTGGCAGAAGAGCCGAACTCATGCCTCAGTTAACCACAAGAATTTGCGGTGTCTGCCCAGTCGCTCATCACTTTGCAGCAACAAAAGCCCTAGACGCAGCCTTCAACGTTGAACCGCCATCAGCAGCAAAGAAACTGCGCGAACTCATGTACAGCGCCTACTTCATCTATGATCACACTTTGCACTTCTATTATCTCGGTGGACCAGACTTCATTGTTGGACCGGATGCACCGCCAGAAAAACGCAACATCCTCGGCGTTATCGAAAAAGCAGGCATGCCAGTTGCAAAAGAAGTCATAAAACACAGAGCTTACGGCCAAAAAATGACTGAAATCATCGGGGGAAAAGCAACCCACCCAGTCTGTGGATTACCTGGCGGAATTTCCAAATCACTAACTGAGACCAACAGGCAAGAAATCGAAACAATGGCAACTTCATGCGTAGGCTTCGCCCAGTTCACGCTAAAACTTTTCCATGACATTGTTTTAGGCAACACCAAATACCTTAACATGATCAAGAGCCAAGCCTATACCATGCCCACCTACTACATGGGCACTGTTGACCAAAACAACAAAGTCAACTTTTACGACGGCAAAATCCGCGTTGTTGACCCATCGGGCAAAGAATTTCTAAAGTTCGAATCGAAAGATTACCTCAAACACATCGGAGAACACGTTGAAGAATGGACATACAGCAAATTCCCTTACCTAAAAGCAGTCGGTTGGAAAGGACAAGTTCCGGGAAAAGACAGCGGCATCTACCGCGTCGGTCCATTGGCACGATTAAATGCTTCAGATGGTATGGCAACAACGCTTGCACAAGCAGAATACGAAGTTATGTACAAGACGCTTGGCGGCAAACCAGTCCACAGCACCTTGGCTTTCCACTGGGCGCGGCTAATTGAGCTTCTTTATGCAACTGAAAGAGCAATGGAGTTGGTTAAAGATCCAGAAATCACCAGTACAAATGTCCGTAACCAGCCAGGCGAACCAGGCGAAGGCGTCGGCATCACAGAAGCAGCAAGAGGCACACTCATCCACCACTACACGTTAGACAAAGATGCGCTTGTCAAAGACGTAAACCTGATTGTTGCAACAACAAACAATTACCCAGCAATCTGCATGAGCATACGCGACGCAGCAAAAGGCTTAATCCACAACGGAAAAATTGACCAAGGCATACTCAACATGGTTGAAATGGCTTTCCGAGCTTACGACCCATGCTTCGGATGCGCAACACACGTTGCAATCGGGCAAATGCCACTAACCTTAGAAGTCTTCAACGCCCAAAAACAATTAGTCAGCACTGTAAGCCGTTGGATTAGCCATTTTTCCTAAGGGCAACTTTTTCATTTTTTAATTCTAGCTTAGTTTTTGTCACAGCAAGTTTTATATTTAATTTCCTTTGACTACAGCTCTGCTGATGTGATTAAATTTGAAGAGTCTTGTTGTTTATTATTCCCGAACAGGTAACGCGCGATTTGTTGCCGAAACTATAGCGACAGAAGTCGGTGCTGACATCGAAGAAGTTATCGACCTAAAGAAACGAAGTGGTCCGATTGGTTTTTTCAGTGGCGGTTCTGATGCAAGAAGAGGCAAAGAAACTGAAATATCACCAACCACAAAATCACACTCTGACTACGATCTCGTTATCGTTGGAACCCCTGTTTGGGCTAGTAGACCAAGCCCTGCTATTGTCACCTATCTGAAGAAGAATGACCTTTCAGGAAAGAAAGTTGCCCTTTTCTTCACCCGTTCAGGCAAAAAACCTACGGCTTTCGACGAGACTAAAGCTTTAATTCCAAATTCTAACTTTATTGGTCAACTCTCATTGATTAACCCTTTAGCTACCAAAGATGAATCTGAAAAACAAATCAGAACTTGGTGTAAAACACTAACAGAGGCTTAGTTACCGAGGATTCCGCAATTGTTTTACGGTAAACTTTTGAAAACCCTAACATTTCAGGGTAAACCCTTATGTGAGTACAGAGCTCTTCCTAATCTTGTACGTTGGATGTGAAATGCAACCGCAACCACCTAACCCCGAACATAAAAGAATGAAACGCGAGAAAAAAACCATAGGGTACATGGTCGAAATCTACTGCAAAGGCCACCACAAAACACATGGCAAATTATGCCCCGAATGCACGGAATTCAAAGAATACGCGTTTATGCGCCTTGACAAATGTCCTTTCCAAGACAAAAAAAGCACATGCGGCAAATGCATAATTCACTGCTACCGCCCGGACATGAAAGAAAAAGCAAAGAAAGTGATGCGTTATTCAGGTCCACGCATGCTTGTGCATCACCCGGGTTTAGCGTTGCATCATGCTTGGGATAGCCATCGAAAGCCTCCACACCTTGCCAAGAAAGCAAACTAGCGCCTGTACATCCCTCAGCAATAATTTTAATCCCCATCTTTAGCGATGTAAATGGCAAACTTTTTCTAACTTCAACATTTAATTAATTCTTAATTGGTAGTTCCATGGCAAATGAAATCAAAAAAGAGCTTGAAAACTGGTTTAGTAGTGCGAAAAGAATTGTCTTAGCAGGGATTGGCAACCCAATTCGAACGGACGATTACTTAGGATTAAAAATAATCGAACAATTGAAAAGTAAATTGCCAGCAACCGTTCTTTTGCTCGAAGCTGAAACAGTCCCAGAAAGCTACCTCTTAGACATAGAGGAGTTTAAGCCCACGCATGTGCTACTTATCGATGCTGCCAGTTTAGGTTTACATCCTGGAGAGGCTATTCTTGTTGATGCCGAACAAATCGCGGATTACCCTGCTATAACGACTCATCTGTTGCCTCTGAACATTTTTTGCGAGTATGTTAGGCAGACGACTGGAGCAAAAATTGCTTTGCTATTGGTTGAACCGAAGAGTATGGAATTCGGTGAAGGCTTAACCTTGGAAGTTCAAGCGGCGGCGGAACGATTAACAAAAATATTGGCTGAATTGCTTGGTTAACCTTCTTTTCTTTTAAAAAATGTGATTGATGCATTGCAACAACTGTAGTCAAGTTATGTTAATTAGCCAGTTTTCAATTAGGCTTAACTGTGAAGAATGTTATGTCTGGAAAAGCAGTTATTATTATGGGTTCAGAGCGGGACCTAGATTTTTCCCGAGAAATAGCAAAGTACCTTAAACTTTTGGAGGTAACTTACGAATTTCGAGTAGCATCAGCACATAAAAGTCCAGAAAGTGTTCTTGAAATAATAAAAGAATTCCAAAACGAAAAAATAGTTTACATAACTGTTGCTGGACGCTCAAATGCTCTTAGCGCTTTTGTTGATGCAAACTCATCTAAACCTGTCATTGCATGTCCACCATACTCCGAAACCTATAGTGGAGTTGATATTTTCTCTTCTCTTCGAGTGTCGAGCGGTGTCGGTTCAGTCGTGACTATCGAGCCTGAAGGAGCAGCGATTGCCGCCGCAAAGATTTTCGCTCTAGAAGACACTGTTGCCGCGGAAACTGTCAAGGGTTACCAAGCATCAAAGAAGAAAGAGCTTGAACAAGCAAACGAATCAGTGAAGAAACTGAAGTAAAGCTCAACCCCAACCCCAATTTCATTTCAATCTTGAAATTTTATTGAAAATAGGTAAACATAGCGGATGCTAAGACTAAAGCGATATAAACTATAACAGAATAATTTGCTAGAATCAAAATAACTAAGGGAATTAGTCATGGGCAGCGTTAAAGACCTCGAAATAATCAATCAACCAACTCTGGAAGCCATGGGTATTGGCAGATTCCACTTTTCAGATCGCTACAGCGTTTTTGACTGGGGCGAAATGCCCGACCACATAGGAGCCAAGGGAGCAGCCCTCTGCCTTATGGGCGCTTACTGTTTTGAACAGTTAGAGAGGAAGGGTGTTAAGACTCATTATCGGGGGTTGGTGAGCGCAAACGGTAGAGCCGTCAAGCTTAGCGTCTTGAAGCAGCCTGAAAGCGTTATGGAAGTCAGTTTAGTTAATGTATACAAACCCAAAACAAGCGTAGTCAACGGAAAAGTTTTCCATGACTACAACATTTACGCAACTAGCTTGAAGAATTGTTTGATTCCCCTTGAAATAATCTACAGAAATGGCCTGCCAGAAGGCTCATCTGTTTTCAAGCGACTTGAACAAGGAAAAATAACTTTCAAAGATTTAGGTTTAGATCACTACCCCAAACCAGGAGAGCAACTTGCGAAGCCGATATTTGATGTGAGCACAAAACTTGAAGAAACCGACCGCTATGTCACATGGCAGGAAGCCAAGAAAATAGCTGGTTTAGATGACCAAGAATTAGCCGACATCACCGACGTTTTGGTTAAAGCAGATGAAACCATAACCGAAATGGCTTCAAAAGCAGGTCTAAAGAATGAAGATGGCAAAATAGAGTTAGCCTTCGACGAAAACAGGGGCCTCATGGTAGTCGACGTCGTCGGAACTCTTGACGAATGCAGATTCACCTATGATGGGATGCATGTAAGCAAAGAAATTGCAAGGCAATTCTACAAGAAAACAGAATGGTACAATGATTTGGAACGAGCAAAGAAAGACGCTGAATCGAAAGGCATACAGGATTGGAAGTCACTATGTAAGTCGCAGCCTCCAAAATTAGACCCTAAACTTAAAACAATCATTAGTGAAATGTACATGGCAGCGGCAAATGAAATGGCGGGTCACAAACTGTTTAATGCGCCCTTGCTTGCGGATGTAATAGTCAAATATAAAAATTACATGAAGGAATAGCCGTGTTAACCGAAAAAATTAAACAAGTAATAAAAAAATACAAAACCAAAGAGATTCGCATAGGTGTTTTAGGCTCACATTCAGCACTTGAAATTGCTTCAGGCGCAAAACAGGAAGGTTATGAAACTGTTGTCGTATGCCAAAAAGGCAGAGATAAAACCTATACAAAATATTACAAAAACGTTTTTGATCATGTACTTATGCTGGACAGGTTCTCGGAGATAACAAGCGGGGCAAACGTTAAGAAACTTGTTGAGTTGAACACCATTTTTGTTCCTAACCGCTCATTTTCAGTTTATGCTGGTTATAAGGACATAGAGAACCAGTTTGCTGTACCATTAATGGGAAACCGATCAATGCTGCGAACCGAAGAGCGCAATACACCCAGAAACCAGCTTTACCTGCTTCAAAAAGCTGGAATAGCAACGCCTCAAACCTTCAAGTCACCAAGCGAAATTGACCGACTAGCAATTGTAAAAGTTCCAGAAAGAGAACGAGCCATTGAACGAGCATTTTTCTACGCTTCTTCCCCTGAAGAGTACGAAAAAACGGCGCAAAAACGCATAAAACAAGGTATAATCACCGCTGAAGCGCTGAAAAACTCAGTTATAGAAGAGTATGTTATCGGCGCCAAATTCAACGCCAACCTGTTTTGGTCACCTTTAACTGATGAAATTGACCTCTTGGGCTTTGATAGGCGCATTCAAACAGACCTCGACGGCATCTTAGACCTACCTGCTCAAGAACAGCTAGAGCTAAACATTCCAACTCAAAACATAGAAATCGGACACATGGGCGCAACTATGCGTGAGAGCCAAATAGAAAAAATCTTTGTTGCAGCAGAAAAATTCGTTAACACTTGCAAAAAAGAGTACCCGCCGGGAATGCTGGGCTTGTTCGCGCTTCAAGGCGCTATTACGAAGGATTTGAAGTTCTATGTTTTCGATGTTAGCCCCCGAGTTCCAGGCTGCCCCTGTGTTGAGCCTACTTCGCCTTACATGAAGTACAAGTATGGTATGGAAGTCGGTCCAGGCAGACGTGTTGCTATGGAAGTCAAACGTGCAGTTAAAGAGGGCAGACTTGCGGAAGTAGTAACATGATAACCAACCAAGACATCTGCAAAATAATCGAGCAATATGACCAGAAAAAACTGGCCATAGGTACGTTGGGCTCACACAGTTCCCTGAACATTTTCAAAGGTGCCAAAGAAGAGGGCTTTCGCACGGTTTGCATCTGCAAAGAAAAAGACGCCATAATGTACAAGAAATACCCTCTCGTAGACGAATTAATCATTGTTAAGGACTTCACTGAACTCCTAAACGAGAAAATGCAGGATAAACTGCGTAAGCTAAATGTGGTTTTGGTTCCACACGGTTCATTCACAGCATATCTTAGCACCGAACAGTTAACGGACAGCCTTTTGGTGCCAATGTTTGGAAACCGCCAGCTCCTCCATTGGGAGGCAAACCGCAAATCCCAAGAAGAATGGCTACGCCAAGCAGGACTCCGTTTACCGGCAACTTTCAAAACTCCTGAAGACATAGACCGCTTAGTCATCGCCAAGCTGCCAGGAGCCAAAGGCGGAAGAGGCTACTTTTTAGCTAACTCACCCAAAGCCTTCTACAAAAAATTCAAAGAACTGGTTCAACGAGGTTTGCTAAAAGAAACGGATTTGGCAGGTATTCACTTGCAAGAATATGCCCTTGGCGTTAACGTTTACCCCAGCTACTTCAGCTCAATCATAAATGATGACGTAGAGTTGCTGGCAATGGATAGGCGCTATGAATCGGCTGTGGATTCAATTGGAAAAATTCCAGCAGCCGAACAGCTTGAAATAGAGGTTAATCCCACGTACACAGTGGTCGGCAACTTTCCTATAGTTCTCCGTGAATCTCTGCTGCCTGAAATGATGCGCATGGGAGACAGCGTACACAAAAAAGCCAAGGAGCTTGCGCCGCCAGGAATCATTGGCCCATTCTGCCTAGAAACCGTTATTACTGATGACTTGAAAATTTTCGCCTTCGAAATCTCAGCCCGCATCGTTGCAGGAACAAACGTCGGCATTGGCACATCGCCCTACGCTTACTTGAAATACGGTGAGAACATGTACATGGGCAGACGCATAGCTGTAGAAATAAAACAAGCAATTCAACAGAAGAGACTGCCCGACATTTTAGCTTAAATATTTCCTAAGAAAAGCAAAACTTAAGTAAACTCTCAAAGTTCTCTCTGGTTTTGTTTTTCTTGTAAGCTTTCAACACAGCAATCAATTCTAATCTATTTTTTTCTCCAAAAATCTCATCTAAGATTTTTGCAGCAGAGCTGTTTCCGCCAAAAAGATACTGACAAACTGCCGTAACATTTGCCACTCTCCGTTGTAAGCTGGCGGTTTCAAAATCTACAATGAAGGTTTTTTTAGCTTTGTCAACAAGCAAGTGTTTAGGCGCTTTGCTGAGTTCGCCATGATCCAAACCGACTTGATCCAGCTTATAGCATTGTTCTAAAATTTGTCCCAAAACTTGCTTCACAGCATCTTTGTCTTTGTTAGTTTTTAACCAATTGGGCAGCAAGTCGCCATCTATTAGCTGCATAAGAAGGAAGTTTTTGCTGGCTGCAATTAGTTTCGGAGCTGCATCCACAGAATTCGCCTTGGACAACATAGCTGCTTCATGAAGGAGGTCGGCTCGGTCTGCGTCTGCCCTTCGGATTTTGACAGCTACTCTTTGACCATTCAAATGTGCGATTACTACAATGCCGACAAAACCCTTGCCCAAAACTGGAACCGCAACACCAAACACGCTGGCTGCCCCCGAAAACTCTAAAGCCGACACGCCGTGGCTACGCAGTTCTATCAGGCGACTTTGCGCTTCAACTTCGTTGGCATTTGGGAAACACAGAACCGAAGCGTAAGGCTCTTGGATCAGTTGGTCAACTGGGACGATTATGTGCGACGCTTTCACTTTCGGTTCCTTCTGAAGTGATGACTACTGCGTTGTCGAGATTATAAATTTAATATTTGGTAATGTGAAGAATCAACTATTCGAATGAGGAGGTTTTCAGTTAGCAAAAAGCTATTATCTCTAATATTTTAAGTTCCTATGTGGTGCACGGTATTGCCGAAAACTCTTCTTATCGTATACTTCTCTAATACTGTTAAAACTGAGAAAATGGCTTTGCAAATAGCAAAAGGCGCCGAGGCTGCAGGTGCAAACGCGATTTTGAAAAAAGTTGAAGACTGCGCTCTGGACGACTTAGCCAAAGCTGATGGCTTATCCGTAGGTTCCCCAACATACTATAGCAATATATCGTGGCCAATGAAGAGGTTTTTGGATGAAACAATGCTTGCTTTCTACACAAAGGGGCATTCACTTAGAAGCAAAGTGTGCGGCTGCTTCACATCCACTGGAGCATACAATGATGGACAGGAGTGCCTCAAAATGTTGGAGCTAGCTTTTGGAGTTGCTTTGAAGATGAAGATTATTCCTGGAATAATACTTGAATCTAAAGACGTGGACGAAGGTAATTTGTCGGCATGTTTTGAATTTGGGCAACACGTATCGGAACTAATGTAATCTATATAATTTTTTGTGTTTTTAAGTACGAATTACTATAAGCTGCGAAGCATTATGCCTTAGAATGGAACCTAATCAGCAAAGAAGCCAAATCAAACCTGGCACACATGTGAAAATCGTTTTGAAGCAAGACCAGCGAAGCGGTAAGTTAACCGAAGGTGTTGTCAAGGATATCCTCACCAACAGTTCAACTCATCCTCACGGAATCAAGGTGCGGCTTACAAACGGCAAAGTCGGCAGAGTACGAATAGTAATAAAATAATGTGTCATCTTTGCACAGCTTCAACTGACATATTCTTTTTGTTTATATTTAGTTTCTATTCCATTAAGTGTTAAAGCCGCTTCAAATATGATTGCATCTACGTTGTCAAAGCCTTGTTTCACAGCAACTTTTATTTGAACCAAATTCTCTCACCAAAAGGCGAAAACCACTCTCTGCGATACCCTTAAGATTCAAAAATGAAGAGAAATCGCATCCTTGGGCTGGATTGCCACTATAATGTTTTCTCAAGACTCCTAATATTCTTATGTGATTTACTGTGTACAACAACAAACAAGACAGCGGCTACTTTTTGGGTTATAAATTTAATAGGACGACGTCATTATTGGGATTCTGTTTGTGTATTAGCCATGCCGAGATTCAAGCAGATAGCGCAGATACAACAGCTCATGGGCAAAAAAGAGATAATTCGAAATATAGGCATAATTGCACATATTGACCATGGAAAAACCACGCTTGCCGACTCCTTGTTAGCTGGGGCAGGTCTGCTTTCAACTGCGATGGCCGGTCAAGCTCGAGTGCTAGATTATCTCGAGGAAGAGCAGAAACGAAAAATCACGATAAAAACAGCCAACATAACGCTTCTTTATGAAACCGTAGACACACCTTACGTAATTAATCTTGTGGATACTCCAGGGCATGTAGATTTCACTGGCAAAGTTACCCGAGCCCTGCGCGTTATTGACGGTGCCATAGTGGTTGTGGATGCGGTAGAAGAGATCATGGCTCAAACCGAAATTGTAACACGCCAAGCACTTGAAGAACGGGTCCGACCAGTACTTTTCATCAACAAAGTTGACCGGTTAATAACTGAGCTGCATCTGAACGAGGAGCAAATCCAAAAGAAACTCGACCACATAATCAGCGGCTTCAACGACCTCATTGAACTCTACTGTGAAGAGCCCTTCAAGAATCGATGGAAAATTGATGCTTCGTTGGGCAACGTGGCTTTTGGAGCAGCACTGCATGGTTGGGGCTTCACGGTAAACATGGCAAAGCAGAATGGGTTAAAGTTTTCAGACATCATTCAAATCTACGAAAAAGGTGAAGAAGAGAAACTCGCAAAGACGTTGCCCGTTTACGAAGCAGTATTTGAAATGACAATCAAGAAGCTTCCAAATCCGAAAGACGCACAAGCATACAGGATAGAGGAGATTTGGGATGGGCATGTCGGCTCGCCGATTAGTAAGGCATTGACTGAATGCAGTGACGACGGACCAGCCGTCTTTTGCGTAACAAACGTGCACTCTGATTTAAACGGCGGCTCTGTTGCAACGGGCAGGCTGTTTTCAGGAAAAGTACAGAAAGGCGACAAATTGCATCTTGTAGATGCTTTAACTGAAACGGTTGTTGAGCAAGTAGCTATTGATATGGGTTCTCTTAGAGAGGAAGTCGTGTCTGTGTCAGCAGGTAACTTGGCATCTTTAACTTTGAAAGGTGACGTAAAAGCTGGCGAAACCCTTGTTGATGTAGACCATAAGGCTGATATGGTTCCTTTTGAAGGCATATGCTACGTTTCCGAGCCTGTAGTAACTTTGGCGATTGAACCCAAAAAACCACAAGATATTCCTGTTTTGCTTGAGGGCTTGAAGAAGCTTGCCAGTGAAGATCCAAACCTAAAAGTTGCGGCTGACAAGGGAACGGGCGAGTACCTCCTCAGTGGCATGGGTGAATTGCATTTAGCAGTCGCCCTCAACGAGCTCAAAAAGCTATGCGGCTTGGAAGTTGAAGTTTCTCCGCCTAGAGTCGTCTACATGGAAAGTGTAGAGAAAAATGGCATAGTTGCTTTGGCGAAGAGCCCAAACAAACAGAGTAGTTTCTGGGTTCAAGCGGCGCCTGATGGGCGAGAAATTGAAAAGTCAGGGAGAATTCTTGCGATTGATGAGCATCGGAATCTGCTTTTAGATTGCAAAGGCAAGACGGAGCCTGTTTCTGAGGAAGTTTTAGAAGCTATTATTGGCGGCTTTGAATTTGCCTGCAAGGCTGGTCCACTATGCGGTGAACCAGTGCGCCATTTGAAGGTTGATCTAGTTGATTTGCAGTTAAGCGAGGAATTCAATTCCAAAGAGGTTATGCGTAGCGTTGGCAAGGCAATTTTCGGTTCTTTCTTGACAGCCCAGCCAATCTTGCTGGAACCCATTTACAAAATAGTAATCACCGTCGCATCCGAATTGACAAGTGAAACTTCACGAATACTTTGCAGCAGACGCGGCAAAGTTACTTCATTTGAGCAAAAAGGGCTTCTGTCAGTAATCAGCGGCTTTATACCAGTTTCTGAAACCTTCGGTTTCTCCAAGGAGTTGCGTACTACAACTTCAGGCAGAGCTTTTTGGCAATCATTTTTCGACCACTGGGAAAAAATGCCTCAAAAATTAAGTTTGCAAGTAATAAGTGATTTACGCCAACATAAAGGTCTCTCGCCAGAAGTGCCTAAACCTGAAAAGTTTGCGGAGTAGTATTATTGCGGCTTAATGTTTCGTTTGACTTGGATTTTTCGCTTTGCTGTGGTCAAGTTTTTAGGTGGAAGAAAATTGGCGGTTGGTGGTATGGTGTTGTGGGAGAGAATGTGTTTAAGATTCGTCAATGCGGCGCTGATTTAGAATTTGTTAACGTGGGCAATGATTTTGTTGCGCATTATTTTGGTTTAAGTGATGATTTAGAACAAATTAGCCGTTGCATCGACAAAGACGATTACATTGGGCAGGCTTTGCGCCG
The DNA here is from genome assembly GCA_050012755.1 of Bathyarchaeia archaeon. Taxonomy (GTDB): domain Archaea; phylum Thermoproteota; class Bathyarchaeia; order Bathyarchaeales; family Bathycorpusculaceae; genus Bathycorpusculum. Next base: position 26,023 of record JBEKGO010000030.1, read on the forward strand.
GTTTGAAGGATTGCGGATCGTTCGCCAACTGCCGTGGGAATGCCTCATCAGTTTCATCTGTGCAACCTACAAGAGCATAGCAGCCATAGAGCTAATGCTAAGGAAACTGTCCATCAAATTTGGGGAAAAAAAAGTTTTTGAAGGATTAGACTTTTACACTTTCCCAACCGCTGAGAAGCTGGCGTTTGCAAGCGAGAACGGTTTGCGGGAGTGCGGTTTAGGTTACAGGGCCAAGTATGTGCAGGCAACGGCAAAAAAAATCTGCGAACAAAAAATTGACCTTGAAAGCTTGAAAAGCTTGCATTATTTAGACGCAAGGAAAAAACTTGTGGAGTTTCCAGGCGTGGGGTTGAAAGTTGCTGATTGCGTGCTGCTTTTTTCGCTTGAAAAATTGGAGGCTTTTCCTGTTGATGTTTGGGTAAAACGCATAATTCTAAATCATTATGCAGATCAGCTTCCAGAACTATTTGTAAAGAAGCTTTCCAGCCACGATTCTTTGACAAATGGTGAATACGAAAAGATTAACGCTTTTGGCAGGAGCTACTTTGGGCGGTACGCTGGTTATGCTCAAGAATACCTCTTTCACTACGAAAGAACACAGATTTGAATCGCAGGGCTGATTGATGGAAATGCGGAAAATGTTTAAATGTTGTATGAAACAGCAGTATTAAGAGCAGAGCAAAGTGGGCCCGTAGCTCAGCTAGGTAGAGCGCCAGACTCATAATCTGTTGATCACCAGTTCAAATCCGGTCGGGCCCACCACTAAACTCTTAGAGCAGCTGCAGATGGGGGAAGCTAACTCGCAACAAAATCACAAAAACATGATGGCTGAATCTGTCAATCGTCATCAGTTTTCAATCGGTTTGTTGCTGGTGTTTTTCGGAGTAGCTGACTTATGGTTTGTTGTACCAAACATGTATGCTGGTTTGGTGGGAGATTGGCATGTCGATTGGCGTTCTTTAAACTTGAACAAGCCACTATGGAGCTTTACAGTCCCTCTCCTTCTTATCATAACCCTAATTGGAACCTTAATGCTAAGCCTGTACTGCATAAAGGGCATTCAACCGGAAAGCAAAGACAATAAACAAAATGCAGCAATATTGGTAACCGCTCTCGGGTTCACTTATCAAGTGATTGGGGCATGGCCACTATGGAATCAATGGTATCCATGGCAGTGGCAGGCGGAAATTGCAAGGTACGGCAACTGGCTTGTTTTTCCACTTTTCATCGGCAGCCTTACTGCACTAATAATCGGTGGCGCCTCTTTGTGCATTCACAGCAACATATACCACAAAAAAGCAGCTTGACACCTGAATAACCCAAAGTTAACCAATCCTTACTGGAAAAAATTCAGAGAAAAAATGGAGACATAGTCTGCCTTAACCTTGACTGCTGGCGCAACTCTGATGACTGGATCTCCATTACCGTCGTAGTCAACCGAGAGGCCTATTCTGTCTCTGTATTAAGCACCAACTGAACCGCGGCAAGAATCTTTTTGTTGCCCAATTGTGTCACCTCAGTTCCGTGTGCTTTAGGTTAAGTTTCCTGTAGAGCAGTAATCCCTCAATTAGGAACAAAATCATGGCTACTCCAGTCATGCCTGTTAAAAACAAGAAGCTGGCTTGAATTACAATACTTTTTATAAGGTAGCTTAACACTATTATCATTATTTCGGCGGCGAAAGCGCCTAGAAAAAAGAAGGAATAAAACATCAACCGCGGCACGAGGTTTTTGCCGACCCACACGTGCCCGTTGATGCTTGCTTTTTCCTTTAGAAGATAATCGCCGTACTCGTTTTTTTCGATTAACCCGAGCTCTTCAAGTTTTTGCAAATGTCTATGCGCGACGCTTGTGCTGCTTAAGCATGCTCCTCTTGTCACATCTCTTGTTCCGACCGGCTTAGCTGCGTGGACGATGTATGCGTAGACGTTTAATGTGTTGCCTTCGAGTTCTTCGTTAGTCAGAGATTGCAGCGACCTGTTTGCGTGTTTAACTGCCTGCTCCTGGATTCAACTGTGAAAGGGTGCTGTTGCTGCTCGGCGTCGACGTTGGTGACTGTATTATTGAGGGTCCCACTCCTGGGGGAAGGGGCAATGTTCCTTGTTGATAGGCTCCGTATGCAAAACCAAATCCGTTGCCGAGTTTTGTCAGCTCTATGTGTTCTATAACTTGGTTGCTTGCTGGTGTGGTGACTGTTACGTTGCCTTTGACTGTGACTGTGCATATTTTGCTCACGTCAATGTAAAGTGTTTGTGCATTTGCAATTTCTGCGGCAGCTTTCGGTAGGTTGTTTGGGTCAGTTCCAAATATGAAGTGGCTGACATATCCCAATGTGTATTGTTGGTTCGCTATGCCGTCTCCGGCTTGGCCACCGCAGCCATAATTGATGTCTTGGTCGCTGCTGGTCGGTCCGTTGAGGGTGATGCCATTCGCAAAGGCAATTGTTCCTTGTGGTCCACCAATCATTGTCACTATGGAGTCATTGGCTAAAATTCCTATGTAGTAGCCCATGTTGAAGATTGGTCCTTGAGGCGATGATATTGCAAATTTGTAGTATTCAACCTTGGCATCGACTGCGCTGAAGTCGGTTGGGTTCAAAGTGAAGTTTGCGACTATTTGGATATCGGAGCCGTAAAGTGTCATCGTATCGTTTGCACTGACTTTATTTGGGTTAATGTAGGCGTAAGTGATGTTCACACCGTTTGACAATGGCTCAACATTTGGCAGTTGCGTGTTTGTTTGCTGAGCTTGTGCCATCATCATGTATTCTATTGGCATGATTGTTGCTATTCCTATTGTTATGGCGAGTATTGCGCATAGTATTAATTTTTTTTCTGTCATTTGGTTTTTTCACCGCTCTACCAACCGTTAAAGCGACATATAATTCTCTCTGAAGAACACTTTGTTCTTTCGTTGTTCTCTAAGAGAACACATTTGAAGAGGCACAAAAAAAAGAAATTATATAGTTTGCTTCAACGCTCGGTTGTTAACCCGTATGATCCTAATGTAAGTTTTTCAGCGCCATCCTTAGTTATGAGCACCGTGTCTTCGATTCGGACTCCTCCATTGCCTGGCAAGTAAATTCCAGGTTCGTCCGTCACAACGTTTCCTGAAGCCAAGATATCTTTGCTGTCAGGACTCAAAATTGGCGCTTCATGAACTTCCAAGCCAACTCCATGTCCAAGGTTATGAACGAAGTATTCGCCAAAACCAGCTGCTTCAATTACCTGCCTCGCCTCAGCATCAACTTTTTTCGCTGAAATACGGGGTCTTATGCTCTCGAATGCTTTTTGCTGCGCCCGCTCAACTACTTCATAGATTTTCTTTTGTTTCTCAGAAGCCTTTCCAGCTACGAAGGTTCGCGTCATATCAGAGCGGTAAAACTTGTAGGTTGCACCTAAATCAACCACAACCAAATCGCCATTCCGAATTGTTCGGTCCGAGCAGGAACCATGAGGAAACGCTGAGCTGATGCCTGAAGCAATTATTGTATCAAAAGCTGTTCCGTCTGAACCTTTCTTGCGCATTGCATATTCAACTTCTGCTGCTACATCCTTTTCTTTTATGCCTGTACGGATGGTTTGGGCAGCTACCTTCATGCCAATATTTGTCAAATTGCATGCTTCACGGATGAGTTGGATTTCTCGCTGGTCTTTCACTTTTCTTAAATCACGAATGAAGTTGCCGGCAGGCTCAAGTCTTTCTTCTCCACCGACTGCTTTGGCTAGGGCTCGCCAAAATTCAATTGAAACTGAGTCAACGGCAAGCTTGGTAGGTTTTTCGGGCGTTGCGTAGTTGGCGATTTTTTCCATTAAGTTTTCGCCCCGTTTTAGAAGTTCCACAGTTAAGCCGCTTGTTTCTGCTTCTGCCTGCTCATAATTAACGGCTGAAACGTATAGGATGCTTTCGCCTTGTTCGGGGATTAGAAGTGCGGTTGCTCCTGGAAAGCTTGTGAAATAAGTTAAGTTTGCACTGTTAAGAACTAGAAAATAATTTAATTTATCGTTTTTAAACGCTGATTGCTTTAATGCGTTTATTCTGTTCAATGTCTTCGCCTGTTAGAAAAGAGAAATGTTTGTGATTGGTTTAAGTTTTCGCTTCCCATTTTTGCGTTATGCAGTAAAAAACAAGTCGTTATTAGTCAAGAAATTTTACGTGAATTAGCCGTTAACTTAATATACGTTTTAGATGACTCGATAAGCAAGAATTGAGGGGAAAAAGCATGTTCTCTTATGCAGGAAAAATTTTGCATGTTAACCTCACAACAGGCGAAACAAAAACAGAGCCATTATCTGAGGATATGGCTAGAAGCTATATTGGCGGTATAGGGTTAGGTATACGCCTACTTATGGACAATTCAAAACCAGGCACAGACGCCTTTGATCCAGATAACCCATTGATTTACTGCACTGGCCCATTAAGCGGCACCATGGGTCCAACAGCCGGAAACGGCTATGCTGTTGTTTCCAAATCGCCAGCCACAGGCGGAGTAGGCGAAGGCAAAGCTCACGGTTTCTTTGGTCCAGACCTAAAACGTGCAGGATACGACGCGGTTGTTATCAAGGGTAAAGCACCAAAATTATCTTACCTTTGGATTGACGATGACAAAGTTGAAATCCGCGATGCAGGATACCTGAAAGGCGCAACAGTTAACGATACCGATAACAAAATTCGAGATGAACTCGGCGACTTTTACATTCGTGTTTCAGCCATCGGCGAGGCTGGCGAGAAACTTTGCCGTTTTGCAGCCATCATAAACGACGAGTTCCGGGCCATCGGAAGAAGCGGCATGGGCGGAGTTATGGGCTCCAAAAACCTCAAGGCAGTTGCAGTCCGAGGAACCCACGACGTTAACGTCGCAAACCTTGAAGGATTTAAAGAATTCATCAAAATGATTCATGAGCGAATGAAGGGTCCAGCAACCAAGAAATACAAAACCTTGGGAACACCCGAAAACGTTTTGGTTCTTAATTCGCTTTCTGCTTTAGCCACGAGAAACTGGACTAACGCAACTTTTGAAGGAGCGGACAAAGTCAGCGGCGAATATTTAAACGAACATTATGTAAAGAAAATTGTGGGTTGTGCAACCTGCGGAATGCGTTGCGACCATATTGCTGTTGTTCCAGAAGGACCATACAAGGGCTCAACTTCAAGGCTTGAGTTCGAATGCCTTTGGAGCATGGGACCACTTTGCGGCGTTGACAGATTAGACGCAATTATTGAAGCTATGCGAATAGTCAACGAGTACGGCATGGACGGCATATCCATCGGCGTCGTCGTTGCATTTGCCATGGACCTATATGAGCACGGCATAATCACAAAGGAACAAACTGACGGAATTGACCTTCGCTTTGGAAATGCCGAGGCATTAATTGCAATAATCCACAAAATCGGCAAACGCGAAGGCTGGCTTGGCAACATCCTTGCTGAAGGGGTTGCCAAAGCAGCTGAATTAATCGGTGGAGACGCATACAAGTACGCCTGCCACATCAAAGGCTTAGAACTGCCAGGCTATGATTTGCGAACGCTAAAGACTGCGGCACTTGGCTTTAGTGTCTCGTTTCGTGGTGCATGCCACCTAAGAAACGGAGCTTACTCACCCGACGTTAAAGGCAAAACAAACCGCTTCAAGATTGAGAAAGGAAGAGGCAAAATAATCGCGGACGAAGGCAACATGTACAACATCATCGACTCACTTATCGTTTGCAAGTTCAGCAGAGGCAC
>JBEKGO010000031.1:0-32360 GCA_050012755.1 Bathyarchaeia archaeon
TTCTTCATACCAGTCAAACGTTCATCAAATTTGTCTTTTTCTTCCGACACCAAGAGGCTTAGGGCGTCAGAGATCGGCGTAGCTCGAACCTCAGCGGGTTTACCCAGTAATCGTTCAACCAAACCCATTTTTTCAAGTGAAGGCAAAAGTCTATAGACATCTTCCCGGCGGACTCTTGAAAACTTTGCTACCTGCCCAACGGTGGTTTTTTCCAGCTTAAGTATTGCTAAATAGACCCTTGCCTGGTTAAGGGTCAAACCCAAACCTAGCAGTAAGTCAGTGCTTTCGTCTTTAGACATTCTCCACTCATGCAGTATATGACTAAAGCCATTTAATATATTTATTCAATTGGTATATCACTCTGCTTGATTAAGTAGATATCAGACCCAACTAGTCTCATACTAATAGTTTCTTTTTTGAATTTAGTGTACTCTGGAAGTGTAGCCATCTTAACTCCCTTAATGATGATCTCCTTTCCTTCTTTATTCTTCTTTATTTCTTTCTTACATAGATCATAGCCATGTGTACGTGCAAATTCCTTTAGGTATCGATCAAGTATTGGATAGACCTTTCTTACGAGTGCTTTCCTCTCTTTCAGATCTAGATTACTATAGTTCTCTAATTGGAACACTTTCTCAAGGTTTAATCTATAAGCATTCCTTGACATCTTAGCTACTATCTTTATAGCTGCTGCTAAATTAGAGTATTTAGGTTGTTTTCCTTTCCTGGTAATCTTTATTGATTCCACAGATACGATATCAGAGAATAACTCTTCCTTAAGTTTACTTAGCGCATCTTTATCTGTAGTGTTATCTGTAGTATTATCTAAAGAGTCAGACTCCGTCTTTTTTTCTTTTCTCTTCTTTATTTTTGACATTTCAAAGCCATAGGATATTATTCCCTATACTTGGTACTTAAGCATATAGATGTGGTCTACATTGCTTATACAACAGATAGAGTATAAAAAGAGACTCAGGATATTTTACTAAACTGCCCGATTCTGTTGTTATACTACATATCGCGCGCCCAAAACAGAGTGAGTGACTGACAGACAGAGACGGACACGATTCACGTTATATTACTTCTTTTTTGGGTTTGGGGATTAAATTTTAATCCAACCAGCTAATGTTAGACTAATTTCCTCTTGAAACGTTTTTTCTATTTCGTTAAGGCCAACTATAACTTTGTTGGTTAACACGTTGAATCTTTCGGTTTTATGTTTTCCAAAATTGCTGGTCAGCTTCGTGTTCTCATAAAGTTGTTCCAGCTTTTCCTACGCTAATTGATGCAATCATCTGCAAGCAAACTTGGTAGTTACGCTTAACCCTGTCAGCATAAACATCTAAGCTACTGCAAAAAAAGAAAAAGGGAAATGTGCGTGGATGACATCACTAGTTATCATGAAACCAAACTATAACGCGATTTTTAAAAAATAAATTGCTTCGTTTTTGTTTCCTGAACAATTAGGCATCTTACATAAGACTTTAAACGTTAGTGCAACTTTTAAGCAACATATGAAGGTTCATGGGAGAGAGGAGCGCTAAAATTGGACGGGGAAGCTGCCGATTCAGGTGGAAAAAAATTTGGTCCAACATATTCAGATGGCATTAAGCTTCTTAAGCCAAAAAGCACAACCCCGCATGATCAGTCCATTGAAAAGCTGCCTTCGCTTGACGCGTCTGGAATAGCAGAGTACATCCGTTTTGACTGTTGCCCCCGATACTTCAAACTCCGCTTTGAAGACTCTGAAGAGAAACATAGGAAATGGCCTGAAGCATTCCATAAGCCACTGAGCCCCTTACTGTTTACTGCAGGAAAACAGTTAGAAGAAAAAACGGTGCAAGAGCTAAAGACTAAAGTTGCTGATTACAAGGATTTCACGTGTTATGACCCTAAAAAGCAGGTTGGTAAATGGGCTGAGGCTTGGCCACAATCGCTCCATGCATTAACTCAAATAGTTGAAAATGCACTTTCCGCCAAAGCAGAGTCAGAGTATAAACCAGTTCTGGTTTATCAAGCACCGATGATGGGACATATCGGTTTATGGGAAATCAGAGGTATAGCCGACTTAATCGCAGTGTGGCCAAACAGGGACGGCAAAGTTAAAGTTCGCATTTTTGAAATAAAATCGTCTTGGAGAGAGCAGACAGCACACCGTATGCAAGTCGCCACATATGTATTACTGCTTACTGAAGCGTTAGGCGAACTTGCATCTAAAATAGAGTTTGAAGGCGGTGTAATTAACAAAGAATCAGACTTAGAAAAACTTGAACCTCAAGAACTTCCGTCGTTTAGGCTTGAACCTTTAATCCAAGACATCCAAAGGATGCTAGGCGCAAACGGTGAACTCTATCGAATCCACAAAAAGCCGCTGAAAGAAGTTGAATATCAGCTTTCATGGCGATGTGATAACTGCGGCTATAACGAGTGCTGCGTCGTTTGCGCTGTTGAAAGCGAAAGTGTTGCCCTGCTGAACTTGACAAGAGGCGAACAAAAGGCTCTTAGCCAACAAGGAATTCTATGGCTCGAAGACCTCGCACAATTAAAGGCAGTACCTAAACCAGAAGATTTACGCCCATACAACTTCAAAGAAATCCCGGCCTTAGACCAGCAAAAGGTCCAGTTGCTATCTTCTGACCCGGTAATCGGTGGCAAACTTGACAGATTAATTCAAAGAGCTCAATTCATGCTCGCCACAATACGCCCTAACAGCAAATTTTCCAATAATGTTAGATGGATGCCATGGGTAACAGGCACTGGGTACGGAACTTTGCCAGAGGATAGCCCTCAAGACGGTGTGGATACATCGCTTTCTTTTAGACCTGACGGCATGCTCCGCGTTTACTTTCATATTCAATGGGATTACCTCTTAAACATTATTTCCATGATTAGCGCCAGAGTAAGCTGCACAAGATACCATGGGCAATCGATAACTATTTCAAAAATTGTTAACAGCTTGCCCAGGGAACAGAAAGAATGCATAGAAGAAGAGAGAAACCTTCTGGAAACGTTCTTCACTGAGCTTACTAACGCCATCAATAATGTGGCGGTTGAGGTTGGAAGCCCAGATGAAGCACCAATTCACCTCTACTTCTACACAAGACAAGAACGAGACCACTTGATGGAAGCTGTACGCCGCCATTCGCTTTACATGACGTCTGCCCATGCAATGCAAGACCTTTTAGGGCTAAGGCAAGCAATCGACCAACCCATGTTTTCCATTCTTCAAGACGAAATCATGCTAAGAAAAGCAGTGGGGTACCACAGCACTGGGATTTTGCCTGTTCTCAAACAATGCTGCTACTTCGGTTCTAACCAATGGACGGTTAATCGGAAAGATGGATCACGGTTAGACCTGCGACAGGCTTTCCGAGATGGCTTCTTTAACTTTGAACTGCCCTATACACGAAAGCCTTCAGGTTCAATTTCATTCATACTGGGTTCTGATGATGCAAGGCTCAAAGAGGGGTATTATCCTGCAAGAGCACGTTTTGGGAATCAGATTCCAATCGAATATGTCTGGGGCGCCAAAGGGAGACTTGACATCAAACAAATGGAGGGTCATGAGAGAATAATGGTTGAGAAGCGTTTGTGGTGCGATTACCCGCATAACACGCGAAAAATCACCGAAGAAGACCTGATGTTGCTAGGTGAAAAGATTTGTTTGGCTCTTGAATGCATCGAACGCTCTCTTTCTGTACGCAATCGTAGATTAGGCAAAAAGCCAATAAACGTTCCAAAAATCACCGAGTTCACTTTAGGATGCTCAACTCTTGAGAGAAGCTGCCGTGAATTCTTAGACCTAGAATATTTTGCCAAGCGACAGGAGATGTTTCAACATTATGCTCTGCTTCCATGCCAACGCGTAGCCTCAGGCAGATCAGTGATTTTTGAGTGTTTGAGCGCCGGAGAGTTTGAACATGATTTTGTGGTTACTGGCAAGCTGATTTATGATGGGCTTGGGTTACCAAAGTCCGAGTGTATAGTTAATGCTTGCAGAGTCAAAGGATCTGACGATTCTGGCTCTGGGGACTGGATGGTTGCAACCGAAATTAGAATTAACACGCAGGGGCAGTTTGAGGAAACAAACCAAAGGGCGCCTTCTCATGTAGAAAAATCTGCTCGGGTTATAGTTGAAAAAGTTGATTTACGCAAAATGCAAATAACCCTCAAAGTTGTCAGTTGGCCCAGTGGCAAAAGTAGACGATATAGCACTTGGCATGATCTTCCAACCACAGACAAAGAAAAAGCCAGCAATAGTAAACATCTGCAGCTCTTCGAACCCGGTCGCAAATACATCTTGGATAATTTAGCGGATGATATTATTTCAGAGCGGGCGGCAAAATGCCTTGACTATGCAGCTGACAATGAATTGTATTGTTTGCTGGCTGGTTTTTTGGAAGGAACAAATAAGCCTTCACAGCGCACTGCATTAGCTAAGGAAAAAGCGAGGGTCTTCTTAGAGTGGGCTGAAAATAAGAATCTCCCACCCAAACCGGAGCAGAGCCGTTTCGTTGACCACGTTTTTGGTAAGGAACAAGTAGTTATACTTCAAGGTCCTCCAGGCACAGGAAAAACTGTAACCTTGCAGTTAGCGGTGCTGGCACATATCGCAGCCCATAAGGCAGTCTCTAGATGCCGTGTTTTGATGGTTGCGCCTACACATAAGGCAATTCATGAATTTGTAACCAAACTAGCTAAGTCTTGGCGAACCTACTGCAAAGAAGGCAACAGCGACTTAGCCGACCTTCGAATTTATCGGGTTCTGAATAACCGTGTTTCCTCATCCAAAGCCATTGACGGCATAAAATACGTAAATTACAACGAAGATGAAGAAATAGTTACAGAATTAAAAGATGCCCTGTCAAGCCAAAACAAGCTAGTTCCGAATTCTGGCGATGGTTTTCCTTTGGTTTTGTGTGTAACGCCGCCTGGCTTGTATGGTCTCATGAAGAAAATCGGCGGTAAGGAGCCGGCTTGGAACGAAGGCTTCTTTGACTTACTGGTTGTTGATGAAGCAAGTATGATGCGGCTTCCCGAGTTGATTCTTTCAGGCGCCTTTATTGAGAAGAACGCGCAGATTTTGGTGGCTGGCGACCATAGGCAGTTGCCGCCGATTCAAGCGCATAATTGGGAAAGAGAAGATCGTCGCACAATTGAGGAATTGGCTTCATTCCTCTCGGCTATGGATTTTCTTCGGTTATTACGTCAGGAAGACCTCGGGATTGAACATGTTAAGGTCTTGCATAAAGCGGATATTCCAACCGAACGCTTAAGCGAAACCCATCGATGTCACCAAGTGGTTGCCAAGTTTCTAAAGGATTGGGTATATCATAAAGATGGGATTGATTTTCGCTCTGATCAAACACAAACTCTACCGTCTGTGGCGTCTTCAACGGAGGGGTTGAAAGTTGTTTTAGAGCCCGAGAACGTTTTTGTCTTGATTGTGCATAATGATGTTGAGAGTTTTCAGTCAAATTTAGTTGAGGCAGAAATTGTTGGTGCTCTTGTCCGTAATGTAAAGTCAGAGGATGTTGGAATTGTTACCCCGCATAATGCTCAGCGCGGTGTAGTGAAGAATTTGCTTCTTGACGGCTATGAAAATGTACGGGTTGACACTGTTGAGCGTTATCAAGGCGGCGAAGGCGATTTCATAATAATATCTTCAACAGTCAGCGACCCTGACTATGTACGTTCAGAGAGTGACTTTCTGCTTAATCTTAACAGAATTAACGTCGCTATTTCCCGAATGAAAAAGAAACTTGTAATCATTGCAAGCCGATCAATTTTCGAGTTCATGCCTCAAGACGCTAAAGACTACGATAAAGCCCTGCTGTGGAGAGGCATAGCCCAAACTGTAGGCTTCACTGCAAACTCCAGCCCCAAATGGAAAGGCTCGCTGACTGATTTTTTGGGGAAAACTGCTCAAGGGGTTGAACTGGAAGTTTACGCTAAATGTAGTAAGATGTAAAGCGTATGAGCTTAAAGGCACCCAATAAGCTTAAAAATAAGAACTAGTAAGAAAGAGCAATGATTTAGCCATGAAAACAGATGTTTTTACACTAACTTTTGTACTAGCAATTGTTGTTGCGGTAATTGCAGGGGGCGTGGTCTTTCTTGTTGCTCAAAATAATTTAACTAACATACCTTCAATTGAGAGAGGCTTAATAGTTTCAAAAACTGTCGTCAGTGCCAATGAGAGCGAGATTGGGCTTTCAGACGGAAAAACCTTGCATATTTTGAATAACACACCGCTTTATCTGAGTCTTCAAGAAAATCAAAGCTATGTTTTCAATTGCCTTTTTAATTATAATACAAAAATGACATTTATCGAAAAAGCCCAGAACGAAACAACTACTTAAGTTAAAATAACAAAGAAAAAAGATAAGAAGAATTTAGATCAGTTTGATTTCGGCTTCTGTGTCATATCTATTAAGCGGTTCAGTTTCACTTCGACGTTTGAAAATGTGTAAAGCGTATTGCCAATGTAGAGCACTCTTGTTATCCAATTGTTTTGGGTTCTTCATTCAATGTTTAGTCAAGGTCTTTATTTTATGCTAAGCCTGCGAACAAACTGTTCCAACAGTTAGAATGGCCTCATCGTCCATACACGGTAAGCCTCATACCAAAATATCGCGCAAACAATTACTCCAAAAGACAGGATAAAGAGGTTGTCTCGGGTGAATCCGCTAAACAAAATCGTCAAGTACATAATATAAAAAATGGTCGAGAACAAAGCGTAAAAGAAAAATCTTGGAAAAAGCAGTTTCCCAAGTTTCACATAATGGCGAAGCACACCAATCTTCACTTCACTAACCAGCGAGTAGTGACCGCCAATTTCATCCTTCTGAACCAAACCTAACTCGCGCAGTTGCTCGAGATGGTGAAAAGCGATGCTGGGACTACTAAAATGAAGGGCTCGCTGGACTTCACGAACTCCAATTGGTTTTCCCGTCTTCAGAAGCAGCCAGTAAACTCGCCATGCTTTTCCTCGAAGTGCATATTCAAGCTGATCTGTTTCGTCGTGTGCATTCAACCAGTTGAGCCCTCAACGAACATAAAACATTGCAAGCGACATATAAGTCCAACTATTAGATGTTTTGTTCTAATAAGTAGACGGATAATTAGTTTATTTTAAAACTGTTTGTTGATACATTGATTAGTGAAGAGGCTCTTTGTTTGCAAAATAGCTGGGGCACGAAAAGAAAGACTGGAAACCAAGAAGTGGATAGACCTCTCTTAACGAAAAAGATTGACATAATTATCGGGCATTTCTGTAAAATAATTCTTAATTAGGTGACAAAAGCCCTGCGATAATATTCTAACGTTTGTGCCCATCAGAGAAGTTTCAGTTCGCTGAGAAGCTGACCCTTCTCTCGACTGTCCAGCGTTTCCATATTAACGGGAACAAGAAGAATCGCGCCGCCTTCGACGAATTCGATGTGTTTCTCTGCTAGGAACATGAAGACAGCGTTGAAGCCAAAGCGGGCTACTAGGAATTCAAGACCATCTAGAAGAATTGCGCCTACACCAGCCTTAAGGACTTTCGTTATCTCAATGGAAATTTCTTGGAGACTGCTGAGTGCCCTGAATCCCTTTATTGGATGCGACGACATCAGAACAATGTCTTCAAGTTTAAGATTATAATTCTTAGTTATTAACTCTGGGTCTTCTCGAATTATGCACTGGATACTAACATTGCGTTTTTTCAGTTCAGATATGATTTTGAGGCAATTCTGAAGGGAATCAGACAGATAGCATTCCCCGCGATTGATGCCGTTTAGATTGTATGTGAGGTTCATCACTTTCTGGTCGAGTACCTTGGTTTTTGTTTTAGGTTTTCGTCTTACAAGGATAACTGCAGCTGTTGCTGGAACAATTACGGCTACCACGATCAAGGCATAGAAAGCTGGGGTGGGAATCAGGGCTGCTCGATTAGGAATCTCAAAGATATTGGTGTCGATAACCTCGTAACCTAGTGCTGCTTGTTGAAGCCCAGTGGATTTGTTTGTCCACCACGTTTGCCATTCTAGCGCCATTCCAGAAGCCTTGTCGTAAATAACAGTTAATGTAACAGTACCAATGTTTGCGGGAGCTTGCTCCGTGAGGACGTTGACAACTCTGCTGACACCCATGTATTTTCTAGTTTCGGTACTATTAACGGCGAAGTTGCCTGGTGGAATCACATCGCCTTCATTCATGTTTGCAGGTATGATTGATTTTAGATCGCTATGGGTTTCGTTCGTCGCGCCTGTTTCAAGGTTGTGTACCGTGACCAAAGCGGGAAGGGCTGTTCCGTTCTTGTATTGACCAGTCGAAAACAAAGTTACATCCTTGCCAGATACAGAAATTACTTCTATCATCTGCCATGAATACGCGTTCGCTATGCCGACTCCGTAGAAGTTGCCGTATTTTACGTATTGCCCCACTGAAACACCTGGGTTATATTCTACGGCGAAAACTGGACCAACAAACGTCACCAAGAAAACAAGAACTAAAGCAACTGTACCCCTAAGAGCAGAGTTAAGCGTGTTTTGTCTCTCCTAATTCGCCCAGAAGATGTTTTCGTATTTATGTTAGTTATTCAGCTTAAAAGATTTTTCAATATTTTCTTTCATGCCTCAGATGCTCGAACAACTTTGACAAATATTAATGAGATTTAGAACGCCTCAAAAGAGTTAGCATATACTGAGGCGTCCTTAGCTTAGACTAAATCAGACAACGGTACAAGGTTTGGGTTTGGGATTAAAAATTAAATTTTAGTCCAAACTTTGTATGGTTTGTTCTAATAAGCGGATGGATAGTTAGTTTGTTTCAAAATCTTTTGTTGTTTTTGTTTCTTATTCTTGGTCAAGTATTTATTCTTGATAACTTTCGTGTTTGTAAATATTTTTTGTGATAGAATAAGCCATATTAGCCTTAACAATAATCTATGAAGTGGTGCATGGATGTACGAGATCTACATCTATATTCTCATATCTATCGTCTTTGAAAGCGGAGGAGGCATGCTATATGGCGTCGCCGTTGGATTCAACCCGCTGTTTGTTTTTGCAACGACGGCTACGATAAATATGTTAACTGTTTTTGCTTCCATCTACTTCATAGATAGATTATTGACCTGGAGAAAAAGCCTGAGAAGTTGGCTTGAAAAAAGAACAGCTAGAGGTCAAAGACTCATTAACAAATATTGTTCGATTGGTATAATAGCAGGTGTGTTTGTGCTCTCTCCCATACAGGTAGCAATTATTGGTCGTCTACTGGGAATTCCGTCAAACAAGTTTTATCCTCCATTAGTCGGGGGGACCGCACTTAGCTCAGTAGTATCTTTGGGAATAGCATTAGGAATATTCAAATTAATACTAAGGTGGTAAAAAAGCGTTTTTTAAAAAAATGTTTTGTTCCAGTTGAATGAGTTTTAATTACAGAAGTTGTTGATTGCTTTTCTTTTCCACAAATATTAAATTATTAGCAAACAACTAGCAAAGCGCGCAAAGAGTTGAACGTCCATGACTGTATCTGATAATCAAGTCCTTCTTGACATTTTGGAATTGTTGCATAAAAATATTAGTGATGACCCAGCGAGCCCTGGAGTAGACCGAGCCATAATACAGGCTACTCTACAAATATTACCAAAAGAAATGGATGATAACATGTCTTATTTAGCAGAGAGAAATCTGGTTGCACTTGCTGGAACTGCCAGCGGTAAATGGACATTTGCCAAAATTACAACCGACGGCATTGATTTCATTGATAATAAAGAACGCTATGAAGGCAAGTTCCCGTTCTCTCAAGCGTCAAGCCAGATTCAAGAGGAAGGCCAAGAAAAAGTTTTCCAAACAGTACAACCCCAAGCGAGTTTCCCTGAGCAGATATCAAACGCTTTCAAGCAAGCCAGTGACCAAGTTCTTGGCGCCAAAATTTCCTCCGGTGAGAAGGAAAAAATAGAGAAACAGTTGAAGTCTCTGGAAAAAGAACTGCTGAAAACCAAAAAAGCAGATTTAGGGGTAATACAAAAAGATTGGGAATGGCTAAAGAAAAACGCTGATTGGGTAATCCCAGCGCTCGCATCAGTGGTGTTGGAAGGAATCAGAGTTGCTCTGGATCTGCCGACTTCGGCTTAGTGTCCTGAATGAGTGAATAAAATCCGTGTGCCACATTTGGGGCATTCGTGATAAATTATTATTTTTTGACCGTTACATTTGGGTTTCATTTCAACGTAGCATGAAGGGCAAAGAGGTGCTTTAGGCATGGCTTTTCATCCAAACCTTAGTATGTGTTGGCGATATAACTTTTGCTTTGAAAAAAGCCAGATTCATTCATGGTCAATTTTCGCTAAACAAAAAATTTTCAAATCTTAATTGACAAAAAAGAAAAAAGGAGTGGCAAAGAGAAGAAACGCTTGGTTTTCATTAAGTTTGTGTTTTATTTGCTGTGCCAGATGGCATTCCAGGCGGCAAATCGGGGAAGTTCGAGTTGATTCTCTGTTCTGCTACGGTTGCTGCTTCAGCTAAGATTTTTTCAGCGTCTTCGTTGCACGTGTTGAAGTTTAGTGACATTCCGCCGCTTGTTCCTGCTTCAAACATTAAGCCGCTTAGCATGTTGCCGATGTCGCTTAGTTCGCCTTCTGCTTCAGGTAAGACTCCGCCAAGTCCACAACTGACACTGCGCAGCACTCCAACGCATGGTCCTAATGCAGAAACTACGTCGCCGAGCTCTGAAACTGTTCTTATTCTGAGTGACACTTGATCGAGGGCAAGTCTTGCATTCATAATCAGTTTTGTCATTTTGCGGATTTCAGCTAATTCAGTGGCGTAAATGTTGGCGTGTGCTGAATCATGATTCGTGTACGCCTGTACTAGTTTAGAAAACAGCGTCTTGTCTTTCTGTGTGAAGCGTTCGTTAGCTTGGTCGAGCTTGTTAATTTGCAAGTCAAGTTTTCTTACAGCTAAGTCTAAGGCTGTCTTTAGTGGTGGCGGTGGCTGAATTGTGTCATGTATTGTTTTACCAAATGATTCTTCTTCTTTTTTTGCTTCCCATTTTTTAGCAAATCGTTCAGACATGTTAATATCCTCTACATGATGATGCAGCAGTATGGGCTTTTAATGGTTGCTAACATGCTGATATATATGTAAAAAGCATCTGCCGCGTTTTTATTTCAAGCTGCCAAAAATGTAGGCTAACAAGCCGAAGATAAACCATAAAAGAACGTATTTTTTAATTCGCCGAGAATTCTCACGCGAATAATCCCTAATTAAAAGAACAGCGGAACCTACAAGTCCAATATTAGTTACTAAAACAAATGGGATAAACCAAATGCCTACAAGATGCAATAACCATGTAACCGGCGTTAAAGCAACGGCGGAAACATAAAATACCGCAGCAGTAATTGCGGCTTTTTTTTGGCCAAACCGCACTGCCAGCGTCTTGATGCCTTCGGCTCCATCGCCTTTAACATCAACGATTCCCTTGGTGATTTCTCTGCCAGTATTAGCTAAAAAAGCCATCGAGGCAAAAAGCAAAACGTTAAGTTGCAAACCGCCAGTGATCGCGATGCTTCCGTAAACAAAAGGAATAGCGACGCATATGCTGACTAAAAAATTGCCCGGCAACCCGCTCCGTTTTCCCACAGTAACATACCCGACTGTTATTACCCATGCTGACACCGCCACAAGAAGACACAGGACACTTGACAAGTAAGCCAAAACAAAGCCAACCGCAGTAAGCACAGCGACAAAAGCCAAAGCCTCCCTGATACTGACTAAACCACTCGGAATCGGACGTGTTGTCTCGTTTACAGCATCAATGTTTCTGTCGTAGTAATCATTGATTGTCATAGCGGCGGCGCAGAGCAGAAAACCTGTGAAGAAGCCAAAGATGATGTTTAGCCAGGTGCCTTGGAAGGGCTGGGAAACTGCCAAGAGTGCGCCGACAAAAACGGCGAAGCCCATCATTGCACAGTTGACTGGTCTCATTAACCGGATAAAGCCGCCAAGCTTGTTCATATTACCTGACCGTTTTAGTTAAGTTTCATCGGCATATCCTATAAAAGCTTCTACTAATTTTCGTTCCTTGTCGAGTAGCAATGACTTTCAGGTTTAGTTAAAGCTTGGTTGAGAGGGACGCGGGATCAATTTGGCAAGTGGAACTTCGCGACTAAATTAAAACAGAAGTACATGGGTAGGCCATTTACGGGTTGAATTTAAATTTTGAAAAGTGACTAGCATCGCTGCTATAGATTCATAGCTAAAAAGTGCCAACTATTATCCGAAACTTAGTGCAAGCTGAAGAAACAGTTTTAAAAGGTTTTAACATAAAGTATCCTTAATAACAATTAATTGCTGGTGAGATGTTGAGCGACAACTACGCGCCTCTGGTCGGAGATAACTATGCGCCTGAGAAAATAAGAGTAATCATTCCTGTAGGCGGAAAAGCAACGCGCCTCCTGCCTCTGACGGCTGAAACGAGCAAAGCGTGCTTGCGTTTGTTAAACAGGCCGCTCGTAGAGTTTTCGCTTTTGTCGCTGGCAAGACAAGGCATGCGAAACTTTATCTTCGGAGTAAAAGGCTACACTAACTACCGAGATCTCTATGATTATTTTGAATCAGGTTATGGATTTTCAGCCCGCTACAGCATCAAACCACGCATCCACATAAAATATCAGCCTAACGTGGAAGATTTAGGTAGTGCTGATTCAGCAAGAATAAACATGGAGTATTATGAACTTAACAACCCAGTTTTTGCAGTGCAGGGCGACAACATATTTGACATTAAAGTCAAAAGCCTAATTGATTATCATAAAGAGAAATGCGCTGCCTTAACAATTGTGCTTCGTGAAGTTGAGAACGTGGAAGGCTTGGGTATAGCGGACATTGATAAAAATGGTTGCATTCAACGGTTTGTTGAGAAGCCTGTGCCGAAAGATGCTCCCAGCAACCTTGCCAACACAGGTTTGTATGTTTTGTCACCTGAAATAAGAAAGATTTTCAGGGAAAAAGGCATCCAACAAATAATTAAAGAAAAAAACAGGTTAGATTTCGGCTACGACTTCATCCCGTATGTAATCCAAACTGGACGCCCGGTTTACGGCTACACATTAAAAGGCAACTGGTTTGATGTAGGCACACCCAAAAACTACTTAGCTGCCATGAAAAACCTTCTAAGAGGAAATTTCTGCGCGCTCAATGATTTCGGCGATAGACTAAAAGAAGGAAGCCCAATTTGGGTACAAGGAGAAAGCAACGACTCACAAAAACGCCGCCAAGAAATTATCCAAAAAATAAAACAAAAGAAAATTACCCTTGAAGGCGCTGTTTTGATTGGTAGACACTGCCAAATTGAAGATGGTGCAAGAATAGTTGATTCATGTATTGACAACTTTACAAGAATTGGCAAAAACGCAGTTGTAATTAACTCTGCAGTAATGGATAGAGTGATTATTGGCGAATACGCTGAAGTGCACGACAGCATAATCGGAAGGCACGTTGTTGTTAATTCAAGCCAGCGTAAACCAACAAAAATAACAGCTATCTCGGTAGTTGCAGACGACGTTAAACTTGAAGAAGGCTGCATGCTTTCGGCATCAAAAATTTATCCGCATCAAACCATTCGAGGAGAATTCCAGAACCAAACAATAGTAGCAAACTAAAGTAAGGGCTTTAGGTTAGAATATTACTATTACTCTTTCTTTTATCTAAATTCCGGGTAAATCGCTTAAATCGCGGCTTTGTCAATTTGCTGGTTAATTGCTCTTGAAAAGCAAAAAATTTAGGTTTCTTCTTCGATTCTTTTTGGTCCCAAAAAAAGGGAAAGGGAAATTGATTTTTGTTTGCTGCGTCGTGTTTATTTTTTTCTCATCATCAGCACTGCTAGTACGGCGCCGATAATGATTATTACGACTATTATGGCTACTCCGATGTACATGACGTCATTTGAGGTTGCTAATCCTGCTACTGGTGTTGTTGCTGGTGCAGCTGTAGCTGGTGGTAAGCTTGCATACATGTGTGCTTCAGCTGTTGATCCGTAGTATGAGTTGGAACCTGCGAATGATGCGATGACTGTGTAGTTGCCTGGTATGTCAGGTGTCCATGTGAACGCATATGTGCCGCTTGTGTCGCTTGTGGTTGTGCCGATTGTTCTAAAGTTGTTGTTGGCATCTATGACGCTTAAGGTAACTGGAACTCCGGTTGCGCCTGTCGGGAACTGTTGCTGCTCGTATACATATTCCATCCAGTGACTCTGGCTAGCGTCAGAAACGCATGGTAGACCATTGGGGAAGTTTCTTGCAACTGCATCCTGTGATGCGCCTGCAGAGACATCCATTACTGTGCCTGTTATGGTTATTGGGGTAGCGGTTGTAACTCCAATACTTGGAGCTGTAACGGTTGTACTGCTTGGTCCTCTGGCGAATGCATAAATCTGGTTGTCGTAAGCGTTGCGTGACAGCATGACACCTTCTGTGATTGATGTGGATTCAATGGACATGTCCAATATGCTCCAATTCAATGTGCCAGTTGATGCGTTAACTGCCAGTAGTTGTGCTCCGTGGAATAGCGGTGGGTCGTATTCGTGTCCAATCATAAAGTATGCCGTATCATTGGTCATGCAACAGCAACTGAAAGTCCATAGTGGCCAAAGATTGTAGGGGGTTTCAATTCCTGGAGAACCTATGAGCATAGTCGTGTTTGTGTACCAGTTTAGATGCCCTGTCTGATCGTTGATTGACCATATGTCTCCGCCGAAGCCTTCGATGTAGATTGAGTCGTTAGGTCCATTGTAGGTTTTGATGTTAAATTGGTCGTACGCTTCTGGTGCAGCACCGTTAAAGCCTTTGAGAGTATATGTCCATTTTAGAGCACCTGTACGCGCATCATAAGCCACAACGGCCCAATTAGCCATGTTAACGTTGATGAAAACTCCGTCTTGAATGTTCAATTGCGTTCTTGTAAAGGGTAGCAAGGTTTGATCAGTTGGGTATGTGAAGTTCTTGACCCATAGTTGAGCGCCAGTTGTTGCATCCATGGATGCTACGAGTAGGAAGCCATCCACATCTCCTCCAGCGCCTTGTCCTGTAGCAAATCCTGTGGTCATCATCACTGCATTGTTGGTTATTCCGTTTATCGCAAAAGCAGGATTATTCGTGCCTACGCCTATTGTTGGTGTTCCTGGACCTGTGTTGTTTTGGATTGGTTGAGCCCACATTATTCCTTGTTCCCAGTTAATTATGGTGTTCACTGCTGGAGCCCATCCCCAAGTGTTGGCCATTAATTGCGACATGTTCCAACAGACTAAGTCAGGGTTGTTCGCCACGATAGTTGCGTGTCCTGTTACAGGTACTGAGCCCATTGCGGGTGCGTTTCCATATGTAGTTAAAGTGCCAACTGTGCTGTTGATGTAGTAGCCGATTATGTTTGCGTTTGAATCTGTCGTAAGCGTTGCACTCGTACCGTTGACAATGCTAAGGATGTATTTTCCAGTCAAGCCGGAATACATGTTCCATTGTGTTCCTGTGGTGTTCATATATGGCGATGGTGTCGTACCCCCAATAGCGTTGGACTGCGATCCGATTTGCCTTCCGCCAGTGTCTGCTGCAGGAAGAGTTCCTGTAGTCCATATGTATGGCCCAACAGTGCCGTATGCGTTAATGGTTTTCCATTGAGGGGCATAACCGCATCGAAGAGCATTAGTAGTGTTTATTGTCCAGAGGTCTGCTCCGGTGAATAAGTTTGTTGCGAGAATGCCATTTGTGTAGCCTGTAGTTTCAACATAGTGTGTAGAATACATTATGCCGTCGATTATTACTGGCGCATATTTTGGCCAATACTGCGAAGTTGACCAGTAGCTGCTGCCTTGTTCATTTCCGCCGTTATCTGCTCCTCCGACCACTCCTCCTTCGCACCAAGGCTTTGTCCAGAGGATGTGACCTGAGTTCACCGATAAAGTGTAAGGATTATAGTTGCCAGTGCTATTGTAGCCGCCTGTTGCTGCGAAAGTGGGACCAAAACCGTATCCCATCCAAGGTCCATTGATGGCATACCAGTTTTGTACGTTTTCAGCGGATATTGGATTTTCCCACCAGGATGTTGGAAGGGGAGTTACCGGGTATGAACTTCTAGATACGGGTTCTTGCTGCACTACGAGGGTTACTATGTCACTTTGACTGGGTAAATTGTAAACGCCGTCGGTCATGTTTTGTCCACCATAGAAGAATTGGAATGTATAGTTGCCAAGTTGGTCGGGTGTAATTGTTGTGTATGTGCCGCCTGTAGCGTCTGACGTAAATGGCCCAAGGGTTGTTGTTGTTCCTGATGGGGTCACTTCTTTAATTGTGAAGGGTGTAGCGCCTTGGCTGGTAAGTAGTGGTAAAACAAGATACATGTTAAGCGTTACTATTTGACCGATACCTGCGGGGTTTGGGCCAACGTTAAGGTGAGCATATGATGGAATTGAGGATCCTGCTGGAGGCGTGATTTGAGCTAATATCATTGGTGATACTGCGCCTGCAATTGAAAGCAGAAGAATTGCCGAAATCAAAAGAGATAAGAATTTATTTTTTGATATTTCCATTTTTTTTCATTCCTATAGTTTTTTGTTGAGCAAAAGCCTATAGCTTTCGCTCGTAGTGTTCTCGCTTCTACGGCTTATAAGCTTTTGCAAAAAACGACACTGCGTTGTTAAGGCATTTTAGCGCTTGCAAAAGTCTACATCCAAGGAAATGTCTCATCGTTCATAAGGCTCAAAAACTGTCACCTTTCAGCGCTACAAGACTATTTGATCTCTCTGCTTGTCAAAGAATCTAATCTTCAGTGGCTTCCATAGTCATGATTGATTTTTTATTAAGTAACGGACAACCCGTCGCCCTAGCCAGTCCTGAGTCATCGGGTTAAGGCTGGATTGTTCCAATAGACCTTATATCGTTCTTCAAGAGTATTGTCGATGGGTTATTGCTTGGAAATAGCAAACTAGGCCTTAAACCACTTGAAAATCAAATACTTCACTTTATTTGAAACTAAATCAGGTACAGCTATAATAAAACGTTTACGAACCGTTGTTGCTAAACGTCCAGCCTTAACAATCTCTGTGGCTGATATGTCTGAGCCAGATTTCTTGACAGAAACCATGTAGGGGGCATGTTCAACGCCTGGACCGTACTTGTAAACGGCGAAGTCGCAGCCAAACTTTATTCCAGGAGTAACAATTAGAGCGCTGTCTCTTAGGTCATGGTACACCGCGTATTTTTCTTCAAACTCATTGTACAACTGCTTCGCTTTCTGCTTTAGTTTCTTGAGGCTGACCTTGTTCATGTCGGGGTTTTCGTAGATTTCTATTTTTTTGTTTTCGACAAGGTATAAGCCTTCCATCAGATCCAAAATTAAGGGGGCATCGAACTCGGGGATTTTTGGTTTTAAGATGCCAAGGGGTTTACCGTAATACCCTGCTTTATAGAGTTGTGAGCCTTCAGTTGAATCCCACACAACAAGAAAGTTTTCTATGAGTTCTACCTGTATTTTTGGCATGAAAGTCGCTCTTACATTATGAAGGACAGCATTCGTGCGGCGTCAGCCGCGTCTTCTGCTTTGTCAGCGGAGTTTTCAAGCAATTGAAGAATATCTCTAAGAAGCAGCAGAACTGAAACGTCAAGTTTGCCGTTGAGAACTTTTATAGTTAAGGCTCGGAATTGGTCGTCTACTATGCGCTCAGCAATCTCAACGTCTTTTGCTTTTTCCAAGGTTTTTTGTGAGCCATAGTTTAGAACCATCATGGTTTCTCTGAGTTTCAGAACGGTGTCTAAGACAGCCACGGAAAGTTTAAGCAAGTCTTTTTTGACATCAGATGAAATAACCCAGTTATGCTCCATTATTTCAACTATGTAGTAAGCAATTCCTTCTGAGAAATCAGCTATTTCACTTGATAAATTCGTGAATCGCAAAAAGTCTTCTCGGGCAATCAGAATGGCACCTATTGAAGCTAGTTCTTGAGAAACCATGCGTCTTGCTTTGACAACTTCTTCTTCGCCTGTTCTGATTTCGCTTAAGAGTTTCCTTGCGTTTTCTTTATCTCCGCTTGCAAAATACTCAACAAGTTGAGGGATTTTTCTGGATACGTCTACGACTTTGCGCAGGTTATCGTTGCAAGCGTTTAAAGCTCGTCTCTTGACCCGTTCTTCTGTTTCTGATGGAAGTACCATTCTGTTTCCCCCGCCGACAATTATCCCTAATTTTACATTGTTACTTAACCAGTGTTTATTAAAAAAGGTAGCTCTTAACTTTCAATTAATATTCCTAAATCTTTGAAATTAATTTTCTCTTCAAAATAGCTGTGTAATAGTTGCGGCAGGTCTTTGATTGCAGTTCGAACTTGGAGCCAACTATCGCGGTCTCGTATAGTTAGAGTGTCCTTTTCTAATGTTTCATAATCTATGGTTAATCCTAATTGTACGCCGGCCTCGTCAGCTCTTGCATATCTTCTGCCTATTGAGCCTGTTTCGTCAAGCTCAACCATAAAGCCCTCGCATGCCAACATTTTCTGCACCTCCACTGCTTTGGTGTCCAAGCCGTCTTTACTCATCAACGGGTAAACTCCAACCTGAATTGGCGCGATGCTTCGCGGAAAACTCATGACAACACGATCATCCTTGATGCCGTAAGCATACTCCAATGCCACATAAAAGAGCCGGTCAGAGCCGAAACTGGGCTCCACAACATGAGGAACGAAACGGGTACCTCGAACAATAGTTTTTTGGCGGCTGATATCCACTTGGTCAGATTTAATTTCATATTTGTCAACCATAAATGAACCTTGTTTTTGCATGGCATTGGCAACTTCCTGCGCAGGAACCTTAGCTAGCAACGCAGCTACTTTTGCGGCATCACCTTTGTACACTGGACCAAGTTTAGCCATGATTGGCTTAACAACCAATTCTTCTTTTTCCACTGGAATAGCGTATTCTTTGTACACGGTCATGTCTACGCCGCTGGCTTTCATATGGCAGGATAAATCGTAGTCGGTGCGGTATGCATGTCCAGAGACTTCTACCCAGCCCCAGCGGTCAACTAAGACTTCTTGATCGAAGCTTTGGCTTGAGTAATGTGCTTTTTCCCATGTCAGTTTTTCGATGAAGCGCTGCTTCTCTGCTGGCACGCCAAGTTCAACTAAGAGTTTTTTAGCCATCGCCATGAAAAACGCTTGCCATTCTGAACTAATTACTTTACGATCAAGCGCTTCTCGGACGGTCAGGTCTATTGTATCCTCACATTCTTTGAGCCTTGTTTCACATAGCAAAATCGGCAAAACCTCGTTTTCTACTTCGCAAAGAAAACGGCAGGAAGGCTCTTCGGGATCAAAAAAGAACTCTAAATCTGAAATAGTGAATTCTCGAAGGCGGATTAATCCTTGCCTTGGAGAAATCTCGTTACGTAAAGCGTGACCAATTGCTATAACTCCAAACGGAAGCCGCTCGCGAGCAGCTGTATAGAGGCGATTGAATTCAACGAAAATGTTTTGCGCAGCTTCAGGTCTGCCGTAACCAACTGAGCCGGAGTAAGGGCCAATTGTTGTTTCAAACATGGTTAAGTAACGTTGTGGTTCTCCGAATTTGCCGCTGCAGTCAGGACAAATAACATCGTGACGCTCAATCTCTTCTTTAATTTCTGGTAAACTCATTTTTTCTGCTTCAGCCGAGCTTATGCCTTTTTCTTCAAGCAAATGGTCTGCTCGGAAACGAGTGTGACAGTTTTGGCATTCAACCATTGGCTCCTTAAAATGGTCAACGTGACCTGACGCCTCGAAGACTTTGCCAGGAGCTATTATGGATGATTCCATTTCGTAAATACCAATTTTTTTAACAAAAAGATCTCTCAATTTTGCTTCAACATTTTGTTTCAGTCTTGCGCCAAGCGGACCATAAGTTACAAAGCCGCCGCTTCCTCCATAAATCTCAAATGACGGCCAGAAAAATCCTCGACGCTTCGCTAATTCGTTAATTGCAGTAAACTTATCGCATGTTGGTTTGGAACATTTGGCTTCATTACTCAATTTTGGTTCCCTTTTTTAGGATAGTACCTTGAGTGGATTAAAAGGTTACTAGCAAAATAACCTTGCCTAAATTTCCAGTTTGTCGGTTTAGTCAATCTTCGATTATCTCAAGTAGTTAACGTTTATGCTTGGAGCCAGGGCTAAGGCTGGTTTAGCTAGTAGCTCAACGAACCTAAAGCCCTTCGTTGGGTGGAACATATTCGCGGATGCACAGCTTTTTACTATCCAAGCGGTGTCTAAGCCCATTTCAGTTCCAGCGCACGCGTAGACCAGTTCGTCTTCTGGAATGATTCCAGCATCTGTTGCCATTAAAACCGTTTCCATGCACACCAAAGTGCCAGGCGAAATCAACTCAAGCGTTTTAGCGACAATATCTAACGAAGTGGTTTTACGCAGATGCAACCGCATGGAAAAGCTTGGGCCAAATAACGGAATAGTTCCGCGGACAACTTCGATATCCAACTCCTTTAGCTTCTGTTTGTTTTCTTTAGTAATGCTCAGCGGGATACGTTCCAAACGCCGCTTGGCCCAGTCGTCTCTTCTAGCTTTAAGTTCAGGTATTTTTTCAAATAAGTCTGCGTTCATCTGGTTTACTTCCCAGAACATTCCCTGTGGGCAAGTGACACAAATGATTTTTCGGTTTTTTATGCGCTCTGCCGCTCTGACAGCGCTCTCACCAGTTACTGAGGCTACTACCAAGAACTCAAGCGGTTGCTTAGCTTTTTTCAGGATGTTTATTGTTTCATCAGTGTTTACCGGTCCAGGCCTTTCGAAGACTTTCATGGTTAACCCTCAACCAAGTAAGTTGTCTGTTATGCATTAAAAACTATTCTAACTCAATTATCTTCTAAGCTCTAATCCCCTTGCAGTGCCTCAAGAAAATGGCTAGTTACCCAAGGCGTAGACTAAGCGTTTGTTTTGTAAACTTGGGCTTGGATTTGGGTAAAGTATATAATCGCATAAGTGCATTTCACCGTTCAATACTGGTGCAAGAAGACAAAATGCAGCCTCCAAGACCAAGACTTAGTTGGAAGACAGCCGTTTTCCCACTTTTAGGTTTACTGGGTTTCTTCTTGTACATTTACTTATTTCATGTAGACATTTTAGGCATATTATCAACCGCAAAAAATGCTGACCCGACCATCTACGCAGTTGCCATAATATTCGGCATGCTGGACGTTTTATTTTTCACACTTTCTTGGCGCGTATTAACCAACCATCTTTCAATCAAAATATCTATTTTCCGAGCTTACCTTTACGTTTGGTACGGGATCTACGTTGATACCATTGTTCCCGCACAATCCATTAGCGGAGAAGTAACTCGGACGTATCTTTGTACAAGGGACAAATGCGGACCATTCGGAAAAGTAGTTGCATCACTTTATACTCATAGGCTAATGGGTATGGCTCTAAACGTTGTGGCTTTAATTGCAGGGATAATCTCGCTTAACTTCGGCGGAAACGTGAACAAATTAGTCTTCAATGCAATCATAATCGTCGCCGCCGCAATAATAGCAATAATTAGCTTCATGATTATTTTAGGTTTCAAGCCGAAATGGACTTTAAAAGTCATCAATGTTGCTGCCAATTTAGCCCATAAAATATCTATGGGTAAAATAAAAGTTGAAAAATTAAAAGAAGAAGCAATTGAAATTACGGAGCACTTTCATGATGGAATGGTAGAGTTCAGGAATAGCCCAAAAGCCATTTCTGGCTCACTATTCTACTTGCTTATTTCATGGTTTTTCAGCTTAAGCGTCCCATACCTTGTTTTTATTTCTCTTGGACATCCGGTTTCAATAAGCATAATAATCATTACTTCAGCGATATTCCTAGCTGTCAAAGCAATACCTATAGGCATACCTTTTGAAGTTGGGCTTCCAGAAGCAGTAATGACCACACTTTATATTTCAATGGGCATATATGGACCCTTGGCTGCCACAGCCACTATACTTACAAGAATCATCACTTTATGGTTCCGCTTCTTCATAGGATTGGGAGCTCAGCAATATCTTGAACTGAGGCCAGCAGTTTCCTCTGCACCAAACATAGAAAAAACTAAAATTAATCCTGCACTCTAATTGCTATCAAGGCAAAAAATGGAACTAAAAATTGAAACAGCATCCATAAAACTGCTTGATAAATTGTACGAAATTGAAGAGCAATGCTTTGACCAAGAAGCATTCACGAAACGGCAAATAGCCTTCCTTTTAACTGACTACAATACTATCGCGTTAGTTGCAAAAGCAAACAATGACATCGCTGGTTTCATAATTACGCAGGTTGAAATAGAAAATAATACGTTGTTTGGACACATTATCACAATAAATGTTGCATCAGCATGTCGGCGGAAAGGCATAGCAAGTAAAATGCTTCAAGAAATGGAAATTATTCTTAAACAAAAAGGCTTACGCGAATGTCACTTAGAAGTTCGTGAAGACAATTCAGCTGCACTAAAGCTATATCAAAATAGTGGATACCAAAAAATAAGCAGGCTAGAAAAGTACTATGGCAAAGCACACGGTTTGTACCTTAAAAAAATTCTCTAGCTGCCAACCAAGCCCAAATTAAAGCCCTTATTTTGTTGAGGAACAAACATTTAAAAACCATGCCGCTGGTACCTTTGTTGGTGGGGGAGAAATGGGAGATTCACGAGGAAGAAAATCTAACGAGCAGACGCTTGTTCGAACCATCGTTGTTTTGATCCGTAACACCACTTGGCGCTGCGGTAAGCTGGAAAAATCCATTGTTCGACACCTCTACAAAAGGCATGAAAACTTTGGAAAAGCCGAGGTTTCAGTCAAAGACATAATGCAGAACTTAAACATTACTGGCGAGAAAAAAGATGAGTGTTTAGACGCGCTGCGAAGACTTGAAAAAAGAAATATAGTCAAAATAACCCCTCTTTAATTCTTTTTATTCTTTGCCCCCAATCGATTTAGAACCGGCATTCTGGACAAATGAAAATCGATTTTTTAGAAACTCAAAAGTTTGTCTTCACTTGGCGGCCGCTTAATCAAACCATGCTTCATTAACAATTCAGTTGACTGCCGCGCATTCTCAATGATTGCAGATGCACGTTCATACAATTCGTCTCGACTGCGCTTCACTCGCGCAACTCCCTGCTCAATCGATTTCAATGCACATGCAACTGCTTCTCTGGGAAAGACCTCCCATTCATCCATCCGCGGCAAAATGTCTCTCTCGGTGATCCCTCGTTCTTCAGCGTAGTCAGCAAGTTCCTGTGCAGCTGCTATGCACATGTCATCCGTAACAGTTTTTGCTTTAACATCAAGAACGCCCCGGAAAATACCTGGAAAGCCTAAACTGTTGTTTACCTGATTAGGGAAATCACTTCTGCCCGTTGCCACGATTCGTGCTCCTGCTTCTTCTGCATCCCAAGGCCAAATTTCAGGAATTGGATTAGCGCAAGCAAATATTATTGAGTTTTGCGCCATTGTTTTTATCCATTCTTTTTTTATGGTGTTTGGGCCAGGTTTTGAAGCGGCAACCACTGCATCTACGCCTTTAAATGCCTCGGAGACGTCACCGGTTCTGCCTTCAGCATTAGTTTTCTGGGTGACATCATATTTCCAAGGGTCTTCTTCTTTGGTTATGTCTTTTCTGTCTTTGTGAACCACTCCTTTGCTGTCGGCAAGTATTATGTTGCCTGGTTTAACTCCCCATTTCATAAGCACGTAAGCAGTTCGAATATTAGCTGCTCCTGAACCAACCAAAGTTATGAGACTTTCGCGTGGTTTTTTTCCCACAATTTTAAAAGCGTTAATTAATCCAGCTAAGATTACAGTGGCAGTTCCTTGCTGGTCATCGTGCCAAACAGGAATATTTAGTTGTTCCCGAGCGCTCTCAAGAACATGGAAACACTTTGGCTTCTCAATATCCTCAAGGTTAATACCTCCGAAAGACGGCTCAAGCGCCTTACAAATCTTAACAATCTCATCTTGATCCTTAGTTTTTAAACAAATAGGAAATGCATCAACACCCCCTAAATATTTGAAAATCAGTGCTTTACCCTCCATAACAGGCAGAGCCGCTTCGGGACCAATATCTCCTAAACCTAAAACACGGGTACCATCAGAAACAACCGCCACGTAATTCCAGCGGTTAGTAAGCTCGAACGATTTGTCTGGGTCCGCTTGAATCATTCTGCACGGCGCGGCAACGCCTGGAGTATACCAAATTGCAAAATCGTCCACGCTTCGGATGGCACATTTTGGAATTACCTGCATTTTTCCTTCATAAAACTTATGCATTGCAGGCGATAACTGCGCCGGCTTCTTAGCCTTCGCTAGTAACTCATCTACAGTTGGTTTGGCTCCAGATTTATCCGCAACCATTTCAGCCGATCTCCTGTTTCAGCCAAAACAGACTCCGCTGAAGATTTTAAAGTTTCCATTACACTTAACTCTGTAGGAGAAAGCGGTGGTTATTGACGGGTTCGTGCAACTTTTCTTCTTTGTGTTTTGGCTTGCTTCTTTGATTTAGAGCTTAATTTCTCAGCAGGTTGCGTCATAAATCGTCACGACGCGTCATATAACGTCACTAAACGTCACTACGTGTCATAAAACGTCACACAGCGTCACTATCCGTCAAAAGCTATTAGTCACGTCCTAATTCAAAAGGTTACCTTTCAAATGGTCATGAAAAATGCATTAGGTACAAGTTAAGAAATGCTCACTACGAAAAAGAATTAAAAATATAAAAAAGCAAAAAAAGGAGTTCTAAACTTTTCAGATTGGAAGCTTAGTATCTTGGTCTATAGCCGCCGCCGCTGCCGCCACCGCGTCGATCTCGACCGCCGCCGTAACCGCCGCCACCACCACCATAACCGCCGCCACCGCGTCTGTCTCGACCACCATAGCCGCCACCGCCGAATCCTCTGCCGCCGCCTCTAAATGGTCTTCGTTCTTGTTCGTATGTTTTGCTTGATACGTTGTTTTCTGTGTTAACTTCTACTGCAAGTGGTTCTTTTGCGGGTTCAAGTTTGCCGTATTTGCCAATGTTTAGGCGTATGTTTCCTTTGAACAGTGTCACGTAACCGTTTTCTACGCGGATGGTGTCGCCTTCGTTGACTTTTTCAATGTTGTCATCCCAAAGTGTCAGGTAAACTACACCTGTTTCGTCTCCGACGAGCGCATCACTTACTTTGTGTGCGGATCCGTCTCGACCCATTGGGATTTCACGAACTTCTGTTTTGGATACTACTTTGGCCGTAACATTAACCGCTTTAGATTGTGGGGTTAAGTCGCCGACTTTTGCTTCTACTGGTGTCTTTTTGTTTTCGAAAAAACCTTCAACAGCCAATTGATTCTACATCCTAGTTTTTGGTTTCCAAATCAAATCTACAGGTTCTTTGCACTTAAGTGTTTCGCTTTGCCAATTTCAGGCAATTTTCCATTTTCACAATTTAGAGAAGGAGCTAAAACATTTTTTGGAGAAAATCTCGAAAAAAATAATAGCCTAATTTATCGTTAAAGCGGTGTTTTTAGAGACAAATTTCGTTTGCTTATCTTTTTTGCGATCAAAGCTGTTGCGACTACTGCTATAGCGGCTGAAAGAGCTATTGTGATTGTGCTTGGAAATTCTGGGACGCTTGGAGTAGTAGTTGTTGAAGATGATGGAGTGCTCAATGAAGTTGGAGTACTTGAAGACCCTGATGCAACTGCGGTCACTGAGCTTGCTGTATCTTGATGAGCGATGTTATTGGCGTTTTGACCTAGTACGGCTTGATCTGCAAGGTCCGTAGCTAAAGTCAATCCTGCTGACCCTGTGCCAATTGTGTTAAATGTTAAAGTTGCTATTGTTCCGCTTCCTGTGAAGCTGGGGGTGTTGTGGCCAAAAGATTGAGCTACCAACTCGTAACTTCCTGACACCTTTGTTTCGTTAACGTAAAGGTCTCCAGGATTGATATTATTGTAATCACGATTTATTGTTCCGTGAAGAACGCCATTGGTCTGTGAATCTCCTATATTTAGAGCTACTTTTGAGAGGCTAAGAACTGAGGGGTTCCATAGAAGAGTAGCGTCTATGCCGAAGAGGTTTTGAACATTTGAGATTGCAATGGTGACTGTTAGACTGCTGCCTACAGCGGGTTGTGTGGTGGATGCAGCTGCGTTAACTGTTGTCGTTTGTGCCGAAACAGAATAGATAAGGCAAAATGAAATCAAAGTACAAACTAAAATAGCTAAAGTCTTGTTGGATTTTAACTTAATCGGGTCTGCCATTTTATTCACTTTTCCCCCGGTCGGTAAGATTCACTATTTTGTCTCTCCCCTTCTTATATCTTGTTATGTTACCCTTTTTCTCTAAGACAGTCAACAGTTGACTCGTTTTAGCCTTAGAAAACCTGCATTGCTCAACAATGGCCGATTGACGCATGCTGCCGCCTGACGACTTTAGAAGTTTTAGAATTTTGCCTTCTTCAGTTTCCAGCTCTGCTCCTTCTGCAGGAGTAGTAACCACTGCCGTTGTAAGTAGAGCTTTACGCCGTTTGAACATGTAATAACCTGAAAAACTTAATGCAGCTCCGACTGCTACAATTGCGAGAATAATAATGTACAGCTGGTTGAAGTTATTATTCAAAGACGCGCTTGATAAAATGACCTCGGTTTTACCGTTAACTAAATCTTGCGTTCTAGCCCAGTCTAACGTTTTATCTGAATCGTCACGTTGATAAGGTGTGGGAACAACCGATTTGACACTGAAAGTTGAAGGATAACTTACTTGTAATGCATCATCGCCATAAAGTTGGGTGAAAAAACCGTTAACTTGGAATACATCTCCGAAAAGTATTTCCTTTCCCTGAAGCACACTGAAGTTTTGCCATAAAAAAGTGTACTCCGTGGTTTTAGATTGAGACGATACTGTCGTGTTTATCTGTAGCGAATTTTCGTCAACGCTCATGGGACGTTGAGTTATGCTTGAGGCAGAATCAACAAGGTTTGAAACTTTATTTTGAAAATCACTAAATGTGTCAACAGTTGCGTTAATGTCGGAGAAACTAGTTATTTTCCATAATGCCGAGCCATCGCTGTATATTTGTACTGAGTATGCAGCATAGTTTTGACCATTTGCCGAGAAGAATGGGAGAAGCAGGAGCAGCATTATGCTGATAACGTAGCAAACAGCTAGGCGGCGAGCTTTCATTTTGATTCTCATTTAAAACGTAGTTACTGCGTATTTAAGAATTATAAATTTATTGTACTTATCATGCATTCACGTGCGCGAATTTTTCTTGTTGTCTGTGTTTAATTTTGTTGGGCAAAATAAAAGTAAACATGCAAAGCCCTGATTTAACTCTAAACTAAACATTTTATGTAGTAAAACAGTAAATGAACTTGAATGAACACTAATGAACAAAAATGAACTGTTGGAGAGCATATTTAGCAAAAAGAAGCCCAGAAATGCTTTTATCTGTAAACTAACAAGGATTTTTCGAGAACAAAAGAGGAAAAGAAAATGAACAAAAAAATTCCGATAGTAATTGCAATCATAGCATTATTCGCCGTAAGCGGCATCAGCCTAGCAGGTGCTAAACCATCAATGGTTAGCCCATCGACAATGGCACCAAACATGTCAAGTGCGCTCGCTATGCGAAGTTACATACGGATTAACGGTAACATAACCCAGTGGGGAACGACAGCCGTAAATGGCGCTCTTCAAACCCAAGCTGGAGCATCAACACGCGTAGACTTAAGCACAAATCAGATAGCTACAGCCACTGCGATTTGGACAACCAATATTTCTCGTCCAATCGTCGATGTCGAAGCGAAACAGAACTTTACCTATGTCTTCTACGAAGCAAGGTTAACCAATGCTTCCGTATCAACTTTAAGCACTACTACAGTAGGCACAAACTACTTCCTTAACGGCACATGGAATGTTTACACCGTTGTAAGCAACGTAACAATAATCACAAATGATCAAGGACAAATAACAAACGTTCACCGAAGCACAGACACCTCAATCCAAAAAGCGTATGGCGAACTAACAGTTACCGACAACTGGACCAAATTCACACTGGCAATAAAAGGAATAGACCCACTAACAGGATCAGTTTCCCGATCAGTACAAAGACAGACCCAGTTTAATCAATTCAAAGTAACTGACGACACAACAACCAATGCAGTGACCAAAGCGGACGTAGCTGAAGTTATTCGATCTTACGGTTCGATGCCAGGCTGGGGCAACTACGACGCCAAAATGGACTTTTGCGGCCACTATAAAATCGACATAGCCGACTTATCAACAGTCGCATCAAACATGTAAAATCTCATTCCGTCCTACACCATTATTTCTTTTTTTATATTATTAATTGTTATTGACGGGTTTTTGTTTTAGATTGCTTTCTTAGTTTGGGGCTTTGTTTGTTTGCAGGTTGAGTCACTAAAAGTCACTACAAGTCACCAAAAGTCACTGCGCGTCTCTTTGCATCCCAAAAAGTCCCTTAGAGGCGGATATCAATTATTCTTAACTCAAAGTGTTATCTTAAGACTAAGTTCAACTTAGGTTAAGTTAATACGACAATTATGCATTATTGAAAGTCTGATGGCACCGAAATTGGAGACCAAAAATTTGGCAGAGGAACCTGAGCAGCAGAAATCAGTAAAGTTGCCATGCGGATGCATCTACCAAGACAAAGGCTGGATACTAACCCGAGTCAACGAATGCGAATATCATAAACACAAAAGAACAACCAAACGCCCATTCAAGCCTAAAGCTGAATGCGTGAGACCCTAAAGAAGCGACGGAGCCAAAAATGCACGATAGCAACAACCAGCAACCAACTGTTCGACACAAAACTGGAGTGGGCTTCCATAAGAGATTTAACACTCTAGGTACATGGTTGTAAGAACATGACATCGGCAGAAACTCCAAGCCAACAGCAACAGAAATCATCTCGTTCACGGCAAATTCTCAAGATTACCCTTGAAGTAGTCTTCATGGTGGCGATTTTGGCTGGACTACTTTATTACATCGGGACAACTGTTCCATCGACCTTCAAACCAGGAGAAATGACAATTCTAAAAGGCGTTGACTATATCTACACCACAATTCTTACAATAAAGGTTGAATATCTGCTCCTTGCTTTTTTGATGTACTTTGGAATAAACATTCTTTTTACAGTGCGGCTAAGACGGGTGCTTTACAAAAACGGCGTAAAAACATCGTTTGGCAAAACGTTGCTTGCCCAGTATGCGGGCATGCTAACTAGCGACGTTACTCCAGGGCGTTCAGGCTATATTCTCACGCCAGTTTACTTAAGAGATCAGGATGTCCCGACTTCAAAAAGTCTATCGAGCGTTCTTGGCATTCAAACATTTGAATTTCTAATCAAGGCAATCGGCGGAGTGGGCGCCATAATTTATTTAATAGAGTTTGTGCCTAGGCAAACATGGAATAATATATTTCCTACACAAATTGCAGGAGTAAACATAGGATTACTAATTGCGGTACTTGGCGTTTGCTTAATGATGACTGGAGCCATTGTTCTTGCAGCCTTCACATGGTCTAAACGAGCTATTTCCATATTTGACCGAATTGCGAACTCGCGGTATCTCAAAAGATTCACAGGCGGTTTAATGGGAAAGCTTGAAGAATACAAAGTAAGCGCTAAAAGCACGGGCAGAGCAATCCCAGGAATACTTATTTTGTCCGTGTCGTGCTTGATCCTAAAAGGTTTTGAATGGTGGTTTTTAGGTTATGCCTTAGGAATCACAACGATACCGTGGATAGCATACCTCTTAATTCACCCATTGGTAACTGCCTTAGCCTTCGTTCCGATAACTCCAGCTGGCATAGGTGTGCAAGAATTTGGTATTGTTGGCATTTTTGGGCTTCTAGGAATTGCTGCTCCGATAGCAGTCGTGTTCGCTTTGCTTGCCCGCGGCTTACTCATTTTTGAAGACCTTGCAGGAGTACCTCAGATTGTAAAGTCCACAAGCCTAATCTTTTCCCGCAAAAAGCCTGAGACCACGATAGAACCTGGGCCTCCCAAACCTATCTGACAAGCGTTTTCAGCCTTAACCATCTAGTCTCAGTCACAACTCGGTACTAAATTAAACTGTTTTGTTTTAGAAGTAGATTTCTCGGTTCAACCAAACCCAAAAAAGGCATTAAGGTAAGTCTAACGCTTCACGGTAAGCAAATAAATATAGCCTTGTGATATGTTTGTGACTCAATTAAAAGGCAAAAGTCGGTTTGAGCCGACACTGAAGAAAATCTAACTTTGGGTTGATCTACATGAAGTACATATTCGTTGTTGGAGATGGAATGTCTGATTACCCTGTTCCTGAATTGGGAAACAAAACGATTCTATAGCGGCTCAAGGCAGAAGCGGACTCATCAAAACTGTTCCAGACGAATCTATTCCAGGTTCAGAAACGGCCATTTGCTCACTTTTAGGGTATGACCCGAGAATTTACTGTACAGGCAGAGGCCCACTTGAAGCACCTGCCAGAGGAATAAAACTTGGCCCGAACGATGCAGCCTTCAGATGCAATTTGATCACAGAGAAAGATGGAGTTATTGTTGATTTTTCAGCTGGTCACATAACCACTGAAGAAGCAAGCAAACTAATAGCGTCAATAAACAAAGCTTTTGGAAAACTGGGCAAAATCGAATTCTACTCTGGACTTGACTACAGGCATTTTCTGATATTACGAAACATCCCAAAACCCGAGCTTATCGTGTGCACTCCACCGCATAACGTAATCGGAGTTAATGTTGAAGATGTGATGCCAACAGCCAAGTCGGCCGAAGGAGAAAAAACAGCACGATTACTCAGAGAGCTTATTTCTCGTTCCAGCGGCATTCTTCGGACTCATCCAGTAAATGTGGCACGAGTCAAAGCAGGCAAAAATCCGGCCAATTTGATTTGGCCATGGGGCGGAGGAAAAAAACCAGCCATGCCAACTTTGATGGAAAAATTTGGACTAAAGGGAGCAGTTATTTCTGCAGTTGATTTGGTGAAAGGAATTGGCACTTATGCGGGCATGGAAAACATTAATGTTCCAGGGGCAACAGGTTTAGACAACACTAATTATGAAGGCAAAGCAGATGCCGCCATAAATGCTCTTAAAAATAATGACTTTGTTTTTGTCCATGTAGAGGCACCAGACGAAGCCGGACACCTCAAGGATTACAAACTAAAGGTTAGGTCAATTGAGAATTTAGATAAAAGAGTGATTGGCAGAATCCTTGACGGAGTAAAAGAACCATACACTATTGTAATTTCGCCTGATCATCCCACGCCCATAAGTGTAGGGACGCATACAAGAGACCCTGTGCCCTTCGCAATTAAATCACCGTCCCTAAAACCTGACGGCGTAAAAAAGTTCGATGAGGAATCCGCGAAAAAAGGAGCCTTCGGGCTAATCACCAATGACTACTTAATTTCTCTCTTAATCGCTTCGACGAAAAAATAATACCCGAAAGAGTACATTTAATCGAGTTTAGGTTTCGATTTTTTGTAGTCTGTCGCAGGATGATAGGTAACCTTGTCCTTTGTTTGTGAGGACGTATTTACCGTTGTTCTGAATCAACATACTTTGACGAATTAGAATTGTCAAGTAAGACTCTGCTAATACATCATTCAAACCCACTTGTTGCATAATTCTGCCCTTATCTTTTGATGTTTCGCAGAACCGCATAATATGAGAAACAATTCCTAATCTAGCACTAACGGCCATTTGGCTCACAACATATTGATTAGTTAAGAGGCAATTAAGAGTGTGTGATTGCTAGAACGCTATAACAAGTCGTTAGTTAGCCTCTGTTGCTCAAATTTTAGTCCAACCAACCTCGCTGGTCATTAACTTTTATGCAAGTTGTTTTCATATAAAAGGGGAATTTAATTGGGACGCTATTCTGAATTGGCATACTATAATTGGTTGTCCCTACTGCGCTAATCAAACCGTTGCTTATTTTATTTAAAGGGCATCTCAGTCTTTGCGGAATCGTCGCTTGGAGGCTTGAGAGGTAAACCATATGTTATCACCCAAGATGGCAATCGCATTAAAGAATTGCTCGAGAGCAAAGGAAAAACAGCAACCATAAAGACTTTTGGGATTCCTCACTGGGATCTCTTGCAAAATGCGAAAGACAGAAATGCCGTGGCAGAAACCAGGCAATCTGATGCGGCGATTGCCTTGAGCTCTCTATCTATACTATGCCTTCCTTCCTATTCCAATATCCAATAGACAAATGCTAAACCAAGTATACACTTTTTTTGTTTTCCCCAAACCATCGCAACCACAATTAAGGTTGGTTGGATCAAATTTTAGTCCCCTGACATTGTTAAGAATGGG
>JBEKGO010000032.1:0-28665 GCA_050012755.1 Bathyarchaeia archaeon
CAAGCCTAGACCCTTTGCTTTCGTTGTGAACAGTGGTGTGAAGAGCTTCTGCATGTTTTCTTCTGAGATGCCGACCCCCGAGTCTTTGAACGATATTTCCACTGAATCACCAATTCTTGATATTCCAACAATCAGTTTTCCGCCCTCGGGCATAGCTGCGAATGCATTTTGGATTATGTTCAGGAACACTCGTTGAATGCTCTCAGGATCTAGCAGCACTTTGGGGATTTCTTCGAGTTTTGTGATTACCTTTATGTTTTCAGGGACAGATAGGCCGGCGAATGTACGTTCCAAAATTATGTGCAAATCGACCGGTTCAAAAACGCCCAACTTGTTTCTCGCCATATCAAGAAGGTCGGTAATGATATGGTCTACGGAATTGATGTTTCTTTCCATAATTTTCAGATGTTTTACTACTTTCTCGTCAGCGTGTTCTTTAAGCTTACAGTTCAGGAAGTAGACAGAGTTTTGGATCACGCCTAGCGGATTTCTAATCTCGTGGGCAACAGATGAAGACAATTGGCCCAAGATAGCAAACCTTTCGGAAAAGCGCAATCTCTCTTCCAAGCGCTTTTTCTCGGTGATGTCGCGTTCAGTGGTCGCCAAGGCGACTGCATTACCTTTATCGTCAACCAGCTTGGTAGTTGTCAGCCACACATCCAAAACGTGCCCATCCTTAGCCAAACGCTTTGTCTCACAAGATCTCACGGTCTCATTCGTCTTGATCTTTCTAATGACATCTATGGTCTCCGGCTTCTTGTCCTCGGGAACGATTTTGAGGATGTCCATTCCAAGCGCCTCATCTTTGCGGTAACCGTACGTTTTTTCGGCGCCCTTGTTCCAAGCAGTGATCTTCCTATCCATGTCCACAACTGTAATAGCATCGTTAGAATCGGTAACTATGGTGGCCATGCGTCGCAATTCCGCTTCAGCTTCCTTGCGTTGAGTGATGGGTACGACCAGTTCCAGCACCGCTGTGATATTTCCATCACTGTCCTTAATTGGAGTAGCCGTAATCTCTGACCAGATAGTTTTTCCGTCAACATCCTTTCCTATTTGTTCGTGAACAACTTTCGCTTTTCCATTTTCAAGAATCTCATGAACTCCACATCCTGAACAAATGTTGTTTCTCTGATTGTAGGCTGAGTAGCAGATTTTGCCCTCTACATCGCCGAATATTTGTTTGATAACTTCATTCGCCCAAACAGTATGGTAATCTTCCGAAATGATGGCAAGCCCAGCACCAACGCTTCTTGTAACTGTTTCAAGTCTATCTTTTTCAGCAAGGATCGCTTTCTTGGATTCCTTTCGCTCCACGGCAACTCTTATGTTGTGAGATAGTTCGCAGTACACTGTTTCTGGGTCGCCTGTCTTGTTGAGGTATTGGTCAGCGCCATAATTCAACGCTTTTATGGCTACTTCTTCTCTGCCTTTTCCAGTAAACATGATGAAGGGAATGAAATTGTGGCGTTCACGGAGTTCCTGCAAGAACTGCAAGCCATCTTTCTGGGGCATTTCATAATCCGAAATAATTACGTCATAATTCTTTGCATTCAGTTTCTGGAACGCTTCATCAACACAACAAGCACTGTCAATCTCAAAGTTGCCCATATCCATTAAAATCTGTTTTGAAATCTCCCGAATAGAAGAGTCGTCGTCAACATGTAAAACTCGAATGACGCTTTTTTTGTTTGAAGCAGCCAACTCAGATACTTCTACAACTATTCCATTCTGATTGAGGGTTTGTATTAGCATTACCCCAACTCAGTTAGTTAATGAGTTGATAATAAATCATTTATGAATTTAGAATACTGAGCACAGATTACTCCCAATTAGGAACAAATGAACAGCTTGTTTTTCTGCCAAGTTGAAGAATTTTTCTTGCATAGCTTCTTTGACTGCTTGGACTAAGCTTTCGGAGTTCCCAAAGTGTCTTAACGATTTTTTCGTTAGAAAGCGACGAGAGCACTATGGTGGGGCTGGAGAGATTTGAACTCTCGTCTATAACGCCCGAGGCTACAAGCCTGGACCAAGCTAGCCGACAGCCCCATTGAAATTTGGCTCGGTTTTTTGAGGGGTGTAAAAATAATGCAGGCTTAGGCTTTAAACTTTAGTGGTTAGGGAAAAGATTTTAGAGAAAGACGTTGGGCCTGCGAGGGCAACTTAGATTGGCGCTGTGGCATTTGCTACTGCAGGTGATAGCTCAGTGGTCTTGACAACTCGTCCATGGTATAATCGGGCTACTATGCATAGCGCTGCGGCGGCTATTGCAAGATAGAATGGGAATTGAAAGCCTGCTGAGACAAAGGCGCTTATGCTCAATCCAGAAGGCATGAACTGTGACGGTAATGCAATGTTTGATTTGCCCACGGCTGGAACGTTAAAACCAATTACGCTGGCTATGGAGATCATAACTATTAAGCCAATAAAGAAGGATATCAGAATATACAGCGGTTTTTTGTATGAGAAGCCAAGAAGCTCTTTTGAATAAGACCTCGTTGGGAAAATCGAGTAAACCAGCATTACAACCCCTGCAGCTACGAAGATAAATACGCTTACAAGGTTCCAAGCCCAAAGTAAGGGTACTGTGAACTTAAGATTAAGGAGACCGAAATTAGTGTTCATAGGCGAAGCATTTACTTGCAATAGCTTGTCGCCTATTGTTAACTGCCACCAGGGAACGAAGAGAGAAACTACAAGAACTAGAAGTGTGGTTATTCCAGCGGCAAGTCCGAACCAGTTAATGCGCCTCTCCATTATGACCCACCCAAGTAAGATTGAATGGATGCTGGATCGAACTGATCAAGGTGGACTTTAATTCCGCCCACGGTAACATCCAGATTTTTCAGCACAATATTGTTAATGTCTATGTTGCCCGTGTTTTGACCACTAATTTGATTGTACAGTTGTTGAGGTATTACGCCTTCAATATTGATTATTGCACTTTCCCCAGGTTGGATATTGAGTTCTTGAGGGATTGAAATGTTTCCTACTAACGAACTGTTGTCCTTTGACTGAATTTGTACTGACAATTGAGATACAGAAATTTCGTTGGGCAACGGGTTTGTTGCATTTATTGCTACATTGAAATCTCCTGTAGCTGGATTGTACTGTGGAGTGCCTACCAACTGGGGGACTTGAAAGTTGGACCCTGTTATGTTAATCGGGCTAGTTGAGGAAGATGAAGGATATTCCCCAAGATTTTGACCTAAACTTTGGCCTAAATTGGAAAATTGAGGAGGCAAAACTAACCCAATCAAATTGTTACGATAAGCGAGGGCGACGTATGCAAATGGACCAACTATTATTGCGATTGTGAGCAGGGTTAACGCTAATTTCACTTTATTCATTTCAACCGCTTCTCATGTAGTAACAGATATCAACCGCTTCTTATATAGTAATAGTTAATATTTAACGTTTACTTATCATACATCAAGATTCTTCACAAGGTTTTTCCTTGTAGGGTGAAGCCAAAACTTCTTTAACTTTATTCGTGATCACTGGTCCAAGTCCATGCACTGCTTTTGACCAATCATCAACGTTAATGAGCGCATTCATCGGCGTTTGATAAGCATCCAATATAGCTACTGCTTTTTCTCTTCCAATATTTGGCAAACTTGCAACAAAATAAATCTGAGAATCCGACAACGTCTCGCATTTTTTAAAGGCGTGAACCATAGGGCTTCTTTTCTCGACAATTTGTTCTTGCCGAGCGGCTGTATAAAGAAAATCTATAGTTTCTTTGTAGGATGATGTGTTAACAAGGGAGACCCCATTTTTCGCTAAATTAAACATCGCACCCCAAACTGCGCTGGGCTGAATGTTACTGTACTTGTAAATGATGGGCAGGTACCCCTCAAGCACGACTAGTGATTTGGGGTAAGCATCTTTAAGCGTGAAAATCTGTTCAAACAAGTAACGTCTTGTCAATGTGTAAACAAAATCACTAACGGTTTTGCGTTCAACAGCACATTCGTCTGAGAGAATATAATCGCCTCTCTCAAGTAGCTGAGTCTTAATGTTAACGCCCCGTTCAACTAAGCCCTTAACAATTTTTTCTGCACTACTTGCTTCGCGGCTATCTACTATTATGGTTGGTTCTTCACCGTTCTTCTTTTTATCACTAATGAAGGGAACCAACGATTCAGTACCAGACATAGGTTCAACTCTTAGTAGCTAAACCATTGTTGCATGTTTATTTTACTTGCGCTCCGCAAAAATACGAATTAAAGATAAAGTAAAAGGCTATTTTGCTTATTGCAAAATTTCCTGATTTCAAATAAAAGTTTTAAGATTGCTATTTGGATTTATTCATATCTTATTAGGAATAATGGTTTGTTTGCTTCTTTGCGCCTATCCTCTAAGGGCATGTCTTTCAATGATACGTTCTCAGGCTTTCTATGCAAACGTTCCTTTTTAGTCCCGTAGAAGTTCTCTCGTATCAGCTCGGATTTCTTGTGTTGATAACCCATTAACCCTCGCCTTGTTTAGTTTATTCGCAAATATAGAATATATGCAGTTGTGATTGTAACGGCACAGCAACAAATGTGGATTATTGTTGAGGAAAGGAGCTAAAAACTGAATCGAGTATTTCAAAAGTGACTATGGAATTTACAGACTATTCTTTAAAGTTTGGGTGCAAAAAATATTAAAGCAAAAATAAAATGGAAGGGGCTTATGGTCCCTTTTTGGTTACTTCTTTGATGACGCCTGCTGCTACTGTTGTGCCCATGTCTCTGACTGCGAATCGACCGAGCTCTGGAAAATCTGTGTAAGCTTCTACGGCGATTGGGTGTAATGGTTCCATGCGTACCCAGGCTGCATCTCCTGTTTTGATGAAGCTTGGATGTTCTTCAGTTACTTGTCCTGTGCGTGGATCAATTTTCTTTATGAGTTCTGTGAATCTGCATGCGATTTGTCCTGTGTGGTAGTGGAGTACTGGTGTGTATCCTGCTGCTATTGCGGTTGGGTGGTAAATCACTATGATTTGGCCAATGAATTCTTTAGCTACTGTTGGTGGATTGTCGACTGGTCCTGCTACGTCTCCTCGGTGAATGTCCGTTTTTGCGATGCCTCTTACGTTCATGCCGATGTTGTCGCCTGGTTCAGCTACTGGAATTTGTGTATGGTGCATTTCGATTGATTTAACTTCGCCTGTTTTGTTGCTTGGCATGAAAACTAGATTTTGCCCTGGTTTGAGAGTGCCTGTTTCTACTCTGCCTACTGGAACGGTGCCGATTCCTGTGATGCTGTAGACGTCTTGAATTGGCACGCGCAGGGGTTTGTTAGTTGGTTTAGCTGGTAATTCTAGCAGGTCTAGTCCCTCCATTAAGGTTGGACCATTGTACCAAGGTAATTTCTCAGCTTTCTTAAGCAGGTTTTCACCTGTCCATCCTGAAACTGGTATAAAGTTAATTTTATCGACTTTGTAGCCTACCATTCGAAGCATTCTTGAAACTTCATTCTTGATTTCTTCATACCTTTCTTTGCTGTAATTAACAGATATATCATCCTGTTTGTTAACTGCAACGATTAGTTGGCGAATGCCTAAAGTGAATGCTAAAAATGCGTGCTCTCGTGTTTGACCGCCTGCACCGATGCCTGCTTCAAACTCACCTTTTTTGGCAGAGACGAAGAGTACGGCAGCATCAGCTTGGCTTGCTCCTGTGATCATGTTTTTGACGAAGTCTCTGTGTCCTGGTGCATCGATGACTGTGAAGTTGTATTTTTTGGTCTGGAATTGTAGGAATCGAAGATCAATGGTGACTCCTCTTTCCCTTTCTTCCTTAAGGTTGTCTAGTACCCAAGCGAATTTGAATGTGCCTTTGCCCATTTTTTCGGCTTCTTCTTCAAAGGCTTTGATTGTCCGCTCGTCGATTGCGCCGGCTAAGTATAGCAAGTGGCCAGTTGTTGTGGATTTTCCCGCGTCAACGTGCCCCATGATAATGATGTTAAGGTGGGGTTTTTCTGATTTACTCATTTTTTCATCCTCTA
The DNA here is from genome assembly GCA_050012755.1 of Bathyarchaeia archaeon. Lineage (GTDB taxonomy): Archaea > Thermoproteota > Bathyarchaeia > Bathyarchaeales > Bathycorpusculaceae > Bathycorpusculum. The sequence goes on from JBEKGO010000032.1 coordinate 5,995, forward strand.
TTAATCTTACCTAATTTTATGAATTCGGTTAACACATCAGTCCTTCCAATTATTTTAAGTTTCCGTGTCTTTTACGCTTGGAAATACGGCTTAAAAATCCAAGAATGGACTAAAAACCAAAATCATAAATTATTTTTCAGACAATTTCTGCAGGCAACTTATAACTTTGAAATAGTATGGCTATTCATGAGAGTCGGCGGTGAAATGGGTCAAGGCATATCTGTTGTAACAACCACCTGGAATGAAAAAGAAAACATCAAAGAACTAATTCTCAGAGTCCGATCAACGCTCAAGGATATACCTCATGAAATAATCGTTGTCGATGACAGCTCAACCGATGGAACCCTAAATATCGCAAAACAACACGCCGATATAGCGGTCGGCAAAGTCAGGGAAGGACAAACCAAAGGCTTACTTTACGGAATGAAATATGCCAATTTCCCGGTCATAGTGACAATTGATTCCGACTTGGAGAATAACCCTGAACTCATTTCTGCACTCGTCAAAAAACTTGATGAGTTCGACGTGGTGAACGCGTCACGAACGTTTGTTCCCAGATTTTCAGAGCAGTGGGCAGCCAAAACCTTGGGCAAAATGGTTGGCGTCTCCGATTTTTACTCGAATTTTAGGGCTTTCAAAAAAGAAGTAACAACAAAATTTGCTTTGAAGGGCGGAGAAACTTTTGGCGGAGAACTGTTGGTTATCGCCAAAAAGAATGGTTTTAAGATTGGCGAGGTTTCCTATGAGCCGCCGCCTAGACGCAGCAAACCAAGAATTGGTGGAAACATAAGAGCTAATCTGAGAATATCTTTAGCTTCTTGGAAGTGTTTTATTCTCTTGGCCGTGTAGAATACAGTAAGAAGACTAAACCCAAGTTTTACGAGTAAGCAGCTAACGGCGCTCAATTAATTCAATCAGGGTTCCGTCTGGGTCCTCAACAAAAGCAATTGTTGTATTGGAATTCAGCTTAAACGGCTCATCAGTAATTGTAATGTTTTCCTTTCGCAAAGCAGCAACGGTTTTGTTTATGTCTGCAACTTCGAAGCCTAAATGGTCAAACAAACGTTCTTCATATTCAGGCTGACTAAACGTTTTTTGATCATGCATGTAAGTTAATTCTAACGTGCAGCCTTCGCCTTTTGGGTCCTGAAGGAAAGCAATTTCGGCGTTGTTTTGCTTAATTTCATTTCTACGAAGAACTCGGAGTCCAAAGAATTTTGAGTAAAAATCAATCGACCTCTCAATATTGCTTGTGCGGATGCTGGTATGAACAAACAATGTTTAATCACCTCAACTTTTTCCATTGTTTACGACAGCAAACTTTGTTATAATGCTTTAGTTAGAATTGTTTTCTGATTGTTCATCAAGGGTTTTATTTACAAGAGCATCTGCTCTTTGGATGTAGACATTAGTTCTTGGAACATTCACAAAAGTTGTTTTCTTGAAGCACCTCTTCAATTCTTGTGCTCTGCGCCATAACTTTTGGAGCTCAAAGTTTTTTACGCTATATTCGCCTTTGAGTTGCTTTGCAACTAATTCGCTGTCAAGATAGCAAACGACTTCTTCGACTTTGTTGGCTGCTGCAAACTCCAACGCCGCGATCAGCGCATTATATTCCGATTGGTTATTGGTGTGGGTTCCTATGAAGAGTGAATCTGCTTTTACGGTTTCACCTTTTTCTGTTAAGGCTAAATATGCGATCGCTGCGGGTCCAGGGTTTCCTCTTGCTCCACCGTCAGAATAAAGGAATAACCGCTGAAACATAATAGCCCTCGTTGTTATTATCCATCTGATTATTATTTAAGGGCGTTTAATCTATTTTAACCATACATATGCAAGAGTAAATGTTGCAAAAGCCTGTCATATACATTGGGTTGATAAATTCTTCACTAAGAATAAAGCAAGAAAGTGATTTGGTGGGGAGAAGGAGAAGGATAAGAAGCCAAACCACTGACTTGTCCTTACGTGTTTTACTTAATGGTTGACCTATTAAGCGTTGTTAACATGCAGCAATATACATCAAAAGTGCTTCTTCGCAAATAATAGAAGCCGTTTTGCAAGCCCAGAATCAGCAACGCAAAGCAATTTCGGCTGGGCATTAAATCTTAATCCAACCAACACTTTTTGCTTGGCAGGCACTTAAAAGAGTACAAACTAATCCATCAAGATAAAAGAAAAGCTATTTTGAAGAAAAGAACGGCTTTATTTTAGCGAGTCCTTCAAAGCGGCAAAGTAAGACAGGACTTGCTCAATCTGCTCTTCAGACATTGATAATATAGTTTTGATTGCTGCTTTCTGTTTTGGCGATGAAGAAACGGTAACTGTGGCTAAAGCGTAATCTAAGCTGGTAAAAAGTGGTTCCCATGGAATGTTAACTCGTTTCCCTTTGAGGTTGTACAGGGCAAGGACAAATGCGCTTGCTCGGCTTAAGCCGTCTTTGAAGGATTGGATTGTTCCTCCGAGAGTTATAGCGTCATAGTCGGTTCCAGAAAGGAAGCTTCTGATAACCTTGTAATTTTGCTCCAAATTTTGGATTTCAGCAAATAGGTCTTGTTTAATTTTTGTTTCTGTATTATCCGCCATATTTGATCGCTCTTCTGTATGTTAAAATCAGGTACATATAAGACTTTTTTGGCTTACCACTATTTGTGTGTCTTGGGCTGCATCCAAATTTCTTGACAAACTTACCTCTTTTCCTTTAGAGCGGTTTTGTGCTTCTTTGTTGCTCTACAGAAGGCGTAGAAAGACGAAATTAGCCGTTTGATGCGTCACTCAAAAAAAATTCTGAGTGGTTTGCGAAAGACCAAGCTTGATTAAAAAAGAAGTTTAGTAGAAGTTGCGTGCTTCTTTACGTTTCTCCGCTTCTTCATAGAAACGCAGAATTTAAAGAAAAATATGGTTATAGAGGTGATATTTCCACGGGCGAAGGAGTTCAAGGCCCATCCGCCAAAGTCATCACCCAAGCATTTTCTTGGTTTGTTTGATATTTGTAACAATCTTAAAATTTTACCTCAGCATATATGTTTACGGTGATGTATATGTCTAAAAAGACCACCGTTATCTTACGCGATGATGTCTATCAAACGCTAAAAGAGACAGCCGGCGCCAGAAATATCTCAAATGAAATCAATAAAATTCTTCTTGAACACTTTGGAAAAACCGAAAGTATGTTTGGCACCATGAAAAAAACCGATACTTCCGACCTTAGAGACCATAAGGATCGCTGTCTATGAAATACGTAATTGACTCCTATGCCTGGATTGAATACTTTACTGGGTCGGAACTCGGCGAAAAGGTTAAATCGCTTATTGAAAGTTCTGAAGAAAAATTAACTCCAACCATATGTTTAGCAGAAGTTTATGCCAAAACCCTTAAAGTTGAAAACCAAGAACTTGCTGAAAAGCAAAAAACATTTATCAAAGAAAAAAGTGCGTTGGTATTTCTCGATGAATCAATTGCAGTGGAATCCGCTAGGCAAAACGTTCGATTGAAAAAGGAAATTGATGGATGGGGTCTAGCTGACTCAATTGTTTATGCAACTGCAATTATAAAGAAAGCTGAAGTAGTAACTGGAGATGAGCACTTTAAAAAACTCAAGAATGTGCTGTTCATAAAATAGTTTCTCAATTGCAACGGTGGTTAGGTGCTGGTTTGTTGGTTTACTTCAAGAAACACAAGCGCGCGTTTGACTGACTGACCTCTGGCTTGACTGAGAAAAGTGTCTGGATGACAAAGCGAGATTGACATACTGAGACTGACAGAGAGAGACAGTGACAGGCAGACAGCGAGCATCTGTAGTTGTGGTTCTACAGTCACAAATCGTTAAGTAGAATTGAAGGGCAATTAGTCAGTTATGCAAGAGGTGATTGGGCAAATGAGGTTTTTGCATAATAATAAAGGTGGTTTAGCTGGGTGGCTCTGGTCAGCTATTGTGATCGTAGTATTGATAATAGTTCTTGTCGTTGTTGTGAGGTTTCTTTTTCACTTGATATAAGGCAAGCTGAAAGAAAGGTTCGACCGAATCTTTAGCTTACCCTATCAAAATATTTTCCCTCATCGAAACATCAGATGGAGCACTTGCAGGGCTGGGCATTGCAAACCCTTATTTGAATCCTCAAGGATTACGGGGTTATGCTTACTTAATAAAAACTGCGCCGTTTTTGCCTTTGCCGCCACAAAATCCTTTACCGACACCTTTACCAAGTCCCACACCAACTCCGACCAAAATAACCATTAACGAACAAATTCTAATAATTGCACTTATAGCGGTAGTTGTTGCTTTAAGTATTGTTCTTTTAATTTATAGAAGGCATCGAAAGGTGAACTAACTGTTTGATGTGTGACTCAAAAAAAATCTGAGTGTTTAACAAAAGACCAAGCGTAACTGAAAAAGAGGTTTAGTGGAAGTTGCGTGTTTCTTTGCGTTTCTCTGCTTCTTCATAGAAGCACAACCTTGGAATTGTGAACAGCCACAAATTGTTTGCTTCACCCAGTCGGGAGCGCTTAAGCTAGCAGTAAAAAATTACTGAGGCTAAAGGTGGATGACGCCCAGCACACCAGCTTTCCAAGCATAGAATTAGACGACTTTTATGTTGCTGCCAACACTGGCAAGTTTTCGATCCCTTGTTAGCAATACCTCATCGTGCGCCAATGATATGCCGGCAATAAGCAAATCGTTCTCATTAATCATTCTGCCGGAATCCTTAAGCTCTTTAAAAAGAAGAGCGGCTTTTCTTGCAGCGTCACTATCGAATGGATAGATAGTTAATTCCGCGAGGAAATCTTCTGCCAGCTGTCTCTTCAGCTTTGTCTTATGCTTAAGCAATTCATACTCAGTTATGCTGGTTGTCCTAATTTCTTCCTCGTTGGCGATTTCTTGTATTAATGAAACAAGCCTTTCGTCGCCAGCTATGAAATCGATGATAACGCTTGTATCGATTAACATCATTATTCCTCTTCGAATGATCTGCCGTAATTTGCTTCCCTTTCAGCAGCAATTTGTATTTTTAGCTGCTCAAGTTTTTCCTTTTCGTTTTTCATGACCCCTGCAAATTTCATTATGTCGGTTTTCTTTTTTGTTGAGCAGAGGCTTTCTTTTATTACTTCGGAGAAGCTTTTTTTGCCTTTTCGCTTTGATAGAAGTTCGTAAACTTCGTTTGAGACTGAAATCTGTCGTGCCATCTTAGTCCCTCAATACATAATGTATACATACTTACTGATAAATCTACTCTGATGAGGCATCTACCTGAACAATCAGTAGCCCGATTAGCCGAATATGCATTTCAGCACATGTTTAGGTCTGGTATTGTTTACAAGCTATGGAGAAACCGCTACTCAGGATAAGAGTTCAACAAGGTAACTTCCCAAACTTAGTTGTTAAGCGCATCTCTCAAAAACAGCAGTCAAAAAATCTTGACTAAACTCAGTCAAGAGACCTTTACGAGAAGCCTTTTATCGTCAACGGTTGCTGTGGTAGAGTGGATGAGTATGGGTAAAGCTTTAGCCTTATTGATTGTTGCATTGTTCTTAACATCTCTAGTTATGTTTCAACCTGCCCCTATGAAAGCTCAAACTCAAAACTCACTCGTTTTTGATGATTTCAACGGAGCAAATCTTGATTCAGGAAAATGGACAATAGAGCAGGGACCAAAAGAATCAAGTGGGTCAGTCACAGTCGCAGACAGCTTCCTGTCGCTAACTAGCGATGAAGGAGGCTTTCCTCGGGTAGTCAGCGCGACAGACCCTTTTCCTGCAACAGGTGATTTCGCAGTTGATTTTGACATCACTTATACACGAATCACGGATTGGGGAGATGGAATATGGATCTCTCAAGGCCCGTTTGTTCCAAGCCAAGATCACATTTATGCAAACATCCTGCAGGTTTGGGCGACCACGACGGATGGCGTGACAATGTACTTATTGGGAAAAGAGGTTTACAGAGATAGCCTCTACACCCATCCGACTCCTTGGGGATATTGGAACACTTCTAAAATTGAAATTAGGCTACAGTACTCGAATGCTATGTACACCTTGTTTACAAACGGCGTGGAAGTGGCTTCGGGCGCATCCGGCTTACGAGCTGATGTTTTCGGATTCGGACTTTGTGTTTTTCCAGGCATGCCAAGTTCGCAACCTCACATTTGGAGTAATTTCAAGACGGACTCCGTAAGAGTTCTGCCTTCAGCGAGCGTCACTCTCTCCTCGAGTCCCATATCCCCGAGTCTTGGTTTCAAAGTTGACATAAAAGGATCACTGATGGACAAAGACAAGCCGTTGCCCGGGTCAATAATTGTACTGTCGTATCTAATTTCAGGCGTGACAACGTGGCAGCCGATTACTTCAGCCGCAACTGATTCCCAAGGAGCTTACATTGCAACTTGGTCCCCCACCGCGACGGGCACTTACTTGTTGAAGGCAGAGTGGCAAGGCGATGAGAACCACGGTGGAACCTACACAACAAGAAATGTAAGCGTTGCCCGCGGTACTGGCGATGCATTGTTCCTAAATTCAGCTCTGATTGTTTCTGTTTCCCTTGGAACCGCGAACTTAAATGTTGGTCAAACTCAACTATTAACTGCTACTGCCATCGGAGGCTCGGGCATCTACACAAGTTACCAATGGTATGTAGATGGAGCATCTCAATCCGGTCAGACTGCGTCAACGTTTAATTTTTCTCCTATTTCCGCAGGTTCTTATTTGATAACTGCGACAGTTACTGACAGCACAGGTGCGACATCATCTCAGTCCACTGTGGCAAGTATCACAGCTTTAGCCACCCCGACTCCAACACCCACCGCATCGCCTACATCTACTCCAACTCCTGCTGCAACTCCAACGCCGACGCCAACAGTTCCAGAGTTTCAATCTTGGATAATTCTCTTGTCATTAGCCGCAATGACTGGTACATTTTTGTTAGTTCATTTCAAGAAACAGAAACATTGAAGTAAGAAAAGATTGAGGACAACATAAGTCATAGCAATCTTAGAATATAATTGGTTCACTCAAAAAAAAGCAGTCAAAACAAAACCGAACACCTCAAAACCCACAAGTTGCAGAAGAAGCCAAAGCAAAACTCTTAAATGCCAATGACTTAATCAACAAGTTTCATGAGCCAAACCAAGCAAATCGAGCAGAAATGGCAGGCAAAATGGGAAAACGCTCACATTTTTGAGGCTAACCCTGATCCAAAAAGAAAGAAAATAATGGTGACCTTTCCGTTCCCATATATGAATGGTCCACTTCATGTGGGTCACGCTTTTACTGCTTCGCGGGTTGATGCTTACGCTAGGTTCAAGCGTATGCAGGGTTACAATGTGCTTTGGCCTTGGGGTTGGCATTGGACGGGGCAACCGCTGCTGGGAGCTAGTCAACGTGTTGCACGAGGCGATGAAGCCTACATTCGAGTTCTACGAGAAGTTGATGGGGTGCCAGAAGCTGAACTTAAAAAATTTGTTGATCCCCTTTACATGGCTCAGTACTATACTGATGAAGGTCGCTTAGCGGTTAAAGGCGTGGGTTTCTCTGTAGATTGGAGACGCGAATTTACCACCATTATGCCGACTTTCCAAAAATTTATTGAATGGCAATACAAAAACCTGAAAGAAAAAGGCTACGTCACTCGTGGAACGCACCCGGTGGTTTGGTGTCCAAAAGATCAAAGCCCAACGGGAGACCATGACCGCCAAGTAGGAGAAGGCGTAACGCCAGAGCAATATACGCTCATAAAATACAAGCTGGATGGGAACACGTTTTTGCCGGCGGCAACTTTCCGTCCGGAAACCATCTACGGCATCACAAACATATGGATAAATCCAGAGGCTACTTACGTTGAAGCAACTGTTAATGGCGAAAACTGGATTATTAGCCAAGAAGCGACTGAAAAACTCAAAGAACAAGAAAAGAAAATACAAATAAAACGCAGCTTTAAAGGAAAAGAGTTAATCGGCAAAACATTTGAAAATCCAGTAACGAAAGAAAAGTTTCCCATTTTGCCCGGTTGGTTTGTAGATCCCAAAACCGCTACCGGAGTAGTTTACAGCGTACCCGCACATGCCCCGTACGACTGGTTGGCTCTTAAAGATTTGCAGGAAAAGCCAAAAGTTCTCGCTGAGTTTGGTGTCGATCCGAACATGGTTAAGCAGATTAAACCTATCTCAATCATCAAAGTCGAAGGTTTCGGCGAGTACCCCGCTGTAGAAATAGCCAAGCAAATGGGCATCAAAGATCAGCACGACCCCAAAGCCGATGAAGCAACAAAAGCACTCTACAAAAAAGAGTTCCATGGTGGCATTCTAAAAGCGAATTGTGGTCCTTATGCGGGAAAGACTGTTCGAGAGGTAAAAGAAACAATTATTGCCGACTTTCTCAAGCAGGGAGTGGCTGACTGCATGTATGATTTGCCTGAGCAGGTGGTTTGCCGATGCATGACGCAGTGCATTGTAAAAATTCTCTCAGAGCAATGGTTCCTAAACTACTCCGATCCACATTGGAAAGCAAAAGCAAAAGAAGCGGTGGCGCAAATGACGATTTACCCTGATTCAGCAAAACAATCCTTCTACACCGTTATCGATTGGTTGAGAGAATGGGCTTGCGCAAGAACCACAGGTTTCGGAACACCACTGCCGTGGGGAAAAGGCTGGATAATCGAGACCTTGAGCGACTCCACAGTTTACATGGCATTCTACACAATAAACAAACACATAAAACAAAACAGGATAAAACCTGAAGCGTTAACGCCAGCGGTTTTCGATTATGTTTTCTATGGTAAAGGCAGCTCTGAACAACTGGAAAAAACCGTTGGAATAAAAGGTGACTTACTAGAATCGATGCGGAGTGAATTCTTGTACTGGTATCCATTTGACCTAAGAAACTCAGCTAAAGAGCTTGTGCCAAACCACTTAACCTTCTGCATTTTCCATCATGCCGCCCTGTTTCCGCCAGAGCATTGGCCCAAAGCCATTGGAGTAAATGGCATGCTCATGGTTGAAGGTCAGGGGATGCACAAGAGCAAAGGCAACTTCATAACAATGAAGGGCGCAGTTGAAAAATACGGTGCCGACGCAACACGCTGCGCACTGCTGCTGGGGGCTGAAGGAATGGATGACCCTGACTGGCGAGACGAAAACGTAAGCGATTTGCAGGGGAAGTTTGAAGGGCTACTTAGTTTTGCAAGCGGAATAATTCTTAATGCCAAAAGAGAAGAGAACACAGTACTTGAGCGTTGGCTAATAAGCAGGCTTCAACACCGAATAAAAGAGGTCACAGTCAGCTTAGATGAGCTTAAAACCCGAACCGCTTTGCAGACTGCATTGTTCGAAACATGGAATGACCTGCGCTGGTACATTCAACGAAAAGGCAATAGTGATGCTAAAGCGCTTCGCGAAGCAGTTATGATTTGGCTCAAAATGCTTGCACCATTCGCTCCTTTCCTAACTGAGGAGCTATGGGGCCAAACAGGCGAACCATGTTTCATTAGCGTAGCACAGTGGCCGGTTTGTGATGAAACAAAAGTGGACATTGCTGCGGAAGAACAGGAAAATTTGATAACTGATGTGATGTCCGATACATCAAATATCCTTAAAGCGATGAAAATAACGCCTAAACAAGTTTGTTACTATGCAGCCGCACCATGGAAATGGCAGGTATACATAAAGATTCTAGAGGAAAGCTTAGCGGGAGAAGCCAAAATTAACGAACTCATGAAAAAATTTGCTGCAGACAAAGATTTGAAGCCGCATATGAAGGATATTGCTGGAATGGTTCCGAGAGTAATGAAAGCTTTAACTAAACTGCCAGTCGACCGAAAAGCTAACATATTGAAAATCAAAAAAGCAAGCGAAAAAGAGCTCTTAGAAAACGCTACTAGCTTTTTTAAGGAACGCTTCAATGCCGAAGTATCCGTCTACAGTGAAGTTGACCAGAAACGATATGACCCTAAACAACGAGCAGCGATGGCTATGCCCTATCAACCAGCCATTTACGTCGAGTAACCTAAATTTACTTTCCTTTAACTATTAAATTTGAACTCAATTATCAGTACGAAAAACAATTAAGCACACGCAAACAGTTGTCTAAAAGGAGAACGATTCGATTTTTGCCGTCAAGAGGAGAGGCTGGGCTTAACTTACCATTTCTAAAAAAATTCTTTGATGCCGCAAAACTCTTCTTGATTAATTTTTTAGCTGCTTACTTCTTGAGGCTCTTCGCGGTTTTTCAATTTCTCTTCCAGAAGCATTAGCAGTTCCTGAGGCTTTACAGGTTTTACCAAATAAGCATCTGCACCTTCGTCAAGTGCTTTAACACCGGTTTCTAATGATGGAAAGCCTGTAATCATTATTTTTACTGTATGCTGCAGCTGGTTTTTGAGTTTAGCAAGTAAATCCGTGCCATCCATGTCTGGAAGTCTAATGTCAACCAAGGCTAAATCGTAATTTCGATTTTCAGCTTTTTCCATGGCTTCTTTTCCAGTTTCTGCAACATCAATCTCGTAGCCGCTTTTTTGAAGAATACGCGTGAACGTTCGAAGTATTGATTTATCATCATCAACGACAAGTATTGTTTTTTTGCGCGTTTCCACTTTAATCAAACCTCTTTTTTTAGACACAGTACCTTCTTCAACCCTTATGAGTTGGAATGACAAGCTATCAAAGTCGCTGCAACCGCAAATCAAACGCATGCTTGATTTGAGGCAACAAAGACTTCTACCCTTTTTGGGGACAAATTTAAAGATGTTTTTCGAGACTAATAAACGCTATCCCCTCTTCAATGTTGCACTACAACAAAAAATACTATGATTATTTTAAAGAAAAAACTTCTAAAGCATTATCTTTGGCATCAAATGCACTTTGTTGCATCCTTCAAGGGCTTTTGAATGTCACTCTTTGAGGTAAAGGCAATGTAGGTTCACTTTCTTTGACTTATTTTGACTTAATTTGACTTTTTTAGACTTATTTTGACTCAACCTGCAAAAGATTTAAGCTTTAAAACAAAAAAGCAACCCAAAACACAAACAAAAAATTTTGTTAAAAAAACCGTCAATAGTTAATCTTTAAGTAAAGAAGTCTCAGAAAATTATTCTATTACAAAGATAGATTTTTCAAATTTGTCTCATCTCGAAATACTTATCCGTTTCAAAGTTCTAGTTTAAGCTGGTTTGGGGGATGCATTTAGTGAGTTATGCTATCCAGCTAATTAGCCCAGAAGAAAAAGACAGACTGTTTGAAGCATATGAACATAGATTACTTTATACAAGCAAAGCTGAAGTTTACGGTTGCTGCATTAAACTGTTAACAGAGTCGGAAGCAACTAGAAATAGATGGGAAGACAATTTTTTCACAGCAAACGAAAACAACCGATCCCACGGACGGCTTGTTGTTGTTAATGAGCCAGGTCAACCTTTAAGCGTTAAATATGACCCTTACACAAAAACTGCCTTTCTAGTTAACGTTGACTATTACGGGTGGATAAAAAGCATCGCACTTGCCATCGCAGGAGACATCTTAGAAGATGAACACAGAATTTACTCTGTCCACGGCGCCGCAATCGACATCGGGTGCGTAGGTGTTTCGATAATTGCTCCTTCAGGCACGGGCAAAACGACCCATTCTTGGGGATTGCTGCTTCTTAAGAACGCGAGGTTAGTTTCTGATGATTGGTACTTCGTTAGGCTCTCAAGCCATTTGCCTTTAGCGTTCGGTTCTGAAAAAAACTGTTATATTGATGCGGATTTAGGCAAGATTTGGAATAAGTATGAAGGTTTGGTGGATAAAGCGCAGTTTGATCAGAGAGGCAGGGCAATTGTGAACGTGCGATGGATTGTCGGAGGAGGCGGCGTTATTCCAATGACGACTTTGCAAAAAATAATTCTGCTAAAAAGAGAGCCTCAAGACAAAAACATCGTTACTCGATTAAGCTCGACTGAAGCATTGAAGTTTATGTTAGAACGAAACTTTTGCAATCCACACCAGCTAGTGAAGGATGAGAGAAAAACTGAGCTTAGAAAAAACTTTTTCAACAAGCTTTTTGAACAAACAGAGGTCTATCTTGTGAACACAATAGGAACTCCGCAAGCCACACAAGACGAGATTAGAAAGTTTCTTTCCGTGAAAAAATAAGTTGTTTTTATGGAAAGAATAATAAAGCTTGGCAGTCGAGTTAGCTCAAGTTTGCAGGAGGAAAAAGTGGTTTGAAATTAATTTACGTTGCAATTGACGGCATGGGAGATTTACCAATTAAAAGTCTAGGCAACAAAACACCTTTGGAAGCCGCAGAAACTCCTAACATGGATGCTCTCGCAAAAAACGGCAAAATTGGCTTGATGTATTCGGTGAAGAAGGGTGTAGCGCCTGAGAGCGATGTTGCAGTTATTTCTCTTTTAGGTTATGACCCTTTCAAATACAGCACTGGCAGAGGCGTTATTGAAGCGGCTGGTGCAGGCTTGAAAATGAAGGATGGCGATTTAGCGTTAAGATGCAATTTTGCAACTTTAGGCGAAGGAAAAACAATAATTGATCGTCGAGTGGCAAGAAGCCTAAGCACTGAGGAAGCCACCGAGTTAAGCCAAACTGCTAACAAGCAAGTCAAGCTTGAATCTTACCCTGCAACATTTGAATTCAGAAACACAATGGGTCACAGGGCAGTTCTGCTAATAAAAAGCAAAAAGAAACCTCTTTCAAGCAACATAACAAACAGCGACCCAGCTTACACAATAGTTAACGGCTTAGGGGTTGCACTTGCTAAAGTTGAAATGGTACTAAAAACCTGTGAACCGATGGATAAAACAGAGGGAGCGAAAAATTCTGCAGCTCTAGTTAACGAGTTTATCGATAAAACCCATAAGCTGTGGGATAGCCACCCAATCAACCTTAAACGTGCAGCCGAGGGTAAGCTTAAAGCTAACGTTGTTTTAACTCGGGATGCAGGGCATCTTCTTCCAAAATTCTTCAATATAAACGAGAGATACCACGTAAATTTTGCTTGTTTAGCCGATATGCATGCTGAACGAGGCATAGCACAACTGGCAGGAATGGAGTCAACGCTTTTGCCGGCTCCTTCAGGCAACCTTCAAAAAGACTGCGAATTAAGAGTCAAAGCGTTACTGGACATATTGCCTAAACATGACTGCTTCTATATTCACCTCAAAGGACCAGATGAACCAGGGCATGACGGCAACTGCATTTTGAAAACTCAAATAATTTCGGCTATCGACAAATACTTCTTTGGACCATTACTAAAACAAATTTCTCTCGAAGACAACCTAATCTGCATAACTGCAGACCACGCAACCCCTTGCGCTTTAAAAGTACACAGCGACACTCCAGTTCCAGTATTGATTTCAGGAGACAAAATAGAAGGTGGCAGAGCTGTGAAGTTTTCAGAGAAAGAATGCGCCAAAGGAAGCTTGGGCACAATAGATCGCGGTTGCGAATTAATGCCAAAACTTATAGAACTATTAAAAAAATAAGGTAAAGAATATGGCTTATTTGAAAGAGCAAAAAGACAAACTTGAAATTTCATACCCGCTTAATGTCATTTGGGAAGCAATTCCGAAAGCAATAGAGAAACTTCAGTGGAAAATCCAAGAAACTGATGAAGCTACCCACCATCTTATAGTTAAAACAAAAGGTGGCTTCATATCTTACCCCTCAAATCTGAAAATTGACCTTGTAGTCACCGATGAGAAAACAACACAAATGTCTGTTATAGCTGAAACTCCCGTGACTACAATAACGTCTATGGCAGATTATGGAAGAAACGACGAACGTATAGGCAAGTTCGTAACCACCCTTGCCAAGCTAATGAGCGGTTAAACGATTTTTATTCAAGTATTTGTGAGCGCTTCAGTGCAACCCAAGCTACTATCATAAGACCCGCAATGTATGCTGCAGCTATGCTTATCGACCTTATTGCAACTAGAGCCGTTGATTCAGTGTAAGATACGATGTTTGTTATAGCCGCTGTTGCATTGCCCGACATCAGAGCTGTGCTGTTTGTTTTGAAATAGGTAACGTTCGCTGAAGGATAAAGCGCATAATTAACTATGTTGGCTCCTATGTTGTCTGTGCCTGCACCTACCGAAGTGCCGTTACCAGCAAGTATCACTCCGCTTGCTCCAGTTCCAGGGAAATAATTAAGCGTAGGAGAAGGCCCAGAAAATTCACCAATTATTGGTGCAGAAAAAAAGAAGGCTAGAAATAGGATTATAGCTACAATAACGGTCATGATGGTGTTTTTCGATATGGATCCAACTGCAAACAGTAAGGATACCCATATGAAAGTGCTTACTAGGCTTCCAATAACCATCACGGGTATATATTGAAGATTGTTTTGTGGACCATAAGCAATGAGTGATGCTACGGATATGTATCCGTACAAAACAATGTACGAAACAGCCAAAATTATGAATGTTCCGAAAACTTTACCTAGGAAAATCATCGTTCGGGAAACAGGCTTGGTCACTAGAGGCACGATGCTTCCGCTTTCGAACTCGCTTGAGATGCTGTTTGCAGCTGTTCCAATCGCGAGAAGCAAGAACACAAAGCCTGAGCCGCCAAATGTTATGGCGTAATTGGGATTAGCAGCTATTTTTGTTCCCTGGTTTGCGCTGATTACAACGGGCAGTACCAGAATCAACGTGGCGATGACAAATACAGCTGCGATAATGCCTATGAATTTTTTCTTTCGAATATTCCATAGCATTTCATATCTAACTATGGCCCAGAAGCGACTGAACCAGCTCGGGCGATTATTCTTTGGATTCTGATTCGTTGTCATTGTGCCTTTCCTTCTTTGTCTTTAGTGACAAGTTGAATGAATATGTCTTCCAAGTTAGCGTTTTTCTGGCTCATTCCAATAATAACTCCCCCTGCTCCTGTTATCGCTTTGGAAATCTGTGCCCGCACGTCATCGTAAGTTTTTACCTGAATCATCAATGTGTTGCCCGTTTTCCAAGTGCCTGAAACATAGGGTAAGCTCTTTACTGCAGCTATAACGGCAGTTGACAAATCGACTAATTCAATGTGTATCATGGCGGGACCAAGTTGGCCTGAAATGTTCTGAGGAGTATCAGAAACCAGCATTGAGCCTTGGTTGATAATTGTGACGTGGTCGCAGATTTGCTCGACTTCAAAAAGCAAATGCGATGAAAGGAAAACCGTCATGCCTTCTTTAGAGATGTTTTTTACCAGTTCTCGGACTTCAACCATTCCAACTGGGTCTAAACCTATGCTTGGCTCATCCAAAATAACCAGTTCGGGATTATTCAGAAGAGCTTGGGCTATGCCGATCCGTTGTTGCATGCCTTTGCTGTATTTTCCGATAAGGTCGTTTTCTCTACCCTTCAAGCCGACCATTTCAATTAGCTTAGGAATTTGTTCAGTTCTCTGCTGCTCCGTCATTCCGTACATTCGCCCGTAAATATCAAGCAGTTCGGCGCCTTTGAGGTGCTTAGGAAACTTGGGCAACTCAGACATGTAACCGATGCCTAAGCGTGAATCGGCGTCATCAACATGCACTTCTTGCCCCAACACTTTAACCGAACCAGAAGTAGGTCTGAGCAGACCGACAAGAATTTTAATGGTCGTTGTTTTTCCAGCGCCATTTGGACCTAAAAAACCGTGAATTGTGTTTTTTTGGACTTTTAAATTTAACTTATTTACTGCTGTTAAAGAACCGAAATTCTTGGTTAAGTCAGTGGTTTCGATGACGTAGTCCATGGTCAAGCACTTCTTTCAATGGCTTAAGTGAGAGTTCAGATATAAGCTTTAACATGCCCTAGGAGTTTCTAAGCTTTAGAATGAACTACGATGTTAGCGTAGAAAATTATATCTCTTCTTCATGCTCCATTAATTAATTCATTTAAGGTGAACTGCATGGGTGCTAAGCGTGAACCAATCACTATCAACGGCAGAAGCATAGGAATAGCCATTTTAACTGCAGAACAACTATTTATCGGAGTTATACATTTTCTCGTTGGATTGCTGCTTTTGGTCTCCAGCTCAGCCATTCTATCATCAGCACTAACCTATGACGTTTACACAGCAGTTTTTGGCTTCCTCGTTTCAGTTTTTGCATGGTTCATTTGGCGAGGCAAAAAAGCAGGTTGGGTAGGCACAGTTGCCGTCTTAGTCTTTGTAATTGTTGTAGACACCCTAAGGGTGCTAAATTTGCCCAGCATTCCTGGAATTCCAAATTTTGCTCCTCCAACAGAGATAACCTGGAGTATTCTGGTTATGATTTACATGAGCACAAAAAATGTGAGAAAAAAGTTTGGAATCAGCTAGTTTGGGGAGCTCGCTTCATCCAGTCATGCCCATAAATTTCGGCTTCTCCGCTTTCAATGCCCTCGACTATCCGTTGCGCGGTGTACTCTGGCGGGTCAGCTCTGCTGAATGCTTCATGTGCCTCTGATGATTCCTGTTGCCCTTGCAATGAAGCATCTTTAATGGTGTTTTTTTCGAAGTCAGTAAGCGTAATATATGGGTAAACAACGCTGACAACAATCTTGTCTTTCTCAAGTTCCTCTCTAGCCGTTAAGCTGATATGAGCTAGCGCCCGCTTTAAACCTGAATATGGACCGTTATCAGGCAAATACATCAAAGCTGTTCCTGAGCTCACGTTAACAATTGTCCCGCCGCCTTGTTGTCGCATTATGGGAATGACTTCTTTCATAGCAACCACTGGACCTACTACGTCTAGATCGAAGATGTAATGGAAAATCTCGATGTCCGTATGCTCGACTGGAGTATCATATCCACAGCCCGCGTTATTTATCAAAATATCGATCCTTCCAAAATGGTCATACGCCTGTTTAACCATTTTTTTGACTTCTTCAACTTTGGAAATATCTGCAGAAATGGCAATTGCATTAGGAAGTTCCATAGCTAGGCGCTCAAGTTTGTCTTTGGAGCGTGCGACCAATGCTTGTTTCGCGCCTCTGCTGGAAAGAATTCTTGCTGTAGCTAGTCCGATGCCACCGGATGCACCAGTTACAATTGTAACTTTACCTTTGATATCCATAAAATTTCGCCATTATTAGGGAACCTTTCAGGTTTATAAAAAGAATTCTCTATTCTTTCTTGACAAAATTATGGAACCTCTTTAGCTAAAGGTTCTTTTGCTAGGTTCAAGAAAACCTTTCTTGAAGCGTATTCAGATAGGATGGCAAACTTTCAATGCATGTGATATCTCTGCCAACCAACGCCTGCAAGTCAAGCCAAAACCTCATATTCGGTTTGATTATTGCCCTTTCCAAATCGTGTTTAAGGCGCAATGTACCTTCTTTTCATCTGCGATCAAAATCCAACAAAAGAATTACCTCGTTGACTCTTAATTCTTCTATTGCCTCGGCTGCTTGCAGAAACGATTTTCCGCCTGTTTTCAAAGTCATAATCTTGCCATTCACGCCTAACGCTTGAAGGGCTGCCTCATCCTTTTTGCCTTCAACAACAATCAGTTTGTCATTTGCTGATTCTTCAGCCAGTTTAGCTATTATTTGCTGGATTTTTTCCTCTTTGTCTTTAAGCTTTGTAGACAAGTATTTTACCTAGTAATTTTCGCTTGCCGCACAGTCTCCAAGCAATCCTTAGCTTCACTGTTATGTGCAAAGTAACGTCTAACAGGTTCCAGAATATCTGCAAGTTCAGCTGCAACGCTGTTTTTGAGGTCCATAGGATGCAGCTTGCCTTCAGCGTAAGCGGATTCAAGTTCTTGGAAGCTTTGAAACTCAATGTTGCCTCCAAATTTGGTTGGGCGCTCAATTTTCAAATTGGGTTTTTCTCGGAAAACTATGTATTTGCAAATGTCCATTATCGGGTTGAATTTAACGGTTTTTTCGGGACAGAATGCTCTGCCCATTTTCTGTTTGATTTCTTCTGGAGTGTCGTAGATGAAAATACAGGTTTGAGGTTTGCTCTTAGACATCTTGGCTGAGGCAACCGCTTCTTTCTCTTGACCCTCAGGAATAGGCCAAATCGAAGGTTTTTCTAGGCCCTGAAGCAGGTGGTGATGAACGCAGACTGGTTTCCAACAGCCTACTTTTTCGCCGATTTCCCTTGCAACCATATTTGCTTTTCGCTGGTCCATGCCTAACTGGCAAATTTTGACTTTCATCTCGAAAATGTCAGCAACTTGCATAGGTGTATAAAGGTAATCTGAGACGTAGTGTGCTTCCCCTTCTTTTCTGCCAGCGATTTCAAGTGTTCTTGTGGTTCGGGCTAAGGTGAGGTCCTTTGAAATTATGACTGTTTTAGCCCAATAATCAATGTCTTTGTATAGCTCATCTGAATAAATGAATTCAATTTTGTCGCCGGGAACACCTAATGCAAGCCATGAGTGTCTAAAGAGGTCAGCGGCTTTGCGTATAAGTGCTCGGTCGCCGCCCAGCTTATTGTTTAACCATGCATGCCAAGTCGCTAAAAACGCTTTGAAATGGACGCCTGCTTCGGCGAAGTCTTTCATTTTGTAAGCGCAAATAACACCCGTTCCCAGATGAGCCAAGCCAGAGGGCTCCCAACCGTTGTAAGCTATAGGATGCTCTTCTGTTTCCAGAAGCTGGCGCAAATCTTCTGGAGTAACTACTTCTTCTGTCGGTGGCCTGCAGATTAACTCAATTTTCGTTTCTATGTCCAAAGTAGGCTCATCTTCCTTGTGTTTCCTATTTAATGTGGGTGTAGAACTTAAAAATTTAGTATGTTTCAGTAGGAGATAGAGAACGCTAATTAATGAAGAAGCGTTGTTGTTTGCGAAATACCTGAGAAATGAAAGAAAAGATTGGGTTCCAAGACTCCCAAATATTAAGGCTGAATACGGTTCTTGAGTTTACATTCATTTCTGTTTGGACATCCACCATATACTTCGCATTTCCATTCTTCGCCTTCAGTATATTCTCGTAGTGAAATTGAAGAGTAACCAATAACTTCATTTTTAGCAGACAAGCAAGGATAAACAATTTTTGAATCCTGATTAATTACTTTCACAAAAATCTTTCCAAATTGAGCTATAAAATCTGTAAATTCTTTTTTAACGCTTCTAATATGGGTGTCAATGTTTGGTATTGATATTTTTTTAGATGTTCCTTCTTCGCCAATTGGTGTGTTTGAATATCCTATTTCATCTTCACCAAAGAGAATTGCGAAACCTGATAAATAATGAGTTGATTGGCTTCTTATGGAATGCACTTCTTCATACCAATCTGTAGATTCGAGAAGCTTAGAGTATTCAGGATTTATGTTTGTTTGGTTCAAAAAACGAGTTTTTTGTTTATTAAATAATCGGGGAATACCGTTAGTGTGATAAATATTCCAAAGAATATAGCTGAGACTCTCAAATAAAGAATAGATTGAATTAAGAAAAACTTCATATTTTATTTGTAAAATGAACAATTCTCTATGATTACTTACTCTCAATGTTTTTAACTCATTCACCTCTTCAGCTGCTTTGGTTAATTGTGACATAACCTCTTCGTACAAAATTGAAACGGCTGCAGTTTTGCCAGCAATCGTGAATGACCAAAGAATTGCGTTTGGTAAGCGTTTTTCTCCATTCAAAAACTTGTGAAATAATGTGTATTCCTTAAGGTTTGATTTTGGAGCTAATTCTGTTCTTTCCAATAAACTTCTCTCCAACCAAAGCATATATTTTTGCCTTTGATAATTAGAGGCTTTGCTATTTTCTAATTCTGCAGCTTTTCTTAAACATTTAGTTATCAATGCAAAAACAGAGCCCTCCGCAAGCCTCAGTGGAAGACTGAGTTTGACAGGGACAGACTGACTGACAGAGGCTGACTGACAGACATTAGGCACGCGGGTGCGTGGGAGAGTAGGAGTGAGAGTACGTAGTCGTAGGCGTACGTTCGAGAGAGAGAGAGAGAAAGATTAAAATTTAATCCAACCTCAACCCACTCCGCATAAGTTTCAACGTGAGCTTGACAACGGTCAGTAGCATTTTCAGATTTTTAAATTTTAGGCTTAATTCTTTTGGTTAACCGAATCATATATTTTTTGTTATCGATGTTTTTTATGCGGCTATCAATTAGTCCCTGTTTTTTTGCTTCACTCACGACTTCGTTGAAGGATACTAACTGAGGAGATGCAGCTTTCTTATTGGTTAGGATTACCCACATTTCATTGTACACATTCTTATTCTCTTCAAGAAACCGCGTTAGTTCTTCTAGACTTTTTGGTTCAAAAGACACTGAGTCAACCACGAGTTAACACTTCCATTTTTACGGGCTGTTTGTCGCCCAAGTAACCTAACACTTAACCGCATTGCTGAGCGTTGCTTTTTGCTTGGCTAAGTTCTCTCGGCTTGGGACTTTTTTTCGCCCGTGCCTTGCCTGTTCCATAATTGGGTAGAACTCGCTCGTCATGGGTGCAAGCTTTGTGTTTCTTGCGTACCTCTGTTGAGTCCGTCGTTATGGGTGCTCAATTTTGGCAAGGCAACAGAAATAGTTGTGAGGTGTTGGTTAAATGTTGCTGTAAGGCTACATGAATTTTTTGACGCCAGCGCATCGCTCACGGCAATTAACTTTTCTAAGTGCTCTCAATATCATTTGAGTTAAGCTCAAAGCCGCAGAACGGACAGAATTTCTTGCTCAATGGAAGTTGCTTACCGCAGTTAGCACAGAACTTAATCTCTGGTTGTTCAACAGTTGCTTGCGAAGGTTCGGCTGCCATTTTACCCATCGGTTTTTTTGCCTTATCTGACTTCTTTCGTATAAATAGCCCAACATAACTTTGACTATTTGACTGAGTTTGTCCTTTCGTTCTTCGCTTAGAAATGGTAACAATTGGAGCGGCTATCAATAGAGTTATTGCAATAACAAGAACCATTACAATTAGGGGTTGATCTAAGAGGCTACTTGAAGATAATTGCGCTGCTTGTGCCCACCACTGGTTAACTGAATCTGGGTTGAAGGTTGAAACGTCATTCTGCAATTCCTGTGTTGTAAATCCGCTTTGCTGTTTTGGAGGAAGTGTGAGCAGCTGGTCTGTGCCTACAGTTATTGTATTATTGGTGATTGGGTCAATGAATGCGACCGAGCCGCTGATAACTTGAACTGTGGCTGTTCCATCGGATGAGACATTTACAACATACTCTGTGCCTAAACCCGCGAGCACTCCCTGCGCTATGTCTACAAGATGAGAAACGGATTCGTCAACATAAACGGAACCATGATGAAGCAAATACACACCTCCCTCAACGACTACAGCAACAGCAGCCGCTGTCCCAATTGTTTCACTAAAAAACACAACTGCAATTGTGGCTTCCAATGGCATTGATATTACCATGTCCCAAAACCCTTCCCGCCAATTTGTAGATTCAGCCACACTAGGAGGAAACACTGAATAGACTATTCCATTGTCTGGTGCAGGCTGTGAAGTAAGACCTACCCACCCAGCCTCACTGTTTGAACCTAAATATACCGTTCCGCCCTGATTGGGAGGGGTAAAACTGACGATTGAATTGTCGCCTGTCAGAATTTGCGTGCCGCTTCCAATTTGACCAGAGACTGCTGATGTTTCACCGCCATTCGGATCTATGATATTTGCTTGGCCTTGTACTGCTCCAATGTTGCCAAAGAAGCGGCTTGTTGGGTTATAGGTTGGGTTAGAAGTTGGGATTTGAGTTGGGGCTGTGGTCGGTGAGCTTGTAAGAATGACAACTATTCCATTTTGGTCAGTTGTTTCAGATGTTCCTGTCAAAGTTGCAGTTATAATGTCTGTAGTGAATGTTCCGGACAAGTGTTCTTGGGTCAGTTGGCTTCCTTGCTCATCAGCTGAAAAGCTTGAACTTGAAACTGTTCCTGCAAACTCGATGGACATGCCGCCTGCTTCGGGAACACCGTTAAAACCATATTCATTATAGTAGGCGCTGTCCGTATGGTAACTTATAATGTTTGAACTCAAAATGATGTCTATTTGGTTGCCTTGCTGAGTAATGTCCATTGCGAAGGTGGCGGTTATGTCATTCATTTTTGTGTTCGGGTCGGAAGGATCCATATCGTAGTAAGTACCGGAAACTGAGCTTTGCCATGTTCCAGTTAAATCTCTAGCGGGGGTAAGCTGAGCATGCAGAGGAGTTATCGCTATTGAAAATAGTAAAACAAAGCATATTGTTAATGCCACTGTTTTGGTCAATTTAAGGAACAATTTGGAAATTCTTGTTCTTTCCATATACTCATAACTCTATACTGACGATAAACTTCCTTTGGCAATTATGGATATATAACATGTATGAAGCACGAATCATTGAAAAAATATGCGATAACTCTTCCGTCACTTAATTTGACTTTTTTTTACGAATTTTGACGTTTTTAGACTCAACCTGCAATCTGTGCGAGCTCCAAATCAAAAAAACAACCCAAGACACAAAGAACAAAACTTGGGCAAAAACCATTTAGTATTTGACCATAGTTTTCGCACAATTCAACACAAAATTACACAAATAAACACATTTTAGCACATTTGAACACATTTTAGCTACAAATCCACACAAAAAACACGCAACCTGCAAAGAATTTAAGATCTGCCGCAAAAAAGCAACCTGAAGCAGCCTGTTCAAAAATGGCAACACAAATGTTGTTACTTTTCTTTTAATCGTGATAAAAATCGCCAATTAACTTTTGTATATACAAATGTACTGACAAAATGTATATATTTTGACCTATAGGTA
>JBEKGO010000033.1:0-27878 GCA_050012755.1 Bathyarchaeia archaeon
AATCCCTCAGATAATTCCTACAATGTTAATCTCGGTGGCAATTATCATTTAGTAAATGGCACAGCAGTCTCGAGCATCAATCTGGGCGCGTGGAGCGGAGTTGTTCTTTTACCCTAATAAATGGGCAAAAATACTCCGAAGAATAATCTAGTAGCAGGCATGCGAACCAGCAAGATTGACACGCTATACGACAGACCCCAAAAATCAATTCATCGAAACGATTGATATATGAAAGTTTCTTGGTTTCCTTTGTAGCCTCGAGTATGGCAAGATACCACCCAAAAGTCATGGAATTCGATTTTATTGGGCGAGAAAAAAGAAATGGCGGGCTTCGCCCTTGCCTCAAGCGCTCGCTAGAGCGACGTTGGCTGATTAGCGACTAAAGATTCTATTCTTGGCTTCCAAGTAGGACTTTCATTTCTCAGGTACTTGGCAAGTAACATAGCCTCTTCTCAGGGGCAGGTTCACCGTAGTGACAGTGGTAAAAAAAAATTAAAATCCAGTCTTTTTCTCTCTCTAGTGGTCGAAATCTCTTTAGAAAACAATTGCCAAATTTTGAACAAATACTTAAAGTCAAAAAATATACATATCATGATAGATTGATATTACTCCGGCTATGTTAGAGTCTTTGTTTGCTCTCTGGATGAAGGCACCGCTTGGAACCCCAGCTTTTAACCCTTTTTTTAGGGTCTTTTGATTAATTTTGGGATTCCATCCAAAACGAAACCCGCATCCAAGAAACCAAAACCACACACATAGAATACCGAATAATCGAGTGGTAAACCATGCAGATCCCGCCTTTAACCTTCTCAGACCTAAGCTTGCTGCTAGCCGTGAACGCCATTACTCTCCTTATAACTGCGGAACTCGCCCTGAGCTATCAATACCTAACATATCTCCCATAAACAAGAAAGATCCCCAAAGCGTAGCTCTAATAATGCATACTGTTGCTAATAACAGTATACCAGAATAATCAATATAATATTCCGCTAAAACGTAAAATACGGATGGTTGATCAAAGTGTCAAAAAACCTAAGCCAAGTCACAAAAGACCAAATCAAAGACCTCATCGTCAAAACAGTCAAACAAGAAAAGCCCGAAACAGCAAAACAACTGATCGCCTTAATGCAACAAAATCACGCCATAACACCCGAAGAAACAAGCAACCTGCTCATTGAACTGGAAAACGAAAATCGCCTACGCTTTACAAGGCACGAACTGTCTAAACCCTCATCCGCAAGGGAATATATTTTCTCAAAACAAGCTACATGGTATTGGACAACTATATTGCTTGCCACAGTAATCACGATTGCAGTGTTCACCATTACGGGAGATAGCGTCCCACTCGTCTTTTTTCGGTATTCACTTGGCATCATTTTCGTTCTGTTTTTGCCAGGTTTCACACTCGTAAAGGTTCTCTTTCCGGCTAAAATTCCACTAAAAACTTCCTTAGAGAGCACGGATATGATAGAGCGCGTGGCGCTGAGTTTCGGAATGAGTCTGGCACTTGTGCCAATAGTTGGTTTGATATTGAACTTTACGCCTTGGGGGATAAAATTAACGACAATAATCTTGAGCCTGATAGCGTTAACAGTCGTTTTCGCCACAGCGTCAATCCTCCGAGAACACCATACAAAACTGGGTCCAGCCCAAACCAAACGATGAATAACGAGTCAAACAAAAAAAATTCTTTGACGCAACCTGCTTTTTCCATACCAAAAATGTTGAATGGCAGCAAGAAAATGGAAAGAGCAAAAACCAAACAACAGGATTTGGACGACGCTCGATTTTTGGATAAATCTTAATATCTTAAGCAAGCAATAAAAGAACTCTAATCAAAAGTGAGCTGAGAATGGCCCCACAAAAACGAACGATCTCTAGCCAGATAATCATTTTTGCTATGCTATTGTTAGGCATCGGGTTAGTGGTAGTTTCAGCGTTTTATGCTTCATCGTTTTTAGCCCTACTTGGCGTGTCAATCATCTTCTGGGGAGCCATGCTCCTCTACGTTACGCCTTCCAAACACGTGCCTTTAACATTGCTAAACGCTTCCGCCGAAGCAGTTGTAGCAAACATCGAACAACTAATCTTAGAACTAAACCTGACCGAAAAAGGAATCTACTTGCCTCCACAAAACCTTAGGAATGTTGATTCCAGCCTCATATTCATTCCTGGAACCCTCAAAACTCCGCTATCCACACCTGAAGAATCAAACGGGAAAATACTCGTCCCAACTAGGTTTTTCCAACAACATCCCGGCGCCTTTTTTACACCGCCGGGATCGGCTCTTGCACGCATTTTTGAAGAGGAACTAGGCTTTTCATTTACAAAAACAGGCCTTAAACAAATTCAAAACAAACTTCCAAAATTACTCGTCGAAGATCTGGAACTCGCGGAAAACGTCGAAATCCGAATCCAAAGCAACGCCGTCACCATGGAAATAACGGGCAGCATATTCAACGAAATTTGCATACACACCGATTCCCAGCCGAAAACTCATAAGCAGGTCGGGTGTCTCCTGAGTAGTGCAATTGCATGTGCCTTAGCCAAAGCCACAGACAAACCCATAACCATCCAAAACGAAACTCGCATCCAAGAAACCAAAACCACACACATAGAATACCGAATAATCGAGTGATAAACCATGCAGATCCCGCCTTTAACCTTCTCAGACCTAAGCTTGCTGCTAGCCGTGAACGCCATTACTCTCCTTATAACTGCAGAACTCGAATCACCCTATTACGGCCTAACAAACCTTACCATAAACAAAAAAAAATTACGGACTGCTGCTTTAATCACTGGCATACTGTTTTTAATAACTTTCGTCATCAGATTAATTGAGCTAGTCGCTCAGTCCTAACCAAAATGGCCATGAGGCACTCAAAATGATCAAGAAACGCTTCTAGAACACCTTGCAAAACTGGTTCTTATCAATTGCTAGATTGCGGTCAAATTTAGAATTTTGCTGAATCTACAAATTTTTCAAATTGCAACTGTAAATTATTAGTTTTCATAAATAATGAGTATTTATCATAAATCCGCCTTTAGTCTTCAAAATTTAACCTCTAACTAGATTCTGTGCGCAAACAATATTAATTTTGGCCCCAAACGTTAAGTGAGTATTATGAACAAAACTTGTAGAAAGGTTCTTGTTACTGGCGGCGCGGGTTTTATTGGCAGCCACATAGTTGACAGACTGCTAAGAGAAGGTTTCGAAGTTACTGTTATTGACGATTTCTCAAAGGGACGTTTAGAGAACATTAATTCATATCTGGGAAGAAAAGACTTTCACTTAGTGAAAGGTGATATTCGAGATTTCAATCTTGTGAAAGACACGATGAAGGACGTCGATGCAGTTTTTCATGAAGCTGCGTTTGTGAGTATCGTACTCTCAATTGAGAATCCAGTTCTTGTAAACGATGTTAACGTAACATCCACCTTAAGCCTTTTGAAAGCCGCAGTAGATTCCAACGTGAAACGTTTTGTGTTCGCTTCCTCGGCCGCAGTCTACGGAGAAACAAAGTCACCCCTGATGGTAGAGGATATGGTTCCTGCCCCAACCTCACCATACGGTGTTTCTAAACTCGCTGCCGAGAGCTATACACGAGCGTTCTATAAAACGTACGGTCTTGAAACTGTCGCCCTCCGCTACTTTAACGTCTATGGACCTAGACAGAGTTTTGACATTCAATCTAGTTATGGAGGAGTAATTACTCTTTTCCTGAATAGGCTAATAAAAAACATGGACCTCGTAATCTACGGGGACGGAGAACAAACAAGGGATTTCGTTTACATTCAAGATGTTGTCGAAGCAAACATGCTTGCGCTAAAAGGAAAGAGTGCTGCTGGAGAATTCTTCAACATAGGAAGCGGTTGCAGAACTACCGTAAATCAAGTTGCCCAGACAATCAAGACCTCATTAAACAAGAACGATATGAAAAACGTGTATGCTGTCCCTCGACCGGGCGAAGTTAAACATGGGTATGCGGATATAAATAAAGCTAGAAAGATGCTAAATTACACTCCCAGTTTTTCGTTCGAACAAGGCATCGCAGATCTTGTCGCATGGTACAAAACTCAGTTATCCCTTAACAGCGTAAAACACTCTTGAAGATATCGTATACTCCTATAGCAAAATGCTTTAGTGTGCACTTGATTTCAATACAACTCGAGAAGGGCGATTTTCCCGTGGCTGAACGTATAATGAGGCAAGTTTTGTGTTTACCCATTCATGCGGGCATAGTTGAAGAACAAATCAACTACATATCCCATACTTTAGAAAGGGTTATAGAAGAAATCGCCGTCCATGAGGAGAAAAAACCCAATAACAAGCAAGATCTCTCGCAACATAAGCGAGACCCTCTTTCTTAACACCATACTTTGCTTCAAAATTCTGAACAAATCAATTTCCCAATGCGTTGTTTTGGCGGTTAAGATCACCTATTTAGGTGTTCGCGTCTATTTCTTTTCAAGATAAAAACCGAAAAAACTGTCACAGCGACAAGGATCACCAGCATGTATGCTGGTAACAATTCTGGAATTATTGGAGAGGGCACCCCAGTTTGTGAAGATGAGGGCGAAATCGTTGGTGATGGCGACATAAATGGGGAGCCACTTGGAATTACTGATCCGCTTGGAGAGGGGCCAGCAGAAGGCGACGGCGATGGAGAAGGACTCCCAGCAACGTGACCTACAGGTACCACACAAAGCGTAATGATTGACGAAGCAAAGCCAAGCGCATTTCTCAATGTTTGTGCGCCGTTCCCATTCCAGGGTACTAAGCCATTGGTTACAGCATTTCCTGACAGGTTCACGACCGAAGACTCGAGCAGAATCTGCTGTACCACACATCCAGCGTCGACCTCAACCCACTCATGATCCAAAACGCCTCCGTCACCAGTGCTCCCACCATTGTAAGAAGAATCCACAGTCACCAGAAGAACCGAAGGAGCACTGGCAACCCAAGCCTGATTGTTACAGGCGCTGGCAATGGTGTTCCGCTGGTCGCCGGCTTGAACCAGCGAAAGCATATGGCTTTCGGATACGTACCTATAAGTTCCTGTCGAATTCGAAATGTAAACCACCAACGGATATATATCGTTCGCGCTTGGCGTGGTTCGGTGCCCCGTGGAAGAATAGCCGTAAGCTGCCCACAATAACTGAGAAAGCTCCTGCTGTGACAAACCTGCTCCAGTCCAAGACTGAACAAAGCTCATGCCACTTAAAGCATCCACGAAAGATTCGGGGCTCGTCTGCACTTGCGGCAAATTCCCAGTCATGCGAACATAGTCAGGCGTGGCGCTTGGATAAGGAGAGATGGGAAAACCCATGGGCATAACCGCTATCGGAACCATAGAACTTTCCAATCCCAAATCACTCTGCAACCCACTCGAATCAATACTCCCTACAAAAGTTGTACCCAACCCCTGACCAATCACCGCCAAATACACGTTTTGCGCCACACACCCCGCCTCCAATGAAGCCACGTAAGGACTACTGACTTTTGTTTGATCCCAGACTAAGACCAAAACTACATTCGCGGTACTCGGCCAGCTCTGATCGAAATCAGGGCTAATCTTAGCAAGATTCGCCACGGCACTAAACATCGAAACCGAATTGGCTCCAGGATCATACCGATAACAGCCTGACGCATTCACGGCGAAGATGACCAAAGAATAATCGGACCCAACCTGAGGCACCACCCTGCCAGAACCAAAACTCCCATATCCATCCTGCAAAACACTCAACAACTGCTGCCCAGAAACAGCATCAGAAGTGAAACTACGATCGGAGTACCTCTGACTCACAGTAACCTCAAAAGACGAAGCCCCGACAGTCCCAACGCCGATTAACAAACAAACCAAACAAAAAACAACCCAACCCAGAGCTCGCATGACTTCCACTTAAAGTACAATACTTCAAAACACTATAATAAATTAACCCCCAAAACAATCTTGCCCAAAATACCCTAACTCACACCAAACGCATTTTCTAAATGGAACAAAAATTTCGCACAACATAAGTGAGAAACTTTTTTCCTATATCAAAGTGCCGCTACCTATTCTGCTTTTTAAAGACGCAGCAAACAGCGAGCACCTAAAATACACTCTACGACCGAAACGACTAGGCACGACGATCGATCGCTATCTACTCGAATTCGCCGCTCTTATTCCCCAAACTTACTCTATTTTGTAAGAGAGATGAGTGCGGCTCGAGTGACTTACGCTATGCTCCGAAAAACGGATAAATGGTGACAACACACATCTTAAATTTATAGCTGCAGGCTAAACAAACAAACATTAAAAAGTTTGAGAAAGAAGAAAGATGAGCAAAGCTGCGGAAATGGCTAAGGTTTCAGCAAAAGGTAGTTTCCACCTTCTCTGGGGTCTAGTAGTCTCCACAGTTATCTACTCAGTTGGCACAATTTTCGTCGCAAGGTTACTAGGGTCAGACCTATATGGCCTATATGGAATTGTTCTGACTGCACCAGCGCTCATAGGAATATTCCGAGACTGGGGCATTAACTCAGCAATGGTGCGTTACACCGCGCAATATCGATCAGAAGACAGAGAATCAGAAGTTAGGAGTATACTCACCTCAGGAATAGTCTTCGAAATAGCTTTTGGAATAGCGTTATCCGCGATATCTTTTGTCCTCTCAGGCTATCTCGCAACAAACATTTTCCACCGCCCCGAAATAACCTCCTTAATGCAAATAGCCTCAATCTCAATCTTAGCCGGAGGACTCATCAATGCAGCCACAGCCGCATTTACAGGCATCGAAAAAATGGAACTCAACAGCATCATGCTCGTCTGCCAATCCATAATAAAAACCGCAATCATGATTACACTAGTCGTTTTAGGGTTAGGCACCTCTGGAGCAGTTTTAGGCTATACAATCGCCATGGTAATTGCCGGACTAATTGGTGTAGCACTTGTGTGGACTCAATATAAAGACCTGCCAAAACTAGGCAATGTTAAACTTGAAATAAAAGCGTACACTAAATCGATGCTTTCATATGGTACGCCTCTCTCTCTTTCCGCGATTATTAGCGGCTTTCAGGGGCAATTTTACGCTTTTCTACTGCCAATTTTCTACGTCACCGACAATACCGTAATCGGCAACTACGGAATAGCCAATACTTTCGTCGTTTTAATAGCGTTCTTTGCGACGCCGATAACAACGATGCTGTTTCCGGCATTCAGCAAGCTCAACCCAGAAAAAGACAAAACAACATTGTTAAACGTTTTCCAGTTCTCAGTCAAATACGCCTCACTCTTTGTAGTGCCGGTGGCGGCGCTAGTTATGTGTCTGTCTCAACCAGCAGTTTCTACTCTGTTTGGGGAAACATACTCGACGGCGCCTCTGTTTTTGGCGTTGCTAGCAATCAACTATCTTTTCACTGCGCTCGGAAGCTTAAGCGTGGGTAACTTTTTCAGCAGCCAAGGAAAAACCGCCTTCCTCCTCTATCTTACCCTAATCTCAGCAGCCATCGGTATCCCCATGGGGTACGTTCTAATTTTGCAGTTTGGGGTTTTGGGCTTGATTGTTACTTCCATAGTTTCTGGGGTTCCCTCCACCATCATATCGCTTTACTGGATAAGAAAACAATACGAGCTAACTGTTGACTGGGTCTCGTCAACAAAAATTCTGCTATCATCCGCGCTAGCCGCTATCTTAACCTTCATCCTCATCTCAGAACTGGGCTTCTCCAGCTGGATACGGCTAATCATCGGTATAATATTCTTCGCATTCATCTTCGTCACCGCCTCCCTTTTGACCAAAACAATAGACAAATCCGACATAGAAAACCTCCGCAGCATGGTAAGCGGCATAGGCATAATCGGCAAAATATCCACCCGCATCCTAGACATCATCGAAAAACTCATGAATACCCTGAAAACCTAACTATAACTTAACGCAATTCTTTTAATATTCTGTTTTTTGAGACCTTTTCTGAACGGTCTAACCTCTTTTTCAAACTTTTTTCCGCAGTTTCTTTCTAGTCAGTCGTGACTATGTTACCAAGTTCACTTTTTGACTGAATTCAATTCGAACACAATATTAATTTCTAAAACTCCAAACGTTAAATGAGTATTATGAACAAAACTGATAAAAGGGTTCTTGTTACTGCAAAGCCGTTTCCAACAGCATTCTTTTTAGGATAGTGAAGCCGTGACTTACCTTCAGTTTTTTCTCGCCTAATCGTTCTCTGTAATTAATTGGTATTTCTCGGATCTTGAAACCTAAAAGGTTGAACCATAAGACCGTCTGTAGTTATGAAATATTTGAGGAATGCTTGGTTGCTTTCATGAGCAGTGACAGACTGCATCTTAAGGTTTAAATAATAAGAAAATGAGCCAAAAATGGGCTTGCTAAATAGCCGTTTCAGGGTTCATTAATAGTTCGCCCGGTTTCCGTCTTTCACGTTTGTTGGTTACCGCAGTGAAGATTAAAATGGAGACTGTGGCGCCGACTATGAAGACAACAAGCACGAGATACAATGATGTTGGTGACGACGTCGGTGAGGTTTTCTCTGTCGAATTCATTGTTGGAGTTGGCGTTGCTGTGGGCGTTGGTGTTGGAGTAGGTGTTGGCATAGGTGATGCAGTGGGAGCTAAGATGGGGGTTGAAGTAGGCGTTGTTGTTGGATTAAGTGCTGGTGTTGGAGCAGGTGTCGTAGTCGGTGTTGGAGTGGGTGTTGGAGTAGGCGTTGCTGTGGAAACTGGAGTGGGTGTTGGAGTTGGAACTTGAGTAGGAGTAGGAGTTGTAGTCGGTGTTGGAGTGGGTGTTGGAGTAGGCGTTGCTGTGGAAACTGGAGTGGGTGTTGGAGTTGGAACTTGAGTAGGAGTAGGAGTTGTAGTCGGTGTTGGAGTGGGCGCTGCTGTGGGAACTGGAGTAAGCGTTGGAGCAGCATTTACCGTAACCACCACAGGAGCAGATTGAGTCGAAGTCACGCCTAGATTGGTAGTAACCGTAGCAGTAACATAGTAATAACCAGAAGCAACAGGAGCAAAACTAAACGTTGAAGCAGTCTGGCCAAACTGAGGAACACCTCCAACGTACCACTGATAACTCGTGTAAATACCTGAATTGCCACTAGCAATCGCTGAGAACATCAAAGACTGACCAACATTCATTGTCCAAGAAGAAGGCGACACAACAACAGCCAGAGCCGTAGTTGATGAAGGTTGGTTAACCATCAAAGACGTATAAGGACTAGTGGAATCCAAATAGTTATTGTCGCAACTGTAATCTGCATAAAATCCGTAGGAGGCGCCAGTGGCTGACGAAGTCAAAGGAGTATAACTAATTGAAGTAGCAGTGCCTGCGTAATTCAAAGTTTCCGTATCAAACAAAGTCCATGTAGAACCACCGTTAGTTGAAACATAGAAGTACACTGGTCCAGTAGGAACAATGCCTGAGAGTCCGCTAACAGTTGCTGTGTCCGTTACAGACCCGCCCAAAGTGACAGTGGTCGAAGAAAGCAAATTAGTCGTGGTTGATGAAACTCGGTTAACCGTCAAAGACGCATAAGTGCTATAAGAACCCAAATAGTTATTGTCTCCACCATAAACCGCATAGAACTCGTAAGAGATGCCAGTTTGGTAGTCGGCAGTAGCTGACGCAGCTGGCGGGGTATAACTGTTGGAAGTAGCAGTGTTCGCGCCATTCAAAGTTTCCGTATCAAACAAAGTCCATGTAGAACCACCGTTAGTTGAAACATAGAAATACACCAATCCAGTAGGAACAATGCCTGAGACTCCGCTAACAGTTGCAGTGTCCGTTACAGACCCGCCCAAATCGATAGTGCTCGAAGAAAGCAAATTAGTCGTAATTGATGAATATTGATTAACTGTCAAAGGCTCATCAGTGCCAGCGCGCACGGTTTGATTTATCGAAGAAGCTATACTAAATGCTAGGATAACAAAAACGAAAACTGCTAACACATTAATTTTTTTCATTGTTTTTTCTCCATCATTTCCTTTACTCTGGTGCTCAATCTCAATCTTCTTTCTGAGTGACTTAGGATAGTCGAGCATCATGATATAAGCGATATTTTCAGAACCGGAATATTTCAAAAACTGGAATATGTCAACCGTTGCCGAAAAGCAAAGCATATTCGCTTGCTGCCCTCTGATTTTTCCTCATACACTAATTGAATTTCCGATGAATATGCTGTCCGTAGAGCATGAATCCAAGAATCACCAAAGATGCTAGACGATTATCAGGCGCGGCGCGCTAGGCTTCTCCAATTGGATACGCCTAACGTGGACCTAGTATTCTTCACATTCGTGTTCATCACCTCGACCTTGTTAACGCAAACAATGAACAAACATGACCTGGAAAACCTGCGAGGTATGGTTAGCGGACTGGGCATAATTGGCAGGATAGTAAACCTCTTTCTAACATAATCGAAAAAATCGTGAAAATCTTAAACCATAATTACCATTTGTCAATTTGCTGAACGCGTTCTTTCTTTGCAATATCAATGAACATTTTTGGTTCAAGAGGTTCACAGTGGATTTTGTGAAAACAGTCTGTTAAGATTTCAAGATTCTGTATCTTTAGTTAGAACAACGGAAAAGTATTCTATTTTTTTTGATAATCATTGGTTTAAAGAACTATATTGGATTTGTCTTAATTCTGCAAAGCCGTTACCAAAAGTATTCTTTTGAGGATAGTGAAGCCGTGACTTATCTTAAGTTTTTTCTCACCTAACCGTGCCCTGTAGTTTATTGGTATTTCTCGAATCTTGAATCCGCGTCGCTCTACCCGATGGTTCAGTTCGACTTCGATGTCGAAGCCTTTGGATTGCAGGCGCAAACCTCGCAAGATTTCGGAGCGAATAACTCGCAGTCCAGTTAATGGGTCTTCTAATGGTACTCCATTAAGTATTTTATGTGCCAAAGCTAGCAACTTGTTTCCAATATGGAAAACGCTGTGCAAAGCGTCCTTGTCAACCTTTCCGTCGAGTCTGTTGCCGCAAACCATGCCTACAAGTGGGTTTTCGTCGAGTATTTTTATCATAGCTGGAACGTATTGGGCTGGGTAGGTGTAGTCTGCGTCTGTTAGAATGATGTAGTTCGCGTTTGGGTCGGTGTGTTCTAGGGCTTTGGTTAGGGCGTCGCCTTTGCCCGTGCCATCTTGATAGAAAACTTTTGCGCCTAGGTTTTTAGCTATTTCGACTGTTCGGTCGTTGCTTTTGCCATCAACGACTAGGACTGGGATTTCGCCTAGGGTGTCTTTCATTTCGGCTATTGTGAGTCCGATTCCTGGTGCTTCGTTTAGTGCGGCAATTATTAGCTGCGCTGAATAGCGGGGCTCTTCCTGCTGAACTAGAATTGTCAAGTCCTTTCTTCTCCTTTCTTGCTGTTGGTTAATCGTAAGTGTCGCTACACACTATATAAGCCACATTTCCCAAGGAAAATATATCAAAAGTCGGAATATCGGCTTTCTGCAGGTTTGTCTTGATTGGTTCTGGCAGCCAAAAATCTTAATTTTTCAGAGCCTCAGCCGTCGACATTTTTTCTAAACGTTTTTAGGCATTTCTTTCTCAGTCAGTCGTGACTATGTTCGGGGTGGCTCCTGTTAGAGCTCTGGGTTTATGTGATGGTTTCAGAATGGGTGCCTGCGCTTTTGGATTTCACTTTTCTTCTTTTTTTGGTACTTTTTTATACTTTTTCGTACGTTCCTAACCTTTTTGGTACGTTTCAAACCTTTTCTAGCCTTTTCTAACCTTTTCTGTACGTGACCTGCAACTAATTCAAACCCTAAATCTAAAAAGCAACCCAAAACACAAAGAAAAAAATTGCGCCACAAAAACCGTCAATAACTGGTTCGCGACGCGAAAAGCCAACCTGCCTCTTTCTTTTTTCTTCCGTTTTCTTACATTTTCTTGCAGATCCTTGCATTTTCTCACATTTAGAGAAGCAACATGCAAACAAACTAAGCTCTAATTCCAAAAAACAGTCTAAAACACAAAGAAAAAACCTATACGAAAACCCATCAATGACGTTGCTTCGGTAGGGATTTTTTGGGATGTTTCTAGATGTTTTGGGATGTTTTAAGATTATGGTTGCAATAGATTTGAGCCCCAAAATTAGAAAAGCAACTTAAACCACAAAGAACAAAATTTCATTAAGAATATTGTAGCCTTTTCTTGTCATATGTAGATTGTCTCTTTCAATATTCTGTCCTTTATCTGGACCTTCAGGGGCAGTCATAATATGTCGAAGATGCGAGTCTATTTAATGCTGTCTAATGTGGAACCGTTTGCCGCAGGTGTTATTTTTTTGATTAGCCTCAAGTCTTCCGTTATTAGTTTTAGTTCTTTTGTCTTAGCAAAATAAACGTATGAAGCGTCGTAAAAAGTAATTTTTAGTTTTATTGCGGTGTCTAATATTTCTTCTTCACTGTCAGTTATCTCCATTACGTTCATTATGGTTAAGGTGTGCTTGATCGACTTTGCCAGCATTTTTGCTTCTTGCTCTGAAACCTTAGCGTGTAAGAGGCAGTCTTTCCAAATGATGTTTCCCAATTCATATCTTGCTAACTCTAAAGTGTAATTTCCAGCCAAAAACTCGATTTTGTTTTCTTTAATGGCTCTAAATATAGCTGAAGAATCAAAAAGACGCTTCATCGGCTATCCCTATCTTCTCTTATGCCCTTCACTATATCTTCTATGCTTACTTTTTCAAGTATCGGCTTCAACCTGTCTATCTCTTCTTTTAGCTCTTCCATCTCTCTTTTTTTCACTTCATCTTCAAGGGCTTTTCGCAAAATCTTAGACGGCTTGATTTTGAACCTCTGAATTTTTTCTTTGAGTTGCTTGGGGATTTTTGTAGAAACTGTAACACATTGTTGCACCAAATTATTCTCACCGCATATTACTACTTTAAAGTAAGATAAAATAGTTTCCATAAGGTGCAAAGGAAATAAATAAGCAGTAACGTATGGAGCTGGGGATGGGAATTGGATCCATTTATGACAGCTTTTTTGGACTTATTTTGACGTTTTTGGACTTTTTCCGACTCAACCTGCCAAGAAATCAAACCCTAAACCAAAAAAGCAACTTGAAAAACAAAGAAAAAAATTCTGAAAAAAATAATTTGCGCTAAGAGAGCCTAACCAAGTAATAGGCATCTAATTTTCACAGAAGATCCTATACAAAGAAGAGAAGAGCTTTTCATGCGAATCAAATAGGAATATAGTTTCTCTCAGGCTTTTAGAACAACCTTATAAGTTAAAAAAACAAATAAGATTTGAGAAAAATGACAATCGAAGTTGATCTAAAAGAAATAAAATCATTGCTGTCAGAGGTTAACCAGAAACTTGATTCGTTGCTTGAAGAAAAAGACACCCACGTAATTATGGCTCTTGAGGAGAAATCACTCAGGGATTTTCTAGAAAAAGAACCTGACCTTTATTCACTCAGAGACATCAAGGCAAAGGTTAAGTGTAATTGAAAGGAAAAATAGTTCTGATCTCTTTTCCGTTTACTGACTTAACTTCGACAAAATTGAGGCCTGCGCTTGTTCTTTATGAAAGCGAAAAAGATGTCGTGGTAGCTTTTATTTCCTCAAGGATAGGAAAAGCAAGATCTGTTGACATTTTGATTAAGGAAAATCACTCAGAGTTCAAGAAGACTGGGCTTAAGGTTGCGTCGTCGGTAAGACTTGACAAATTGGCAACGTTATCAAAAGAATTGATTCTTGGCGAAATAGGCGAAGTCGGTCCTAAACTTAAGATGGAAATAAACGAGAAAATATCTAAAACCCTCATTCTCTGAACGGAAAACATATCCAAGTTTGCGCATCTTTTCTTTGACTGTTAACCTTAGCTTTTTCACTTAGTTTCACTTTCTACTCTGAACATTTTTGGACTTTTTTGGACTTTATTCGACTCAACCCGCAGCCCCTTCAAGCCCTAAATCAAGAAAGCAATCTAAAACACAAAGAAAAAAACCGCACAAAAACCTGTCAATAACTGATTCGGCACGCAACAAACTAACCTGTCTTTTCCTTTTTCTTGTGTTTTTTTACAGATTCTTACATTTTTTTACATTTAGGGACGCAACCTGCAAACAAAACAAGCTTCAAAGCAAAAAAGCAGCTTGAACCACAAAGAACAAAAAATGGGAAGGGTTTGCTTAGGGTTGCTTAGGTTTGCGTGCTTTTGCTTCTGTTTACATGCTTGTGCTTAGGTTTACTTCTATTTACGCAGCCTGCAGACAAAACACAACCAAAAATAAAAAAGCAACCCAAAACACAAAGAACAAAAAACAGACAAAACACGCCTACAAAACAGCACAAGCTCGGCGCTAAAACAAAAAAAGAAAATGGTGCGTTTTTAGTCTGTTCCTGATATGGTCATTGTGTCGCTGAAGCTTGAAATGCCAGTTATGCTTGGAGATACGGTTAACGTTATGGTTGCTGCTACTGCTTGCCCAGTTGATAGTTGTGCTCCTTGTTGGCTCCAGCTTATGGCTATGTAGGTGCTTGCTCCAGCGGGATTCCAATTGCTTGTTGTCAAGCTCAGTGTTATGGTGCCTGCGCCCGTGTTCTTTACGTAGACGGTTTGAGTGGCAACTCCTTCGGCTGAGATAGATCCCCAGTTCACTGAAGCCATTGTTGTGGTGCAGGCACTGTCAGAGTACACTCTGATGTTAGGCGAGGAGGTTGTGATTGACCCTGACGAATTTATGTTTGCGCTCACGTTAATTTCACTGTAAGTGGTCATCGTTAAAGCGAACCCAGCCAAAACTAAACATATTATTGCAAAGATCATGATACTTTTTTGCATATTTACCTCTCTCTAGGTAACGTTGTTTGAATTGCCAGCCTATGAATTTCGATGTAAACGAGAGTAACAAAAAAACACATGATACTTTTCTAGCTTCCACATTAGAAGCCACGGCTACAACAGCTGCCATAGCTGAAAACTTCCGTCACACAGCCTCCAAGGTTGATATTGGATTGAGAAATAAATGCAAATTGATGTTGAACGGATGAATCTTTTTTAGTGAAGCCGACTTTGCAAACCCGTGAAGCCGTCTTTTCAAAAACCAATAAAAGTAATTACTTCCCAATAGGGGGCTTGAGGGTATTGAGAGGGGCAAAGATGGTTAGACGATCGGTGTTTGAAAAAATATTTCGCGAGATGCAAAGCATCCATTTTCGACTAGATGACTTGGAAAAAAACATTTCAAGTTGGAGTCCACATCCGGTAGAACTACCTGAAGCAGACCTATTCTCGCTATCGGATCACCTCCGCAAGACATACATGACCGTTGCTTCCACAGGTGAATGCGATGCCATCCAAGTTTCAACCAAAACAGGCAGATGCCGAGCACTAGAAAGCAACTACCTAAACCAACTCTGCCGAATGGGCTGGCTAAACAAACGAAAAGTCTCCAAATCAACCCACTTCTACCTAGCCCAAGAAAAAACACCCAGAAAACAACCCTTAATCGTAGTAGATATCCCTCGAAAAATGCCCAAGCTCCAAATCGGAAAAGACTTCAGAAAATTCTTCGCTGAACCATAGGAATTAGAAACATGAAAAAACGAAACAGAACAATATCACTCTTGCTAATGCCCGCGATGGTTTTTGTCTGGGCACTCGGCTGGATCTTATACAACTTAGAATCAAAAAGCGAGCACAAAACCAGAAAAACAGTAACCCCCATAAAACTTAGACAAACCTCAATAGGTTTTCCGCGAAGCTTCGCAGTTGAAAAACCCCCAAGAATCGATCCAACTCTTTAACCCTAAACTTCAAAATCTGCTCTACCACCTTGCAAACGACACAATATTGGAAATCGGGTCTTCTAACCTGAAAAAAACACAATTTTGCCCTATTTAGGACTTAATTTATATCTACGTTTAACCTGTAGATGCTCAAAAATCAAACGCAAGAGGACTGCGTTTCACCTACAATCAGCATCAAACAGGTTTCTAGAAATGGCGGAAGATCAAGAAAACGTTTCAAAAGTACTCTCTACTCTCGCGCATCCAATAAGACGCAAAATACTCATGACTCTATGCGACAAAGGCGAAACCAGCTTCACCGACCTCATTAATGCACTAAATCTCGATACAGGCAGACTGAGCTTCCACATGAGAAGCCTCAAACCCTTCATAGAGCCGACAAAATCAGGAAAATACAAACTTAACCGAACAGGCGAAGACGCGATCAGAATCATTAGAGATGTAGCATCTTGGGCAGAACTTGCCGACCTAAAACGAAAAAGTGCCATGCTAACTCCGGCACCCATCAAAAACCGCATCTACGCATTTCTAATAGACTTCTACCTTATGTTCACCATTGCCGTGTTGCTTCTGCTTGAAACAGTAATTTCACAAGTTCAAGCCAACACAATAGGCGTTCTTTTAAACCTGCTGTTTGTTTCATTAGGCATCCTCTGGATTTACTCCACTCTCTTTGAAGGCTTCAAAGGACAAACTCTGGGCAAACGCGCCTTAGGCTTGATAGTCATAAGAACAGACGGCATGAAAGTAGACTACGAACACTCAGCAATAAGAAACTTTGGCAAGGTTATTCTACCCGTCGACCTAGTCTTAGGATACATGCTAAAGGACCCAAAATACATCCGCTACTTCGACAAATTCGCGGGAACCGCAGTCATCGAACTCCGCACCCGCCAAAACAAACTTCCCAAAAACACAAATCAGCATGACCAAATGCAACCATTATTGCAACCTGAACTTCTTAATCAATCCAAACAAACCGTAAACTAAACCAAAAACGTCTGCAATTGGGTTCCGGTAACTTAGCGTGGGAAAATGCTTTCCATGTTAACGATCGTGAGATAACTCGTTTATTATGGTGATACAAACTTGCAAGTCATGCTGGGATGTCTCCAAAGGCTTTAACGAAAAAATGCTCTTCGAGAAAGATTTCTTAGGGAAAAAGGAAGGAGTGCAGGAAGGTTTTTGTGGTGAGTTATTGGGAGCCGGTTATGGTTATGCTGAAGTTGAACGAACCTGCTGTTGCGCTTGATGAAGCTGCCAATGTTAGGGTTGCGGAGGTTGATGCGCCTGCGGCTAGGGTTGTTACTGTGGGGACCCATGTGCATGTGAGGTAGGTGTTTGCGTTTGATGGGGTATAATTGCTTGTGGTCATGCTGAGAGTCTCTGCGGTGTTGCCTGTGTTTTTGATGTAGATGGTTACGGTTGTTTGGCTGCCGGGGGTTATGGTTCCCCAGGTTACGGCTGACATGGCTGTTGTCAGGCCTGCGTCGCTGTAGATGGATACGCCAACTGTTTGGATTGGTGTTGGTGTGGGTGTTGATGGTGGAGGTGTTGGTGCGGGTGTTGATGTTGGTGTGATTGATCCGGTTGCGGCCAAGGTTTGATTTGCGCTTAACAAACCTGAAGTGGCTATGACAAGCATCATGCCAACTAAGCCTATTACGATTAGTACTCCTATGTTAGGTCTTTTCAACTTCATGTTCTTATTACCTTTTAGTATGGTCACTTGAGTCGGAAGTATTAATAAATGTTACTTTGTGGAAATCTTAACTGTAAATATGCACAACAACGATACACAAACAAACCAAAGCAAACAAAGAATCGTTTTTGACGGGTAGTGACGTTCTGTGACGTTTTATGACGCGTAGTGACGCAGCCTGCAAAAGATTCAAACTTAGATTCGAAAATCAGTCTAAAACACAAAAACAAAAAATAGCACAAACACAAAAATGTGGGATCCCTAATAGCTTTCACTTATTTCACTTTTCTGCCCGAACTTTTTGGACCGTTTCAAACCTTTTCTAACCTTTTCCAACCTTTTTAAACCGCAACCTGCAGATAAATCAAAGCCTAAACCAAGAAAGCAACTTGAAACAAACTGAACAAATTTGAAACAAGAAAACAGGCTCACATAGACAGGCTTGGAACAACAAGAAGAATCGGCAGGACACATTCTGTCCAACACAAAAACAACCCACATTGACAAACAGATAGCAATTCTGAAAAAGTGTCTCATGAAATATTGCACTATTTTGATCAATTCTCTTGTTCACACGCATATCAGTTAGTACGAACCAACATTGAAAAATGCTATGAGCGTAGAGCAACACTACATATTCTAAATCAACTTGAAGTGAGCCGCATGGTAAAACTACTATCGATAATTTGTTCTACACTATTTCTTTTAGGAGCAGCAGATTTGCTCACTACAGTGATTGGGGTCACAGGAAAAGGCGCAATCGAAGTTAACCCTCTTTTTGCAGCAATCATCCAGACAAACATCCTGGCTTTTGTTGGACTAAAAATTGCCACTGTTCTTTTCACGGGCTTTATGTTTCTGGGCGCGGGAAGAATTTCTAAAGGGGCAGGCAGCAATATCTTAGGAAAATACTTTATGCTCTCCGCCTCATCTATCTCTTGTTTCATAATGACAGCAGTCGTAGCAAACAACCTCTTAGTCCTCCTACGAATTCC
This sequence comes from Bathyarchaeia archaeon, assembly GCA_050012755.1. Taxonomy (GTDB): domain Archaea; phylum Thermoproteota; class Bathyarchaeia; order Bathyarchaeales; family Bathycorpusculaceae; genus Bathycorpusculum. Next base: position 18,471 of record JBEKGO010000033.1, read on the forward strand.
GTAACAAACTCAAAGCACTATTTTCCAAAAAGAAAGAACAAAGAAAACGCTGACAAGTTTTTGAAAATAGAATGCTCAAGAAAAAGGAGAGAAAGGGGATGAGAAGTTTTAGTTGTCCCCTTTTTACAGTTGTCTACTGAGTGCCGGTTAAAACAATGTTGCAGCTGAATGTTGTGAGTGCACTGGCGCCTGATAAAGCGGTCAGGGTCAGGGTGGCTAAGGTGGATTGTCCAGCGGTTAAAGTTGATAAGGTTGGCGACCAAGTTATTGTTAGGTATGTGCCTGCGTTTGATGGGGTCCAGGTATTTGTGGCCATGGTTAAGTTTTCTGCGATGTTTCCGGTGTTTTTAACGTAGATTGTTTGTGTTACTTGTGTTCCTGGCGATAGGGTTCCCCAAGATACTGTGGTTATTGGTACTGTGCATGCGGCGTCGCTGTAGACTCCAAGGTTTATTCCTGCTATTGTTCCGCTTGCGGATAGGGTTTGATTTGTGCTCAATAAACCTGCTGTGGCTATGATAAGCATCATGCCTACTATGCCTATTGCGATTAGTACTCCTATGTTAGGTCTTTTCAACTTCATGTTCTTATCCCCTTACTATATGGTCAAGTGAGTCTTAAGTATTAATAAACATTACTTTATGGAAATCTAAACTGAAAATATGCACAACAACAATACACAAACAACACAAAACAAACAAAACACCCACAAACACACCCACAAGCGCCGAAACAAACCAATTACACCCCTTTTCAACCTTTCAAACCGTTTTAAGCCACCTAAAGTCATTTCTAATCATTCCTAACCATCATTAACGGTTTCAAACCACACCGAAACTAATTCAAAACCCAAATCAAAAAAGAAGCTCAGAAGAACTTGAACGAAATTTGAAGTTGATTTTTTGGTTTTGTTGTTTGGTGACGTTTTGTGACGTTTTAAGACGCGTAGTGACTTTTAGTGACTTGTAGTGACTCAACCTGCAAACGGAGCAAACCCTAAACTAAAAACTCAACCCAAAACGACTAGAACAAAATATAGCCTAAGAAACAATAATATGGAATCAGCTAACCTTCAATCTATTTCAATTCTCTGCCGTGAACATTTTTTGACATATTTTGACTTTTTTAGACGAATTTTGACGTTTTTGGACTTTTTTTGACTCAACCTACAACCATTTTAAGCCCCAATTCAAAAAAGCAATCTAAAACACAAAGAACAAAACCTGCACAAAAACCTGTCAATGACCGATTTCACACATTTCTAAAAGATGTTTCCAGGGGGTTTAGGGGTTGTGTTGTTTGTACCAGGTTTCCATGTATGTGTTGATTATGTCTCCGTGGTAGCAGTTTCGGGTTGGGTTGTAGCTGAGGATTTCTCTGTTTTTTTCGTTTAGGTTGTAGTATGTGATTTCTGATATCATGGTTTCTTTGTCTGTGGATTCTTTGTTGCCGTAGCTTGCAAGTTTTGAGGCTTCTTCGATTACGTTGCCCATCCAAATTACTTCGCCTACGCCGCTGCCCCTGTAGCCAGTTTTCACCGCTAGGGCTTTTCCATATGACATTCCTACGCCAATGGCTATTTCTTTCAGGTTATTTTTCTTTAATTTATAATTCATTATGTCGATTAGGGATGAAATTCTGGCTGCGGTTGAAAAAACTTCGTCGACGTCCTCTTGGAACGGAGTATCGAAAACCCCCCAAACAGAACCATCTGCGATGTTTATTTCCGCACATTTTGGGTTGCCATTCATGACGGCGGTAACTTCAGAAATGAAGACTCTGTAAAGTTTGATGTCTGCTATGTTTGTATGAAAATTGGTCAGTTCAGGTGATTTGCGGATATCTACGCAGAGGGCTGAGCATTTGACGTAAAATCCGTTAATGTAGGTTAATTCGTTGCGGGCTGGGATGCGGTCTCGTTCCTCGTAGTTGCTGTCTTGGGCTGTTACTATTTGGTTGATTCGGTCAACGCTGTCTTTAACATTATACTCTGCATGGTCGGTTTTCATTAATCTTCATCTATCCCCAGCCAATTATTAGGAATTTTGCCTTGCCTCCGCTGAGATTTTTCTGCTCAGTGCTATGCTTTCTGGCTGTTTAAACAATTGATGAAGTTCTCTGTACTTGGGCGTTTACAGCATCGGCTAACGCTTTACATGCTGCTTGCCTAGCCTCGGTCGATGTGTCGGTTTCCAGGTTCACTAGCTCTTCACGCAAACTCTCCATTCGACCCATAATAGCCTGCTTTCGTTTCTCGTAATCTTCATCTAGTTTGCGCTGCTCATCGGCAAAATTCTGTTGCGCTACTTCGAGGTCATTCTTGGCAGACTTTAGATCTAGTTTCATTTGAGGAACTTTGTCGTCAGTTTTCTTTTTGAGGATTTTTCGTTTGCTATTCTCTTCTACTTGGCTTAGCACTTCACGTTCTAGTTCTCGCACGCGATTTGAAAGTCGTTGGAGTTCGGAGTCTTTTTTGGCGCTGAGTTCTTTGGCTTTTTCAGCATATTCTTTATCGGTTTCTACTAGAAGATGATTGTGGTCAGTTAGGGCCTTCGCAACTGTGTCGATGTTTGCTTCTTCCATTTTTTTCTTCGAAAGTACATTTCCGACTTCAAGAAGAATCTGAGAGCGATCCTTGATAAACTGCTCATCCACTTTCACTGGGGAATCAGACTCAAAATCCGAGATGACCCGGCGCAGATTACTAAGCCAAGCATCATAATTTTCAGCAAAAGGAGAACCTGAAAAAGCCTGGGTTCCAAGCTGATTTGACTCGTTGAGCGTTTTCTCTGCAAGTTCTCTTAAATGTGCCAAATTTCTTTCTTCAACAGACTCATCGCTTACAGGTAATTGCGGTTTTTCAGCGCCCATCAGCGCTTTTAACGAATGGATTTCATCTTTCAAGGCGGCAATGTCATTTTCTAAAACATTTGATTTAGCTTCAGCGATTCTTTTGAGTTCTTCAACTTCCGCTAAGAGGCTTTGTTTTTCAACTTCCAAATTTTTCAGTTTATCAACTGTACTCTTAAGACTACTCACTCGAATAATCCCCCTTCATTCTTGGGACACAATATCTTTTTTTGCACTTAAAACTTTTGCATAAATGACCAGAAAAAAACGCCAAGTTGCCAAGAAAAGCAAGACCTAAGCACAATTAATACATACGCTAACTCGTAACAAAAAATTAAAGGCTGATGTAGCCTACATGAAAACAGCTTACTTAACGACTAATAATTCGTTTCTTGGCAAAACCTCTATCTTAACAGCAACATCAACTGAATTAACAGAGTGTTTTTCATTCCTATTTACAATTTCTTTGTAGGAAATGAAATAATTTAGCAATCTTGCTGCTTCTTCATATTGAATATTGCCTTCAATTCTTGCATTCTAATCGTTTCTCCTTTCTGGGAAACCGTATTATCTTAATTGAAGATCAAGCATTTCATAATAAGCACATACCGCTCACTCAGCTAACCGTCAATACGTGAAACTGCAACAGAAATCGCGAATAAATTTGCAAATATTGTATCTTAAAACTCAATATTGCAAGATTATAGACAAACACTGCATTTTTCCTCAATATTTCTTCTAATATTGATTCTGAATTCATAAGTGACTTATATATTCACAATCATACTTGCCGCTAAGAATCAGGAAGGAAAAAAAATGAAACAAATAACAAGCAAAAACAGGAAACAACTAAAAAACAAAATGTCAGAAGCCTTAAGCAGCAACATTAAAACGCTCTCAGCTGAAATGCAAGAAATACTAGTAGACGATCTTGTTACTGCATTCGAAAACAGATATGAAGTATTAAGCGATGCACAGTTAAACCTGCATTGCTTTGAAAACATTGGGGTGAAGGTTCCAAATGCGACGATCAAAGCTTGAAATGTATGTAGACATTCTCCAGGTATTAGCTTTCAAAGGACCATTAAAACTAACACATATAATGTACAAATCAAACGTTAACTGCAAAGTTCTGAAATCTCAATTAGACTTCCTTATGAAAAACGGGTTAGTAGAAGAGAGAATTCTTCGAAGAGAAAAAGTAGTCTACGCTATTACACAAAAAGGCATCTCAACGCTGAAAGCATTTACTCAGATAAAACAAGTATTTCCAATTGAGGAAAAACAAGTCAGACAAGTGCCTCTTCTCTACTAAAAACTTTTTTTAACACTTTTAATGATGAGTCCAAAACCCCAAGTTACCTATTTCTTTCTTAATTTTTCTACTCACAGCTTTTGATCTGCGGCTTAAACTATTCATCACGCAATTTATTTTTGATTGAAATCAGTGTCGATCGAGCCAAGCTTGAACTCAACTTTTGATATTAAACTGCATAATGCTCTCTATCTTTGGGAGAGCTACGCGCAATATTGAATTGCAAATTTTCATCACGTGATGGATTGTTCTCTGTTCCTATGATTCTGCAAATTGTTTTTAGTGAACCAGTGGTGTATTCAAGCAAAGATTTTCCTTCACCTGTTAATGAATATACTTTTTTTGGTCGTTCCCCATTCATGTTCCATTGACATTTTATGAAGCTTTTCTTTTCCATAGTATTCAGTGTGGGGTATATTGTGCTTGCGCCAAAACTCACTCCATAGGATTTACGTATCGTCACTATTAGCTCATATCCGTGCATTGGGTGGTTGTCGAGTAGTTGGAGGATGATTAGGTCTAATAGGCCTTTGGTGAGTTTCGTTTGGATGTTTTTGTGTACTATGCTCATTTTTTTTCTTCCTGTATTTTTGTTGTGCAGGTGTACAATATGTCCGCTGTCAGACCTATTGCCACATGAATCTCAATATACAATAAAGTGCCATATAAAACCTGCGACATACCACAGGCATATCAAAACGCAACAAAAAAGCCCAAGCCAGACAAAAAACATTAAAAAACAAGGAAACAACCATTAGAAAACCACTGAAAAGTGCCAACAAAACCGCAAAAAAGAACTGTACAACACAAATACATGAAAAAATAGAAGCAGAAGCATAAAATAAACTAGAAGTTCTCAACATGCTGTTTTAATGAGTCAACGTAAAACTCAAAACTCAAATTTGATCCTTCCAGCAAATAATTAAATGAAGGATCCTTCTGCTTTAAAGCTTTCATTATAGCAAGTTCAAGGAGAAAGGCGGTCGGCCCAAAAACTTTTTCAAGTCCATCAACAAAATCCCCTATTCTGCCAGGTATGTCTTTCTTGCTTAGTTTGTATTTTTTGTCCAAAAAAGAAAAGAGCGCTTGCTTAGAATTCGTCCCGAGCAGAATTAAGAAAGATTGATCAATTGCTTCAAGAAGGAGGTCGTCAAACTTTGAATTTTGAAGATCTATCTGAATTTTGGGGAAGTTTTCAGTTTGTGTTTGATCCATTTTGGTGTCACTTCTTCCTTGCTGTTGTTTTGTCTTACTTGACTACAGTTTAAATGTAGTAAGTCTTAATATATCAATTACTTTGTTTTTTGACATATTACGAAAATCGATATATACAAAGAAGACATAAAACACATCAAAATTGAACTTGTCGGAAAGTTTATGACATATTGCATTAAACGAAATATCCCTTTTAAAGCTAAACCACCTCTAAATTTTTGAGGAGCAAAGGAGAAAGCTTCTTACGGGGAGAGGGAGAACCCTTATCCCTTCTCAGAAACTGAAAATGATTATCCCTCTAACCCGTATTTTTTTCAGATCAAGCGTAAATTTGCGAGTATGAAACAAGTTATTGACGGATTTTTGTGCGGTTTTTGTTGTTTGTGCTTTGGGTTGCTTTTTTGGTTTAGGCTTTGATTTGTCTGCAGGCTGCGTAAATAGAAGCAAACCTAAGCACAAGCATGTAAATAGAAGCAAAAGCAAGTAAACCTGCGCAAACCTAAGCAAACCCTGCCCCATTTTTGTTCTTTGTGGTTTAAGTTGCTTTTTTAATTTGGGGCTCAAATCTATTGCAACCATAATCTTAAAACATCCCAAAACATCTAGAAACATCCCAAAAAGTCAAGAAAAGTTGGAAGCGTGAGAAGAAAAGAAAATGGAATTAGCAGATTTCTTTAACTTATGCAACTGTTACTTCTTTTTTTGCTAAACCTTCAACCATCAATGGAACTATTTTGCTGGCTCTAAGTATTTCTAAGAAGAGAGGGTTGCCTCTGTCGTCAACGTGAAGTATCATGTCACCTACTTCTTGCGCCTGGGCAAGTTTACCTTTCTCTTTTACAAAAATCGTGAGCACATCTGCATCATCGTCATATTTGATTTTATAGGTCATATCGATCTCTTCTTACAGGATAAAAGGTTATAATAACTAAAAAATCTTTTCTGCTCTCATAAATGACTCTTAAGGCATGTTTACGGCTAATAACTTTGGAGGCAAGAAACTGACCGCCCCTTTCATCGAGCCGTTGAGGTTGAAGAACAACTTCCAAAACCTTTTCTTTCCCAATTTCAAATCCGTATTGTTTCAGAACCTCGAATTTCTCAACAGCATGTTTTGTAAACCTGATTTTTGAAGCCCTATCCAAACAACTAATCCCTAAATCATGTAATAACGAAGTTTACAGATAAACTTTGCATATCACTATTTTGTCCAACTAGTTTACAATTCTGTTTCGGCAAATTTTGTTCTTTGTGTTTTGGGTTGCTTTTTTGGTTTAGGGTTTGCAATGTTTGCAGGCTGCGTGTTTATTTGTGTGAATTTGTGTTGAAATGTGTCTAATTGTGTTAAAATGTGTTTATATGTGTAATTTTGTGTGGAAATGCGCGAAAACGGGGCGATTATTATAAGGTTTCTGCACAAGACTTTGTCCTCTGTACATTGGGTTGCTTTTTTAGTTTTAGGGTTTGATTTCTTGGCAGGTTGAGTCAAAAAAAGTCTAAATAAGTCCAGAAAAGTTCAGCAGGAAAAGTAAAGGGCAGTAGAGTATATTTTTTTGGGCAAAATTTTTTCTCTGTATTTTGGATTGTTTTTTGCTTTGGAGCTTGTGGCGTTTGCGGGTTGAGTCCCATAAATCATAGGAGTCCCCCAAGGTCCCAAAAAGCCAAAATGGTCAAAAGAAAACCGTTTACTCAGATCTTTAATACAACTTCAGCCTTACTTCATTTCCTTTATTGGAATTGCGACCTTGCATTTCTTTAGCAAGTCTGTGTCCGCAGTGACTAACCTCATTTCTTCTTTTTCAGCGATGTATGCATATGAAGCATCATAGAATGTAAGATGCCTATCTATTGCAACTGCCAAAACGTTGGCTAATGAGTCAATCTCCATCTTTCTTAGAGGTTGAATGAGTTCGAAAAAGATTGTTGCTACTCTTTTGGGGTCCTTGAGCTTTTTTTGCTGGTTTTCCCTCCAGAGCACGTTTCCAATCTCATATTCCGTTAGGGAACTCACTGCACATTCGTCTGCATTGAATGCAATACCCGAGAGAAGTATGGGATATAATGCAGAGGTGTCTATGAGATATTTACATCTCGTGCCTTGTCGCTTTGACATCATTTACCCATTCCTCAGGTTTAACATCCATCAGACTGCTGAGTTCTTTAGCGATTTTCTGTGCTTTTGCTTTTTTTTCAGCCACTAATTCCTCAAGAAGTTGCTCCACAGCCACTTTTAAGTCAACTCCTAGCTTCTCAGCTTCATCTTTCAAGCCTTTCTTGACTCTTACAGATAAGACTTCAGTCATTGTATACACCTAAGATATAATGTATACGACTTTCATATAAGATTTTGTGACGCTTCATTTTGTTTGGTTAAACAATTCTTCGGTTTAGAGTTTGTGGGTTAGGCAGACTATAAGCAAAAGGCCTTTGAAGAAAACAAGTGAAAGAATCAGCAGTTAAGCGTTAATGAACAGGCTTTTATGGTTGTAAAACTGGAAAGTTGACATGGTATTCAGCGAAAGCTCAAAGACGCCCAAATAATTTTCTTGACCATATATAGTAATGTCTTGATAACTTGGAAGCTTCCTTACATGAATCTTAGCTTTGGCACTGTCATATAATCAATAAATTGTTTGAGAATATTTTCTATTATTTTTGCTTGAGCTTGAATAGCCATCCTATTTGAAAATAAGCTTCAAATAATCCAACTTGCCCAAGTGCTTTTGGTCGTTCGAATAAACCTCGTAGATGCCTAACCTCATCATTAATGCTAGATTCACGCCATCGTTGAAATCTATATTTTCGGTAGCCATGTTACTTGCCCCAACAAGCAAATCATCCTGCGTACAAGCAACGACTTCAAGTGTTCGGTATGACATAATCTCCTCAAGTGTTGGCTTAATATCTCCCTGCCTGCCCATAGATTCTAGTACCCAAACTACCTCACACAGCACCAATGTAGAGGTTACAGCTCTCTCGCCTTTCTCAATGCGTTCAAGAATATCCTTGGAGATTTTGCCAAAACGTGGATGAGCTGTGAGGGTATAGATGAAAATGTTGGTATCTAAAAAACGACTCACTCAAAATCCTCAACTAACTTTTTTCGAATATAGTCTCGCGCTAACTCCTTTGGCTCTTCAATGGGTCTCTCTATCTTTACGGAGCCGTACAGCGCCTCAGTCGGCTTATGATATGTCTTAACAGGTACTAGGCAAATACGACCCATGTAATCTGTAATGATAAGGCGAATGCCCTCATCTATTCCATATTTTTTCCGAATTTTCTTAGGCAGTATCATACGTCCATATCTGCCAACTTCAACAGACATTTTTCCTATACCTGACAAATAATCAATTAAACGCCAAATATATGTTTTATTGCCAAAAAACAGTTTCGATTCTTAGAGAGTGTATCTTGTTAGCGCTGTTTCGATATTCAACTTAATCACTATCTCTTGTGTTACTACTTTATTATTTTGACGAATTAACTAATTAGTATTTTGCTATTTTTTGAATTTAGTGAAGTAGCCTTATTTATCTTATGGACTACAATGTTTTAATTAAACTTTGGTCTTTGTGCTTCAGTTTGATTCTTTTGTTCAGGATTTGCCACGTTTGAATGTTGCGACTAGATTTGACTGATTTAGGCTCTTTATGACTTGATTAGACTCTTATTGACTATTTTTGACTGATTCTGACTTATTCTCTAAATGCTTTGGTCAGAGTTTTTGCTGTTTTGCTGAAATTTATGCTAAAACCCTTAAAATAAAGCGCCAAGAATTGGCTGAACATCAGAGAGCTTTCATTAAAGAGAAAAGCGCTTTAATGTCTCTAAATGAACCTATTGCTTTGGAATCTGCTAAGATACAGCTCAAAATGGAAAAGGACGTAGAAGGTTGGGAATGAGCTGATGAGCACTTCAAGAAATCAAGAAATGTTAATGGCTTAGCGATGCCCCAAACTCCAGAACCCCACTCTTCTCTTGGTTTGTTAGTATGATTGTAGTGTTGGTAATGTGTTTTCGTGTAC
>JBEKGO010000034.1:0-27774 GCA_050012755.1 Bathyarchaeia archaeon
TGCCCAGATTTTCTAATTGCAGTACTGGTTTACTCATATCTCATCGCCTCTGCTGGTCTTATTTTTGCTGCTCGCCATGCAGGGTATAGACTGCCTATTGTTCCAAGAAGAACAGCCACGCCGAAACCCAACAGTGCAAGCTCAGGAGTCAATGTCGTTACTGCTAATCCGCCGATTCTCGTAGTGCCTGCAAGCGCAGGACCGGCCGTTGACCTGACGCCTACGCCAATGCTCGGAAGCAGAAGTGATGTAATCGTGGGCGCTGCGATGCTACCTATTACGATACCTACTACACCAGCTATTATGCTTAGGAGGATGCCTTCAAGCATGAATTGGCCCATAACTGTAGAGTTGCTAAAACCTATCGCCTTAAGTGTACCAATCTCTTTGGTTCTCTCCTTGACGGTGTAAAGCATGACAAATAAGACGATCAAGCTTGTTGCAACAACGACTACGATAATTTCTTCGATTGCAGTTGAATAAGTCTGACTGTTAGCTGATTGAGCACTTGCCAATTCAGTATTATAGGTCGATTGCAATGTTTGAAGCTGACTTAACCGAGTTTGATCAGTAGTTACAGTAAGTTCTGGATGCAACGAACTAATTGAGGTAGCTACCTGCGAAACAACACCACTGCTTTGGGCAAAGACCGCGAAACTAGTTATGTATCCAGTATTGTTAGTTATTGCTTGAGCGTCGGATAAGTTCATGTACAATGTTTGCATTTGCGAAACCGACGATGGATTATAGATACCTACTACTGTAAAGGATTGGTTCAAAATAGTAATGGTGTCGCCTACTCCCGCATTGAAGTACGCTGAGTTGTTTTCGCTAAGCAAGACAGCCCCGGCATCGCCGGCCTGCAAATTTCTTCCTGCAGTAATGTTTGTTGGCAAAACGGGATAGTTGTCTACTAAAGTGGAAGTCAGCGGAATGCCTTCAATCGTGTATTCTACTTGAAGCCGAGTGATGTTTTGCGTGTATCCGTTAAATGATAGGTTTTGCGTTACATTCTCCCCTTCTGAGGCTTGCAGAATACTCTCAACAGCTGCAACTCCTGAGAGTGAGCTATTGATGTCAGTGTATAAGCTCTCATTCATAGGATTTGATTGACCACCACTAAAAGCGCCGCCGCCAAACTGACCAGGCGTACCGCCTCCACCGAATTGACCAGGGCTAAAACCACCACTACTAGAAGTGCCGCCTCCAAATTGGCCAGACGGACCCCCACCGCTAGAGGTATCATTTGGCGGTGTAAAGCCAAAACCTGAAAAACTTGACGCAAGACTACAATCTATCTGAGTTGAAGTTTGGTTTATGGAAACGCTAGTTTGGCTAATAATATTGCTTAAGTTTGACGCTGCAGCGCTGGCTGTCTGCTGATTAGCCAAAACACCCGCAGGAATTGAAACCATAATCGCCATAGAAAAACCTAAAGCAATAATTACCAATAACGCACGAATTTTTCTTCTTGAAATATTTCTAACCGCTCTACTTACGATTCCCATCTGGTACATCTCACATTTTTAATGTAAAAAGGCAACCAAAAAGAGAACTGAAGGGGTTTTCTTTTTGGGCAGTTATAGGGCTTATGGCCTTTTTTTATTTCAATTCTCTTCTTGATTGCCTTTTCCTTGCATGTCTTCGAAGAGTTATTAAACAATTTTTCACAATTCCATCCAAATTTAGTCCACATCTATTGGAACAAAGACCCAAATTTTTGTACTATCAAAATCATTTGGGCAATTGCTTAAATTAAGAATTAACATATTTCCTTCAGCTGAGACGGGCTTGAATGGCTGTTAATGTGCGCCAATTCAAATATCTACTCGGATGGTTAATCGCAGGATCAAAAGGCGGTCCAATGCGCGCCAAAATGGTTGAAATCTTAAAGGACACACCGCAAAACGCAAACCAGTTGGCTATCCTGCTGGAAGTTGATTACAAAACTATACGGCATCACATTGAGATTCTTGAAAAGAACAACCTGATTACCTCAGCTGGAGGAGCTGGAAGTGGATATGGAACTACATACTTCCTGTCACCTGCGTTAGAGGAGAATTACGCCTTGTTTGAGGATATTAGGAAGAGAATGTGGCAAAAGTAGAAAAGAGTGAAAAATAACATGGAGAGAAACATATGCGCAAGAACCTAAAAATAACAATAGTAGCCACCATATTGATAGTTGTGGCTTTAGATGCAGCCCTTTGGGCAACCTACACATTTTATAATCCATCTAACCAGCCATTTAATCCTTTTAATCCAGTACCACCGCCGCCAAATGGTAATCCTGGCGATCTTGAAATTTATTACTTCGCTGAATCAGTTATTTCCTCCCTCAACATTGCGCTTCTGGTTTTCCTTCTCATCTCAAACGCTGATTTGTTCAGGAAGACTCGAACGAAGTTCACTTTTGGATTGTTAATTTTCTCAGCGGCTTTCCTCGTCAAAGACCTAACATCCAGTCCCTTAGTGATTTCGGTCTTCGGTTACCGCCAAGTAGGTTTAGGTCCATTTGCGTTGTTGCCAGACTTGTTTGAGCTTGTTGTTTTGGTGGTACTACTTTACTTAAGTTTCGAATAATTGGAATGTAAATGGAATGACTGTTACTGAGTGGGCACATGTAGATTTACGAATCAATGCCCAATGCTGCTAAGAAATATTCTTGTAGAAAAGTTGGCGGCAACTTGATCGGCTGCAAGGAATTCTGCGCTATTTTTTGTTCAATTTGGAATTGAGTTGGAACTGATTTAGAAGAGAGTGGGTTCCAATCTTGAAAAATCCCTTAATAACGCTTTGGGCAAGGTGTTTTCAAGTGAAAAGGAGGTGGAAAAATAGAAAGAAAAACAGCCGCATTAACGCTGCTAATAATAACAGCATTCGCCGCAGTCATCGGAGGCTTCGCGATAATAACAGCACACGCATCCGACACAAATTCAACCTCAATGTCGAGCACAACCGCTTTGGCATCAAGCACTTCGGACAACAGCACAAATAATCCCTCTCTATGGGGAATGAATGATATGAACGCTGGCAACATGGGATTCGGAGGAGGAGCGATGGGACAGGGAATGGGATCAGGATCAATGGGACATGGAGGATTCATGGGCGGCATGGGTAACGTTGAAGTCAGCTCAGATTACACAGCCAACGTAACCGCAATACTCAACACAGACTCAGACGTGCTGAAACTAATCGCCGAAGGCTACAACGTGACATCAATCAACCCGATGATCAAGACTGTCATCGGAGGCGACGGAACAGTCACCGCACAAGCAACAACAGCGATAGTTACACTGCAAAATGGCACATCAGGATATGCAACTGCTTACGTGGACCTTTCACAGGCTAAAGTCACTCAAATAGTCATCATTACAAGAACCGTAATTGACAAGTCTGGTAGCTAAACCAAAAAAGCAGATATGCAACACAGAAACAATGCCACAAAACGGGATAGCCTCACGGCTATCCCAAATTTCCACTTTTCTTGTTTATGAAAGCTAAACTACGCGTAAAAGCGAAGCTAAAGATAAGGGCTGAGAAGGCTCTGGACACATTACGATTACTAACTTAGTGTCGTGATAGCGCATTTGCATTTGTGTTCTTTTCTCCTAAAAAGTAATTCAATCAACATTTTCAGCTTGATTATTTTGATAGTGTTTCGGAGTCGGATTCTAATGTTGACGCGTTTTAGTATAGACTCCGGAAAAGGTATAAGTCTTTATAGGTTCCAAACCCAAAAGATGGTGGAACACGGCCCAACCCCAAAAGGGGGCGGAACCTATAACGGGCCCGGTGGGATTTGAACCCACGATCTCCGGCTCCGAAGGCCGACACCTTAATCCGTGCTAGGCTACGAGCCCTTTTCCATGCCTTTAGGCTAGGCTCCGTACATTTTAGTCTTTGTGTTAGATGAATTTTTCGTCTGAAATCTTTGCCTTGCATCAGTAACCGCTCTTCTCTTTGCGTAAGTAGTGCCTCCCTGTTGTTCGGTTGTAGTTGTACTCTTGATAGCCTTCAGCGCCGTAACGGTTCATCTTCTCGCTGTAGTCCGGATCTGATTCAGTGATTTCTATTGGTTCCCACTCTTTGTCGCTGCCGTAGAGACGCTCGGATATTGGAGCGTAAACTTTGACATATTTGTCAGAGTTTTCGCCTAGAAGGTTTGCGACTGCGTCTGAGTTGCCTTTTAGGTACCGTTCAAGGACTGCTCGCCAATGACGGTTACTATAGAACGTAATCTTTTCTAGTTCAGGTATGCATAGACGTTTAGCAGCTGCCTCTCTTGCTCGCCTGAAGTTTTGTCCAGCGGTATCCGTGCCTCTGTATGTAAAGACCAGATCCAGGTTTCTTTGTTTTCTGTTACGGCAAGTCGCAATGGTTAGTTGTCGGTTTTTCCATTCTGCCAGCATGTCGATCACTTTGACAAAACGCCCTTTAAGTTGGGCAGTCCTTGTTCGCCCATGTTTAGCTGGCTTGTTAATAGCGATTGTTTTTCTTACAAAGTCTATGTCTTTCCACTCGATTCTTAGGGCTTCGATGGGTCTAGCGGCGGTTGCCATTAACACGAAACAGAAGACTTGCATCTGGAAGCTGAGTGCACCATAGAGGGTTTCCATGTGTTGAGGCTGCGGGACGTTGTACTCAGGGGTTTTGTATTCGAAGTGTGGTATCTTGACGTCTTCCATGTGAAGGTATTTCTTAACAAAACTAGTGTAGGCTTTGCAGATGCTATTTTTGTTGCAGTTTGTTTTATTGCTTAGTTCTGGGTCGAATGCTAGTTTACGTTTGAAATCTTCAGGATCAAAGAGGTTGACGCCGATTTTTGTGGCAAGCCATTTGAGTCGCGGGATGTACTTGCTTAGAGTTAAGTCATTTATGAGGTGCTCTTTTTGAATGTACTGCTTGTAATCTGCAATCACTAGGTCTATGTCGGCTTTGACGATAGGTTCAATTCTAGTTTCCTTTTGTTTTTCTTCTAGCGAAACGCTGATTTTCTCAGTCGTTTCAGTAGTCAAGTTTTTCGCTTCCTCTGAGGTTGCGCATACTTGGCGTGTTGTAGTCTTGTGGTGTTGAGCAATTAAGCTTTGTCCAAGTAGAACGTCGCTGAACCTGCGACCACAGTCCCAACATATGTATCGTTGAAGATCTGTTCCGTCATAGAGGTAACGGTGACCATTACAGGAGAAATTGGAGCCAAGGCATTCGGGGCAAACGGAGGGTTTCTCAATATGAACTTGATCTTGCGGTCCTTTAGGGGGCGCCTGTAGTCCAGAATTTTCCTGGAACTGCGTACTGCCAAGTATGCCTTCAGAAGAGGCGGGCGCCTTTCCCTGGACCTCAGTCATTAAGCAGTACCCCCGAAGAAACTGTAAGGCGGACATGCAACAACTGCAGCAGCTCCGCGAGCAGCATTACTTACACTACTAGAAAGTTGCCAGCCCCACCAAATACGTCGACTCCTTCGTCGCTTGTTCTGTCGTGGGTTGATTAGAAGGTGTTTTGAGTTTGTTAGAGGCTGCATTGAGGATTTCGTTAGTAGATTCGGTCGCTTATAACATTCTCGCTCAGTGCCTGCTTGATTTTTCCCACATTTTACAACTAACTTTGTTTGCTGATCTTGTTTTTGCTCTGCCTGCGGAACATCAATCATCTGTCGGTAGCGACTAAAATCAAGAGACATTCTAAGCCTCTCCTGGCAATCTTCGACCGCCCATCTCCAGACTAGTTTTCTTTTTCCAAGTCCTGCAGCTGACTCCGCCACCGTGGCTGCAGCCGTATTTCTCAGGGTTAAAGTCCTCGCAAGGATTTGTTTGCTGTGGAAATTGCAAGGATAAGGCATCGGCTTTTCAACCAAAAGACTCGATTTAGGACCTATTGCTTCGTGCAATGGTTCGTAGTTAGTAGTGAAGTTCTTAGCAAATGTTTTCGTTGTCACCTGCTAAGAAGCCTCCTCTCGATCTGTAGGCTCTGGAGACTGAACATCAAACTTGGCGCCTTGAGCCTTATAATCAGGGATAGTATGTTCTTTCAAACAAGAATTACAGTTGTAGCTTACACCCTGCAGTACTCCATTTAAGAAAAGTTGTATCTCCCACGCTGATTCAAGCCCTTCACAATTCCAACATTTCTCAATTTTGCCGTGGGAAATTGGCTTAATTTTTAAAGTGTAGTTTTTTTGAACATACTCAACATTACTTTCTCCTATGGCCGATTGGTTAGCCTTCCGTGAGTTTGCCACACTTTCCACATTTTCCACACTTTTTTCTCCCTCTCTTAAAGAAATATTCTCTTCAGTGTTTTGTTTTCCAGATGTACCGTTACCTGTGGAGTCTGTGGAATCTGTGCCTAGTTCTGTTTGTTTAACCTTAGATTTAGCTTCTAAGAGGGTTTTCTGTCGTTCAACATCGGTTTTTAGGCATAGACCTATCCAGAACCTTGTTTCTGTTTCACCTTTAATCTTAGTGTTTGAGTCTCTAACTCGTGGTGTATTGCGTAGTCTTTCGTAGAATTTTCTGTCGGTTTCAGGTGTTGCATTCATATCCTCGCAGTAGAGTTTGTAATTGTCATGGCTGGCCTTTCGGGAAATATAGAAATCTAATCCGAAAACACAATTATCGTCTAACCAGGCGCCTATCGGATCGCTCGCTCGTTTAAATTCGGTCATCGTTTCAGCCGTGGTTTTACTTTTTGAAAAGTCTTTATTCCGGCTTATCCTATGTAGGCCTTCCAACATCCAGTTTAAGATTCCGCTAACTTCGTTAGGGTCACATAACCAGGTTTTTTCTATGTCGTCTTTTTGGTTTTCTCCAATGAAGCTGTTTGGGAACTTGAGTATTTCTACTCTATCCCAGAAACCTAAACTTGTGTCTTTTACCGGTGGGAAATTGTTTCCTAACACAAATGGCTTGGCCATGTTCTTAAATTTGAGTCGTCTTTGCTTAATTTTTACCTCTGCGTCTAACGTGTCTTCCCCGGTAAGTTTCTTGATTAATGCGGTTTCTAAAGCGTTTTTTGTGTCGGGTTCGCTGCTTACGTTGATTAAGCAGCCATATAGTTGTGCTACTGCAAAACGGTGCTCTCCATCAAACTCTTTTAGTTCGATGTTAGCGCAAAACTCAGAGCCAAAAATAAATTCTAGAGTGGCTATTACTCTGCCTTTTCCATTTCTACCTATTCCATAAAACCAAAAGATTTTATGTTTAGGCATCCCTGGGAATAATGTGTACCCCATGATCTCCTGCAACAGTGTTCTATCGGCTGGATCAGGTAAGATTTCTTCTAGGAACTTGAGCCAAATTGGGCATTTCTTTGTATCATCATAGGTAACGTTTAGTTTGTAAGTGAATATTTGTTCCTTGTTGAAAGGTTTCAGAGTTTGGGTTTCTAAGTCTAAGAGTCCATTTTGTACTGGAATTACACCGGTGAACTTGTTAAATTCTTCACGTGAAACGTAGCTTTGTCTCTCCAAGTGTCTTAATACCTCTTCGATATAGTAAGTGTAGACTTTTGGGCCTAAGTTGTCCTCTAACTCTTTTTCGAGTTTGTGTTTTGCTTTCTTATAGATTCCGTCCTCGTAAAAGTGTAGGTCCTCGAGGTCAGTAGGCGTTTTGAAAGTGTATCTTGAGTTTAAGTCGTCTAATATAGCGGCCATTTTGGCCTCTTTTGCTTCTTGGTTAGCGGTTTTCTGTGCTTGAACAGAATGTCTTTTGCATCTTGAGCAAACAGTTTTAGGGTCACAAACAAAAACTTCGTATAACGCTATGCTTTTTCTTCCGTCTTCCTGGGCTTTTGGCACGCATGGATGGGGTTTTCCTCCTCTGTTCTTGAAGTCTTTTCCGCTTTCTATTTGGGCTTGAGTAACTGAATATTGGTAGTCTCTGCCTTTGCTGTCATAAACGGTTTTGAAAAAGTTGTGGATCTCGGCATCGTTGAACCCTTTAGAGAGCATGAAGGCTAACAAGGCTAACCTTTGATTGTGCTCGAGTAGAATGTGCTTGCTGTTGACTGTTTGAAAGACGCATTGGTATTGTAGGAAATCATATTTCTCCAAGATTTCAGCGAGAAATTTCCGGGTGTCAGCTCCTAAACTATTGTCTTCTAAAATGACCGTATTTTTGACTAGAACATATTGGCCCTTATGGCCTTCGGTGTCTATTGCGTAGCCTCCGAGAGCTGCGTAGCCATTGTTTAGAAACTCTGTGTGAAGAGGTTTTTTGTAGGGGTTAGAGTTGTCTTTTTCCGTTGAACAAAAGAGGACGCGGTAGCCAAGATTTGGGGTTCTGAAAGTTAAGGTGTTTGTTCTAGGCCCAAAACGTTGGACCCATAAATGATAAACAAACTCCCAATCAAAATCTATAGTGTTGACGTTGCCTAACCCTGTAACCATGCCAAAATTCCAATATTCAACGGTTGAATCTCTGCAGTAGTTAATTAGACTCTCAAACTCTGCCATTGTTTGAGTTTTTGCTTTCCAGCCTTTCCCTAACCCTTCAGGATTTTTGTCCTTGTCTCCGGCAACTATTACCCAATCAGGATGCTTATTCTTAAGTTGGCGTAATTCTTCGATGTTAAAAAGTATCGTCAATGTGTCGGCTGCTCCTTCATTGCCTTTTTCCCTTCTTATGTTCTTCAGCTTGTTTTTTCCATTTTTCACGGCATTTGCGACAAGTACGATAGGGTTCTTCTTTTTTTTCTGCTAAACTGAGGGTCGCGCCACAAGCACAACAATAGTCTTTTAACCGCTCCATCAAAGGCTCAATTTTAGCCTCTATTTGCTTAAGCGTAAAATGTCTAGGGCAGAGATTGGGTACGTCTTGCTCTGTTGTAATCTGTTCTTCATGTTCTTTTGCAAATGCAGGAATATCTAACTCTGAAACGATACCTACCGAGGTACCTCTTACATTAACTTCTAAGTGAATAGGCGGGTTTGCCACATCGTAGTAAGCTGCACAACAACAAAACCCGGTTTTGGGCTTTTTTAGCTTAACAATTTTTGCGGCGCCTATTTTTTCATCCCAAATCACATCTTCTTGATGAAAAAACGGTAATCTACGGCATGTATGGTAGCCAGTAAAGCAAAATATCATTTCAGGGCAGAGATAGCCTAACGGCTGTTGTTTTTCAGTCAATTTTGACGCTCCGTTTTTGGTTTGTTTTGAGCGATTATTTGACATTGGAGTTTGAGCTCTGGATCGCAAGTCTTACAATCATTCGGCGTTTCAGCATGTGGATAATTCGTGTAGCAACCAGGTATGCTTTCAGTCAAGTGGAAGCTCTCCTTGAATCTGTTTTTCGTCGTCAGGGCATCCGAATGGTCTTTCGCGGGCCTCACACCTAAGAATCAAGCAATTATTGCAGGTCACGTCTGTTTTCAAGATTATTAGACCTCCGGCAAAGTGGAACTTGAGACGGATCCGCAGGTCCTAATGGACTGAATTTCAAAGCCGGTGTTTCCTTGTTTTTTTGGCGTAAACAAGTTGCACGCTGGATTACTCGCTAACCTGTTCTTTTCGCCTTTTCCACATCTCCCGAAGAAATCAACACAATCCATACATTGTTTTTCGCCTACGGCGCCTTTAGGAAAGAAGTCAAAGCAGGTCAACGCTACTTTAGGCCTCCTCTGGAACAACGGCAGTGATGAAAATATGGCAGCCATTGTCAGTGTCATTTTCGCAGAGTTTGCCTGCGACAAAAAGCGGAAATAAACTTTCGATTCTTTTAGCGGTTCTTAAAACGGCCTCTTTCTCGCCGGTAAGCTTTATCGTTATTTTCTTATTCTCAGGTGTGGTCATGTCTATTTCTTAGCAGGGCACAAACCCCACTAATAGAAAAAAGAATTTTTATTGTTCTGAAGATAATAACAAAATTCTCACGAGTTGTCTCACGTTTTCTCTTTTTTCTTACAGTGATTAGATGCCTGTTAGAAAATTTGAAGACCCAAAAATTGAACAACAAATACTGGACCTTCTGCAGAAAACAGCCAAGCCAACAACTACCGATTTCGTGGCGACTAACCTTAAGATTTCGTGGTCGACCGCCAGGATGATGCTTTTATCAATGGCGCTGCATGGGAAAATAGGTGTTCTCGAGACAACTAATTCCTGCGTATTCACATTGAACAAGGTTGAGTCAGCTTCGGGATCTGCTTCAAAATGAGCAGCAGCCAAACTGCAGTTAACTTGGCCACTGAGCTGATAGATCCTGACCCAGATCAGCCCAGAAAATACTTTGATGAGCTTGAAGAAATTGCTCTAACAGAGCAGGACGTGCTGACTTACAATTTGCCCAGGAACCCGGATAAGCCGGGGGACTCGCGCGCCAAATGGTTTGCAGAAAAATACCCAAATGTGAAATATAGTGTTGAGCTGGATGCTTTGTCTCCTCAGGTTCTTCGAGCAAAAATACACACGGCCCTGCAGAGCAACCTAGACATGGTTAAGCTGAGGGCTCATCAAGAGGAAGATGAAAGGATCCGAGCTGAGACCAAGGACTGGCTTAATCGCAGGTTTGGCGAATAGCTGCACACCTTCAGCTTAGCCTTATTCCTCGTAGGGGACCTGCAAATACATCCATTTTTTGTCTTTTTTCTCACATTTTGGGACAAGTTCAAAACCACAATGACTATAGAACTCCACTTTGTTGATGTTGGTCATTACGACTACGAGTCTGCATCCTACCTCTCTTGACAGATTCTTAGTGGTGCTGACACTCCATAAACAAATATTTTTTCCTACGTTTCGGCGACGGTAGTCATTCGCTGTTCCCAGACGGCCAATCAACAATGCGGGGTAATTCTTTATGGTAACTTTGAGTGGCAGCCTGAATGCTGTTTCTCTGGTTTCAATCTGGCTCATTGCCAGAGTAACAAAACCAACAATTCTTTCCCGATGAAAAAACAGGTATGTAACACCCAAGTTTTCTTTTTGGTACTGCAACGCCTCTTCGTGGATGAACTCGTTCAAACCCATTTCGTCGTCTAAACTGCAGTCAAAAGTTGACAGGTCATGTGAAGGCCTTAGTATTTCAACTTGCAGTTCTGAGGGGCTAATATCCTCGGATTCAGACATGAAAGAGTCTAATACTTTAAAGAATGTTTTAAGCGTTTAGCATGCAGTAAATGGCGCGACTAAAAAACTACTTTTTCTGTTTTATGGCTTCAAATACGCGGTCTGCTTCTTTGAAAATACTCAGTTGCTCCTTGCTCAGAGGTTTCCCTGTCTGCTTAACGAATTCTCTAGCGCATTTGCCCTTCAAAACTGGAGCGTTCTCTGGCCTCATCTGTTCAATCACCTTATAGCCTAATAGCCTACCCTCCAATAAGGTAGGCTTAACTTATTAATTTTGCTTCTTACAGGTAAGCTTTTTCAGGCGAATTCCAGCTACATGATATGTAGCTAGCCATAGTTTCCTCTAAGAGAAGACGAATCTTGAACTTTGTCTAAGATTCGCTGTTTTTTCTCTTCTTCCGACAAAGTTTTCCAGAAGTCACCGACTAGGCCTTTTAGGACCTGGATTGTTTTTGCTGGCCCAAACCAGCCACCAACACGTATAACGTCATCTACAATGTCCGCAGGATAAAGCTTTTTCAGTTTAGTTACCTTCGCTTCTTCAGCCTTCACTTCCTCAGCTGTCTGAGCCTGTAGATTCTTGAGCGCTTCTTCATTGCTTACGCGTTCAAAGTTGACTTCTTCAAGAGCCTTCTCAGGCGAAACACCCGCAGCAACTTTACTGTTTAAATCAGTAACATACAATTCACCTTTTCGCCGCGTTAAATCTTCTTCAATAATCTTTGTTAAAACTTGACTCACAATCGTTTTAGGCGCTCGGAACGCAGGTCTGAGGACGCTTTCAGGCTTTTCGTTTACCCGGGTAAACACTTCACTCAACAGATTTTTCTCTTCCAGACATAATTTGTCGTAAAAAGAAGTAAGTTGGCCTATTCTTGAGTAATTTTCGCCTAATTTTTCTGCTAAAATCCGTATGGAAGGATACTCATTAGGAAACCGCTTTAGCATGTCTTTGAAGTATTTGCCCCGTTCAAAATCAGTGAATTCATCCCGGTCCTCATTAGCTATGTAAGATATTTCGTAGGCTTCTGAATCAGTCATTTCACGCTCAATTAAAGGAACTGAAGGCAGATCTAAAACTAAAGCGATGTCCCAGCGGCCATAACCATCCACTACTTCATGTTTACCCGGAAAACTTTTACTCGGCCGCGTTTTCAAGCGATCGGTGAATGGCGGATAGCCTTTTGCAAGGCGTCCTTTTACGCTGCTTACAAGCCGCTGCTTGCTCTCGCCGCTTCGGTAAAGCCGTGGTTGCGGTCCCTCTACTAAATCGCTTAATGAAACATCTAGAAGGTGCTCTTTTTTAAGCGAAGACTGTCTAATTATGAACGCAAAGTGGTTAGAATTGATCCACTCACCGTCAACTTGACTGAACAGCTCTAAGATTTTCGCAAAAGCATCACGATTAGTTAAGATGTCTTCTCTGAGCGTAACCATGGGGCCGGTCGCAGTCTTCGTAATTTTAGGCTTACCATTAGCGTCAACTTCAAGGAAAGGTTTAGCCATTTCTAGAAAACGTTCAAAGTCAGGCGAATTTGAGCATTCAGGTTTTGCTGAAGCTGTTTTTTCGCTAAAATCTTCTGAGGAAGTTATTATCAGCGGCGCTTTTGCTTCCGCTGAAAACTCTGGTTTTTTATGGGTTGTTGACATGTTTCATCCCTTATTGTAGGCTTCTCCTGCTGGGGGACCTGCTGCACACACCGACACCGGAACGAAACGCGGCAGTTACTTATTCGATGTGTTATTTAAGGTTTTTTTCAGAAAAAAGAGCGCGGAACGCCTAAGAAAAAGGCGCCCACACTCAGGGTCACAACCCATGAAAGACCCTTAATAGAAAAAAGAAAGAATATTGAGGGTTACTCAGTTCCCGGAGCTCAGAGAAGAAAACGCCAGCAGCTAACTGCTAAACTTAAACGGTGAAGTATTCTGGATTACTGGAGAGGTAGCCAAAAATGAAAGGTGGTGTGCTCATAATACTACATATTCGTAGCAAATCATTCTTTAGATGAGTTAAAAATGAGTAAAAGCCAAAAGAAGAAACTAACGTTAATCTCGCTGTTTTTGCTGGTTATTGGGGGTATTTCGCTTTTCGGACTCGCCTTCAACGTAGTCTACACAACTAGCATTGCAGACCAACACATTTGGTGGCCCAGTTCCAGCCGTAAGCATAGCCCTCAAGTTATTCTATCAATGGTGGTGGCTTGCCAGTACCACTCTTATCGCAAGCGGCTCAATTGGACTTTGCACCGCTCGCTTTCTAAAGTAAAGCGGTCTTTTTTCTATTGATGCAAAATGTACACCGAACGACCTAGAAGGAGTTTTGGATTCAGAGGAAGAAGAAAGCGTAGCAACACAAAAAGCCCTGCTGCAGGTGTAATTATCGGCCCAAATTCGCGATACCGCGTCACGGTGGAGCCAGTCGATACCGATCAACCCATGACTAAATTAGACGAAAGCAAAGAGGCTGAGCAAAACACGCGGGTCGACCAGAGCAACCAACCTAACATAACTGGGCCCTCTAAACAGGCAAACAGAGGACCCGAATTTACAGGGGTTAATGCTGTTTTTCAACGGATGATAGTTGACAAAGATGTCTTGGACTTTCCAGCTAATCGCGCTTCATACCAACAAGCTACAAATGCACTGAAACAAGCAGGCCTTGACTTCGCAGTTACCGAAGGCGGCGGAATCTACGTAGCTGACAAAGACACTGCAGTTGCCACAAAAATCTTGGTGCCCTATTATCGCCAATGGTCTCAAGTGATGCGGTCTTAATCTTCCCCTTTTCTTTTTTTGTAATGCTTTCCTTGATCTCTAAATTATCTTATGAGTTCATCGTACTTAATTTTTGTTAAGTATTTTTTCTTGTGAGTGAAGAGGCATGTTCGATCCTAAAACCTTAGAGTTTTTGGAAGGAAAGAATCCAGGTACGCAAAGCATTTACCGGGCAGGCCTTTTGAAATTTCAAGAGTTCTACCTTGCTACGTATCAAGGCAGCATTCCGGATTTCATTGACAAGTTATATGCTGATCGAGATAAGGGATGGAGGGAAAACGAGCACATAGCCTCTAAGACTATTGCTAAGTTTGTTGGTTGGCTTCGACCAACTGAGGAGACACAGACACCGGAAGAGGTTAAGAAGTCAAAAAAGTTCAAGAAGAAAACAGTTAGGGTTTACGTTTCTGCTATTCAGCAACTATCTAAGTATAATGGGGTTCCTTTTTCAACCAATGATTCTAAGTTACCGGCTAGTAACCCTGAATTAAAGAAGTATTCTTGGACGGTTGAAGAGGCTGTTCGATTCTTCAACTTGTTTGATTCTCAGATGTATAGAAGTATGGGCGTTCTTATCTTCCAGAGCTTCATTGATTGCAGCACAACCTTAGCTCTGAAGTATCGGGATATCCAAAGGGAGTATGAAAGCGGGATTGTTCCTTTGTGCCTTGATACGGAACGTGTTAAATCGGATATTCCCTTTATGAGTTTTATTGGCAAGTGGGGCCTTAAGGAACTTCACAAGTGGCTAGACTCCAGAGATGATCTTGTACCTGACGCTCCACTGTTTCCAACCTCTAAGGTTCCAACTTGCGACTATTTCCGTAAGAAGGCTGAGCTGTTTCTTGGAGTTAAGTTTGAAGATAACGAAAGGTCGCCTTGTGGAACGCACAGCTTGAGAGCCGGAGGTAGTACACTATCAAGAGATAGCATAGTCGGAAGTGGGGAACATGCGCGAGCTGTTGACCGGTATATTGATTTTTTTATGGGCAAGACTGTTGAGGAAGAGAAGAGAGTTTACGTGAGCAAAAGCCGGGAAGACTGGCGAAAAACCTGGCGAACATGCTGCGAGCCCTACGTAACTCCTGAGAAGTTCTGATACTGTTAAGCTATCAAATCTCCTCTCTCTGTTTCACACGTACTTTTTTATGGAGCAGAGCCTCTTTAAGAGAAAGTTTTTTCAAAAAACGAAACGAAAATGCTATCTATATAATCCGACCTGAGAACTTAATCTGGATTAAGTAATACATAGAAAGATGGTGATGTACCCCGGCAATATTTCACGCGAACACGCGAAAATTCAAAAATCGCGTACTATTATAGTTTAACTAGTAACCCCCTATCCAATCGTGAAATTTCAGGGCTGCTATCAACTATATAAGCCCCATGGAAAAAACATTTGCAGTTTGAGGTTGTCTCTCCAGCTTTTTCCGCTGTCTTTTGAGCCTGGTATGTTGAAAAGCCCATACTAAAAAAACAACCGTGTTACACATAATACATGCGCTACAAAACGGAGGCTAAATCAAAGAGATTACTTATTTCCCATAAGAAAAGACTTTCAGCTGTTAAAACGCTCAAAACCCTAATGTTCTATTTGATACGTTCATGTATCAGGTTAATGTAGGGTCGTCTCAAATAGTTACAAACATAACACCGTAATACTTCCTCCGCTAACAAGCTAACTGTTAGAACCGTTAACCTGTTTTTTCTATTGTGTGAGGCGTTAACTCAACATGGAAACAAAACTAAATGTTCATGAGTATTTAGAGAATAATCGGGTCTACTTTGAAAGCGCGACATCAACAGAGAAAGGAATCACAGCAAAGCTTGTTCCAAACCTAATCAGAACCAATCCGACTGCGTTGCTGCGGCTACTCAACGAGATGGACCGTTACTTTCATGCTAATTGGATGGGAACCCTGGCTAACAGCGTCTTTATTCCATCCAAAAATGAGGCTCCCAAACAGGAAAAGGGGCGTGAAGATGAAGAGCTCGAGTATTGCATAGTAAACGTCCTTTTCCCCATCACGGTACAGGTATATGGTGACAAGGCAAAGCGTGACATGGAAAAACGTGTTTTATCTCAATTTAACACCGTTAACGATTCCCAAACTGTAATGGTAGAACGAAAAGAAGAACCTCTTACTCCTGCAGAGACCCAAGCAGGCGGTCCAGCAGTTCCTAGCGTAGTTGAACCTCAATTGGCAGCAGATCCGCAACTGGAAAAAGCGTCCAGCCAGGAAGAGACCCAAGTCCAGGAAGCGCCGGCCCAAACGGAAACCCCAAAACAGGAGTTAACTTTGGAGCCAACTGAAGCTGAGGAAATTCAGCAATGTTTCGAGAGAGTCAGGACCTATTTTGTTGTGCAAAAAACGTCTCCCATGAAAATTGCAAACGACATTCAATTCTTGCTTAAGCATGGCTTCAACAGGACCCAAATCGCTGAAAAAGTCGCCGCCAGCAAGCCCTCCATCGGAAAGTACGCAGCCCTAAATCTTGAGCTTCAAACTGAGGCTGAAAAAACCCCTGTGCCTTAAATACGTTTGATATCACTTTTGTCTATTAGAGACGTTTAGTATGTCAAAAGTTCATACAGACGAAAATAGCCAAGAGCCTGACAACTCAGTTTCAACATTGCTTATTCGCATGCCTTCAGCTATGAAGAAGCGTATAGCTGAAATTTGCAAGGCTACCGATCAAAGCATGTGTGCCTTCACTGTTGCCCTCTACACGAAAGCCATCGCTGAGTTTGACGGGGCAGGCGGAGCCGCAGCAGCCTTTAACCTCAAATGGGCTCAAAATCAGAGACTCAAACTTTATGTAAAAATCAACAATATCTGGAAACTGTTGGGAGGCACGCAATCCAAATGTTATCACGAGCTGCAAAATTTATGCAAATCGCTTGGTCTAAAAGAGGACTATTCGAACCTAGATTCTATAATCATACAATTGATCGATTACAAACCGCAAGCAAGCGATTCGTTTTCTGAAGCTGATTTAGACACTTTCCGCGAGCTATTAGGCCTAATGAGCGAGCACCGATCGCTTAGATTAAAAATCGACGCTGAAATAAAACGTAAGAGTCACAGTTGAAAAGCACCATTTTAGCTCTATCTTTTTTCTATTGTTAGAGGCGCTAACTAATGAGTGATGATGTTAAAAACGATTCAAGTGCAAAATTAAGGTCCTGTACATTGCGGGTTCCTACCATCTACAATGATTTTTTAGAAAAGACAGTTGCTGAAACACAAAATACTAAATCAACCCTTTTCTTGGTTGGTTCTGCAGTGTTGGCGTGCCTTGACAATGAAAAGACCTGGAAGGACACGCTAGAGGATGTCAAGAGGCACAAGACCTTTGACTCTGACATGGAAACGATAGGCCGATTTTCGCACCTGCTTACTGAACTTAACTTGCTGCAGGACGCCGGCATTACCCAGGAAACCCTAGATCACGTACTTCTGTTCTCCCACAAAATAGCTGAATACTTGAAGACTAAGAAGGCTGAGTTAGACAAGAAAGAGAATTAGTTGTTTTTTATAGCGAGTTTGAGATTAGATCTTGCGCTGCAGGACCGGCACTTGCCTGTTTTGTTTCCTCGCTTTCTAATAGGCCTACCACATCCAAGGCATCTGCCGGATGGCTACACATAGTTGTTTGCCATTTCTGTTTTTCCTTCTAACTTTTAAACAAAAATAGAAAAAGAGGGATTGAAGGCTTCGTTAACATTCAGTTAGCCTTGCTTAGTATGTTGTCTATGAGTACTTTTACTGATTCGCTGAATTCTCCAGCTTCAATGTCGCCTTTAACCATCTAAAGCACACCCAAAGAAATGTACTCTTGCACAGACGAATAATCAAGGCTCTTCACGTTAGCTTCCAAGAAGTCCAACACCGCTTTTGGCAATGGAATAACGCAGTCTACGTACTCGATTTTCTTTTCAACCATTTAGGGCACCTTTCGGAATATGTGCAGTTCGATTGCGTGTTGCCTAGCTGCCTCCAACAGGAACTCGTCAATATTCTCGTAGTAATGGTTCTGTTTTATGTAGTCGTTTAATGCAACAAAGAATTGAACTGGCAAAGCTACGCTGACTTTAACGGTTTTAGCATCAACTCGGATTTCTTGCTTCTTCATTTTAGTACACCCTTTCTTATTTGACATTTTTGTTTTCTCCTTTCATGAATATACCTGATGATACTTACAGGCATCTACCAACACCTTTATATTCGCAAGTATTTAAATATACCTACAGGTGCATTAAAGCATGGTTAAGAATATGAAAAGGTTCATGATGTCAGTATCAGATGAAATGTACGTAGAACTAGAAAAGGAAAGAAAAAGCCGGCGTCTCGAAACCGTCCAGGAAGTAACACGACAAATCGTAGCCGACTATCTAAGAGAGAATTCGCCGCCAGAACCAGGTTCTCTAGAGGAGAAATGGCTGAAAGAAGGTGACAAAGAAGAAAGAAGAATCATAAAGGAGCAAACAGGGATGGATATAGGCGCCACCAAACGTGTAAACAAGAAGAAAGTAACCTCAGCAGAAGGTACGACCTGAAATGAAAACGATAAATGAAACCTTTGACGATGAAGAATACACCGCTTTGAAAGCTAAGAAAGGCAAAAACAGTTGGCACGACTTCATAATGCAATTATTAGATAAAGACGAAATACAACGGCTTGCTTCGCGTCTTCCAGCACAATCAACGCCGCTGGAACCCTCAACGCCTCCAGGTCCTGACTACGCAAAGTGGAATAAAATTCTGAGTGAAAAATTCCCCAAGATCTAGCCAAAGGAGCCAAGGTCATTGTCAGCTGAAGATTGGCGTCGTTGGAACGCGATCCTTGAAGCAAAGTTCCCGGAGCTTAGAAAAGAGAACGCCGCAAACGCCACAACTGAAAAACCGAACAAGGAATATGAGGCTGATTGTAGGCGTTGGAACGCAATTTTAGAAGCAAAATTCCCAGAGCTCAGGGAAACATCAAAGCCTGAAAGTTAGTGGCTGTACAGTGATTCTACGGTGTTAGCTTTTGTTAAGCAAGTCGGTGGCCTTTTTGCCTTGCTTTGATACTTTCTCTAAACCTTCAATTGCTCCTTTCATAAATTGCTGCAGGAGAGCTATGGTTATTCGGGGATTAGCTTCTGTTCTTAGTATGAACGTTAGCACGAAATCATTCACGCAAACACACCAAGTTTTCAAGGAATTATCAGTGAGAATTTTTGCCGATTCTATTTTTAGCTTGAACTCTCGGATAGCAGCTTCTTCATTAGTACTGGGTATTTCATCAAGAATTCCTTTTACTCCAGCAAGTTGAGCTACGTCCAAATAATACCTGAAATCTTTATAATTAAGTCCAAGTTTAAAGGTTTCAATTTCCTCATCCAAAGTAGTAATGTACTGAACAATTGGGTTGTCCTTGCGGTATTTTTCCATCTTCTTTCTAATTAAAGAAAGCCCGGATCCAGAAATATAGAACCTTGCAAATGCTTTGGTTGATTCAAACGCATAGATCAAATAAGCAGTTGTAGAGAGATAATCACCTGCGGAAAATGCTTGTTCTGCTTTCTTGATTATTGCACCAATTTCGCCGTTCTTTATTAAAAGAGACAAAGAAACCTCGGCCCAATTAATACCAAATTTCTGTTTTGACACTACCTGCAAGAAGTTCTCAGCGAATGGTTTGTATTAATTTAAGACAGCGCTAATATCAGGGACTATTCCTTGGTGCTGGAAACCGTTTCTGGCGCCATGGAGCCCCATTAAAGCGGTCTTATAGGTTTTTAGATCTTTTAGCTTCTCAACCTGAAGAGCGCACTCTAATAGCATTGGGAAACTGGGATCTCTTTTCGGATTTCCATCGGCTTCATCAAGGACCAGTTTAAGCATTGCTTCCAACGAATTATCTAATAGAACTAGTGCAATTGCCCCTTCTAGTGGTGTCGGGTTTTCCAATAATTTTATTGAATTGTTGTACACGCCTTTTATGTTAGCTAACCTATATAGTGTTGATTGATTCATTGAAATCCGCCTCGTTTACTTGTTAGAACCCATACCTATAAAAAGCCATGGACCACCTGTGGTGAAAAAGATTCGAGTTTCGGTACACTTGGGGATTATCCAGGGGGTAATCCGGGGGTATACCCCTCTGTTAATTATGGTATTTTGCTTATATATGATTAACACGAAATGGGTTAATCGTACTCTATTTTGTTTTTCCTGAACGTTTCATCGCAGCATCGCCTCGCACCGTTAAGGAATAATACGCTCGTTTTCCTTTTCCAACTCTTATGACCCATCTTTTCTTCATCATTTCTTGAAGTGCTCGAACAATGGATGATGAGTATTTGTTAAGTTGCTCGCTTAGTTCGCTCGGTGTGAGTCTTCCTTTGCTGAGTTCCTTCATTATTTCTTGCTCCATCTGGGTTGGGGTTAGAGTCTCGGCTTCCTCTTCTAGGACGTGGTTAGGAGTTACCGTTTTCGAGTTTGTGTCTATCGCCTTCTGAAGGGCTGAGTAGGTTCTTTCCAACATCAAAAAAGTATTCGGCGCAGAAACGTTTAGAATCGCTTTAATTGTCTCTGTAGGTAAAATAGTTCTAATTATCTCGTTTGTTGTCTTTCCATCTGGGCATGTTTGTGAAACACCAAGGAATGCTCTGGAGAGTATGATGTTCTCAGCATCGTCCAGTTTGGTTACTCCGTTGTACATTTCCACCGTGGAAAAGCGCTTGACTGAAGAAGCGACTGTTTCTTTGATTGATTCTCCAAACGTGTAAGTCAGCGATATGATGCCTTGTTTGCCCTGAAACCATGCTTGGTTTCCATCGAAAAAGTCTGAGAGCAGAGTATCGGAAGGTACTTTGTCTAGTTCGTCAATGCTGAATACAAGACAAGCACCGCTTTCTTCTAGGTGCCTGATGAGAATATCTACAACATACCTAGTATCAGTCTGGGTCGAAGAGAGAATTGATTCAATGTCGGGTTTATGCAGTTGCCCAACTAACCATTCTACTCCTTTTTCAGTTGCATCCGAAGCTAAGCCCAAAGGAGGAAAAACTAAGCTTAGTCCCTCAGTCATTTTGCGTGCCACCCAAGGAGAATATTTTTTGGCTCCCTCTTTCAAGGCGCTTTCTCTTTTTTTGAATTTTGAAACATCTAATATTCCAGAGAGCACGGATCTGTAGAAGACATCATTCAGTTCTTTGATGTTTGAAGCAGTGTTGGCACCTTTTACTGTAATTGTAATTGGAATAATTGGATCTTCTGCTGTTTCCTCTAAAGCTTGGTATAGAACACCTTGCATAGCCGCCGTCTTGCCCACGCCTCTGGGTCCGTATATTGAGGTGGTTCGCTTTTGGGTAATTATTTTAGGCGTTTGTTTCGCAGCAAAATCGTCAATGTCTCGATAGAGCAGACCGAACAATTCATCCTCATAAGAGAGCAGACTCCTTGTCATGAATTGCTGTGCAGAAACAAGCTCTTTAGTCTTTGGCATAGTTAACCTGATTTAGGTTAATGATATATAAGCTTTGGCTTACAATTAACATTTAGAACTCAGCAGCCCAAAGGTGTACCTTTGAGCTTTCCTTCTGCTAAAGTACACATAATCTACTGGGTTGCCCAGGGGATTACCCGGGGGTACACCCAGATGGCCTACGATTCCAGTTACTTCTCCAGCATTGAATCGTAGATTCGTTGAACCTGTTCAGCTGCTACAGACCATTAAAGGAACAAATGCTTGTCGACCATGAGAAAAGGAACGTTCGACATGTGTCAAATCATTGTTCAGCGACTGTAACGCAGGTGTTTCGCAGAAGTTTTACACCGTTTTACTGATTTTTTGAGAGTATTTGTTTTCAACACGTTGATTATCACGCAGCCTTCACAACCGAATCTATCTATGACTCAGTTAAAATCCAAAAACAAAAAAAGCCTAACAGGATATTTGAACAACAAAAGGACGTCTGTTTCTCTGGGCTCTACACAACAAACCTCTTTTATTTTATTTTGGTGGCGGTGCTCAGATTTTTAACGTAACATACTTTATATCTAAATTGGCACCATATCGGTTGCGTGTAAACTATGGGAGAGCAATAGGTTGGTCGAAGTAACAATTCAAAAAATTGTTGTTTTGCTCTTTATTATTGTTCTTTCAGTTTGCTTGTTCTTTCCACTCGCTGATGCAGATACCGTGAACGTAACAAGTCAATTACAGGTCCAGACATTTCAAACGGATTTTGCCTACATCAATTGGTATTTCAAAGTTAATGCTGCAAATCTTCAAAGTGGCATGATGTTGGTATACTTCCCCAAAAACCTTACTTTTGAAGGACTTCCGCAGGAAAATAATAGTCTTGCCTCCGGGCCAATAAGTGAGGAATACGATTCAATTAGTAATTTAACTACATTCTCCATTCAAGGGGCGATACCAATTGGAAACAACTCAGCAGACTTTCCCAATGATAGATATGAAGGAAACTATTTTATTGGTTGCAATTTTCTTAAAGCTGACCAAAATTTTTATGTTGGAGGGGATATTCCTGGCCCAACAAATAACTATCAGATTGAATGGTCTCTCACCGACGCATCAAATTTTGCTTCTCAATTGAACAATCAAACTACTTTCATGTTAGCTCTCAGTGGGATTAACCTTGGAAACTATACTACTTGGTTTAGGCTAAACCTACTTATCTTTCATAGACCGCCCTTTTCAGAATATGTTGGAACATTAGTAAATCAGGTTCCCTTTGGGCTTGAATTATTTGCTGGATTTATTGGAGCAGTAATTTTAATTCCAGTTAGTTATGAACTGGCTCAAAAACAACCAAGAAAAATCAGGAAAGCCCATTTCATAGAGCTTATTTTAATTCCAATTTCAGCTTCCATAATAGTCTTTGTTCCTATTTATGAGTTAGCGCTGCATGTGTTTGAAGAACCCCTTCTGGTTATGAAAGTCGAGCAAAACATGATATTTTTGTTAAAAATATATTTACTGCTATTAGGGTTAGGAATTGCCATTAGAATCCTTTCATTATTTAGAGAAAGAAAACCCCGCTATCCATGGGAACGTAATCGTTAAATTTTGCCAAAAAATTTGTTTCTAAACTATATTCTAGATCACAAAAAGAAAAACTCATATAGTCCAGTATTGCAGGAGGTAGAAAAAATTTTATTGTTTGCTGAAGCTCTGCAGGTAACCTATTTTTCTCGACTGGCTACACAAATAAGCATTTTTCTCAGGAAGAGCAGCTTACTCTTTCTACTGGCGCCTTCAAGTACATCCAGTTTGATTATGCTTTATGCAGAGGTACGTTGCGAAGAGTGGCAGCAACTCGAGAAGCATCCATAAGTGCAGTTGAAACTTATAAAGCAGGGAATGGCGATCAAAGAAATTTTCGAAATCCTCTTGGGAATAGGTTCGGTTGAAATTGGAACCTTCTTGATTGTTATTAAAAACGATTACCCAGCTATGACCTTGCTGACTAATTATAAACCTGCAATGAGCTACGGCATTTCGTATGGCCTTAACGTCAGTTTCCCAGTCCACTTGGCCGCTCCTTGTGCGTCTTTCCACTTTCGATTCAACGGAACAGATCTCGGCAATGTCATAGCGTTCTCGAAGATTGAAATCAATTAGTGTTTGCCTAAGTTGGGTTTCAATCGTGTCTTGGATGGATTCAAACCTGATTACTGTTAGAAGCAAAAGTGAGAGAGCGGATAAAATGCTAGATCGGTTATTCTGCAGTGCTGGGATTGATCTGTTTGAGAGATCATCCACTTGAGATATCCTTTCCATTTCTGAGTTAATAAATTGCTGAAGATCATAGCTTTTGTTTTTAGTCCTCATTAGTGGGAAAATCTCGTTATTGTATAGGTCCCAAATGGCCCTAAGTTTTGGTTGCATGAACGGTCTGAATTCAATCAGCGCCCTAGAGACAATGTCTAATTGCCTAAACTCATTGTCATCAAAGCAGCGGTCGGTTGACTGACTTAATTTGGTTTCTAGAAACCGAAGATTTATCGCTATGTCTAGAAGACCATTCCCTGGAAATTGGGAGTTAAGGTTTTCAAAGAAGTTCGATAGTGGTCTGAGCCTTGCCAGTGCTAATGCTTTCGCTTCCTCAAATGTATAGAACAGTTGCATGCCTTTCGGTAGTTTTGAAAGACTAAAAAGCTTTGGCTAATGGCGCCTTTACGTTTGTAGTTTACATCTACTGGCTAGATATAATAAAATGTCGACCTTCCTTAGAAAAACCATGGCGCAAACGCTCTTTTTCTCGATGCGCTACACAAAAAACCTAATATTTTCATGTAGTTCAAAGCACGCCACCACTCGCCTTGAATCTTCTAAACAAACTTCGAAGCAATTCAAACTCCTCATTGCTCAAATCCATCTCAGGCTTTGGAGCCTCCACTTCTGTCTGTTTAGGAGCTGAAACAACTTCTAACGCTTCAAGCGCTTTCTTCTCCCTGAAAATCTGCCGCCATTGAGGAATCATCTGTGTAGTGTAGCTTGCCGTATGAGTGATTTGGTGGCCAAGATAGACATTCCTTATCAGCTCATCAAGCCCACAATTCCCCAGAGTGGTGTATGTCCAGGTACGAATAAGATGAGGGTAGAGGTACAGTTTTGTTTTAGCTTTGTTCGTTCTGAAAATGGTCCCGATCGTAGGCTGGGTTATCGGCGTCACATGTGTAATTCCAGCCTGATTTATCTGATGAGTAAAAATGTATTCATCTGGTCCAAGTGACCTTCCCAGCAACTTCTCTTTTAAGTCACGAAGAGCATTCAGTTCAGTTGCCACAGTTTTTGTTAAGAAACATACCTGCATCAGGTCTTCACGGTATTTTTCGCTCTCATGGCCTTTCTCGGGTAGAATTATGAATGCGCTGAACGGCTCAATTTTTGGGTACGATTCTATGTTTCGCCATCTTGGAAAAAATTCTCGACCACAGTATTTGCACCGGGTAAATTGCCCATCTCTCAAAGGAACTGAAACAAAGAAATCGAACAGTACCCTACCGTAGAAGTTGAAGCCTTCCCTAAAGTTTCTCAGAAGCTCTTCAGTTAAGGGCGGTTTTGGCTTTGGCTTGTAAACATACTCGACTTCAAGCAAAGGTACTCTGTTGTGAGAGTAGAAACTCTTGGCTGCGTTTACCGTATTAAAGATCAAATACGAAGCGAGAGGCTTCTTCTTTGCCTGCGCGATCCAAGTTTCCATCAGGCGCTCAGCTGGGAAGTATCGGCGTTCTTTTTCTTCACTCATTTTCAGGTCAAGCAACGCTGGAGGGCTTAAATCTACACATTTTGAATAGAAAAGAAGATCAGTCAAGTAACGATTTCCGCTTGAAGCAACAACCTTGCTTAGCCAAATCGCGATGTCCTGATTAAGAGACCAATACGCTTTGTTTTCAGCGGTTACTGAACCTGAAAAATCTAAAATCTTGATTCTTCGCAGAATAGTCTCAAATTCAACTGCATCGATCCGCCTAAACTTAACATGGTTCAAAGCATCTCCTTCGCTGAACCCAGAATCTTTCACTCAGAAACCCTCCACTTCTACCAGCGCAAAATTTGCGCTTCTACCCTGGAGGCTCACAAAAAAAGAAAGAGGGGTTGTGCGTTTAGCCAGAAGAAAACTTGAAGGCGATATCACCAATTTGAACGTATGCCGTGCTAGGCTACGAGCCCACCCTTGACAACACATCCAATAATGGGGTCGGATTAAAAGATTTATGGCAATTCTTATAAACTAACATAATATTAAAGTCCTGTGCTCTGTTGGGTGGGCCGGTAGCTCAGCACGGCTGGAGCGTTCGACTGATAATCGAAAGGTCGGCAGTTCAAATCCGCCTCGGCCCACCATCTAACTCATTTTGAAATTGTTTTGCGATGTAAAAAATATGTTTTATGTAAAATTCGGGACGCGGAAAGACTCAACGAGACGGGCAGAGCCGCGTAGAGCCGCAGGGAGACGCACAAAACCGCATAGAGCCGCAGTCTGCAGAGAAATCAAGCCCTAAACCAAAAAAGCAACTTGAAACAAACTGAAGAGATTTTGCCCTGAAAATGCTTCTGAAACCTTATCTTTTCGACTTAACAGTTACAAATCCTAAATGTCAAATAATGTCAGATTTTGTCAAAAAATGTCAAATTATGTCTAAAAATGTATCAACCTGCAGAGAAATTAAGCTTTAAACCAGAGAAGCAACCCAAAACACAAAGAACAAAAACTGCACAAAAAACCGTCAATAACTGACTCGGGACACAACATGTCCAACATGTCTTTTCCTTTTTCTTACATTTTCTTACAGATTTTTACATTTTTTTACAGATTCTTACATTTTCTTACATTTAGGGACGCAACCTGCAAACAAACCAAACCCCAAAACAAGAAAGCAACCTAAAACACAAAGAACAAAAATAGCTGGAAAACAAAAATTTCTAACCTTTCGCTTCACTTTTTTCATTTTTCTGCTCTGGACTTTTTTGGACTTATTTAGACTTTTTCCGACTTTATTCGACTTTTTTGGACTTTTTCCGACTCAACCTGCAAAGAAACCAAACTCTAAATCTAAAAAGCAACTTAAATCACAAAGAAAAAACCTGCCACAAAAAACTGTCAATAACTGATTTTGTTTTCTGATCGATTAAACACCAATATTACGTTACACTATTAAGAGCCGCAAAG
The DNA here is from genome assembly GCA_050012755.1 of Bathyarchaeia archaeon. Classification (GTDB taxonomy): domain Archaea; phylum Thermoproteota; class Bathyarchaeia; order Bathyarchaeales; family Bathycorpusculaceae; genus Bathycorpusculum. The sequence goes on from JBEKGO010000034.1 coordinate 26,539, forward strand.
AATTCATAAACTGAACAGTATGCCGCAGCTCTCTCCCGAAACCATTTGGAACTTTAACGAAAAAGAACTCTTAAACCTGTTAGAATCAGGCTTCCCCACGCCAAAACGCAAAGAAATCCGTTTCTACGCGCCAGGCTTCACCTACTACAAAACAAAGCATTACTGTTCTTCACCAAATAGTTTTCAAACGATTTCCATTACAGGTACAGCCTGCGCGTTAAAATGCAAACATTGCGGCGCCAAAGTCCTTGAAACTATGCATCCAGCGCCTTCACCAAAAGAACTATTTGATTTATGCACCAAGCTTAAACAGAATGGCGCTGAAGGTTGTCTTGTCAGCGGTGGATGCCTGCCGGATGGTTCAGTTCCTATTGAACGGTTCGTGGGTACGCTTGGGAGGATTAAGCACGAGCTTGGTTTAACAGTCTTTGTCCATACAGGCATAATTAATTTTAAATCTGCTGTTTCGCTTAAGAAAGCTGGGATTGACGCAGCGTTAATAGATGTTATTGGATCAGCCGAAACGATAAGGAAGATTTACAACCTCAAAGTTACCCCGAAAGATTATGCTGACTCGCTTAAAGCATTAGACAAAGCGGAATTACCGTTTGTACCACATGTTATTGTCGGATTAAACGAGGGCAGACCAGACGGAGAACTAGAAGCACTCAAAATGATAAGCCAAGTTAAGCCTTCTGCTTTGGTGATAATAGCGTTCATGCCAATTCAAGACACAGACATGGCAAAAACCAAGCCGCCAAAACCAGTAGACATAGCCAAAGTCGCTGCAATAACACGACTGATGTTTCCTGAGACCCCCCTGATTTTAGGTTGCATGAGACCTAAGGGTGCAGAGCGCGGCGCAACTGATGTTTTAGCGTTAAAAGCTGGGGTTGATGCCGTTGCATTTCCCAGCGAAGATGCAATTGAGTATGTGCAAAATGAACATTTTCAGTTTTCTTTTTCTTCCTTCTGCTGCGCACAAATGTACTTAGACGCTAATCAATCAAAAACGCGCCAATAAGATTATTTTTGTCAATCCAAAAAGATTCTCGGTCTTCAATAATCTTAGCTTATAAAAACGAAAGGTTAATTTAGGCAAGAATGGAAGTAATGCTGGGTTTGCCGGTCAAAGGGCACGGGTTCCACCTGATCCCATACCGAACTCAGAAGTTAAACCGTGTTCCGTTTCCAGCTGTAGTGTGGTCTTAGGCCACGTGAACCTGGGAAAGCTGG
>JBEKGO010000035.1:0-26055 GCA_050012755.1 Bathyarchaeia archaeon
TTCAGGATTTTTCTCGGTTGGAAAAGATTCACCAGTTAATGCCGCTTCGTTACAATGAAGGTCTTTTGATTTTATTATCCGAACGTCTGCGGGAACAATGTCCCCAACGTTGACGGTAATCAGGTCCCCAGGAACTACAAGTTCCGAGTTAATCTCATAGGATTTGCCGTCTCTTGTCACAAGAGCCTTGTAAGATACACTTTTCTTGAGTTTATCTACGATCTTCTCGGCTTTGTATTCGTTATAAAAGCCCAAAACTACGCTCAAAACAATCATAGAAATAATTGAAATCGATTGATCGGGTTGAGCAAAGAAACCCGCAACGATTGCGGCTGCAATCAATATTGCGAAGATAGGATTTTTGAACTGCCGAATTATGATGGGGACGACGCTGAAAGCTTTGTGAGGGAGTTCATTGCGTCCGTAAGTGTTCAGTCGTCGTTGAGCTTCTGGTTCAGATAATCCATTTCCGGAAGATCCGAGGCGCTCATAAACCTCATCGCGGTTAAGCGACCAATAATCTTGGGTTTTTGACTCATCATTTTTGTGAACTGCCGTTCGATTTGAATCCGCCTCGGAAACTCCAAAAAGAGAAGCAACTATCGCTTATAGGTGTTGCCATGACAGCTTTGAGAGTTGTCTTCAGCAAGATTCCGGTTCTTCGTGGATATCTATTCTCGTGATGTTAGGATATGTTTTCTTTATTTCTTTCTCTAATCTGCCTGAAATCTCGTGCGCTTTTCTTATCTCGATGTTTGGGTCAAAACTGCAGCAAAAGACCAAGTGAAGAACATCGCCGACTCTGCGGATTTTGATGTCAGAAATGCTTTTGATTTCAGAAAAGTTTGCTGCTACATGTTGAATGTATGACTCCAGTTCCGTTTGGACTCCTGTTTGTTCCTTGAGAACCCGTTCTGTGGCAGTTTCAATATGCACTGAAATCTCGGCGATATTAGGATTAGCTTCCTGTATCTTTTTCTCGATTTGGTCTGAAACGTCGTGGGCTTGCTTGAGGGTCATGTTGGCACTTACTTCAAGGTGCAAGTCTACGCCAATTTTTCCGTCAATGTCCTGAATGTGTATGTTGTGTACGCCGCGGGAACCAGGTGTACTATCTGCAACTTCCTTAACTAGTTCCCAGACGTTTTCATGACTGGCTCCGACTGGTTCGGTGTGAATAGTGACTCTTCCGTTTGGAACGACACTTTTCAGTTCATTCTCAATGCTTGTAGATATCCCATGAGTTTCTTCAAAGGAAAGTGAATTGTCGAGTAGGATGTGAACTTCAACGTAGACTCTTTTGCCTGTTGTGTGGACTTCAAGCTTGTGATAGCCTTTCACGGCTTTGTTTGTCTCAATCTTTTTCTTGATCTTCTGTTCAATTTCTTTTTCAGAACGCTCGATTAAGGGCACAGGCAAATTCTAACCTCAATTATTAATATTGTCGGAGACATATTTCAATATCTCCCAAACGATTTTGTTAATGCTTACTATATTTTTACTGGTAAAAAGGTGCTGGGATCCCCCACTCAGCCGCGGTCAAATTCCTAGGCGCGCTTTTCCGAGTTGTAACCCGAGTATGGACCTAGGCCGGAGCACCACCTCTCTATTCCAATCCAAGGAACAAAAAAATGGGCTTTACCTTTTCTAGGCGTGTATTTAACAAGAAAAAAAGGTAATGAACAACGAGTTTTCAGATTTCGTCTATTGATTTTTTGGTTTTTTGCCATTTCCATTTTTGAATCCATTGTTGTTGATTGCTAAGCTCAAGGCGATGCAGACTGACGCTAAAAGCTATGGCAATACCGAAGACTACGTTGAACGCTGTCGCCGAAGGCACCGATGCAACAATGATTGCTTTTCCGCCTACAACCTTAGTTATTGGGTCCACATATGACGCCAAGATTGTTGTTGTAAGCACTGGCAAAGAAAACTAAAGTAAAAAAGATTTATTTTAGGCAGCCGAGATATCCGCTGTTGCCTTATTGGATTAGTTTCAGCTTGAAATTTGGTCTAACCGCTTTTAATACTTTAAAGTGATTGTCTTTGGTGCACAGAATCAAATTTCTCCTGATGCATATTGCGGCTATCAATATATCTATCGTTGGGAGAGGGTTTCCTTCTTGAAGCAGGTCAGCAGAAATATTTACACTTTCTTCATAGTCTTCGATATTTGGGTAAATGACGGTTAATTCTTCGAATTCCAGCGCTTTGGGAAACTCCACCAAACTAAATATGGTTGTAAAACCTGAGGTATCAAGCTTGTTTTTTCTTAATAAGTCTATGAGCTGGTTTGTGTCGTAGACAATCTCTTCCATTCCAGCTTCCTTCCTTCTTCGTAAAATTCTACTGCTTTGTCCAAGTCAATCTTTGAAACGTCAATGCCGGAATCTTTCATCTTCTTGGCTAATTTTTTCATTTGAACGACCCCGCCTTCCACAATTTCCAGCCGTTCCAAATAGTTTGCTAAAGCTTTGCGTACAACTTCACTCCATTTTACTTCAGAGTGCAGTTTCATTTTTTCGCAAAGCTCCTGTGAGATTGAAACGGTTAGATTTACCATACACGTAAATATGTGAATACACAGAATTAAGTGTATTGTTGTTTTACTTCTCATTAAAAGCTCGAATCTTTATGAGCAACGTCGATATGCTATTTGTAGGCCAGCATTGAACACAACTCTTCTACTGTGCGATTCAGAGTTAGTTCCGCCATGTTTCCGCTGTAATCCATTATGCGTCTTGAACTATCGAAAATTAAACGTAGCACTGAAGCGATGTTTGGATCAAGTTTTTTGCTTGACATCAACATAATTAATTCATTTTCGAGCGGATGCAGTGATTCTCGTTTTGAAATTAATTTTTCGGCATCTTTGTATTCTCTCTTGAAAAGGGCTTTTATTGAGTCATCATATAGTTGGTGTGCTTGTGAGCTGAAATTGACGAGCTGATTGTATATTTCTTCATCTATAGGATCTTTAACGAAGAGAGTCTCGTCATCAATTAGTTTCTGAAGCGTGCCGAGGTGATTGATTATGTTCATTGCGTTTTGGGCAATGCTTTCAATATCATTTACAGCGATCCGGTAGAGGAGAAATTCTTTGGGGGTTCTAAAACCGAGTTCTCGATAGAGGTTTCTTTCTATACCGTATTTGAGCTGACGAACAATGTACAGTCCCAGGCGGTTTACGTCATTGTGAGAATGGATTACGCTGTCAAAAAGTGCGGTGTTTTTGTCTTTTAGTGCGGCGATGGCGTCTCTGTTTGCAGACAAAGCCACAATAGCCATTCTTCTAACGGCTTTTTCGATCGGGAACTCTGAATGTTTTATCAAGATTTGCAGAGTTATTTCGTCTGCTGTTTCATCGATTATTTCTGACCCTAAAAAGTTGTCTCTGGAGAGACTTTTTATTTCGTTTTTGTATTTTACGGCGTCTTCGGAGTTTTTGAAGTGGACTCTTATTATATCGGCGCCTATTGCATAGAGAGCGCGGATCATGCGCAGCATTGATTGTATGTTTTCTTTTGGATCAATGTTAACGTAATATTCTTTTGGTTTTGCTTGGTTGCCTCTGCCCTCTTTTTCCTGGATTTTTCTTGGAACTAAGGTAAGCGTAGAGTCAGGTTGGATGTTGAAGGCTATTTCGCTGCCTCGTTTTAGTTCTAGGTCTTGTACCCATTCTTTGGGTAAGGATATTATGTATGAGCCTCTTCCTGTGCATTGGACTCGTCTATAGCCTAGGTCTTTTTCTGCCAAATCATTCACCCAGATATACGATTCACATATATTACATATTTCATGAAGTTACATATAAATGATTTTCAACAAAGTTATATAGAATACATGCCATTTGAGTGGGCTAACTTTAATCATGAGAGTGGTAAAAATGGCGTTAAACAGTCGAAGAATAATCATGACTTGTGGTAGTCAATCAGCCAAAACTAAAGCTGTTCTATCCACAAGCGACATAGAACTCCACATTCTAATGCTCACTTGTCCACGCTAAAAATAAAGTTAACGAGGGTAAACTATGGTAAAAAGAATAATTGCAAAACAAGAAAACTGCATGGGCTGCGGACTATGTGAAGTGTACTGTACAGTTCAACATTCAAAATCAAAAGACATAGTCAAAGCCTACAATAGCGAACGCCCAAAACCAATAAGCAGAGTAACCGTCCAACGCAACAAACCCGTTTCCTTCGCTATACAGTGTCGACACTGCGAAGACGCCCCATGCGTAATCGCTTGTTTGTCAGGGGCAATGAAGAAAGACGAAAAAACTGGTCAAGTAACACATGACAAAGAAAAATGCATGGGCTGTTGGACTTGCATCATGGTTTGTCCATACGGCGCAATAAAAATGGACAAAGAAGGTCATGTTGTTGCCAAATGCGACTTATGCCAAGGCTTTGATGAGCCAGCATGCGTAGCCAACTGCCCAAACGAAGCGTTGGTATTCAAAGAGGTGAAATCGTAATGGCAAAGTATGTGATTGTTGGAGCTTCAGCAGCAGGGATTGGTGCAGTTGAAGCCATCCGAGAAGTAGACCCAACAGGTAGCATAGCCGTAATTTCTGATGAGACGTGCACCCATTACAGTCGTCCCATGATTAGTGACTTTGTCAGCGGTAAAGCAGATGCTAAAAAAATGGATTGCCGAAATGAAGAATTCTGGAAAGCAAATAATGTAGAAGCACTGACCGGCAAAAAAGTTACAGCCCTAAACTTAGCCGAAAAAACTATTCAACTTGACACCGGCGAAAAAGTTGCTTACGAAAAACTGCTGCTTGCAACAGGAGGCAAACCCTTCGTTCCAAAAACGGAGGGCTCAGACAAAGACGGCGTATTCACATTTACAACTTTAGGCGATGCCGAGCGCATTGGTGCTAAGATTGATGCCATAAATGCTAAGGCTGCAGTGGTCATAGGCGGAGGGCTGATTGGCATAAGCATAACTGAAGCCCTTGTAAAACGAGGCTTGAAAGTTACGATGGTTGAGCTACAGGACAAGATTCTCAGCTTGCTCTTAGACGCGAAAGGCTCCGACATTATGGAAGATGTTGTTCGAAAGGTAGGCGTCAACGTTGTTACTGGTCAATCTGTCCAAAAAATCTTGGGAAAACTAGGCGACGATGGCGCAGTCGGAGGAGTACTGCTAACCAAAGGTGAACAAGTGCCCAGTGACCTTGTCATAATGGCGATCGGCGTTGTTCCACGTACAGAACTAGTCATGGGAAGCGCAATAAAAATCAACAGAGGAATCGTGGTTGATAATCTGATGCAGACAAATGTACCTGACGTTTACGCCAGCGGTGACGTTGCAGAGGCGTATGACTTCATAATTAATCAGAACCGCACCTTGCCCCTTTGGCCTCTAGCAGTTGTTGAGGGACGCGTTGCAGGCTTTAATATGGCAGGTAAAAAAACCACGTACGGTGGCGGCACGAACATGAGCAGTCTCAAGTACTTTGGCATACCCATCGTGTCCATTGGCTTAGCTAACCCCAAAGAAGATCCAACACTGGAAATCCTTGTTAAACAAGATCTTGAAAACAACCTCTACAAGAAGCTGGTTCTCAGAAACAACGTAATCGTAGGCATAACGCTTGTAAACTGCATCGACCGAGCAGGCATCCTATTCTATTTAATGAAGAACGTGGTTAACGTGAAGAAATTCAAAGATGAACTCCTTTCAGACGACTTCAGCCTAGCAACATTGCCTACTGGTCTGCAGAGAAAAATGAGTGTGGTACAATAATGAATCAGAACGACAGAAAAATAATAAGTCCATTTGGAGATGACAAGGATTTTTCAGGCTGCGCCCTATTCAGCATGATGAACACCGAAGGGAAACGATTTGGCTCAAAAGATCCTGTTCGCGCAATAATAAACATGCATGATCGAGGCAACGGTTTAGGCGGTGGCTTCGCGGTTTACGGCATATACCCCGACTTCAAAGATCACTATGCTTTCCACATCATGTACCTAAGCAAAGATGCTAAAGAAAGAACCGACCACATCCTTGCCTCAAAATTCGATATAATGTATGATGAGGAAATGCAGACAAAACCAGCCAACGTGCATAATCCACCGCTTGTGTGGCGGTATTTTGTGACACCCAAGAAACAGCGACCAGAAAACCAAACCGAAGAAGACTACGTCATAGAAGCAATAATGCGCATTAACACTGAAACTGGAAAAGCCTTTGTTTTCTCAAGTGGCAAAGACATGGGAGTCTTCAAGGGCGTAGGCTTCCCTGAAGATGTCGCAGATTTCTTCTGCTTAGAAGATTATGAAGGGTACCTTTGGTCTTGCCACAGCAGATTCCCCACAAACACTCCTGGTTGGTGGGGCGGAGCACATCCATTCAACATCCTTGATTGGACAGTAGTGCACAACGGTGAACTCTCATCCTACGGCATAAACCGCCGCTACTTGGAAATGTACGGTTACAAATGCACCATGCAAACAGACACCGAGGTACTTGCCTACACAGTTGACTTACTCATGCGAAGAGAAAACCTGCCAATTGACATAGTAGCCCAAATCCTAGCAGCACCACTCTGGGAGGAAATAGACCGCATGGAGCCCAAAAAAGCGCAACTCCTAAAAACGCTGCGCCAAACCTACGGCAGCCTATTAATGAACGGGCCATTTAGCATAATTGTGGCTCACCACGGTGAAATGATAGGCTTAACTGACAGAATAAAACTGCGACCAATGGTAGCTGGCACAAACGGCGAATACGCGTACTTGTCATCGGAAGAATCAGCCATGCGTCTGGTTTCACCAAACCTGGATAATTTCTGGTGCCCAAGAGGTGGAGAACCAGTCGTGGTTAGACTAAAAAACTACAAACCTAAGGCTCTTGAGGTTTTGGCAGGAGGACAGACTCAATGAAGACTTACATAATCCCTGAATACATTGTTGAACGTGATCAAAACCGCTGCATACGCTGCAAAGTATGCGTTAACCAATGCACATACGAAACCCACAGCTACGATGCAGAAACCGATACAATTTGCAGTAAAGATGAGAACTGTGTTGACTGCCAGCGTTGCGTAACCTTTTGTCCAACCCATGCAATTACCATAAAAAAGAACGCGAACGTTAGCCGAGACAACGCCAACTGGACAATGGAAGCCATTCGAGATGTGAAAAAACAAGCTGAAACTGGCGGAGTCATCTTAACAGGCATGGGCTGTGACAAACCAGAGTACACTTATTGGGACCGACTGCTCCTAAACGCTAGCCAAGTAACAAACCCGTCAATTGACCCGCTGCGGGAGCCGATGGAAATTAGAACTTACCTCGGCGCAAAACCAGATAAACTGGAACTACAGGTGGAAAACGGAGAGACAGTTCTAAAAACGAAGCTGGCACCTCAACTTTGCCTTGACATACCAGTGATGTTCTCAGCAATGTCCTATGGCGCCATCAGCCTCAATGTGCATGAGGCTTTAGCGCGAGCAGCCACTGAATGCGGCACATACTTTAATACTGGCGAAGGCGGCTTAGACAAATCTCTTTACAAATACGGCGACCACACCATTGTTCAAGTTGCATCTGGACGTTTCGGTGTTCATCCTAAATACCTTAACGTTGGTGCAGCTGTAGAAATCAAGATTGGGCAAGGCGCAAAACCAGGCATAGGCGGTCATTTGCCGGGTGAAAAAGTAACAGATAATGTAGCTAAAACACGCATGATACCAAGCGGCACAGATGCGCTTTCACCTTACCCACAACACGACATCTATTCAATCGAGGACTTACGACAGTTAATTTATGCACTGAAAGAAGCAACAAACTACACCAAACCAATCTCTGTTAAAATTGCAGCAGTCCACAACGCAGCAGCAATCGCCAGTGGCATGGTACGGGCTGGAGCAGACATAATTGCGCTTGACGGCGTCAGAGGCGCAACTGGTGCAGCACCTAAAGTTATCAGAGACAACGTAGGCATACCCATCGAATTAGCTCTTGCACAAGTGGACCAGCGGCTCAGAGAGGAAGGCATACGCAACCAGGCTTCCGTGGTTATTGCAGGCGGCATCAGAGGCAGTGCAGACGTATTCAAGGCAATAGCGCTTGGTGCGGATGCAGTGTACATTGCAACTGCAGCTTTGATATCTATGGGCTGCACGGTTTGCCAACGCTGCTACACAGGAAAATGCCCATGGGGTATAGCTACAAGTGATCCGTGGATTAGCAAACGCATCAACCCCGACATCGCTTCAAAACGACTCGTAAACATGCTGAACAGCTGGAGCTTAGAGATTAAAGACATGATGGGCGGTATGGGAATAAACGCCATCGAAAGCTTACGAGGCAACAGATTGGCGCTCAGAGGCGTCGGCTTATCAAGAGCGGAATCAAGAATCTTGGGCGTAAAATTGGCAGGAGAATAAAGTGATGCTACAACAGAAACCGAAACTGGAAATTGAAACAAAATATCTTCCACTCATAAAAAAAGACGACAAAATCCTAAAAATAAATGCAGAAGGACTCTACTACAGAGAATTAAATGCGCTTCTTAGACAGGCAATCTGCGCAGATGGTCTTGAAAAAATAGAAATCCATAACGTCTGCGGACAACGATACATCGGCACCGACTTGGAGACAAGCATCCAAATAGAAATTTACGGAACACCAGGAAATGATCTTGGCGCCTTCATGAACGGACCAAAAGTAATGGTACACGGCAATGCTCAAGACGGCTGCGGCAACACAATGAACGAAGGACAAATAATCATACAAGGCCACGCAGGAGACGTAACAGGACACTCGATGAGAGGCGGAAAAATCTTTGTCCGCGATTATGTCGGCTACAGAGTCGGCATACACATGAAACAATACCAACACAAAATCCCCCAAATAGTCATCGGACACACAGCAGGCGACTTCTTAGCGGAGTACATGGCAGGCGGAATCATGATTATCTTAGGCTTAAACCTCAAAGAAGGCGAAAAATGCAACGCAAAATTTGTCGGCACAGGCATGCATGGTGGCGTTATCTATGAACGAGGCGAAATCCTTGCACCCGTTAACGGAACAAAAATCATGACAGTCGGCAAACGCGACCTGAAAACCATCGAAGGCTTAGTCAACGAGTACTGCAGCCACTTCGGCGCTGACCCCAAAGAAATCATGGCGGGCAAATTTAAGAAAATACTGCCAATCTCAAAAAGACCATACGAAAAACTATACTCCCACTAAACCCACATTTTGTTTTCTAAAAATAATCCATTTTTAATTTATCTTTAGTTCTTGTCAAATCAGTTATTGACGGTTTTTTGTGGCAGGTTCTGCTCTTTGTGGTTTGAGTTGCTTTTTTAGTTTGGCGTTTGTTTCGTTTGCAGGTTGCGTCTAGATTCGTCCCAACTCGTCCCTTTTCGTCTGGATCCGTTTTGTTCTGTCGCAAAAAGTCCCTAAAAGTCAGATGAGAACTATTCTATGTGTTTCAATTAAGTAAACAAACCTTGACTAACCTAAGTCAAGAGACCTTTACGAATACCCTTTTATCGCTTTGATAACCTAATAGCAAATTGGAAAACGAATGAAAAACTTTCGGAGCATTTGTAGCACGAAGGGTTTGATTGTTGAGGTGAAGGAATGAAGCATGGGGCATCAAGCGTGTTGAAAGTTGGCTGCATCCTTCTCGCCGTCCTCTTCTTGTTCTATGCTTTATCATTATTGCCTCTGCCAGTTCAAGCGCAGACGGTGACAGCGACAATACCCGTTGGAACCGCTCCTATAGGTGTGGCTATAACGCCCAACGGCGAAAATGCCTACGTTACAAATAACGAGGACAATACGGTTTCAGTAATAAATACAGCTACGAACACAGTAACGGCTACAATACCCGGTTTTAACTACCCTCTTGGTGTGGCTGTAACGCCCAACGGCGCATACGCCTACGTTACAAATGATGTTTTTAACGATGGTTCTGTCTCGGTGATAAATACGGCAACGAACACAGTAACGGCTACAATAACTGGTTTTAACGATCCTACCGCTGTGGCTGTTACTCCCGACGGTGCATACGCTTATGTCACAAATTCAAATGGCTACGCCAACGATTCGGTCTCGGTGATAAACACGGCAACGAATACGATAACGGCGGCGATAAGTTTAAGCAATCCTACGGGTGTGGCTGTAACGCCCAACGGAGCCTACGCCTATGTTGTAAATGACGGCCGTGGTGTCTCGGTTATAAACACAACTACTAACACAATAACGGCAAACGTAATTGGTTTTAGCACAGACTATTCTTATGGTGTGGCTATAACACCCGACGGTGCATACGCCTATGTCGCAAATTCTGGGGGCAGTTCGGTGTCGGTGATAAGCACGGCTACAAATACGGTGACGACGACGATATCAACCTACTTTGGACCCAATATATTTGGCGCTGAAAGCGCGCCTCATGATGTGGCTGTAACGCCCAACGGCGCATATGCCTACGCAACAAATGTCGCCACCGGTACGGTTTCGGTGATAAGCACAGCCACGAACACAATAACGACTAATATAACCGTTGGAGGCGAGCCTAACGGCGTGGCTATAACGCCCAACGGCGAATATGTCTACGTAACAAATCTTGACAGCAATACGGTTTCGGTGATAAGCACGTCGAACGCAATAACTTCACCTACTCCTAATCCAACTGTTTCTCCAACTTCATCCTCAACTCCAACCGTTCCAGAGTTTCCACTTCTGACAATTCCACTGTTGCTTATCATGATCGCAGTGTTTGGTTTGTTGGTTTACATCAAAAAACGCAAGCTGGCGTTTCACGGTTTAATTGAGAGGCAAGCAACATGAAAAATACCGCTGTCGTTACGTTAATCCTCATTTGCATTATAGTTTTGGGCTCGGTTTCAGGGAGGTCTGTTTTTGTTAATTCGCAAACTGTCGTTAATACGTCTGTTGCTCTAACTTTGGAGCCTAACCCAGACGTTTTGGGTCAAATCATTACGATTAACGCATCAATTCAGCCATCCCCTCCAAGTTCAACCGACGTCTTTCATAACTTAACCGTCAATGTTACGCTACCAGACGGCACTTTGCAAAGGTTGGGTCCTTACACGACTTCTTCAAACGGCTCGCTCTCACTAATTTACACTCCAACTGAAATTGGTAAATTCACAATATCAGTAAACTATCCTGGAGAAGCTTTCGACAACAACTCTACTTACTACATGCAAAGTTCAAATTTCACAACATTAAGCGTTCAAGCGCAATCAACTCTTACAATTAATGTACCAAACGATTATCCAACCATTGAAGAAGCCATAAACGCCGCAACCAATGGAGACACAATACTGGTCAGCAAAGGCACTTACTATGAGACCATCGTCATAAACAAATCCATATCGCTCATCGGAGAAGGCCAAGAAAACACTTTCATAAACGCAAACAACGCCACTAATGACATAATCGACATAAATGCAAGCAACGTCACCATTCAAGGCTTCACTATATGCAACAATAATGGCTATCAAGCGTCAGTCACCGAACCAAACGGAATACGGGTCGAATATAAGTTAAATGACATTAACATTCTAAACAATACGATATCGTCTATACAATATGGAAATGCCATTTCGTTTTATTACGATTCAGAATCCAGCATCATAGGGAATAACATGACAGTCCCCGGAGGCATATTTATTGAAGGCGGAAGCGGCAACAAACTAATAGACAACACGGTTACTAATGGGGGGTGCCTTCTCACAACCACAAGCCTCAACAACACAATTATTGGAAATTATTTTGGAAATGATACATACAATTATGGGCTCCAACTTGATAATGACTGTTCAAATAACACAGTTGCAGGTAACACTTTCGCGTATAATGATTATGGTCTTGCTCTTGAGCCGCCTTCAAGCAACCTCTTTTATAATAATAATTTTGAGAGCAATACGTATCAGGTCTTGCTTTTCGGACGAGAAGGCGATTGGGCTGGACTTATGAATAGTTGGGATAATGGAAACGAAGGAAACTATTGGAGTGACTATTCAGGAAACGGAAGTCAACCATACGCCATAGTAGCTAATTGGGACCAAAGTGTTGTTTATTATGATTACTACCCACGCATTTCCCCATTTAATGCTTCAGTTTCGCCATCTAACCCAACACCAACCCCGACTCCAACTCTTTCTCCAACACCCACATCAATTCCAGAATCCAAGCAAGTCCTCACCTTTTCCTTTGCATTCCTTGTCACGGTAATCTTAGTTGGAACAACATTGTTTAAGAAAAAGCAATCCAAAAATAAACTGAGAGAATCGGTGCAAACTTAGATTAAAAATTCTGTCACTCAAAAAAATTCTGAGTGGTTTGCGAAAGGCCAAGCCCAATTAAAAGGAAGTTTAGTAGAAGTTGCGTGCTTCTTTACGTTTCTCCGCTTCTTCATAGAAGCGCAGAACTTCATCAATGATTTCAACGTTTGAGAGCAGCATACGTCTGCAACAGTACCGTTTCAAGCCAAGGCTGTCTAATATGTCGCTTGCGTTTTCGCCTGTTTTGATTCGGCGTGTAAATTCTTCCCATTGGTCTCCAACCAGTTTGCCGCAGGTGAAGCATCTTACGGGAATAATCATTTTGTTTTTTCTCCTTACCTATAGCTTTTCTGTTCTTTTGATCGCGCGCCGGCTCCACCGAACTTTTTGGTTTCTTTAGCTCGACTGTCTCCTGCAATCATTGTTCTGTCATATTCACTGAAAACTGTGCGAAGATGAGTGCTCTTTGTCCATTTAAGTAGTGCATTTGCGACTGCCATGCGGGCTGCTTCCGCTTGACCCATGTAGCCTCCGCCGCTGGTATGCACATCCATGTCAAGTTGTTGCCAGATGTCTCCGCCTGCTTGCAGTAGCGGCTCCATGATTTTTGCTTTCGCGATGTCTGGTTCGTAAATTTCAATTGGAGTCATATTTATCCGCACTTTACCAACGCCTTGCTTAACTACGGCGCGGGCAACAGCGGTTTTTCTTTTTCCACTAACAACTAAAACTTTTTTTGCGGGCATAATTATTCCATCCTGTTTCTCCATCCGATTTCTTTTGCCAATTCGCCAAGAGTGAAATGTGGACCCTTCAGATTGGCAGATGAAGCTTCTTCGAATGTAATCATTTCTTTACCTCTAAGATCTAAAGGTACACCCATGAAAACTCTGAGCCGAGCGTAAGCCGCTTTGCCTTTGGGCTGCTTATACGGAACCATACCTCTGACAGTTTTTCGTAGAAAACGGTCAGGCCTTCGATAATGGAATGGGCCACGCACCGGAGCACCTACTTCGAGAAATATGTGGGCTTCCAAGATTTTGGCTTTCTTTTTACCTGAAAAAACTGCTTTTTCAGCGTTTAGAATTGTGACTTCTTCTCCGTTTAGTAATCGTTTGGCAACTTTGCTGCACATCCTGCCAACTATTAATCCTTCAGCATTTACCAGTGTAACACGACTTTTCATTGATGTTTCCATTTTTCTCACCGAATAATCCTTACGTTTGCGCCCTTGGGATTCTTCTTCAAGAGCTCAGGAATTGACAGGTATTTTGATTTTGCAGCTGCAAGCTTGTCTTTTGCTTTCTGGGAAGCGCTAAACGACGCGACTGTTACTGCGTGGTCAATGCTGCCTGACCCGAGAAGTTTGCCTGGAACAACAACTACGTCGCTTCGTTTTGTGTTCCTGTTTACTGTGCTTAAGTTAACTGAGATACGTTGGCTACGGGTTTTTGAGAGGTATTCTGCTATGTCTAACCAGATACCTGCTTGCTTTTCTCTGCTTTCTTTCTTTAGAAGACCGATAAGCTTGATTAATTCTGGGTTTGTTGTTTTGGTTTCCTTCATTGTGGTTCAGCCTTTATTAATTCTTCAAGTTCGTTTAGTTCTTTACCTAAAATTTTGGTGGCTTCTTTAAGGACGCGTTCTGGCGGAAGTGCACCGGTTGACTCTATATTCATTATGAAAGCGTTCTTTTCCCATTCAACCTTCAAAGGTGACGGTTTCTTCGGGCAAGCTTCCACACAGTCCATGCAAAGGTTGCAGGCTAAAAGATCTCGGACATCAACTTTTTCATCTTTAATCTCGTAAACTCTCTTTGGACAGATATCTGCGCATTTTGTGCATTCTTCACATTTCTTTGTCGGAGTGGTTATTTTGGGATAATATTTGTATGCGCACATTGAAACTGGCTGCCATTTTGCATGGACTTTTCCTCTGCCAAGTCGTGCGTAAGCTTCAAGCTTCAATTTTTGGTTTTTAGCCAATTTTATTATTGGAATTCTATCTGAAACCGGCATGATTTCTGGGTTGTCAGAAATTATTTCGCCTGAATAAACTGTTCTGGTTCCATCTTTAGCTTCTGCATCTAAAGTTAGGGTTACTCGGCATTCTGGGCAGCCGAATTCGCTTTGACATTTGCAATCTTCAGGCAGATTATAGGAGTCTAAATCAGTTTTTAGAGGGGTTAAGCCTAGTCGGTGAGCGATTATTTCGTCCTGTAAGATTGAAGAATTTTCTATCATGACAACTTCTTCAATTGCCATGCATGGAACCTCAGCAAGGGCTATTCGACGCAGAGCGTTCATTAACGGAACATCCGCATCTTTAACGACTATGCGGAGGTTAGTATCGTTTTTTTCAAGGATTTCAATTTTCACTTGCTGAGACACTCCAATAAGTTACATTAATTGCCGTGCGTTTCAATAGAGATATAGGGGCATTATTTCAATTTTTCTGTCAATAAAGAAGGGAAATTGAGTTTAGACTCTTCTTCCTCTTCTGCCGCCAGGTCGTCTGGTGCCGTCATGGGGAATTGGTGTAACTTCTTCAATGCGTTCAATTCTGAACCCGAATCTTGCCAACGCACGTATGGCTGCTTGTGCGCCCGGTCCCGGGGTTCTTGGTCCCGAACCGCCTGGCGCTCGCACTTTGATGTGAATTGCTGTTATTCCTTTGTCTCGGGCAACTTCAGCTGCGCCTGTTGCTGCACGCATAGCAGCGTAGGGTGATGATTCCATGCGGTCTGCTTTGACGAACATTCCGCCGCTTGTACGGGCGATTGTTTCTGCGCCTGAAAGATCCGTTATATGGATTAAGGTGTTGTTGTAGGAACTGAAGATGTGGACGATGGCAAATTTCTCGTTACGTTTGCTGTTGGCGCTCAGAATCTGCCGCCTCCTCTTCCGCCTCTTCGGCCTCTGGTAGGCTGCCTAATTTCTGGTTGTTTAGCAACCACTGATAATCCCGCGCGCAATGCATGAGTTTGGTTTGCAATTGCACTCTCTGGAGAATAGATAACATTTGGTTCATCAGCTTTAGGCACAATGTAGCCTGGAATGGTTACTCGGCGTCCATCGATGGTTATGTGTCCATGAGTTATTAGTTGACGCGACTGGTAAACTGTTCGCGCCAAACCTTTGCGGAAAACAATTGTTTGCAATCTGCGTTCCAAGATGTCTTCTATAGTTAAGTCTAAAACGTTATCTAATACTGCAGTATCTTGCAAAATCCCAAGTTTCTTCAGTTTAACTAGTTGCTCATTTTCCATTTTCATTCGTTCTTCAGCAGTTTTACTGATAAGTGAACGAGCGATGCCCCTGGTTTTTGATAAAGTAGTCTTGAGACGCCAAAGCTCGTGCTTATTTCTTAAGCCGTATTGTCCCAGAAGCTTTAGTTCTTCTTGGAGAATATCTTTACGCCAACGATACCGGGGCGTATCAAACTTTTTACGTTGCTTCTTTGGATCTCCCATTCTTATTTGCCTCCTTCAGCGGGTGCTCCACCAGGTTTCTGTAGGAGGGTCTTCTTCTTTACTCCTAAGGCTTTGCCCGCGCGTCCAGTGGTTTTTGTGTGTTGTCCACGGACTTTTAGGCCGTAAGCATGGCGGTATCCCCGCCAAGACCTAATGTTTTTAGCTTCATCAATATCCTGTTTTGTTTTCAAAGCAAGGTCAGCACTTAAAAGATGCATGTCTTTTCCAGTTTCCGAGTCTTTTCGCCTGTTAAACATCCAGTTTGGCACATTATACTTGGCTGGATCTCGGATAACATCCTCTATTTTGGAGACGTCTGATTCTGTTAAGTAGCCTACTCGATGGTCAGGGTTTACTCCTGCCTTTTTCAAAACTGCGTTTGAGAGGCTCGTGCTTACACCTTTTATTTGTGCTACCGCGTAAGAAGTCTTAAGGGTACCTTGAACGTCGGTGCCCATAATACGAAGTATGTAACGATATTCCTGAGACATGCTAAGTTTTCATCCGTTTTTTTGTGTTAAAGCATATAGGGAATAAGTCAGTATTTATTTAAACCTTTTTGACAAGATGACAACATCAACCGTCAATCAACAACCGAGACTCCTGGCTTATACATGGACAATTTTCTTTAAGTAAGCGAAATGTAAATACCAATCGCCTATACGTTAGAGACAAGAGCATAATGGATAACATAACAATCATTGGCTTAATCGCCGCAGCCTTTACAACAGTCTCACTTTTTCCACAATTAATTAAAGTTTGGAAAACAAAATCAACCAAGGATATCTCACGGGGAATGTTCGTGTTTTACTGCGGAGGTGTGCTGTTATGGTTTGTTTATGGAGTTTTCCGAAACGATTTGGCAATAATTCTTGCTAATTCTTTAGCTTTCATTCAAGCACTCATAATTCTAATGTTTAAGGCAAAATACAAGTAAAACTTCTTTGCCAATTAGCCGCCACGTTAAGTGTGCTCAACCACATCTATTACGTTAACTGCTGAGTTTATCCATCTCAAATAGGCGTTCAACGTCGAACGCAAAGCAACCGTATCGTCAGCTTCAACGGTTAATAAGAGAAATAAACCGTCTTTTTCCAGTTTCACATTAGCACGTCTTGTTACTGGCGCACATGCTTCCGGCATTAAAGCATCAAGAAGTGCTGTCAATTGTTTCTTCGAATTGAACTTTAAAAGTACAGTAGCCTTTGCCCTAATTGCCATAAAGCATTCCAAATGCTAAACGAAGTTCAAAGTAATAAACAAAACATAAGAATAAACAAAAAAGAAATTAAAGAAAAGAGGTTTATTCGGTTTCTTCTTCAGTTGCTGCTTCAACAGGTTCTGCTTCAGCTTTTTCCGCTTCTTTTGTTGCTTCCTCTACCGGCAAACCTTTAGCTGCACGCCTAGCTACAACGCCAAGTTTCGTTGTTGGAGTGTATGCTCCGCCAGCGAAAGTGAAACTGCACTTACTGCATTTCCAGATGCCGACGCTTTCACGCTTAACTCGTACGAAGCCGCAGTTTGGACATTTATGCGGTCTTTTGAGCTCAGTTATTACTTTTATGTAGCGTTTCCTAACTGTTGAACCGTAACGTGGTCCTAAGCCTCGAGTTGGACCTACTTTCTTTGTTTTGGGCACTTCTTTCACCAATTAAGCTTTTTTCGTAATTCCGCAGATTTCTCTTGAGCAATCTTTGATGCCTCTAAAATCTGTTGTGGTGTGAAATAGCCTGAGCCGCCTTTCTGAACTGCGCAAATGTTGTTGTCTTCGTTGATAGCCATTGATATTCTTGAGTCCATAACTTGTTCTTCTTCCGCCCATGGATCAACGATGAGTGTATTTGCAATTTTTCCCATTGTAACTGTTATTGGGTGGCTTTTCAATGGTAATGGAGTGTATCCTTGTTTCATTTTTAATTCGCCGTCTTTGATTTCGTAGTTAGGCATCTTAGTGTTCATTATAGCAGACATGGCTGCCAAAGCGGAAGCATCAATTAAGTTTCCGTCGTGATTGAGTACATAGACATCGACAAAGACAACGAAGACTTTCTTGCCTGGTTCAATGCATAGTTTTTCAGTGTCAATTGCATGTGATTCACGTATGCCTCGGTCTACAACTCTTGCTAATTCAACGGAATCTTCGTTTGGTGGCCCCGGCTCGAAATTCGGTGAAGCCAACGGAACAAGCTCAGCGTTAACAGTCATTACTCCATCATTAGGTGTGTCTGGGAACGGTTCTCCTGTTTCTACTTTTACTCCGCAGAGAACATCTGTTTTGCCAAGCAAAACTCTTGCAGAACCCTCAGCGCGTTCAATTAATCCTTGCTCAATTTTAATAGGCCGGTAATCATGTAAGCCTCTTTGATCTAGGCGTTTTCCTTTTGCAATAAGCTCTTCAATCTGTTTTAGTTTTACTCGTGTTACAAGTGATGACATTACTCTTCACTCTCCTCTTTAACAACCATGTATTTTGTTTTTAATGCTTCTTTCTGCATTTCATAGATTTTTTTGCATCCATCAATTGCCATGTTCATTGCCTTCTCAAATTCTTCAGGTGTAAGTATTCCATCCATTTGAAGTAACGTCACTGCATTCATGCTGGGCATATAAGCTATTGGAACATCAGCTGCACCAAGTTTGTCTTCAGCATCATAGAGGTCTAAGACAACGGTGTCATCAACTTTTCCTGCGGCGCAACCAACTACTAAGTCACGCATTGGAACCCCAGCGTCAGCAAGGGCTAGGGCAGCAGCGGTGATGCTTGCACATCTTGTTCCGCCATCAGCTTGCAATATTTCAACATATAAGTCTACGCCTGTTCGCGGATAAAGATCCAAGAATAATGCGGGTTCTAAACATTCTTTTATGACTTTGGAGAGTTCTACTTCTCTTCTTGAAGGTGCTGGTGACTTGCGTTCCTGAACTGAAAATGGTGCCATGTGATAGCGGCATCGCAAAACCATTTTGTCTGGTTGAGACAAATGCTTAGGATGCATTTCTCTTGGACCAAATGCTGCGGCTAGAATCTTGTTTTTTCCATGTTCAATATAGGCTGATCCATCAGCGTTTGGTAAAACGCCGACTTGAAGCTTTACGGGCCGAAGTTCATCGGCTTTTCTGCCATCTAATCTTATACCTTTTTTATCAATTAGTTTCTCTGGTTTTTCATTCATTCTTATTTTCCTCCATTTTAACCTTACTTTCTTTAAGCAACTGTGTAATGCGGTCTGTTAGCCCACTTGTGTGGGATTCGTCCTCAATCTTTTTGATTGCCGTTATGGCAAGTTCTTCATCTTCAAGTGTTTTCCCAGTAACCAAGACAACACCGTTTAACCCCAAAATTATTTGGCAACCTGTTTCCTGCTTAATCATAGATATCATTGAGCCTTTTCTGCCGATTATCCGAGGTATCTTTGTAGGGGTTACATGAAGAATTTGTCCACGAGTTATCTTTCCTAACCCTGGCTCCCCAACAGTGAGCTGAGGGTCATGTGCCCTATCGTAGGAAGCGATTTTTGCAACAATTAAATCGCCAGCATTAAGAACTGCTGATAACTCGTCGTTTTGAGGCTTGAAGGGTCTGCTTAAAACGTCAGATGCACGTAGGAGTGCTGTATAGGGTGCTTTAATGTCAACGGTCCAACCGTTAAATCCAACTTCCACGACCGTTCCGATTATGATGTCACCCATTTTTGGCACATAAAAAGCCCGAAGTGCAACAACGTTAACTTTTTTATTATCTGTATCTACAAGCCCAATTCTTGAGGAGTAGATCTTATTCTGTTCCATGTATGTATTTTCGCCAGGTAAATATTCGCCTTCAGCAAGCATTTCTCCCGGCGTTACGAGCTGTTTCTTTTCAAAGAATATTGGCATAAATTTCACCATCCAAATTTATTTTTAAGAGATTATTTTTGCTTCTCCATTTCCTTTAGTTACGTCGCCAAGTTTGTTTAGCAACGAGGCGTATGATCCAGCAGGCAATTCAATTTCGCCATACCATGAACCATCTCCACGCCATTCTTCACGTTTAATAGTGCCCAAAGTTTTAACTGTTCCGTAAGCTCTTGCAGAATATTGAGCTGGAATTTTGACTGCAACTGTTACTTGCTCGATCTTTAAGGGCAAAATTGGCCGTAGCAATTTCACTATGTCTTTAGCTTGTTCTTCCACTGGCTTATACGGATCGATTGGATAGCGGATTTGTTCCATGGCATTTTCGATTCGCATTGGAGGATGAGGCAGATTTGTTTTTGGGTCAACGGCTTGTCTTGAAATAAAGTCAATTACTTGGCGTCTTTTGTCTTCAACCATTTTGCGTCTTTGTTCAGTGGTAAGTTGAAGGGTACCTTTTTTCAGGATCAAATCGGCGATTTTTAAGGGATCTGTTGTTCCGAAGGCTTTATTCATTGCTTCTTCGGAAACTTTGGTGCCTTTATTTGCATCTGAAAAAATTATTTCAGCAGCTAAAACTTCGGTGATTCCCGAGATTTTGCCATTTCGGTATTCAAGGGCTTTTTGAGGTTTTACTAGAATTTCGAAGTGTTCGTTTTCTTTTGTTAGGCGTGCGACGGTGAACTTTTCACTCATCGAGTTTTCACTTGCTTGAACCCAGCTCTTTGATGTAGCCTTCTACGCTTTCGTCGCTTAACATTTCCATTTTCTTGGTTGTTACTGGTATCACTGCAATCTTTATTCTCGGTGGCAACTGTCTTGCTTCAAGAGCTTTCACTAAACATTTTACTGTGAGCTTTATGCTTTTGTCTAAGGTCAAGTCTTCATTGTATTCGTCTTTTAGAATCGATAGGACGGTTTCTCTTCCTGCGCCTAATGCTGTCGCTTTGTATCCTCTGTATGTTCCGCTTGGATGCGTGCCGAAAACTCTCGTTCCTGTTTTGTCGACTCCTCCGAAAATTATTGAAACTCCGAAGGGTCTTACACCTGCATGTTGCGTGTACATTTGCTGGATGTCGCATATTCGTTTAGTTACGACTTCTACATCGATGGGCTCATCGTAAGTTAGCTTGTTACTTTGAGCGTAAATTCTTGCTTGATCAATTAGTATTCGGGCGTCTGAACTTAAACCAACAATTGCCGCGCCTATATGGTCATCTACCCTAAAGATTTTCCATGAGTAACCTGCTTCTTCCAGAACCTCAATGTTCTCTTCTGAACCAAGCACTAAACCTTCTGGAGATTGGATACCTATAATGGTGGCTCCACGGTTCACTAATTCCATGGCGTATTCGACTTGGAAAAGCCTTCCATCAGGTGAGAAAACGGTTATTGCACGGTCATAAGCTCCTGGGGCTGCAAACACTGACATAATGTTAACCTCACTTTACCACTATACACTTTTCACAGTCTCATACAATAACTACACTAAAAACCTTTCCTCTTACCAATAAACTTCATTTCCAAATGCTACAGGAGCGTTTTGTTTATTTTGATGTTGTAAACCGTTAAAATCCTCTTTCTTGTTCATAAATGATATTTATAGCTTGGCACATCAATACTCTCTCAATATTTTCCTAAAGGGCGAAGGCAAAAGTGACAGGTGAAACTGAAGCTACAACGGTCTTGCAAACTTTAAAGAACAGCCTAGCCACACCAAAATTGGTTAAACCGAAAAACGACCCATTTGAAACCTTAATTGTAACAATTATTTCACAAAACACCGCTGACACCAACACCGAGCGAGCCTTCGAAAACCTTTCGAAGCAATTCAAAATAACACCTCAAGCATTATCAAATGCAGAAACAAACAAGATTGAGGCATGCCTTCACGTTGGCGGGCTCTACAAAAACAAAGCCAAAACAATAAAAAATGTGGCAAAAATTGTTCTCAAAAAATTTGGCGGCTCGCTAGACCCTATTTTATCTCTGCCTTTAGATGAAGCAAGAAAGATATTGATGGAATTACCAGGAATTGGCCCAAAAACCGCCGATGTTGTCTTGCTTTTCTCAGCAGACCAGCCCACCATTCCTGTTGATACCCACGTGAATCGCGTGGCGAAGCGGCTTGGTTTTGCACCTACAAATGGCGATTACGAAGAGGTACGTTTGAGCCTTCAGAAGCTTTTTGACCAGAAAGATTACCTGGATGTTCATTTGCTTTTGATTGCGCTTGGCAGAAAATACTGCAAAGCTGGGATACCGCATTGCATAGAGTGCCCAGTGAAAATTTATTGTCCGTCAAAGAGTTTAGGGGATAAAAAATGATTGAGCTACCCTCCGCTGTTGCAAAGTATTTTCCCTACTCTAACGTGCGGCCTTATCAAGATGAGTTTATCTCCAACGTCTTTAATGCTGTTCGCGAAAGGCGTTCAATTCTTATCGAAGGAAGCAATGGTTTAGGAAAAACAATCTCAGCCCTTTCTGCTTGCATCCCTGTGGCTATGGAGAAAAAGTTGAAGATACTCTATGTGGCGAGAACTCATAGGCAACATGATCGTGTAATAGAAGAGTTAAAAGCCATTCATAGGCAGCAGCCAGTTACAGGAGTTTCCATTCGCGGACGCAATGAAATGTGCCTTAACGTTTTCGCGGCTCGAGGCGCTTTTGACTCAAAATCCTTGATGGAAGTTTGCGAGTTACTGAAGGCAAAAAGCAGGTGTCCTTATTACACCCATGTTGATGAGCGAACCTACGAGTACATTCAACTTCAACAACAGGTGGCCGTTCGCCCATACATGGCATCTGAAATCTTATCAATATGCAGGAAAAAAGAAATTTGCCCATACGAGCTCGTAAAATCGGCTCTATCAGATGCCCGAGTGGTTGCTTTAAGCTACCTCTACGTTTTCGATCCTCAGATTCGAAATGCTTTTCTGAAAAGCATGGAGACAGACCTGCAAAAAATAATTCTAATAGTTGACGAAGCCCATAACTTACCTGAGACAGCTATTGACATTTCAGGTAGCACGTTATCGCTTTTTGTGATGAAGCAAGCAGAAATTGAAGCTAAAAGATTTGGCAACAAAGACATTGAAGCTTTTGCACAATTTTTTAGATTTGAAGTTGAAAAACTAACCGACCATGTTTACCGAGAAGAAATAATATCGGCTGACCAAATTATTGAAATCATTCAAAAACAGGGTAACATCTCTCATCCAAGAGAATTTTTCCAAGACATGCATGAAGCAGGTGGCGCTATCAAGAAGAGTTTATTGGCAGAAGGAAAAAATCCACGTTCCTACGTTCATGCAATGAGCGAGTTCTTGCTCAAATTTCTGGATACCGAAGGAGATAACGCATTCATTAACGTTGCAAGCCGCTATCTCAACAAAGAGAAAAATAAAACCGCAAAACTTCAGATAGTTGCTTTGGATCCTGCGAAAGTCACAGAGCCAGTTTTCTCTTCAACTTATGCTAACGTTATTATGTCCGGCACACTTCAGCCCCTGGAAGCATACGCGCGAATAACAAAATTGCCGCAAAACACCGTAAGATGTATTGTACCTTCTCCGTTTCCAAAGGAACATGTGTTTTCAGCGGTTTGTCTTGGCGTTACCACCGCAATGGAAAAAAGAACACCAGCAATGTACCAAACAATGATAGAGCGAATAAATGAGGTAGCAGAGAATACTCCCACTAATACAGGAATTTTCGCCGCTTCATTTGAAGTACTAAACGCCCTGCTAACCGAAGGCATAGAGAATACTGTTCAGAAACCGCTTTTCCATGAGAGAAGAGGAATGACTTCTAAAGCAAACGAGAAAATGGTTTCAGATTTTAAAGCATGCGGGGGCAAAGGCGGCGCCGTTTTCCTCGGCGTTCAGGGGGGAAGAACCTCGGAGGGTGTGGATTTTCCAGGCAACCAAATGAACTCGGTAATTGTTGTAGGTGTTCCTTATGCGGAACCGACGCCAAGAGTGAAAGCACAGATTGAATATTACGATAAATGTTTTCCTGGACTTGGACGAGAATACGGCTATGTTTTGCCAGCAATGAAAAAAGCGTCACAGGCAGCAGGCAGACCCATAAGAACACTGGAAGACCGAGGTGCCATAGTCTTTTTGGACTATCGTTTCTCCACAAGCTACTGCAGAAGCTTCTTGCCGTCGTGGATAAGCAATGGAATGAAAACACTGCCGAACGAAAAAAATGTTTTAGGCAAAGAAATTAGAGATTTCTTCAAAAATCAATCTTGAATTTCCTGCAATTTCATGTTTAATGAAACTTTTCCGATAACAAGTCTATTAGGTTTTGCTGAAACTGAGGTTTGAACTTTCAGCGCTTTTCTAACAAAGTTGATTTCTCGCAACACGCCGATTCCTAAGAATCTGTTTTTTGAACCGTATAGCCCGACCAGCAGTCCTTCTTCTGGCTCTTGACGATTGGGAACACCATTCTTTGGTTCGATTGTCAGTTGGGTCATGGGGTAATTCTGCATCTTGGCGTCCTTGAGGTATCTTGCATAAGTCATTTCTCGCAAGCTTTTGCGTTTTTCAGGGCTTCTTTGACTGAGTGAAGAAGATGGCTCAACCATAATTATTGGGGTTGATTCGATGTTAGCGACAAGCGCGTCAAGTTCATCCGCTTGTGGCAAGCCGACTATGAGATCAGGTTTTAGTTCTTTAATTAATGCGGTTTTGTATCTTATCGCAATATCGCCTGTGACCCAACCGTCAGTGTTAACCACTACGAAATCGACTGGTCGCTCTAGAATCTGAGCTTTCAGTGCTGTTAAGCCTTCAATAGTTTTAGCTGTAGCCTTAATTGGCGAAGTGACACCTACAAAAAAAGCATTCTCCAACTTCAAATCGTACAATTCCGTCAGCGGTTTTGAAGTCAAAGCATAACCCACGGTTCCTGATGGACCTATGTCTGATTGGCCTAAATCCCCATCCAAAACAGCAACTCTGCATTTTCCGTCAACCAACTTGTTTACTAAGTAAGTACAATAACTGCTTTTTCCTGAATCAATTTTTCCCAAAATCAAAATAACCATGGGCTTTTTTTGGGCGCTTAAAATTGCGTCTATAGGTTTATTCCATGATTGGGGTATAGTGCTTCTGCCAATAACTTGATCGATGCTTGCGTTACCCCCTAACGAAATGTCAAAGACTGCTTTTTCGTTTACAAAGAAGGGCAAACGTTTTCCTTCACGAACTAAGACTCTTTTCATTTCCTTTACCGGCGCGCCGAAAACTTCAACTTTGCCAGAAACAAGCCGCACTGATGCTGGACCATCAACTAGTAGCGTGTTATTAGATTCGACTGCCTGTTGCAAGTGTCTTTCTCCTTGGAAAAATATAGCCTGTTCGAGCAGCTATCCTCTTGGCTGAAGAAATGTGTCTGATTCCTCGGCTTCGTCTATTCTCTTTTAAGGGTCTGTTAGTTCCTGCTTCACTTACCACATTCAATTCCACTTTTTGCGGTAGCTCATCATCTAGTGCTTCAATTAAATCTTTGTAGATTGGAACACCGTTTCCAATCTTAACAGAAACATTTGTTATTGAAAAATCAACATTTCTTATCGTTTTATTTATGGCATCAATCAGTTCTTTTGTGCTAAAACAGTTGCTTTCTTCGATTACTTTTCCATCGGCGATTGCTGCAAATCCAATTGCTTCACCTGGATCGACGCCCATAACTATTTTTTCATAGGCTTCTTTACCTTGAAGCGTTTTCTCTACTTCGTTTACTAGAATATCAAGCTCATTCTCGCCTGAAAAAACCAAGATTTTTTCATGTCTTATTAAGAGCTTTTCCCCTTCAGTGGTTATGACAACTTTTACTTCGGCGGGCACTGAATCGCCTGGAACCAAACTTGCGAAAGGGATATTTCGTTCTCGTAGCAGGTTAACAATTAGAAAATATGCTTTCCCTTCTACCGTTGCAACTGCAACTTTTTCTTTCACTAAATCAAACCTTAATAGTATACGTTTAAGTGCAAAAACATTACTAGATTCAGGTTTATAATGTTGACGTGAAAAACCTTGACTAGAATAAGCACCGGCTGCAGATGCGTCGATAACAATCTTGGCGGAGGCATTTTACCAGACAGTGTCAGTCTAATTTATGGTGAGCCGGAAACTGGAAAAACAACCCTTGCCATCCAATGTGCCGTCAGTTGTGGATTACAAAATCATAAAACGCTTTTTGTTGACTGCGACAACACATTTTCAACCAAAAGGCTTTCGCAGCTTTCCGGAGAGAAATTCGACCAGGTTGCTGAGCAAATTATTTTAATTAAACCAAAAGATTTCAAAGAGCAAACGGCAGTGGTAGATCGCATTCAAGATTATACTGCAAAAAATTTCGGGTTAGTTGTAATTGATACGTTTACTTC
>JBEKGO010000036.1:0-30626 GCA_050012755.1 Bathyarchaeia archaeon
TCAGGAATTGTCGTTTCAACGGGAAAAAACACTGAATTTGGATCAATATCAAAAAGCCTCTCAAGAGCTCATCCCGAAACGGAGTTCCAAAAAGGAATCAAACAATATGGGAATTTACTTCTCTCATTAACCATTGCACTTGCCGTCAGCATATTCGCCATAGGTATAGTTTTGGGTAAACCAATTATAGATTCTCTCTTGTTTGCACTTGCAGTAGCTATAGGCCTAGTTCCAGAACTAATGCCCGCCATCGTCACAATAAGTCTCTCGCAAGGTGCGAGAAACATGGCGAAGGCAAAGGTCATAGTGAAACGGCTAGTTTCAATCGAAGACTTCGGTAACATGAACGTTCTCTGCACTGACAAAACTGGAACGCTAACAGACGGAAAAATCTGCCTGAAAGAGTATTCTTCAATAGACCAAGAAAAAAATCCGCAGGTGCTTGAATATTCTCTGATTTGCAATTCAGCGGTCGTAGGCGAAAAAATATCAGGAAACCCAATGGATGTTGCCATTTGGGAATACGCGAAGGCAAATGCGGTTGAAGAAAAGCTGAAATTATACAGCAAGGTTGACGAGATTCCCTTTGACTATCAAAGACGAATGATGTCGGTCGTGGTCAAGTATGACGGTAATTTCGTATTCATAACAAAAGGTGCTCCAGAGTCAGTTCTCTCCAAGTGTAAATACGCCAAAGTCGACGGAAAAGATGAACCCATAGACACAGTACTTACATCTATGACTGACAAGTTTGTAAAACTTTCAGAGTTAGGGTATAGAGTTCTCGCAATCGCTTGCAAGGATGTTGAACCAAAAAACTGTTATTCGTTAGAGGATGAGGCTGATCTGACATTTCTTGGCTTTCTCACATTCACCGACCCTCCAAAGAGCGATGCGCATCAAGCTATTGAAAAAATGAGAGGAATGGGCGTCGATGTTAAGATTCTAACCGGGGATAACGAGCTTGTTGCAAGGAAGATCTGCGACGACATTAAGGTCACAGTTAAGAAAATAGTTTCAGGGTCCGAGCTTAGTCAAATGAGCTTTGATCAAATCAAGGTTGCAGTAGAAGACGCCACGGTGTTTGCTAGGATCACGCCAGAGCAAAAACTCGACATAATCAAGGCTCTAAAGGCGAATAAACATACTGTCGGTTTCATGGGAGATGGAGTAAACGATGCCCCGGCACTTTATGAGGCTGATGTAGGAATTTCCGTTGACACAGCAGTCGACGTGTCCAAGGATGCCGCAGATATCGTCCTTTTGGAAAAGGATCTGCTTGTTTTGTCAGACGGCATTGGCGAAGGGCGTAAAATATTCGGAAACACCATAAAGTATGTGTTGATGGGCACCAGTTCCAACTTTGGTAACATGTTCAGTGCAGCGGCCGCGTTCGTTTTTCTCCCATTCTTACCCATGCTTCCTATGCAAATTCTGTTCATGAACCTGCTCTATGACATTTCGAACATGACGCTGCCAACAGACAACGTTGATGAAGAATATACCAAGTGGCCAAAGAAATGGGACATCAATTTTGTACGAAAATTCACTCTATTCTTTGGTCCTTTTAGCTCGCTTTACGACTTCCTCACGTTTGGCATCATGCTTTTCATTTTCGGTGCTTCCCCCGCTCTTTTTCAAAGCGGATGGTTCATAGAGTCATTCTGGACAGAAGTACTCGTAATATTCGTAATCAGAACCAGACGGGTTCCATTCTTCAAAAGTCGCCCAGGAAAATGGCTAAGCTTACTAGTAATCATTCTTGTCGCATTCGGAACAATAGTTCCCTTCACGCCTCTAGGAAGTTTTCTCGGATTCGCCACCACAATGCCACTTGAGTACTGGGGACTGTTGGTGCTGATGGTTGCAACTTATTTATTGCTCGTAGACGCAGGAAAGGTGTTCTTCTATAAAATCTGCAAATTCTAAGGAGGAAAATGAAAGTGCTATATAGTGATCTATTCAGCTGGTGGATCTACAGCATCAGCTTCAGCATCGCGTTTCTTGTAGTGATAAGCATCTACCTCTATGCGAACAGGTGCAAAAAAGAAAAGAAGACAACTGCACTTACGCACTCAAAGAATTTTGCCTTTGTATGGGTTCTTGTAAGTTTGCTGTTCTTCTACATCTTTTCAATTAAGATCACTTCTGCCCTAGTTTTTGCCGCCGGCAACATTGTGGTTGAAGTTATCCTGATAACGTACCTTCTCAAGAACGGGAAAAAAGAACCCGAAGAAACAGACTATCGGTAACAATTACGCACATGCCCCTTCTAATCGAAGTATCAAAACCATAAAAGAAGACTGCCCGAGAAATCCTAAGCTGGTACCATTCAATTACAGAATAAAAGGTTTGAAGCAGAGTTGGTGCTCCGGCCGGGATTTGGACCCGGGTCCGCGACTCGAGAGGCCGCTATACATAGTCCCTTAATAAGAAATCTTAGTAAGGTTTGACCGGACTATACTACCGGAGCATTCGCAAAAAGGTAAGTTCTAACAAATAAATATCTTTTTATGGCTTAAAGCCTCAAATGCGAATTCGAAAGTAAAAACTTATACATTATTACGGCTAATGTGCTGTAGCGTGGTGAACAATTAATTTGATGACGCTTGATGAAACAAAACGGCAACTACAAGAACTAAAACCTGTTCTCAAGAGCAAATATAATGTGGAAACAATAGCCATTTTCGGTTCATACGCCAGAAGTGGGCAAACAGCAGAAAGCGACATTGACCTTCTAATTACTTACTCAGAAGCACCTGACATTGTAGGTGTAAACAAAATTAAAAGATTTCTTAGAAGAAAACTAGGCACAAAAGTCGACATAGTTTCAAAAAAATACGTAAATCCGCTAATAAAAGAAAAAGTTCTGAAAGAAGCCATACCAGTATGAAGAAACAACGTGATTCTTCAGATTAACAACTTTACCTCCAAGAAATCGTTTTCCACAGCAAAATAATCGAAGAATACGCAAAAGGAATGACGCTTGACCAGTTCATTCATGATCGAAAAACTGTAGACGCAGTTGATTCTAACCTTCGAAATATCGGTGAAGCCATGAATGTCTTGGCAAAAATACCTGAAATAAAATTGAAATTTTATGAATATCGTGTACCTTGGCAGGATCTAGCAGGTTTGCGCCATTTTCTTTCACATGAATATTTCAGCAGAGACCCAGAAATTATTTGGAAAAACGCAACTTCGCTTTTACCAAGAATTATCCCTCAAATCAAAAAAATACTAAATGAGAGCTAAATAAGTCATGGATAGGCCTCTTTCTTTGAATCCTTAAGTCTCCTCGTCTACGTTTAAGAACATCTTTATAGTCACCATGATTTCTTCCAACCCCTTCTGCGTTAGAGGCGGATCATACGGGATTCGAAGTACATCCCAGCCTTGAGCTTCCAGAAGCTCGTCAATTTCACTATCGCGTGCTAGCTGTTTGTCCTTGCGATGAACGGGATTGCCATCTAGATAAACGATTTTTCGTTTTTCAGCCCAGCAAAAGTCTGGAACTGTAGATCTTAGGATAATTGGTTTTTGTGTTATCATGCCGCTGGTTAATCCAACCATGCTTAATGTTTGGAAAACAGCCATTTCAGCGTTGCTGACTCTAGGATGCATGTTTGCTTTGTAGCTCAATTTCGGTCCACTGCCTCTAAGGCATGTTTAGACCCTTTTTAAAGAGTTGTTGAAACTACCTCACAGAGCAGGGGAGGGCTCGGTGAAAGTGAAAAAAGAAGAATAAGTTGCAGTTGCCTATTACCCCTAAAAAATCTAATAAAAAATTAAAAGTTAATGCAAGCAGTAACCAAAAGTAGGCTTGGCAGATCGCTCCTGTTAACGCAAGGCGCGAATCAAAATAGAGACCTAAATTGTCAGGTTCGGCAATTCGTGCCTCGGCTTAACCGCTGACCCGCCAAGCATGGGTGTACCTCTTGGATGGCTATTTCTCGCAAAATAACAAGACTTTGCCGAGTATAAATGGAATTGTGGTTGTGTGTCATCAACAACAAGCGCTTGGAGTGCACTAATTTGATTGAAAGAATAACTTCAACTAAAATTTTCTTGACTGGGTCAAACTCTAAACAAACTCTAACCTAAACAAAAGCGAAAGATTACTGACCTAGCTCTAACAACAATAAAACAAGCTTACCAACTAAACCTAATAACTAACTTAACTTTAAAACCAGTACTCTAACGCCAACTTAAATTACTCCACCAATGTACAAATAAAAAAAGAAATGAATACTTTGGATGGATAATTAGCCTTTTAGGAAATCTACAAAGCCATAATTTAGGCTATGTGTGTGATATTTTTGTCCATCCTTCCAAACTTCAACCAGTTTTCACAGCTGTAAAATTTAATCAGCTGTAATTAATTTATCAGCCGTTGCACTTGCTACATCTGTAAAAACTCATTTCCGTGAGTCATTATTTCCCTAAATGACGCATACGAAAAATTCTTCTTTTTTCTTATGGGGTCTATTTGCACCCCGAAAAAACGAAAAGAAGTCTGAAAACAAAACTAAAAGCAAAATTTGGTTTAATTGAGTTTGAATTGAAAGTTAAATACACGTCAGAATGAAAACCGCTGTTGCAAATGCAACAAGCAAACAATCCCCTTTTCTTTTTTCCATTATCACTGGGTGATAATGTTGTTTTACAACAGTGTTGTAATGTCAGTTAATTATTCAATTCCCAATTTATAGCACTTAAATAATATTAAGCGCAAGTTAACAAAATCGCAAGAGCAAAAACTAAAAGCTTTCTGAAATGATATTACGTCAGTTCTAAAGAAGGTGGAGCATACAAAATGATTGACTTTTTCCAAAATGCATGTGAAGAAGAAAAGCTGACTATTAGACTCTCGCAAGAGAATTTTTCAGGGAAAGAGCTAAAACCTGAAAATAAAATTGTGACAGCCTTCCTTGCCTATAGGTTCTTGATAGCATCAAAATGTGTGTTCAACATCGGCATATCGGGATATTATTACGAGGCACAAATTTTAATGAGAAGTATGAATGAGACCGTTATCTATTGCCTTTCTTTCCAGCTATCTAACGATTGTGCGAGAAAGTGGCTTACTAATGGGCTGAAACTTCGAGAAGCTAAACAAGTCATCAAGAACAGTTCTATAAAAATCTCTACAGAGGCGTACACCTACTTTGCGATTACGTTCACTCTAACCAACCAGCAATAGCGAGGACTTTGGGCTTTCGAGAAAATCTTGAAATAGAATCTCCGACTGGACCACGATTCATGGAGAAAGGTTATGGATTGTTTAGGGAGTTTCGAGCTTTAAATCTGGGATTGCTGGAAGTATTGGCTGCTATTTTCGCTAACGATTTGGAAAAAAAGACTAAAGACACCCTTATAGCTTTCATATCGGAAGAGAAAAAAGAGATTCAGAACAAGTCTTAAAGAAATGAAGTTATTTCAAATCTTTATTTTTCATTTTTTCTTCAAAGGCTATTCCGATTTGCATGGAAATCTGGGAAAAGAGACTTAAAGACTCGATTAAGTATTCCATAGAAACTTTCAAGACTTCGTTGCCACCTTTGTATCCTGTTTTTTGTCTATAGAGCTTGTTTGGAATACCCAAGTTATGAATGATGACATTTCGCCTGTAGAACCGCTCTTTAAAATTATGCCAATCAAAAGCTTTGGAAATATCTATTCCGAGTCTTCTCTTCGTGAACGCCTGTATTTCTTCGATATCTTCATCCTTAAATTTTGAAATGTCTATAGAGAATTTCTTTTTGAAATACTCACGTATTACTTCTATATCCTCGTTGACAATCATTGTTTCTTTTTCAATAATTCCCTCTTTAATCGCATTCATATCATTAAATTTCAGTAATTCTTCATAGTTTAGGTTCTTCTGACAAGTTTTAAGGGTCTCAGGCTTTTTTCTAAAAGAAATAGTGAGAACATTTTGGAGAAAATTTTCAAAAACTGCAATCAAATAAACCAAACTCATATCCCGAACAAGGTGAGAACCTTGCATCAGGTTGATACTTTCTTGCATATTTTTAAGAAATTTCTTATTTGTATTAAACTGAATTAATGGGTTTTTATAAGTACTAATTCTTCTCTTTTCATTGATTCTTTTGAAATTTTCGATAAGATTTTTTAGCCCTATACCATTTTCAGCCCACAGTTCAACATCTATTCGCTTATCCTCAGCCTCTACAAATTTTAGAAATTCGTCATTTGTCCATTTAATAAGCCTTAACTCAGAGTCGAAGATAAAAAATGACCAAAGGTATTCGTCCTCTTCACTTACTATATCCACGTCTTTAACGTTATCATTGTCAACTTGAGCACTCATTTTAGTCGAATTTCTATATTGAATCATTGTACTTTTTAGCTTTTTCATGATGCAAAAGATGAAAGCTGAAATGGAAATTAGTTCAGATTCACAAGTCTTAAAACATAAACGAACTGATATTATATTGGTAGTAAAATGTCTGGAACACGACAGTTAGGAATTGCCTTAATTGTTTTTGGTGCACTTCTTTTGATTGGTGCAGGTTTTGCATACACATACCAAGAAACAACAACTCAAGTTTATTATCAAGGGCTTTATCTTAACGGTCAACAAATTGTACCGCCTATGTCTCGTGACATAACGACAACGCCATATAGAGATGATAGCACTGGTTTAGTTCTTGGAGCGGTTGCCTTGTTTGTTGTAGGCTTTGCTCTCCTTGTTTATAAATCACAAAATGCTCCAGCGCCACCAGAGGAACCACAACCGAGTTTCAAATTAACCTAAATGTAAAAGGCACGATTTTTATTTTTTTGGGCGAATTTTTTTTCTAAAGCCCTAAAATAAAATTGCCCTGATTTATAGAATAAGCGGAGTGTGGCTTATTTTGGCTAATCAGGTCTGTATTTAGGTAGGGGAGTTGTTTTGGAGTTATTCTGCAAATTGCGGAGCACTTAGCTCCGCTTTGCCTAACTAATTATCGAAATTTTTCGTACAAACTCGCTCAAATTTGGTTTTTCGGTCTCCTTAGCAATGGAAATTTTACAATGCCTGTTCTCTTCTAAAGCAGATTTTGGATATTAGATGGCTGATTTAGCCAAAACTTGCCTTAACGAAGAAAGGGTGGTCAAATATGTTGACTTTTCTCCTTGTTTCCTCATGTTCAACGAAGAATGCCATTCTTCCTGGCGGTGGGCTGCGTTTTAGTTGCCATGCAGCTAATGCTAAAGCTATTACGCAGTCGTCATGATAGCCTTCTGGTGCTCCATACTGCAAGTTTCCGCTTGGTGTTGTTTTGTAACCGTAAAGTTTGAGTTCATTGATTAATTCAGGAATCGGTGGTATAGTGATCTGTTGGTTTTCAATCATTATGCTTAGGTTCTCGATTAAGTCTTTTTTTGTGGCGTTTGTGAATTTGTAGCCTTCAACCTGGATATTTTCTCTGTGGAGTTCATCGCAGATTGGGTCTCCGACACCTGTGCTATCAATTAGTAAGCGGGCGTTGTACTGCTGGGCTAGTTGGACTGTGCGTTTGCGCTGGAAAACCCAATCTATCTGGTTGAACCTGTCAAAAGCACACAGATGCCCATCCAGATCCAGAACGGCAAGCACTGTGAAGTCCTCAAGCTTTGCCAGATCACTGCCCATAACATATTGCTTATGAGGGTCAGGCAGTTCGAGGGTGCCTTTGACTATGCGGTTTACACCTCTGAAGACTGAGCCAACGTCTTCAAGAAACTCAGCTAAAACTTCTTGGCGGTAAGCGAGTTCGGGCATGTCACGGGCGAAAGAGGCAATCTCAGCAGGATCCAGATACGGATTGTTACTGCTTAGGAAGCTCCAGCTTTTGTAGTCGGTTTGCGATGGGTCTTGCCCTCGAGTCCAGAGTTGAAAATACCAGTTATGTCCTCTTGGCGTGCCTGTGAAGATGGCGATGCCTTTTTCATCCATCAGTGAAGGCCTAAGCGCCATAGTCCAGGCTTCTTCAGCAATCTGTGCACCCTCATCAAGCCAGAGAACCTTTACGCCTTGGCTTCTTAGCGAATCAGGATTATCCGCACTCTTAAACCAGACATGGCGCTTTCCTTTGAGGATGACATGCCGATCAGCACGATGGATTTCCTCTATTAATTCAGGTGGGCAAAAGTTGAAGAATTCGCTCCACTGGCGCTGAGTGTGCCAATAAGTCGGGGCAACAGCAAATCCTACAATGCCAATTTTTTCTTTGCCTTCGCCTTGCCGCCAAATTTGCCTTATGAACTCGTTAGCGCCTGCAACGGTTTTTCCCCAGCGACGTCCACAGTTGAGCACTCGAAACCTTGCTGGATGAAAGTGAAATTCAACTTGTCCAGGATGGGGCTTGTACTTAATTACCGCTGTTTTGTGCAGCTTTGGGATCCTCCCATTTTATGTGTATTTCTTCAGGTTCTGCCTCATCTTGGATTTTAACGCCAGACATCTCAGCTAGGTCACAATTTATTTGACGCATTAGATTCAACGCTGTTATGCGAGCCATGTCAGTTTTTGCCTGCATATATGTGACTACAGCTTTGCGGTACAGCTGCTCGTGTCTGTTACGAACTTTGAGCAGTGTCTTTTTCATCTCTTGAAGTTGAGGCTGCCAACGGCTCCGAATTTCAAAATCCTTGTATATAGCACGCTCAGTTACCCCGTATTTTGCGCTTAATTCCTTTACAATTTCACAAGGTTCCAGACCGTTTCCTTCGAGCTTTAACATTTCTAAACGTCTTTCAAACGTTGTCGTGTCCATGAATTATCACCTTTAATTTTTTGGGGCGCATATTCAAGTGATACAGTAAGTCGTCCCTTACTTGCTGACTTTATGAGCCCCCGATTTATCTTTGAATCTGTTCTTCCATGTCGTCCATGCCCAACACGTTTAACAATCCAACCATCCAAATTTCCACGAACCAGCTGCGGATTGCTCGTAACCAGATAGAACGGCAAATTCAACTGAGAAGTGTAGAGTTCAGCAACAAAATTTAGCAAACGCCTTCCGATGCCTATGCCCTGGTAATCAGGCAAAACAACGAGTCGGCTGACACGAAAAAAGTGACCTTTCATCCGTACATGCGCAACTGCGATAAACGCTACAGGCTTTTCCTGATAGAGAGCAACGTAGCATCTGACGCCTGCTCCGAGCTTGCCGTTTAGATAGTGATACTGCCGAAACATCGTCCACATTGAAGTGCCGCACCGATAAACCTTAAGCTCAACGGGCGGCCGCTCTCTTTTTTTCGGTCAAACTCCATGGTGTCAGTGCAGAAAACCCAATCAGGATCCAACCAATCAACAACGTCGTAATGGCAGGTTACGGCTATGAATTTCTTGTCTTTCTGACGCCTGATTGCCTTGCTGATGGCGTAGGAAGCAATTTTTGCAACCTCGCGATCCACAACTGAGGTGAACTCGTCGAAGACAATCAGTTTTTTTGGAAGGCAAAGTGCTCTGGCGATGTCAACACGCATTTTTTCTCCTTGACTTAGGCAACTGTAAGATTTGAGCCAGTCTGGAGGCGAAGCAAAGCCGACGCTGCATAGAAGTCTGGTTGCTTCCTTTGTTTCTATTTCTTGGGGAAAATCATCTAGGATGCATTGATGCGTGTAGTCAAAGCCGGTAATGTAATCGTCTAAAAAGAGCTTTTTTGCTATACTTGATTTGCCTGAACCGCTGCGTCCGACAATGATGCCTATTTGCCAGTCGTCTCCCTCAAATGGCAGTGAGCCTTTGAAATGCTTTTGTAACTTAACGTCGTTTAATGTGAAGCTGCCAACGACGCTTTGCGCTCGAAAACTCTCCGGTTTACTCCAACTCTTGACAAAATCAAAATCCATTTCCGCCTCTCCCTACAAATTCAAAACTCTCACTTTGTATCCTTCCGTTTTGAATTTCTCAAAAAAGAACATCTGCTGGGTTTCGTCTGTGCATTCGATGATTAGCTCATAGCTGTCCGGTATTATGTTTGAGTTTTCAGGTGCATGGCCATCGGTTTCCGGTAGTGTCTCGCCAATTGACTGTAGTAGTGCTTTTAGGCAATCGCTTTTGCCTGCCTCTATAATGCGCATGTACTCGGCATCGTCAAGCTCCCTGTTATGTTTACCTTTGAGCTTGTTTAGAATCTGCCGCAGCATTCGCCTATCAACATCAGAAACTGGCAGCCGAAGAACCGGAGCAAAAAACTCGCCCTGTTCTTTGCAAACCTGCGCTCTCTGTTCACCATCAGCGAAGACGCCCTCTTTGTTGGTTATGATTGGGTAGGTCCACCCGTACTTTTGGAGGCTACGCCAAACTTGTTCTTTCTGTTTGATTGCCATTTTGTTTGGGTTGTTTTCGTCACTTTTTAGAAGCCGAAGATCTTCAAGCAGGGGCAAGTAAGCATCTGGGACAATGATGTTTGTTTTCTTTTCAGCCAATTTATCACCAAAACTTAAGAGGGCTGTTGTTTGGTATAGATTGCATTGGTGTATGATTTGGGTACCAATGGGCACGGAATCCAAAAACTGGATGTTTACGAAAAAGCTGTTTTAGATTTGCTTAATTTTGGACCTAAGCAGAGGAAATGGCTTGTAGAGCAGTTATGCACAAAGATTATGTCGAAGAGGAAACTGCAGGGGACTCTCAACAGCTTGGAAGATGCTGGAAAAATCAAAAAAGTCTATCGGAGCATCGATGATAGACAGACGACGTGGTACGTTTTGCCTGAGCAGGAGTATCTTCTAAATGTCGATGAGGGAAGGATGCTGTCGGCGATGGATCGTTTGAAGAAGTTTCTTTTTCGTCCCGCAACCGTCGATGAGCTTGCGGTTGAAACTGGTGTTACACCTGCAGTTGCTGAGAAGTTGGCTTACAAGTTGGCAGTGCAAGCTGGATGGTTTAATCCTTCGCCAGAGCTCATTGCCCATGCACGGGAAAAGCTTGGGGAAGTTTTGGTGTGCGCAGCAAGAATTAAACAAAACGTGTTTTCTGACGCCGACTTGAACCATATTTATAGAAATGACCTGGAAATCATAGATGAGGCAAAACGGTTTTTGAATGAGCATCCTGAAATGATTCCCAGCCTTAAACCCGATGAGTACTTTCATCCGGTGGCTTGGTGTTTATCTTGGCCAGATGAAGCCCTAAAATACCTTGGAAGCCCCCATAAACCAAAAACTCGCCCCATCCCCGGCGTCGGTGTCCGTTTCATCCAACATTAAACAACTTCGACTATCTCCCAGAAAGCTAGAAGCAGGGAATAAACAAAACAGAACCAGCCTTCAGCCTTAGCAGTTTTTTGCTGCTATCTTCTTCACTCATTGTTTATGTCTGTTTTCATATTTGTTGATTGACTGCCTTGACTATGTCTTCAATGTAATCAATGAACTCTTTTGTCATATGGTTACAACTTCTTCTAAAACATGTTTTCCAATTCTGGGTTTAAGGGTTCCTTTCTCTACCAAGTCGACTTTGACGCCTAAAATGTCAGTAAGGTAGTTCTCTAGTCCTATAAAATCCAATAAACTTAGTTTAGATAACTCTTCAAACTCAACTAAGATATCAATATCGCTTTTTTTCTTTTGTTCTCCTCTTACGTAGGAACCAAAAATGCCAATGTCTTTGACTTGATAATTCTTCTTTAGCTCTTGCTTATGTTTGCTTAACATTTTTTTATTTGGTCGATAGTTATCATTGATTTTCACTTTATTATTTGCTCTTGAAAAGTTAAGGTTTGCTCTTGGGAATTGTGGTGCAAGGCACTCAAGAAATCTTCTAAAATCATCTGTGACGTTCTGCGGTTCTATGAAGAAGCAGAGAAAAACAAAGAAACACGCAACTTCCACTAACTTAGCCTTTCGCAGATTAACTCGGAATTTTTTGGAATGATAGAATTTTATTAAGTTTGCGATGAAGGCAGGGCTAAAGGTTTTGCGATTTGATTAGTTGAGGTTTTTCGATGCCTTCTATAAATTAACAGAACAATACTCAGGACAACAACTACCGCTATAAGTGCAATTATTAAAACTTGTTCGTCAACAGCTATCATGGTCCGAGTTGAAGTTGGGCTTGGAGAAAGAAGTTGCAAAAGTGACAAAGAAGGCATAGCTGATCCATTAAATGGAATACTTAGCGGATGATAATCGTAATATACAGCTTGCCCAGAATCGCTAGCAATTATGGCATATGGTTGGCTTCCGTTTCCTGTGTAGTCACTCCAGTAGTTTCCTACTGTCGAATTATCCCAAGTATTGATCCCATTGCTGGGTTCTGCGTTGCTCTGTAGAGAAACTTGAATTGAGTTATTGATAAAATTATTATTGTAAAAATAACCATTTGTGGAACTTTCCAGCTCTATTCCCCATTTGTTGTAGGCAAAAGTGTTGCCAGAAACTGTAGTGCCGTCACATGCATCGAGATATAATCCAAAATTACCCGTAACATTACCAAAGTAATTGTCAGCGATAACAGTGTTGATTTGATTAGTTAATTCTTCGCCTCCACCTAAAAAGACGTTCAACGTTATATTGTTGTCTTCGCCGTTTGCACCTCCAATATTAGTTCCTACCAATAAGTTTGCGAGAAAAATACTGCTAGATGCACCGTCAAGTGAAATCCCTGTTCCACCAATTTTAGTTAGTGTGTTGTTGTCGATTCTAATATCCTCCCTTGCACCGTCAATTTTTATTCCATCAGATTCTTCAATTGGTTCTGTTAGAACATGCGTGTTTGTTAGGGTGAAGCCTTGGATTAAGACATGGCTGGCGTTAACGTTAATGATGGTGTTGTATCCTCCGTTGCCATCTATGATGGTTGAAGCTTGTCCTTCGCCAATAAGCGATATGGGTTTATTGATAACTAAGGTTTCCTTATACAGCCCATGCTTAACTAAAACTGTATCGCTGGCGTTTGCATGGTTTATAGCTCCTTGAATAGTTGAGTATTGGTCAGGAACAACGAAAGTTCGGGTTTGGGCTTTTACAACAACGTGTGGTAATAGAACTAAAGAGATTAAGCAAATTAGAACAAACAATAAACCCAGAGCTTTGCTTCTTCTACTCATACAGGTTATACCAACTTTAAAGTGATAAAAGGGTATTCGTAAAAGTCTCTTGACTGAATTTTAGTCAAGGTTTGTTTACTTAATAGAAACTCATTGAAAGTAAGGCTGTATTTCTTTACTTTGTTGGAAATTGTGATGCAGTCGCTGAGATTTGAACCAGGGTCGTCAGCGTGGCAGGCATGTCCTAGACCGAACTATACTGCGACCTTATTTTTCCTTGTTTTCTTCAAGCATTTTTTCAAACAGAGGTTCTAAAGCAGGTAAATCATTATTAACCGTATTCCAGACCCTTTTAAGATCGACTCCAAAATACTCATGAATGACCTTATCTCTCATTCCAGCCATCTTCTTCCATGGTATTTGGCTATAATCGGCTTTGATTGAAGAGGGCACTTTTTTAGTTGCTTCTCCAATGATCTCCAAAGCTCGGATGACAGCATACGTGGTTTTTGTATCCTTGACGAAAATCTCGTAATCCATGTTTTTAACAAAGCCTAACGCATCATTCATGGCCTTGATTATGTCCTCAACGTAATCGATGAATTCTTTTGTCATACCGTTACAACTTCTTCTAAAACATGCTTTCCAATTCTGGGTTTAAGAGTTCCTTTTTCCACCAAATCAACTTTAACGCCTAAAATGTCTGTAAGATAATTCTCTAATCCAATAAAATCCAGCAAGCTTAGTTTAGAAGATTCTTCAAATTCGACCAAAATGTCAACATCACTTTTTTTCTTCTGTTCTCCCCTTACGTAGGAACCAAAAATGCCAATGTCTCTTACCTGATAATTCTGCTTTAGTTCTTGCTTATGTTTGCTCAAAGTTTTTTTTATTTGGTCGATTGTTATCATTGGTTTTCAATTAATAATCTCCGATTGAAAAGTTAAGGTTTACTCCTCAAAAAATTTTGTGGGAGATGCAGTGCGAATTCTCAAAACCTTTAAGATCATCCAATTTCTGCGCTTCTATGAAGAAGCAGAGAAACGCAAAGAAACCCGCAAATTTACTAAACTTCCTTTCTTAATAATCTCTGTTCTGGTTTCCATTTCCTTCATTTTCGTTTGTCTAAAACAATGAAGTTTGCGATCTCTTCTTATACCTAAAGAAAACTACTGAAACGACAATTACGACGAAAATAACTACTCCAATTACAATGATTAGAGTGTTCGATAATGCAGGTGAAGAACTCAAAGCCCCCAATGCATAATCTCTATCGTCATATGATCCAAAGTAAACGACTCCGTTGACAACAGTAAGAGACGAAACAATACCGAAATAAGTCCGTTCAAAAGTTGGACACCGTGAAAGTAATATGTTCTACACCTTGGCCTTAATAATAACGTTCATCCATCTTTGCTTTGTGATCTTCAGATGCAAAAAGGAATTAGGAAACACGCATGGCTTTACGTAATAGTGACAGTTCTAATCGCTGTAATGTTGGTTTCGCTTTACTATCAATTTGGCTACCTGCCTCAGAGGCAAAATGGGACCTCTCCCCAGGAACTTGTTGGTCCACTTGGGGGGCAAAATGGGACGTATTCCCAGGGAACCCTTGGTTCAACTGGGAGTCCTAACATCGTTGAGGGCCCCAACATCTTCGCGACATTGTCTTTTTCGAATGCGACGGGTTTCGTGACGACCGTCCATCCTACTTCGGGAACGATTGAATTTGTTCTGCTCCCGAACAGCGTGGGTGAATTTACGGTTACGTACACGGGAATCGGCTTCAACAATTTGACTGTTCCGATATTCAATCCAGTTTTTGGAAATCCCGTTGGCGTGTTAAATGTTTTGTCGAATGGCACGCTTGGAACTGGCTCAGGATTGAGTGTAACTGAATCAGGTGTGACATGGGTGAGCTATTATCAAGTGGCTGTTAACTACGCTGTCACTTCTGGAGGGTCAGATGGGTTATACGTGGTTGGATTGCCTTCAACGTGTCTCAGCACCATTGTTGATGTTGGAACTCAACCCTACACTGGGTCTCTAACATGGCTTGACGGAATTATTTATTAGCGCACGCTGAGTGTTACTCAGGGACCAAAAACACTCAAACAACTCAGAATTTTTTTTTGAGTGACACATCCTTGTTTGAGTTTGCGATTTAATTATTTCGCTTGTGTTTCTTGAAATAAACCAATAATCCAGTTGACGCCATAAGGATTAGCAATATTGGAATTGTCAGTGGTGGAAACTCTGGAACGGAAGGGGTAGGCGAAGGCGAGGGTGATGTGGTTTGCGAGGGAGTTGAAGTTAGGCTAGGCGAAGGCGTCTGGGTAGATGGAACACCGAAGGCATAGACTTGGCCGTCTCCAGAGCTTATGTACAGTACATTGCCTGCAATTACAGGAAAAGACAAGGAGGCTTCTTGAGTACTGAAGCTCCATATGTTTTTACCTGTTGCAGCATTTAGGCCACAAAGGGTTCCCGTAGAGCCGAGGTTTTGAGGAAAGTGGTATAAATTTGAGCAGACGTAAACCATCCCGTTTGAAACTGCAAGAGAAGAGCCCACTGGAGAGCCACAAGAATAAATCCAAGTCAACGCGCCTGTGGCAGCATTTAAAGCATACACATTGCCATCAGCTGAGCCAACGTAGACTACACCGTTAGCAACTGCGGGACAAGAGACACCGCCCCCAGTCGTGTAGCTCCAGAGTTGCGCCCCGCTACTTGCATTTAAGGCGTAGACATTATCGTTTGGTGAACCCACATAGACTATGCCATCTGCGATGGCTGGAGAAGTTGGTATAGCGACTTCTACTTTCGGGTTAGACGGATAGGCTAAAAATTTCCAGATTACCGTGCCGTCTTTAGCGTTTAGAGCGTAAACATTGCCATCGTATGAGCTTATGTAGAGAGTCCCGTTT
This sequence comes from Bathyarchaeia archaeon, assembly GCA_050012755.1. GTDB lineage: Archaea > Thermoproteota > Bathyarchaeia > Bathyarchaeales > Bathycorpusculaceae > Bathycorpusculum. Next base: position 15,920 of record JBEKGO010000036.1, read on the forward strand.
ACAAGTGCGGGAGAAGAATATACTTGGTCTCCTGTTGTATAGTTCCATATCACAGTACCAATGGTTGCATTGAGAGCATATACGTTGAAGTCGCCTGAACCAATGTAGACTATGCCGTTAGCAACAGAAGGAGAACCTATGCCGCCGCTGACAGTTTTGTACACCCAAGAGACAGAGCCCGTTAAGGCGTCAAAAGCATACAGATCGCCGTCTCCGTTGCCAGCATAGACAATGCCATTTGCAACTGCTGGAGCAGAAATAGAAAAACCGAAATTAACAGGCGCTCCAGTGTAGTTCCATAATAGAAGTTCATTTGCAGCATTTATGGCATACAAGTTAGTATTTCCGCCAACGTAGACTATGCCGTTTGCAACTGAAGCGGGGGACATAGATCCTGAATCAAAAGCTGCAAAGCTCCACAGACTTTGGTTAGTGAGCGGTGCCGCCGAAGTCGAGTATCCAGTATGTGACAAGTCATGCTGAAACATAGGCCAGTCATCTGAAGCAGAGTTAGCGTTTGCATGGATAGGTTGGAACATAACTAAAGACGTTAAAAACGATGCAACAAGCATGAAAGCTAGAATTTTACCCCAACTGCTCATAGTTAGTCTTAGAACTGGTTTTGTTATAAGGCTTCTCGTAAAGGTCTCTTGACTAGGTTTAGTCAAGGTTTGTTTACTATTTTTTGATTGAAATGTTCTGAGTTCGCGCCATTCCCCCGCAAATTCTTTATATCAGAGTTTAACCTTAGTAATCTTGTAGTACTTTGAAGTTGATGTTGAACCATGGATTCACAAGTGACCCGTAAGGGACAGGTAACCGTTCCTGTTGAGCTAAGACGAAAATACAGCATAAGTCAAGGTGTGAAAGTATTCTTCGAAGACTCTCCAGCAGGGATTGTTCTTAAGGTCATTCCTCGATTTCAAGACTTAATCGGCGCTGACGCTGACAAGGTGGACTTGGACCAAACCTTGAAAAAATTGGATAAGATGCGGTCAGAAGATAGGTACTAATGAAAGTAGTGCTGGATACTCGGTTCTTCATCACTAGTCTTGAAAGCAAAGATACTGAGTTCAGGAAATGGTCAAAGTCGATGCTGGATTATCTTGAAAGGAAACCAAATTTTGGCATTGTTCCTTCTATTGTGATCCTTGAGCTGTATAAAATTCAGTTGGAAACTTTTGGCAAAGATGTTGCGGAAATTAGAGTTAATTCTGTTCTCGAATTAAGGTTAGAGGTTGTAAATCTTGATACTACTATCGCAATCGAGGCTGCAAAATTGCGATGCAAATATGCAGAGTTGCCGACCGCTGATGCTATAATAGCTGCCACCGCAATCAAAATGTCGGCAGACTGCGTTCTAACAGACGATAAACACTTAAATCAAATTAGGGAAACAAAAACAAAGTGGATTTAGAAGAAAGAACATCATTAAGTCCTATGACAGATTGCACCTGCTTCTGCGCTTCTATGAAGAAGCAGAGAAACGTAAAGAAACACGCAACTTCTAAGTAGCTTTGGTCTTTCGCTAAGCACTGAGAATTTTTTTGAGAGATGCATCAAACAAGTAGTTTCGTCTTTCGATGCCCGCTATAGCGGCAACTGCTAAGGCGGTCGCTGGGGTTCTTATGGGTTTTATCTGAGCTCGCCGTTGCTCAACATGAAAAAAGTTCAAATTATTCCCGCGGCAACATTGAAACAGTTCAAAAACTCTAACCTATAAACGCCATTTTCATGCAGCATCTACAATTTCAAGCCCAATCAAAGCATAGTTTCATTGAAAATAACCCTGATTTTTGAACCTGCAAGTTCAATTTAACATCAAATTTTCGACGTGAATTATAAAGTGACGCAATAATCAAAAGATAATAAAAAATAAGAAAGAATTAGATGATAATTTCTTCTTTTTGTTCTTCATAAACAGAAGGCATTATAGTTATGTAGTCTTTTTTGGGTTGTTCACGACGTATTTCGTTTGTTCTTTTTTCCTCTCCTACCACGCTTAGGAAAAAACCCATAATGAATATGCACATAAGTAAGGGAAAAAGCACAAATGTTAAGAGTTTGCTGCGTTTGCGTTTTTGAGTTACCAAGTTTGCACCTGGTTACTCTTCTTTGAAATAGCTAGTTAAGCTTTAATTATTGAAAATATAGATTCAAAAACACTAATTAAACAAAGTAGAAATAATCTAAAAGAAGAAGGCTTTTGTTGTTAGACTTTGAATTTAGCTTTCAGTTTTTTTCTGAGGTTCAGAGGTTGCAAATTGTTTAAGTTTATCAGCATTTTCCCTTAATTGTTTATCAACCAAGTAGTTCACGGTGTTTTCTTCAAAGGTTCCATCAGGCAGTTTCATTCCAGCTTTTTTTCCTGTTAGAAACTCGATACCCTCATCGATTGTTTTGACTGCATAAATATTGAATTTGCCAGCTTTCACTGCGTCAATAACTTCTTCTTTAAGCATTAGGTTTTGCACATTGCTTTCCGGTATCATTACCCCTTGCTGTCCAGTTAATCCTTTCAGCTTGCATACTTCAAAGAAACCCTCAATTTTTTCATTGACTCCGCCTATGGCTTGGACTTCTCCTTTTTGGTTAACTGAACCCGTTACAGCTATATTCTGCTTAATTGGCAATCCAGATAGAGCTGATAAAATGCAGTATAGTTCGGTGCTTGAAGCGCTGTCTCCTTCAACGCCTTCATAGTTTTGTTCGAAAACAAGTCTTGCGGAAAGGCTCAGTGGTTTGTCTTTGGCGTATTTTTCGTTTATGTAGCCGCTGAGAATTAAGACGCCTTTTGTGTGTATTGGTCCACCCATTTTTGCTTCTCTTTCAATATCCATTACGCCTTCTCTGCCTAGACCTATACTAGCTGTAACGCGTGAAGGATTTCCGAAGGCAAAATCGCCAAGACCCATGACTGACAACCCGTTCACTTGACCCACGCTTTGATCAACGGTATCAATGAGGAAGAAGCCACGTTTTATCATTTCTTGGATTTTTTCTTGTATTAGTTTTGAGCGGTATACTTTTTCTTCTATCGCTTTTTTGACATGCTCTCCCGTGATAAACTCGGAGTTATCTTGTGTCGCATAAAAGTTGGCTTCGCGAATTATGTCGGCTATGTGGGCAAATTGTATGGATAGTTTGTATTGGTCGTCTGCAACTCTTGAGCTATATTCAACCAGTTTTGCTACTCCTGTGCCATCAAGGTGTTTCATGTTTTCCTTTTCGCATAGACCGCAAACCCAAGCGGCATATTGTCCTACTTTTTCATCGGTTCTGTCCATCACATAATCAAATTCTGCTTTAATTTTGAAAAGTTCTTTGAAATCGTTATCCAATTGGAACATCATTTGGTAAAGATAGGGGTCTCCAATGAGGATTACTTTGGCTGACAAAGGAATGGGTTGGGGCTTGAGGGTTTTAACGCTGAGAAATCCGTAGCGTTCTTCGGGTTCTTCAATAACTATATTTCCTTCTCTAAGATCCCGTTTCAAACCGTCATATGAGAATGGGTTTCTTAATAATTCTTCAACTGGAATAATTAGGTATCCGCCGTTAGCTTTGTGTATGGCTCCAGCTCTAATCATTGAAAAGTCAGTTGTTAGAGCACCGAACTGTGCTTCTTTTTCTGTTCTTCCAAGAAGGTTGGGGTAAGTAGGGTGAGTTTCCACAATTACGGGCGCACCTTTGGTTTCTGAGTTGTCGATGATAACGTTTACCTCATATTTCTTGTATGGGTCCTCTTTCATCCATGGCATGGCAAACGGAAGCATGTCTTGAGGCTCGCCGCCTCCTCTCCTCACAAATTGACTCAGATTATCCAAAATGTCATTTTCTACGGCCCTAAGGTAAGCGGTCACTTCAGGAGTATTTTTGTACTTTTCATTAAGGATTTCCATTTGATTGCCAATTGCATAGAGAGCGACTTCTTTGTTCAGCTTTTTCAACGCATCGTGAATTTTTCTTTCCATGTCGATAAGCTGGCGCATTGTACTTCTGAATTCGGTCTCCAGCGATTCCCTTTTTTCACTGATTTTATCCTTCAATTTTTGAGGTAACGCTAACATTTCTTCTTCGCTTAGCGGTTTGCCATCTAGCACTGGAATAAGAAGCAATCCAATTGGTGTAGCTTGAATCACAAATCCCTCTCTTTGAGCCTTGACACTTAGTTCATCAATTAACTGCTTTCGCTGATTTTCTAATCCATGAATAGTAGCGTCTCGTCTTGCAGCATAGTCCTCGCTTTCAAAAGCTTTAGGTAAGGCATTTTTAATGTTTTCAATGAAGTTTTTCATGTCTTCTTTGAATTCTTTCCCTTTTCCAGCCGGCAACTGAATTGCCTTCGGCTCATACTGATTTGCAAAATTGTTGACATAGCACCAGTCAGGCGGAACTGGCCGAGTTTTAGCTTGGGCTTCAACAAAATTTTTAACCGCGGTTTTTCTTCCAGTTCCAGGATAACCTGCAACGTACATGTTGAAACCGTGGTTTTTTATGCCGAGGCCGAATTTTAAGGCTCGAACGGCTCTTTCTTGGCCAATAATTTCGCTCAGAGGTACAAGGTCATGAGTTGATTCACACTGCATAAGAGTTGGATCACATTCTCTTCTAAGCTTCTCTATTGGTAAAGCATTAACCATATCGAAGTCACTTCGTTTAAAATCTCTAAGTAACTTTTAATTTGCTGGGTAATTAAGTTTCTGTTAGCTGATTTTCCAGCTTCTGACTAATGTTTACGCTCATCTATTCAATTCGATAAACCGTTTTATTAATTCTTGATTTCTAACTTCAGGATGAAAAAGTGCGCCGTAAATTGGCTTTGTTTTATGCTTAATGAATTGAATGCATTTGGCTGATTTTGCCCAAACCTCGAATTCCTCGGAAGTCTCAACGCAGTAGCTGTGAAGCGAGTATGCCTTGAAGTCTGCGGAGAAAAGCGGGTTATCCTTAAGCGAAATTATGTGTGTCATACCGATTTCCAAACATTTAACCAAACGTGCCCCGAAAACCATTCCAATAGTTTCCATGCCTGCACAGATGCCCAGCACGGGTTTTTCTGTTTCTTTTAGCCATTGAAATCTTACTGCATTGTCTAAAGTCGCCATGTCCTTGAGAGCTGTTCCTGAAAGAATGACGCTGCTGCACTGGTTTAGGTCTTGGCTGGTTACTTCAAGATAATGTTTTATTGCGCAATCGTTCATTGTTTCGGCAACTGCTGCTATTGGGAGTACGAACTCGTAGTAGCCGAGGGAATTCTTCTTCCAATTCATATCAATTATAAGAATCATTTTGGAACCAGCTTGGCTTGTTTAATCTCTAAAACCCCAGAGTTTCCTTTTGCTTCGATGCGATAATCAAGAATTTCGATTTTTTTTTGGAAAAGCGGCGTATCCAAAACGGTTGTTTCGATTTCACCGCCCTCTCCTGAAGGGCTTATCCCATATTTTTGCTGAAGCTCAACTAGCCTATCTATCATTTTGGCGTCGATTTGTTTTCCAAGCCATTTTTCATCAAGCGGATAAGCAAAAATCCCCGAAATAATCACTTTAAACTTTTTTTCAAGAAGTTCTTCCAAAAGTGCTTTCTGATCATGCTTCCACAGCGGGTTAAAACACCATAGCCCCAGCCTATTACAGATGCGTTGAACGCGTTCTGCTTGGTAAACCGATTCAATTGCACCTGTTGCCACACCCTCTATCTGATATTTTTTTGCTGCCTGGGCAATTGCATTTTCTAAATCTAAGAGTTCTTTTTCCTTTTCTCCTTGAGTTATCTTTGTTATTTTGGGTAATCCTAAAGCTTGTGCTTGGAGACTTGTGAGGTCAATGTTTGGAGTATGGAACATGTAGCTTTCCTTGTTTTCTGAAATAAGGGTGATGAGGCAAACCACTTCTTCTTTTTCTGCTGCGTGATGAAGGGCAAGTGTTGAGTCTTTGCCTCCTGAGAATAAAACTCCAAGTCGCATGGCTACCCTAAAAATGAAAACTGGTTTATATGCCTGTTTGAAACAGGCACTTGTCTTAGACTTTGACGTTGCAAACATTCAGGATGGCTTTGAGCTTCTTTATTATTTCTGCGCTGACCTTCTTGTGAAGCACATAAACTGATATGGCATATCCGCTGTTGCCAATTTGTCTTGAATAGTTGGCTCTTATGTTTATGTCATTGTCAGCTAACACCTTGTCAATGTTTGCGAACACACCAGGTACATCTCGATGATGAATGAATAAGGTGTAAACGGGTTTTTCTTCCAATTCTATATTTTCGCCTGCGTTTACTGCGTTGATGAAGTCTCCGCCTAAAAGATACCCTGAAATTACACGGGCAATCTCAGTTGACGTTTCTCTCTGAGCTTCGATAGTTGAGGCACCAAGATGGCTGCTTAAAACAAGGTTATCTAGGTCTTTGAGTTTGATTTTGAATTCAGCCCCCTCAGCTTTAGGCTCATCAGCGTAAACGTCTATTGCGGCACCTGCGATTTTTCCATCTTTTAGTGCTTTGTACAGCGCTTGTTCGTCAATGTTGCTGCCTCTTGAAGTGTTTACTAGGTAAGCGGTTTTTTTCATTAATTTGAATTCTTTTTCGCCGATGACAACTTCTCTTCCGCCTGTGTGGAGGCTGATGTAATCGGCTTTTGAAATGACTTCTTCTTTTGTCATGAATTTTATACCCGATTCTAGACAAGGTTTTATGTCATAACCAATGACTTCCATCTCAAAGCCGCGGTGAGCAATCTCTGCCAGTTTTTGTCCAATTCTTCCGCAGCCTAAAATGCCTAACGTTTTGTACGAGATCTCTGTGCCTTTTAGTTTTTCTTTTTTCCAAACCCCATTTTTTAATGAATGATGAGCTTGAGGAGTGTTTCTTGAGATTGCAAGCATTAAAGCAATCGTTAACTCTGCCACTGCGTTGGTGCTTCCGTAAGGGGCAGATTTTACAACTATTCCGTTTTCTGAGGCGGCTGCAACATCAATATTGTCATAGCCGACTCCCGCTCTTCCAATAATTTTGAGTTTTCCTTTGGCGCCTGCTTCAATAATTTCTCTTGTGACTTTGGTTGCGCTTCGCACAATTAACGCGTCAAACTCTGCTATGTCGGCGATAAGCTTTTGGTGGTCTCTTTTTTGTGTGTCTGTCTCTATGCCTGCGTTTTGGAAGAGTTGCAACCCTTCTTTTTCTAAACCATCGTTAAGTAGTACCTTCACTTTAGCCAACTCCTTTTAGTGGTTATCACGCTTAAGATTTAAAGTTGATTAGCAAAAGATACTTAAAATCTTTTAGAAGACCTGAATTTTTGCGTTTTGATCGATTAAGCTTTTGCTTTCAAAAGACGAACTTGCTCTTTGGTCAGTTTAGTTGATACTACGTCAAAGGTAGATACTACACGGCAGTAAGGGCATTTCAGCCGTCTATTTCGCCCACGATATAGAGAAATAAAGCTGGCTCCTGGAACCCAATGATAATTGAATTTTTTCTTGCATCTTGGACACGTAAGTCTCGAAACAGTGTGTGGACCATACCTTGGAAGTAACATAAAAACCGCTATGAAAACTAAAGCTGTTATGATAATATAGAGATACAGAAGGTCTGCCATGGATTATTCAGCTTTTAAAGAGAATTTTACTTATTAGGATTTAAGCTTAGTCTTTAGTCACACAGCTTTCTGCCCAAGTTTTTCTTGTTTTTTAAGAAAAAGCTATGAAAGCTTTAGCTAAGCCTTTTTTATATAGCTGAGTGCTTCTTCAACGTTTTGGAAGCAATACTTAACTCCGCTAAACTCCTTGCGCAAAGACAACACGTCTTCTTTAACCTCTGCAGGTTTACGTTTACTCTTTATGACGTCAAGCATGAGGTCGCATAGATGTTTAATGTCGCCCTCGCCAAAACCTCGTCTGGTTACGTCTTGGAATCCGATTCGCAAGCCTGAAGGGTCTTCTTTGCTGCTTTGGTTATCGTAGGGCAAGAGGTTCTTGTTTAAGATGATGTTTGCGTCTTCAAGATCTTGTGCTATCTTGTTCCCACCGCCATAACTGCGGATATCGACGGCGATTTGATGAGACCGGGTGAAGCCTTTTTTCTCTGCAAGAACTTTCACACCATTTTCGCATAGATATTGTCCTGCTGTCTGAGCGTTTCTCACTATTTGCCTTGCCAATTCTGCGCCGAAAACTTTCATCTCTAAAGCTGCGATGCCAAGTGCAGGTAACCTGCCTAGATGTGTACTCGAGGCGCTTAGAGGGAAAATGGCGAACTGGATTTTTTTCACAGCTTTCTCCAGTGATGCGTTGGTTGGGCTGCCCATTATGACGCCGCCTTGAGGTCCTGGGAAAGTTTTGTGAGTTGATGAAGTGATGAAATCTGCGCCTTCTCGGAGGGGATCTTGGAATTGTCCGCCTGCAATTAAGCCCAGAACGTGGGATGCGTCGTAGGCTATGTATGCGCCTACTTCTTCACAGACGGCTCTCAACTCTTTAATTGGATGCGGAAACAAAAATAAACTGCCGCCGAAAGTAACAATGCCCGGTTTGGCAGCGCGTATGACGTACGCAGACTTTTCAGGGTCAATATTGAATTCGTCTGTGTCGTAAACATGATTAATATTATCTAAACCCAAAATGTTGCCTGCTAAACCCGTGTAATCATGCGAGATGTGCGCGCCGCAGCTTAGAGGGGTGACAACCATTTTGTTGTTTTTTGAAGCTAACGATAAACCTTTAAACGTGGCTAAGTTTGCGTGAGTGCCTGAAACCAATCTTACGTCCGCCCAAGTTGACTTGAAAAGGCTTTTCATTAAATCGGTTGAGAAGTCTTCGATTTGCGTCATGTATTTTTGACCTTGATAGTACCGTTTTTTCACGTGCCCTTGTTGGTCATTTTCGCCTTCTGCATATCTGCATGCAAGATCATGTGAAAAGTCAAGCATTTGGTTGACTGCAGGCGATTTGAGTCCTTCGCTTGCGATTATGTTTACGCATTCTTTGTCTCGGTATTGTTCGTGTTTGCGAGATGCTGCAATTAGGTTTTGGAATAGGTCGGAGAATTTTTCCATTTTTATGTTTTCCCCACGCTTAAATCATCAACGGAATTAGGCTTAGCAGTATTTAGCCGTTGCTGGAAACAAGTTGGAGTTTAAGGGAGGTCGTATGGTTGAGTTGGATTGTTCAGATTTACTTGGGAAATTCTTTTTCGATAGACCCCCGGTACATGAGAGTATGTTGACATATGTTGAAACCTTATGATTTGTACATGAGAAAAATCAATTTTCAATTGAATTTAGTTGATCAGTTCTTAGTGACAGGCTGCGTGGAGAATACGATTTTCTCAGAGATCCCCGGATCATGAAACCATGTTGACCCATGATACCCCCTATTTATAGGGGTACAAAACCTGTAGATGGTATCACCCAATTTTCCCATTTGTTTGTTAGGTAAATAAATCCAAAAAGTCTAATTATGCTAAAGCATGTAGAGGGCTATGTACACTATTTCTCCTGAGAGGAATGCAAACCACCAGATGCCGAAGAGAATCTTTTAATTTTGGATGCCACTTGTTAGGCGCCTTATGTTTGAGCATTGACAAGCCAATTGCGAGAACAGCCACTTCAAGAGCCATTACCAAAACTGCGACTGCACCGTGGATACCAAAGTAAACATCCAACGTAGGAGTCAACTTCAAAGTTGAGCCATCCACTGCTCCACCGAAAGTCCGGTACAGCATGTAATCGATGGACAATAATAAGTCCCATGAAATTGCAAGGATGGCTGAGACAGGGTGAAATCGGTTTTTCTTTCTGCCGCTTAAGAATGCGTGGCAAAATAGGAAAGCAACTGGAATTAAGCCGACAGCAACTATTGTGCTTGAAAGTGGAGCAACAGTCATGGTAAACTATCCAGTTTTTAGAAGCTTTATCATGCGCTTGCTAATTAATACTGCGTTGGCTGTTCTTTGGTTTCTGTTGGCGCCTGCGTTATTCTTGCCATGACTACTGCGCCTGAGAGTATACTGTTGTTTAGATATGTTATTTCTTTCCCAGAGTCCAACTGAATAACAGTGTTGTAGGGAGTTATTTGTTTGATTATTCCCTGCTCGTTTAAGTATGGTGATATTACTCGATCGCCTAGCTTAAAATGAAGCCTGGTTTCTTTCAGGATTTCAGCGTCGCGGATGATGGTGATTATCACTCCGCCTGAAGCGATTGCACTGTTTGGAATGGTGATTTGGCCAACATCGGTTTGTATTCGCATAACAAGCGCTGACATCTCTGTGATTTTTCCTGGAATGTTGTTAATCATAACGTTATCGCCAACTCTGTACTTGTAATTTGTGAAAACCAAGAACCCTGATAAGATGCTGCCGACAAAAGTGGAAATGACTAAGCCGGCAGTGATTGAGATGATTCCTGCGCCGGTTAAAAGCTCAGTTGCAGAAACATTGATGATGCTAAGGAGGAAGAATAATAAAATCAAAGTTGCTATTGCAAGCATGACATACTGTACTATTGTTGAAGCTTGGTCCCCCATTCGCTGAGCAACGTATGGTCTGAAATGCCGTATAATCAGTATCGCCGCTGACCAAGCCATGATGCCGATTAGTACAATTACAGCCTGTTCAAAAAGCTGGGACAAGCTTAAGGGTTCAGCAATTAACCGGTGGAAAACAGATAAAATAACTATAGTCAAGAGTAAAGTTGTTGCTAAGTAAAAAAAGAGTCTTTGCAATGACGGAATAACTCGTGCCATCTTGAATCCTTGCTAGCCATAGTTTACAAGCATATTTCTATAGTTTTCCCAAAAATTTTTACGGAGCATGCAATGATTCTACTATTGCTATGTCTGCTCCCAATTGTCCCTGTCCAAAAAAAGGTTGCCCACACCACAGTAACTGCCAAGAATGCGTAAATCACCACAAAGAAAAAAATGAATGGCCATATTGTGCTAGATAAAAAACAATTCGGGAAAATTATTACAGCTGGGGCAGGCGACTACTTTTTCATGTGGCGAGAGACAGAGGAAAAAGCGTTAACTCAGCTTATGATTTCTTATGAAGCACGATATTACGAGATTCGGAATATTCTCTTTTTTTCAATTTCCCTTATATTCAAAAATCATCTTTGGTTTTTCTACTGAGAGAGATAGGAAGATGAGCGAACAAGAAATAGAAAGTCTTTGTGAGTTGGGCGTTAAAGATTCATGTCCTACTTGCGAGTTCATTCATTGCTGCAACGGCAAATGGAGTCACGCAACTAGCAAAGAGAAAACCCTGAAGTGCTGAACTGGTAAGCCAATTATGTAGGTCGCAGTTTTTTCATACCATATTGTAGGCTCACTTTTTTTAAATCAAACGTAATGGCTCTTTGGACGCAAGAACCTATCCATAGCTCAGCCGTTTAACTGGCGTCTTTGTTTGGGTTAACTGTACCACAAAATTGAAAAAGCTATATGCACCATAAGAAACAGAAACAAAATGAGGCAATCCTGTGAAATTAAATAAGGTCGACGAAAAAGTCTACAACCTCCTAAAAGCTGAGGGCAAAGAGTTAACTCTTCAAGAATTAGCCGACAAAACGGGTGAGCCAAGCAAAAAAGTCTTCAAATCACTCAAGAAGTTTTTTGAGCAGGAAATCATTGAGACTAAAGCCCGAAAATACAGCTTAACAGGTAAAGATCCGATGGCAGCTAAAGAAGAAGCTGAGCCAGAAGTTTAAGCTAAATTTTTTGGAGCCTCGAGCGGGCCTTGCTCCCGCGGCCTGCTGCTTACAAGGCAGCCGCTCTACTGGGCTGAGCTATCGAGGCACCCAAACTTGCCCAGATTACATCAACACATAAAACACAACCCAAATAAAAGTTACTACTAAAAGTGAGTATCTTCTTGCATTTTCAATTAATAAGTAATTCAATATTCCAAATCCTGGAAACACCACAGTATATTTATACTTTAGACAAAGCGGATATAGTTGAGTGCAAAGGAATGATTGAAGAAACGGCACAAATCACATCACATATTTTTGTCTCTTCAGAAAAGACTGAAAAAGAATGTTTCGAAAGAATGCTTTTCGGTACAAGCAAAATATATGCTGACGACGCTTTAGCAGTCAAGAAAGGTGACCTATTATTTTTGCTTAATGTAGACTCGAACGTTTTGCATGGTGTTTTCCGTTCAAAGTCTGATGGCAAACAAAACATTGTGTCTGAGGCATGGAAAGGTAAGTATCCATACCAAGTTGAGGTCGAGCAGATGGGTAACCTTCAAACTCTAAAAAAAGCGAGGATTTTGCTTAAAAAACTAGGCGTTGAATCACACAGATCCTTGAGTGATTCAATAACGAAACGACTCCTCACGCTTTTCTCATTAACTGAATCTGATTATCTTAAGCAGCTCGCAGATAGCAAAGCTTGGGGTTTTTTAACTCCTGATTATTCTAAAAATGAAAAAGGCAAAAATAATGAGCCTTCAGGGGAAGAAAGACCAAAACTGGAGTCGACAACTCTCTGGGACTTTCCTAGACAAAGTTATGGTAGAAATCCCAAGGGGAATAACAAATATGCTGGAGTTACTCCCGCGTTTGTAATTTGGAATATGATACAAAGGTATACAGAACCTGATGATTTAGTTCTTGATCCAATGTGCGGCAGTGGAACAACGCTGGACGTTTGCAAAGAGGAAGGGCGGAAAGCCATTTGCTACGATATAGCGCCACCACCTTACCGACCAGATGTAATACAAAATGATGCTCGACATATTCCTCCTCCAGACAATGCGGTTGATATGATATTCATAGACTCACCCTATGGTGATAACATTCGCTATAACGACCATCCCGATAACATCGGTCTGATTTCGAGTGAAGACGAGAAATTCTACGAAGCACTCGAGACAGTCATGACCGAATGCTATAGAGTATTGAAACCTGGAGAAGTAATTGGCTGGCTCATAGGTGATCAATGGGTAAAGAAAAAATTCACGCCCGTAGGATTCAAAATTTACCAAAGCCTCTGCAAAAACTTTGAAACAGTAGATGTAATTTGTGTAGCAAGAAGGAGTCAAGCTTCTAATACTTCTTTTTGGCATAGCCGAGCTAAGCGTTATAACTTCTATCTAAGGGGTTTCAAGTATCTGTTTATTATGCGTAAAGCCGTTGATGAGCCAGTTAAACTTGAAAAGCGAAGTGTTAAATGGACATACTACGATAGAAATAAGAACCATATACAATAAATCATAACTTCAAACAGGTAATCCAATGAAATTTAAAGACTTGCTATTGCTTTATGAAAAAAAGAAGATGATTTGTGGAAATGAAACATATAAACATATTTCAGAGCTTCTCAACGAAGCAAAAATGATTCATAAAAAAGACTGGTTGCAGCACCCTACCCCAAACCATGACCATGAACAATCATGGAGAGCTTTTAAAGTGAAAAACTTGGAAAAGTTGATCACGTATATACTCAATGATGAAGTCGAGACTTTGGGTCTCAAAATCATCAATGGCGGTACATTAGATAGAACAAAGGCAGAAAACCTTTCATATGAACTTAGTTCAGTCAAGCACAATTTACTTGTTGATTATGGTGAATTCGGATCACATTTACCTGATATCGATTGCGTGATTTACAATCCCAAAACCTACAAAGTAATGGCGGTTCTGTCTAGTAAAGTTACCCTTAGAGAAAGAATTGCACAAACTGGATACTGGAAAATTAAGATGTCCAAAGACCCTGTAACAAAGGGCATAAAAGTGTTTTTCATAACACCTGATGAAGACGGAACTTTAACCAATAAAATACCTGCAAAGAAAGGCAGAGCAATTTCCGAAGTTGATCTTGATGGGAGCTATGTTATGAGTGAAAGGACAGTAGAGGAAAGCTCAAAAGTTAAAATGTTTGACAAATTTATTCAAGATTTGAAAGAGCTTCTAAAAAAAGACAGCTAATCTATTTAGCATAAGTAAGCAAATTGAAAGGTGGTATCGCAGCCAAAAATTGTTTATTTCTTCTCTAAATGAATTTTAACAAACAAAACCTCGCTGGAAGTACCAATTAAGATACCAAGCTTGGTTTATGTCACATATTTGCCGTCAAACTTATATGGATTAAACTCACTTTAGATTTACTTCTCGATTTAATTCGGAAAATCCCATAGCTGATTTAAGACGTGAAATATCATGAATCAAAAAGCCTCAAAAATAATATAATATGCAACAAACCATCTTTCAAGAAACCTTATTACGGCTCGACATAATGCTTATATCAGTGAAAGTCGCTTCTAATGCAATTCAGCAATATGGGTTATACCATCAAACTGATGCAACTCCCCATCGATGTTGATGTGGAGTGAAGGGTAGAAATGACTCTGCCAAGTCACGGCGGAGATCACAATGACACCATGCATAGGCCAAACAAACAACGACGCAACACAATATATGAGAAATGTGTGTTTCACCAAACGCCAAACAAACACCACCTATGGCCCGAAACATGCCACGCTATCTGGAGAATGGCTCGGCTTGAGAGCCGAAGAAGGGCGCGGCAAGCCGCGATACCGCCTCGGGGAGGCGCATGCAGCCTTAGATCCGAGGATACCTGAATGGGACTTCCTAGAATATGCTCCTTCACGGAGCGGGAACCCCCCGAACGGAAGCATCTTAGTAGGGGGAGGAAAAGAAACCAACACGGGATTCCCTTAGTAGCAGCGAGCGAAATGGGAA
>JBEKGO010000037.1:0-23658 GCA_050012755.1 Bathyarchaeia archaeon
CACAGTCATGAAAAACCGATAAACCTGATAAAGGTAGAGGAAATGGCGCGGACAAGCCAGGGTGAAAAGCCACAAATTAACCTGACCGCCTTAGGCTACACAAAACTTCTAGGCACTGGCAAAGTAACTAAACCCCTGACTATACACGTTGCTTCATTTTCGAAGTCAGCAGCTGAAAAGATCAAGGAAGCAGGCGGAGAAATTATAAGCTCCCAAGCTAACGGAGAGTAAAGCTGCTAAATGCCCGGAAGATTCCTCGGTCTCTTTAAACCAATCGGTAGAGTCCTGCCTGAAGTTAAAAAGCCCGAGCGAAAAGTCAGTTTTAACGAAAAAATCTTCTGGACAGCCCTAGTCTTAGTTATTTTCCTTGTAATGACTCAAATTCCGCTTTACGGGGTTTCAGCCTCAGCACAAGACCAATTTAGCTCATTAAGAGTTATTTTTGCTTCCAACCGTGGAACACTGATGGAGTTAGGCATTGGGCCTATAGTCACGGCTGGTTTGATTTTACAGTTGCTTGCAGGTTCAAACATCATTGAATGCGATATGTCAAACTCGGAAGACCGAGGTCTATTCACTTCTGCAAGCAAAGTCTTCACCGTGATTCTCACGGGCATTCAAGGTGCAGCCTACATCATAAGCGGCATGTACGGCTCAATTTCTGGGCCAGTTTCGCTCATAATATTCTTCCAATTGATAGCCGCAGGCATAATTGTTATGTTAATGGATGAACTTGTTCAGAAAGGCTGGGGCCTAGGCAGTGGAATCAGCTTATTCATCATGGCTGGTGTTGCCCAATCAGTTGTCTGGGACACATTTTCACCCCAGACCGGCTTGCTGGTAGGTTCTCTTTCAAACTTCCTAGGCCATGGGCAGACAGCGATGCAATGGGTGTTTGGCCAACTTAACGGAGTTTACCCATCTTTACTCGGATTCTTCGCCACTGCCGGCGTATTCTTACTAGTTATCTATTTGAACGGCATAAGAATTGAGCTTCCAATGAGCTACGCAGGATACAAAGGCTTCAGAAGCAAATATCCAATAAAACTGCTGTACGTGTCAAACCTTCCAGTCATTTTTGCATCAGCCCTGTTTGCCAACGTCTACTTCTTCGCACAATTGCTCTGGAGCCAAATGGGGCGACCATTGCCAGGAAAAAACCTCTTATTCCAGATAATAGGCGACTTCAGCTACAACGCCACATCAGGCGCTGTTAAACCTGTAGGCGGTATCACTTACCTGGTCACTGCACCAACAAACATTCAGCAAGTGGCACTTGACCCATTAAGAGCCGCTGCCTATTTGGGCATTATTGTTGCTTTCTGCGCGGTCTTCTCTTTAATTTGGCTTGAAGTAGGCGGTTTAGGTCCTGCAAAAGTTGCGAAGCAACTTATGGATTCGGGCATGCAGATTCCAGGTTACCGTAGATCAGGAAGGCCAATTGAAGCAGTCCTTAAGCGATACATTCCGGTAGTCACTGTTCTAGGCGGAATCATCGTGGGGCTAGTGGTTGGGCTGTCAGATTTCCTTGGTGCATATGGTACCGGCACAGGAATCTTGCTGTCAGTGGGTATAATTTACCAGTATTATGAGTTGTTAATGCGTGAGAGAGCAGCGGAGATGTTCCCGGCATTCCGAAGAATCATCGGAGACTAACATAACAACTCACTATACGACAACAAAAACCCTTCTTCCTTTTCTAGATTTCTTGTGCACGACAATGTTAAAGCAGGCTTCTAAAGTTCACCATGTTTCGGGGTTTATTTGTTCATCTTTCTTGGAGATAGAACTGGTAGTTATTGACGCTTTTGTGCAAGTTTGAATTAGTTGTTTTGAGTTGCTTTTTTGATCTAAAGCTTAAATTCTTTGCAGGTTGCGTCAAAAAACGTCAAGAATCGTCAAGAAACGTCAAAATTCGTCAAAAAAAGTCCAAAATACCTCTAGAAAAAATTGATTATGACATGCCATTAAGTCAAAAGAGACTTTCTAAAACACCACGGACAATTTTGGACCGCTGGAAGGTCAATAAACTGAGAAAGTTCTGGAAAATAGTTTTTTCAAATATAGAAAACACCTTTTGCTAACCCAGTTCTAAAGCTGAGAAGCAAAAACGGTTATTAACAAGGAAACAAGATACGCATAAGCATAGTCAAGAGGAAAAATGCGATGTCTTTAGCAATCACATCATTGCCTTTGGCAACAATCATCATAATGGTCATTGCAGCGGCCATTGCGTTCCTAAACTCTGGAATAAACAGGTTTTTAATCAATTATTTCGTTGGTTGGGAACAATACCGAGTTATGCAGAAAGAAATGAATGAATACCGTTCAGAAACCATGAAAGCAATGCGGGCAAATGACAAAAAACAGATAGAGAAACTCAAAAAGAAAGAATCACAAGTCAAGAATATGCAAGCAAAAATGGTTAAACCCCAAATGGTTCAGTTCGGTATTTCTTTCGTCTACCTAATTATGTGGTTTTTAGTCTTAACTCCGACATTTCATGGGTCTCCCATGGCTTACATACCTGGTATCGGAAAAATTGCCGGTGCAATTCAATGGGATTTTGTCAAAAATGTCGCTGTTGGATCAGCAATTCCTAATGCGATTCCTGTGTTCTACTGGTACCCCATCTGCTCATTCTTCTTCGGCTTGCTCTCATCAAGAATACTAGGCATAATGCCCATTGAGCCTTAATGCAGAAAACAGGGTGTCACCTATGGATAAAAACACTAAATTCTGCTCCACGGGCAAAAAAACAGTAATCTGCATTTCAGGAATGGCTGGAACCGGAAAAAGCACCCTATCCAAAAAATTAGCAGAAAAATACCATCTGACTTGCTATTCAGGCGGCGACGCTCTCAAAGAACTTGCCAACGCAGAAGGATATGATACCTCCCGCCAAGGCTGGTGGGAAAGCCCTGAAGGCTTAAAATTTCTAAACGAAAGAACAAATGACCCTAAATTCGACAAAGCAGTAGACGCCAAGCTCATTGAATATGCGCAACAGGGAAACGTGCTCTTAGATAGTTGGACTATGCCTTGGTTACTTGAAGAAGGCTTTAAAATTTGGCTGCTGGCTTCGGCTGAGAAGAGAGCAGCACGAGTTGCTGAACGTGATAGGATAACTTTTGATGAAGCACTCAAAGTGTTGAATGAAAAAGAAGATAGAACAAAAGCAATTTACAAGAAGCTCTATGGTTTTGCATTAGGCGAAGATTTATCGCCCTTCGATTTGATTTTAGATACTGATAATTTAAGTGCAGACCAGGTTTTTGAGGTTCTATGCAAAGTAATAAGTAACGTTGTTCTTTCAGATCCTTCATGATCAAAACTGCAAATAGCAAATTAGACTAACTGTCACAAAAAACAGATCTAAATTTTATGGGAAGAAACATTTTTTCCATACTCGGAGACTTAAATTTATTTGAAAAGTAACTTTGCGTTTTTCCACTGGTCCAAAGCCAAGGATAAATAGCCGCTTGGGCTTCCCTGAAGTGAATAGAAAACGTAACAGAGGTAGCTGCATTCTGTGCAATTAGAGTAAGTTTCTCGTAATTGCTTGAATTGTTGGCTGTTCCATTTCTTAGGCAAATCGAATATTGATGCTGCAGAATTGTGGCTATGGCATCCTCCAATTCTTCCTAAATGATCAATAACTAAGAAGTTGCTTAGCGCTTGGCATTTCCAGACCCTTCTATCTTCCCCGAAGAGGCTTCTTACTGTTTTCAGAAGTTTGTTTGTCATGAGAATTTTTTTATTTTTCTTTTTCATTTCAATTAGAGAATTGCAGAGTTCAATCATTGCTTGAGTATCCTTTATGACGTATTCATCGTCAGCTTTGCCAATCCTGAAAAGCTGTTTTTCATCCATTGAAAGGTCATACGAGTAAAGGCAGAACCAGACTGGAATTGCTTTTTGGGTAAAATAATTAGTGATATCAACTATTTCATACATGTTTTTCTGTGAAATCGTTGGAGTAACACTAACGTTGACCCCCTCGTTTTGAAGGAATTCAACGGCTTCCATTGCCTTTTTCCAAGCACCTGGCACGTCTTTCATGGAATCGTTTTTTGATTCATCCAAACTATCTATCGAAATTGCCACAAAATCGACGTTTCGCAATGAATCAATTTTTTCAGCAGCTAGGCTTCCATTATCACAAATAGTTGTGACAAAACTCTTTGAGGCATAATCAAGTATTTCACCGATGTCATCTCTCAATAACGGCTCTCCGCCTGATAAAACAAGATCAACAATACCCATTTTTTTTAGAACATCTAACCCTTTCTTTATTTCAGATGTTTCAAGTGCTCTTGGATCTTGTTCTTTCCAGACGTTGCAACCAGCACAGCGGTAGTTGCATTTTCTTGTAATTAACCATTGAGCGTGGTGAGGCTTACCGGGTGCAAGCGCGCGTGCTGCAATTGATGCTGCTTTTTTCATACCTGTCGTCAAATAAGTTGTCACTAGCTGATTTATTGTGTTAGTGTATCTTGAGTTGGAACTATAAAAACCATTATCAAGAACAAAACAAAATATTTTTTTTAGTTTAAAGACTGATTTTATTTAATGCTAGCAAGGAACTCTTTTTAAGAATGTACTTCTGGTATTGATAAGACGTTTTCCCTTTGTCAAGGAGCGAAGGCGGAGAAAACCGTGGCAGATCAGCTACAGAAAAATCCAGAAATATTCACAGTTAAAGAGAATGTTCCTGTAGCGAAGCCTCCAATTACATCCGAAGAAGCATTAACTCTGCCCGCAACTGAAGTGCTTTCTCATCTGGCGACTTCAACGCAGGGTCTTAATTCGGAGGATGCAACTGAGCGTTTAAACATTTATGGGACTAATGAGCTGGCTCACAAGCAAAAGCGGACTGGCATTGTTAGTTTTCTTTTGCATTTTAAGAGTCCCCTAATCATCATTTTATTAATTGCTGCTTCTATAGCTGGAGCTTTAGGTGACCCTTCGGACTTTACCATCATTTTCGTAATCGTTATCATAAGTGTTAGCATCGATCACTACCAAGAATCAAAAGCTGAAAACGCTGCTGAAATGTTGAAAGAAAAAGTCTCAACCACAGCAACTGTGCTTCGTGACGACACAAAGATGGAGATTAAATTATCACAAATTGTTCCAGGAGACATAATATCTCTTTCAGCCGGTGACATTGCCCCTGCAGACGCAAGAATTATTGCAGCGAAAGATTTTTTCATTAATCAAAGTTCACTAACTGGCGAATCTTTTCCAGTTGAAAAAAATTCTAATCCCATAACATCTTTGAATTTAGCAAACAGCTCCATCACTGAATGGAACAACTACCTGTTTATGGGTACCTCAGTTGTCAGCGGATCCGCTAATGCAGTTGTAGTTAAGACTGGCGGCATGACCGAATACGGGAAAATCGCGAAGAAACTGGTTGCAAAGCCGCCTGAAACCGAGTTTGAACGGGGCATAAAAGGATTCAGCTATCTTATAATGCAAATTACTTTCATATTGATAATTTTTGTTTTTCTAGTCAATGCATTGTACAGGCATGGCTTGGTCGAGTCATTACTGTTCGCAGCTGCTCTTGCAGTCGGATTAACGCCTGAGCTTCTGCCGATGATTATTACGATGAACCTTTCAAGAGGCGCCATAAACATGTCGCGAAAAGGCGTCATCGTTAAACATTTGCCATCCATAGAAAACTTCGGCAGCATGAACGTTTTGTGTACAGACAAAACAGGCACACTTACTGAAAACCGAATTACTTTGGTTTTGCATGTTGATTGGGAAGGCCATGATGATGACAAAGTCTTACTATATTCATACTTGAACAGTTACTATCAAACAGGCTTGAAAAGTCCACTTGATGAAGCTATCCTCGTTCATAAGGAAACGGGTATGGAAGGATATCAGAAAATCGACGAAGTTCCCTTTGACTTTGTTCGAAGAAGAGTTTCTGTTATCGTAGAGAAAGATAGACAAAGATTTTTAGTAGTTAAAGGTGCACCGGAAGAAATTCTGAAGGTTTCGGAATTTTCCGACCTAAATGGTTTAGTTTCTGATGTTAGCGATGAACTGCGCAAAAAAATTGAGCAGAAATATTTTGACTTAAGTTCCGAAGGCTTAAGAGTTCTAGGAGTTGCATACAAGAAACTTCGAGAAGAAAAAACTACTTACTCAGTCAATGACGAAAAAGACATGGTTTTTCTGGGTTTTGTTGCTTTTCTTGACCCACCCAAGCAAACGTCTAAAGTGTCATTAGAGCTTTTAGCTAAAGAAGGCATTGAGCTAAAAATCTTAACTGGTGACAATGAACTTGTTACCCGAAAGATCTGCGAGCAACTTGGCTTTGAAATAAAAGGTGTGGTGCTTGGAAATGATATTGCCCAGATGCATGATGATGCTTTAGCTCGCGTCGTTGAGGAAGCTAATGTTTTTGCAAGGGTAAATCCAGTTCAAAAAGACCGCATAATCAATTTGCTGAAAGATAATGGGCATGTTGTCGGTTTTATGGGTGACGGCATCAACGATGCTCCTTCACTGAAAACCTCAGACGTCGGCGTTTCAGTCAATAATGCGGTTGATGTGGCAAAAGAATCAGCAGATATTATTTTGCTGGAAAATGACTTGACCGTTCTCGCCGAAGGTGTGCTCGAAGGAAGGAAAACTTTCGGCAACACCATGAAATACGTCATGATGGGCATAAGCTCCAACTTCGGAAACATGTTTAGTGTAGCCGGCGCCTCGCTGTTTTTGCCTTTCCTTCCTATGCTACCCGTTCAAATTCTACTAAACAATCTACTCTACACGCTTTCTCAGACCACCATAACATCTGATAACGTCGATGACGAGTACATTGAACGGCCAAAGCGATGGGATATTTCATTTATCAGAAACTTCATGATTGTTGAAGGGCCAATCAGTTCGATTTTTGATTATTTAACCTTTTTCTTAATGTTATTTGTCATCGTTCCAATGTTTGCGTTTTTGCCTGAACTTCAGCGGGAGCATTTGTTCCAGACTGCTTGGTTTGTGGAGTCTTTGTGTACTCAGACTTTGGTTGTGTTTATCATTCGAACAAGGACCTCGCCGTTCTATAAAAGTAAACCTGGCAAGTACTTGGTCTTCAGCTGTCTTGCGGTTGTTGCCGTAGCTTTAGTTCTGCCTTACACAGCTCTGGGCAAAATATTCAGCTTTTACCCTCCGCCACTTGCTTTCTACGGTGCTTTGGCGCTTATGATAGCGGCCTACCTGTTTCTAGCGGAAGTTGTGAAAAAATGGTTCTACAAACGATTTGCCCATAGAATTGAACAGGCTTTGGTTCCGAGAAGAAAAGGCTTCTACTTAAGCAAGAATGCGCGACTAGTGCAAGACATAGCTGCCGTAGTGTGTTTGCATGAAGAAAACGAAATTTCACTTGATTCTCTGCTTGAAGATCTATCCAGAAGCTTAAACTATCCTATTGATTCGGACCGCGTTTACCAAAATCTTCAGCATCTTCGCCGAGGCGGCTTAATTGACGTAGACTGGCATAAACGCATAATCAAGAGGACCGGACCAATCAAAGAATACATCACAAAACAAATTTTTACCAGCCGTATGTGGCCTCTAATCTCAGATGATTGGATTCGCATAAGCAAGTCGATTCAAGATAAATATGGCAAAGTCAATCCTGACTTCGAAGATATTCTATCGCCAAAACAACGTTAACAGCATTTTTTTATAGTGAGATGAAATTTTTTTGTGAATCTTATGCATTTCATTTGATAGGCTGAAGTAGTACCCTTTTTCAGTATAAGATTTTACTGGTTTTCAACATAGGTCAACATAGTTTCATGTACCGGGGGGTCTACTGTTTTTTCAATAAAGCTAAGTTTTAACTGTGGCAAGCTATATTTTCCGTTTCATTTGAAAGAGTTTTTTTGATTTTTTGAGATAAATTATGTTCTCTTTACCAGTATTGTCATTTAAAGCAATTAATTGATTATTTACACAAAAGTTAGCTCAATGCGATAATGCTATCCATAAATGGTCTGAAATTGGCCTTGGCAACATCTCAGCCGAATCATCACTGTGCATCAAGATACGTTTGTTAATGTTTGCATTGAATTCCCCAATTACATCAGCATAAATGTGCTCCTTACCTAAGGCACCCATAATTTTGTCTGCAGCTCCCGGCTCCACAGCTATCAGCAAAGCACCTGAACTAATCAATTGCAGCGGGTCAATCTCGTAATACCGGCAGATTTTGGCAGTTTCAGGCTCAACGATGATTTTTTCTTGAAAAACTCGGATTCCTAAACCAGCGGCATCTGCCATCTCATGGATGCCATTTAAGATTCCGCCCTCAGTTGGGTCATGCATAGCGTGTACACCGCCTGTCCTGTAAGCCGTTAAAGCATCTTTAACGACGCTTATTTGGTTAAAGAAATGTTTGGCGCTTTCAAGCATTTCAGGATTGAAGATTTTGGAAAGTTGCTCTTCTCGGTCAGAAGCCAAAATAGCAGTACCTTCGATCCCAGCGCTTTTTGTTAAGATCAGTTTGTCACCTGCTTTGGCGCCTGCCGCCGTCACGTATTTGCCTTTTTCTGTTAAGCCCATAATGCAGCCGACAACAATAGGATTAGCTAAACCAGGCGTCGATTCGCAGTGCCCGCCCACAATGGCTATTCCAAGGTCTTTTGCAGCCGCATTCATTTGAGTGCTTATGGCTTCAACTATTTTGCTTTCCGCGTTCTCTGGAAGAAGGAGGCAGGAGAAGAAAAATGCTGGTTCAACCCCGAAAGTGGCTACGTCGTTAGCGTTTACGTTTATGGCTTCCCAACCGATGCGTTCAACCGCCCCAGTGATGGGATCCATCGAGACAATAGCGTTTTTGTTTCCAACATCTAAAACAGCACCATCAACTCCAGCGGCTGGACCCAAAACAACTTCGCCGCGTTCAGCACCTAAATTTTTGAACACAACTTCTTTTAAAAGATCTATGGGGATTTTTCCAGGCGGCAGCTTCATAACTTATCCTCTGTTAAATCGAGCTTTTAAGCTGTGGGAAAACACGCAAAACCGCATGCATCACAGGCACCGCAACAAATAAACCAATTAACATCTGAACAATATTGAATGGGACTTCAACCGCTGCCAAAGCAAACGGATAACCTAAAACAAGAGTTTCGTAAAGGAAATATCCTAAAACCATCTCAAAGCCGCCGATAACAACGGCTATTGTGGCGGACAACGTGATGTTTTTGATTTTTCGGTTTAATTTCTTGTACAGAAAGCCGACAAGGAAACCTTCTATAGCTTTAATAGTAAATGTTCCGGGAGCATATTGTGCGGCTACAAGAACATCAGCAATGGTTGCTCCCGCACCTGCAACTGCTCCGACTAGCGGACCAAAAAGCAATGCTGCAATGTAGATGAGTGTCTCGCCAAGATTGAAGTATCCGCTGGTAGCAGGAATGGGAACCACAAACAAAAGTGTAGCTGCTGCAACAAGCGCTGCAAAGATGGCGGCTGCTGCAATTTTGAATGCGGCAGATGGGGCAAAGCCTGTGGAATCGGCGCTGGGCGTTTTTTTGTCACTCATTAGCTTCACAGTGCTAAGGTTTCGAGGCTATTTTATTTAACAGGCGCATATAAAGGTTAATCGCCGACCTGCTTGAAGTTTAATCTTTTTTCGTCTGTCCTCCAAAACAAGAGTGCAAAAGAGGAAAATCTAAATGGGAGATCACAGCAAAATAAAGACGACAGAGTGACAAGTCATGACCGAAAGAGAAGACCCAATAAAAATGCATAAACAAGGAATCTCCCTGATGGAAAACGGCAAATATGAGGAAGCAAAAGACATCTTCGTTAAAACTGCGGAGCTCTACTATAAAGGACAGAACTATTTTGGGGCAGCAGAAATGTACTACAAAGCCGGCGAAGCCGCTGTAGCTCTCAAAGACTGTGCCAAAGGCGCCGAATTTTTCATGAAATCAGCTGAAATCGCTTTTAGCAAAGCCTTTGACAGATATGGCTTAAGCGGGCTTGAACAAGCCAGAGACTGCCAAAAAGCCTTGGGCAAAACCAAAGAAGTAGACGAGCTTAACAAGAAAATCAAGGAAATCAACGACAAACAAAAAGAGCCTGAAAGCGAACAATCGTTCTCCGTATTCTCATAATTCCTTCATTTTGAGAACACTATGTAACGTAGCTCAAATTTTAACCCCAATTTTCATAATTTAGATTTTGATGTTTATAATGTGAATTAGAAGAATATTTTTTTTAGGTTTTTTGTTCTTTGTTTTTTGGGTTGCTTTTCTGATTCAGCAGGTAAATTGGTTGCAGGTCGAGACATTATTTGACATTTTTTGACAATATTAGACAAAAATTGACATTATTTGACG
Source organism: Bathyarchaeia archaeon (assembly GCA_050012755.1). Classification (GTDB taxonomy): domain Archaea; phylum Thermoproteota; class Bathyarchaeia; order Bathyarchaeales; family Bathycorpusculaceae; genus Bathycorpusculum. The sequence continues at coordinate 10,377 of JBEKGO010000037.1, forward strand.
TAATTTGACATTTAGAAAGTTCATAACCGTTTAATGCGAATGGTAATGCAACGCCACTATTTTTTGTTCTCTGGGGTTCGGATTGTTTTTTCGTTTAGGGTTTGTCAAGGCCCGTTTATATTCCCTAAATGCTTAGACGATGTAAAGTCAAGTTTATCAAAGCTAATCGTCTATTTTTTAGTTTATACTTTTTCCTTTAAATGTTCATCTTGTTTTGAGCGATGGTCTTTCGATGCTTTCTATTCAGGCTTAAACTTTCACGCTCCGCCAAACTGAACAGAGCAAGGATTTGAACCTCCACTCAGTGGAGATATCACCCACATTTCCTATTTTTAGACTAAAAGAACTAAGCGAGGAACACTAAGACAACACCTAAGACAATTATTGCAGCACCAATAGTGTTGTTCAAAGTCATTTTTTCATGGAACATGGCATAGCCAGCCAAAACAGAAAACAGCGGTGTCGTTGAAGAAATCGGTACCGCCTGAGACTCTGCTATATTTAAGAAACTATAGTTCATCAGCAACCAACCGACAGCATTGGCAACTAGCCCCCCGATGCAAAGCAGCAGAATTGTTTTCCTACTAACTTTTAGGAAACCGTGGTTACCATCTATTATCGGCGCCAACATCAACAGAATTAGCGCCGTTGACATGATCCTCACTGTGATTACGGCATAGTTCGCAGCCACTGTCCCTAAACCAGGCATCAAGACAACAACATCCATCAAACTCAAACTTACTGACCAAATTACAGCTGTCAGCAAACTCGCGACCAAACCAGCTAACACAATTCGTCCCTTAACGTGGAAGGTATTGCGCCCTTTTTCCCGACTAACCAGCCAAATCCCCACTATGATCACTGAAGCACCGACGACCGCAGCAACAGTTACTGGTTGGTGGAGCAGGAAGGTTACCCATAGAAGGCTAAAAAGCGGATACGTCGCTGCCAAAGGTACAGCACGAGAAACTCCAACTGAGCGTAAACCATACATGTAAAGCGTATCACCAATAACCAATCCAATAATCCCACTTACAACAGTCAAAACTAAGGCGCTCATGGGCAGTCTCGCTAAAATACCTGCCCAGCCAAATCCGAACAGAACAACAACCATGAATATTGCGTTGCTTGTACATCGTACGATGTTTGCTGAAATAGGAGAAACTTTGAACAGCGCTTGTCGGTACAGTATAGGTGCTGCAGCCCAGCAGATAGCTGCACCCAAAGCTGCCATCTCCCCAAGCAACACTGAATTCATGTTCCAAATAATTGAAAAAGTTTACATAAGTAATTTTCTAAAACAAAAAAAGGTTTCTCGTATAAATCGGGTAAAAATTAGAACACGAGAGGTTTTGACCCGCATCCCCGAAAAGGATGTCACAATATTTTCCCTTTTTTTTCGAAATATACTCTCTATTGAATCCCGTTTTGATCTGGTTACTTCGCTGATTTTATTTTTGCAACATTTTTTATTTGATTATACCGAAAACACGTGACTAAATGGTCATTTACCAAACCTGCAGCTTGCATGAAAGCATAGCATATAGTTGGACCAACAAATTGAAAACCCCTCTTTTTCAAGTCCCTGCTCATAGCTTTCGACTCACCGGATTCTGCTGGCAGGTCTGATAACTGAACAAAGGAGTTTTGGATTGTTCTACCGTTGACAAACTGCCAAATGTAGGCATCAAAGCAACCGAATTCTTTTTGAACTTCCAAAAAGCAACGTGCATTGTTGATTGTAGCCAAAATCTTGTTCCGGTTCCTAACTATTTTACTGTCTTCCAATAAGCGCTCTACGTCTTTTTCAGTGTACTTTGCAACTTTCTCTGGATCAAAGTTATCAAACGCTTTTCTAAAAGCATCCCTTTTCTTGAGTATTATCAACCAAGAAAGCCCTGCTTGGAAACAGTCTAAAACCAAAAACTCAAACAGCTTATTGTCCTCATGGACGGGAACGCCCCACTCTTCATCATGATACCTTATGTAAAGTGGATTGTTAGTGTTCCAACATCTCTTCAACTTAACGTTCATTGACTACTCTCACATCCTTCTCTACTCAAACAATATGGTTTCTATACTCATTTTCTAATCAGTTTTAGCTTAAATTTTTTTATGTTTGATTTATTCAGACCTTGTGGCGCTGTGGAAAAGATGGCGAAACCAATCATGAACGTGATTGTTTGGCGGGTAAAGCTTAAGAGCATGACACGTGTCATAATTTGTTTATAATGGCGAAGGTATTAAATGAAAAACAAATTTGGCCTTCTTACGTCTTTCCTAATAATTCTCGGCCTTCTACTGACTACTCCTCATTTAACAGTATCAGCAGTCTCGGGGCCCAACCTTCAAATCACCAATCTATCAGGTGCCACCTTCAACTTTACATACGACCAACTATTAGCAATGCCTAAGACAACAGTGAACTCAGATCTTTTCTGCGACGGCAGCTTGGTAACAACAGGGGATTGGGGTGGCATTAATCTAAGTTATCTGCTTAATTTGGCACAGATTAGCTCCGATGTTTTGTCTGTGGATTTCAGCGCAACAGACAACTATCGAGTCTCTATACCTATCAGCTTGGCCGTGCAGCCGCAAGTAATTATAGCCTATGATAAAAATAATGAGACTCTGAATGAGGGGCTTCGTTTGGTTCTTCCTGGAATTAATGGGCCTACTTGGATAGCTAGCATCAGTTCCATCGGAATGAGCAACGTTCAAGTTGCAGATCCCTCTCCTGCATCTGTTACAGGCTTCAAAATGCCCCCACTAATATCCTACCCCGATGACGTAGTCAACGAATCAACATCCCAGCCACAAGCTGAGCAGCCAACACCCACTATTCCGCAAAATCAACCAAGCCCAACTGCGACAACTCCGCCGGCGGACACCAATGATCCAAATCAGGCTAAGTCAGCAGTTCAACCCTTGAGCCCTCAAAACCGTCTGTTATCTATTGCACTTCCAACAGCGTTTGTTTTACTGGTTGTATCCTTTGCAGTAGTTTACATCACAGTTAGACGAAGAAGGAGTGCAACCGTAGCAAATTTAGACTTGGATTCTTAGCACTCTTTTCAGCCTAGAATTAAAGAAAAAATAAAAAAAAAAATAGATGCCTAAAAAATCGGCTTAATCACATTTTATCTTTTACTTTTTTAGCTGCTTTCTTGCTTTCTTCAGCAACTTTTTTCCCAGCCATTTTAGCTTCCGCGGCTACTTTTTTTGTTTCTTCCGAAACTTTTCCGCCAGCTTTCTTGGCTTCAGCAGCAGCTTTCTTAGCCTCTTCCTCTACTTTCGTTTTTGCGTTTTTTATGGTTGACATAATAATTCTCAGTTTACATTTTGACCTTACGCATTTAAAAAGTTTCTTTTTTAGTTTTTCACTGTTTGGACAATACTCGATGATATGGCAATGAAAAAGTAGCAGAATTGCTAGTATCGATGGAACTTCTGGAATGGTTGGTGGTTGGTGAATCTTTTGCGGTTGAACTTGGAGTGCTTGTTGTACTAGTTGGCTGTTGGGTTGGATTGGTTGTTGGGTTGCTGGTTGGTATTTGGGTCGGGGCTGATGTTGGTGTGGGAGTTGGGATTGGAGTTGGAGTTAGAGCAGGATGAAAAAGTTGAAACAACAAAAACGGCTTTAAAATCATAGATTTTACTGCAAACTATCTTAAAACCCTAAGCAAGCATGAATTAGTATTTGAGATTCATAATTGATTTATTACAATTTCACCAAGAGTATTTGAGTTGGAGCCTTGCTGTGCAAAAGTCTGAACAAGATAGCAGAGTAATCATTGACGCGGCTGATTTAGAATCTTCTAGCAATAAGAGCGCCATTCGTGTTTTGCATGTTGACGATGACCCATGTTGTCTTGAAATCTCAAAGCAGATCTTAATGGATATGGGCAACTTTGAAATTGACTCTGTCTCTTGTGTAGATGAAGCCTTCAAGAAAATAGCAATTGGACATTATGATGTTGTTATTTCGGATTATGAGGTGCCTCTGAAGAATGGATTAGACTTTTTGAGTGAACTCAGAGAACAAAATAATCAAATTTCTTTTATCTTATTTACGGGGAAAGGCAGAGAAGATGTTGCAGTTAAAGCTTTGAATTTGGGTGCTGATCGCTACATCAACAAAAACGGTTCACCAGAAACGGTCTTTTGCGAATTGACAGATGCCATAAACAAGACTGTGGAACGCAAGAAATCACGGGAGATTCTGCGTGAAAGTGAACAGAGGTACCGAGAACTGGCAAATTGTTTGCCGGACATTGTTTTTGAAACTGACCTAAAGGGTCAAGTGATATTTGTCAATGAAAAGACTCCTGAAATTTCTGGCTATTCTCGTGAGGAGCTTGAAAGCGGGTTGAATATTCTTCAGTTCCTTGTCCCTGGAGATAGAGAAAGGGCAACGAAAAGCATTCAGCGGTTACTATCCGGAGGCAAGTATGTTCCTGATGAGTACACAGTCCTGCGGAAAGACGGCACGACTTTTCCTGCGCTTATCACGGCAACATCTCGTATTTCCCAAAACAAGATGGCAGGGCTCAGAGGCTTGGTCTTAGATATTACTGAGCGCAAAAAGACTGAGGAAGTTGTGAGAAAAAGTGAGGCGAAGTATCGAGAACTGGCCAACTTTTTGCCGGAGATGGTTTTTGAGGCTGATCTAACGGGGAAAATTACTTTCATTAGTCAACGAGCTTCCGAAGTAGCAGGCTTTACACGAGAGGAGCTCGAAAAGGGCTTGAATCTGCTGTCGTTTATTGTTCCTGAGGAACGAGAAAGGGCAATGGAAAACATGAAGAAGTCGTTGGCTGGAGCGGAACATGGAGCTAACGAATATACACTCCTTAGAAAAAACGGTACCACCTATCCCGCAATTGTTAGGACTAATCTTATTATTTCTGAAAACAAAGTGACTGGGCTCAGAGGACTGGCTCTGGACATAACGGATCGCAAGAAAACTGAAGAAGCACTTCTCTTGAGTGAAGAGAAATTTAGGACAGCATTCGCAACAGCGCCTGATGCTTTTTACATAAGTACTCTAAAGGAAGACAAATTGATTGAGGTTAACGAGTGTTATGAGGAGATGTTTGGATACACAAGGCAAGAAGCCATAGGCAAAACTTCACAGCAGCTTGGCATTTGGGCTAACCCTTCTGATAGGGAAAAAATGTTTGCCCTACTCAAATCTGAGGGAGAAGTAAGAAATCTTGAAATAAACTGCATAAGAAAGAACGGACAAATATTCCCAGCGCAGTTCTCAATTTCTATCCTGCAAGGAAACAAGCAACAGCTCCTTGTGGGCGTAATCAGAGATGTCTCAAGTTACAAGCAGGCTGAAGAAGCCTTAAGAGAAAGCGAAGAAAAATACCGAACATTAGTCGAAAAATCAACCCAGGGAATACTGATAGCCCAAGGACCGATACCTCACATAGTCTTCGCTAACTCCACCATGTCAAAGATTCTGGGCTACAATGTTCAAGAATTGACTTCCCTCTCACCTCAACAGACTATAGGTCTTGTGCATCCAGACGACCAAAACCTCTTCTTCGGACGATTCAAAGAAAGATTGGAAGGAAAACCCGTCCCTTCAAAATACATGGTTCAAGGAATCAGAAAAGATGGAGCCATTGTTTGGATGGAATTATCATCTGCTCTGATAGAATATAGTGGACAACCAGCCGTGCAAGCAATGTTCCAAGACATTACTGAACACAAAAAAGCTGAGGAACGACGAAAGGTCTTGGAAAGAAAAGTAAACGAATATTCAGAACATTTGAAATGCATGGTTGATTTGAGAACTTCTCAATTAAAGGATGTTAATGAAAGGCTCATGAAAACAGAACGTCTAGCAGCTATAGGTGAACTATCTGGTATGGTTGGGCATGACCTGCGCAATCCGTTAGCAAGTATCAAGAATGCTACTTATTTCTTGAAAAAGAAAGGCACAACAATTTCCGAAACGCAACATAAAGAAATGCTTGAAATCATCGACAAAGCCATCGACCACTCAGACAAAATCATCAACGACCTACTTGAATATTCAAGAGAGATGCATCTGGAACTTACAGAGTCAACGCTGCCAACGCTTCTGGAAGCAGCAATGCGAATGATTCATGTGCCAGACAGAATACAAATCCTAAATCATGTTCATGAAGAAATTGCGATTAGAGTTGACGCCGATAAGATAATGCGAATTTTCTTAAACCTTATCAAGAATGCAATTGACGCAACGCCTGAAAAAGGAACACTTAAAATCAGCAGCTGCAAAACAAAAGACTACGTGAAGATTGCTTTCGCTGACACAGGCACAGGCATACCTAAAGAAACTTTGCCAAAGATTTTCATGCCCTTGTTCACTACTAAGGCGCAGGGCATGGGTTTTGGCTTAGCCATATGTAAACGCATAGTTGAGGCGCATTGTGGAACAATAACGGTGAAAACAGCTGTAAATAAAGGAACAACATTCACAATTTCGCTGCCCATAAAACCTAAAGTGCCATTACCTAAGAATCAAGCTGTATTGGAGAATCAAAATGCAAACCGAAAACAAAATGCTCCATTATTCTTCACTTTTGCTTGACGGCTGTGACACGTTAAAAGAAAGTGCTAAAGAAATCGATCACATTGTTGATTGCATGGAGACCTCCTATTTGTAATAGACAAAAACCGTGTTATCATTAAAGTCAACAAAAGCGCTTGTGAAGCGTTCAAGAAAAAACCTGAGGAAATAATAGGTAGACATTGCTATGAAATTGTGCATGGCATGAATAAGCCTTGGTGTAATTGTCCTGCTACCGAAACTTTTAAAACAAAACAAATAGCTACTGAAGAAATAATTGATCCAAACATAGGTCTGCCTCTGTTGGTAACTACGTCGCCAATTCTTGATGAACAAGGCGAAGTCGCCAAGGTTATTCATATTGCAAAAGACATTACTAAGACAAAGCTGGCAGAAATGGAGATGCACATTGCCCCGAATCTATTCGATGCGGCCTCAGACTCGATTTTAGTGCATGATTTAGATGGGAGGATCTTAGCTGAAAGCGAATCACAGTAAAACTCCTTTTTCTGGGCAAAAATACGCGCAAAAGTAGATAGAGTTTTTAGTAAAAGAGTATCAGAGGCTTAGTAGGGATGTGTCGTGACAAAGGCTTTGTTTTTAGTTAACAGCTACCTCAAGGAATCCCGAGCGACTGTGGTTTCTGTTAAAGATGGAAAATTCGTGACCTTGAACCAAACAATCTTTTACGCCAAAGGAGGCGGCCAACCACATGACACTGGCAAGATTGTCAAAGACTCGGAAGTCTTCAATGTAGTCTACGTTGGCAAGTTCTCAGGGGAAATCTCTCACGAAATCGACCGAGTCGGGCTCCAACCTGGCGATAAAGTGTATTGCATCTTAAATTGGGATAGACGGTACAAGCTAATGAGAAGTCACACAGCCGCGCATGTCCTCGCAGCTGTTCTAAACAAGGGGACAGGAGCACTCATAACGGGTAACCAGCTTGAAGAGGATCATGTTCGATTCGATTTTAGCCTCGAAAAATTCGACAAGGCTCTCCTTGAATCATACCTCGCCAAGGCAAACAAGTTATTCGGCGCAGATATTCCTGTTATTTGGTATGAGCTGCCCCGAGAAGAAGTGCTGCAAATACCTGGTATAGTTAAGATGGCTGAGGCGTTTCCTCCAGATCTTCCGATTCTTAGAATCGTCGAAATCGTTGGAGTGGACAAACAGGCGGATGGCGGCACCCACGTAAAAAACTTAAGAGAGATTGGAAAAGTCGAGCTTATGAAAACTGAAAACAAAGGAAAAAATAACAGACGCATCTACTTCAAACTTAACTAATACTTTTTGACAATGTTGACCCTGCCAAAGTTCGTGCTTGGGCAGGTAATCTTGTAAATAAATTCGGGGAATAGTTGCTGAAATTGTATTTGAATAAATACTCAGTTTTGCCTTGCTTCGAACAAAAAACACTAAAGCCAATCTTCTCATAGCCTACACACAAATGTTCTTCATTAGTGCAAAAGATTATAAACAAATCCAGCCTTGCACACCAACTATGTCATACGATGCATTCAAATGTCCAAATTGTAACGAAAAATTTGCCGACCCTAAACAACTCCAAGAACACAGTGTGAAAGTACACAAAGGGCAAACAAAAAGCAGAGTAGTTTTTTAAAATTCTGTATTGGAATTTTCAAGAATTAACACCCATTCAGAGTTAATATTGACTATATAGATTCTGTGATAACTATAATCTATTTGGAAATGCTACATAAGGGAAGTCCAGTAATATTTTTTTGGTGATGGAACTGAAAAGAGAAAAAAAAGCTAAGCAAGAAGAAAAGAATCAAAGTGAAAAGCCGTTCTTTTTTAAGCGAATTTAATTTTTTAGAATGCAAAGAGGGGAGAAGATGAGCAACAAAATAAAGACAAAGAATGGTAATTCGGAATTGTCTGACTGAATGTTCACTATCGATTTTGACCCAGCCAAATCCAGATTCTAAAAGAGCATGGAAAAACTAAATATCTGGCCCTGTGGCGTGGTCAGAGCAATGGATACGGTGCAATAGCCGTTGTTAAAAGGCGTGCCTTCTGCAATACTTCTTATTATAGAATTTGAAGAACCTTTTATCAGCTTCAAATACATTGTATTGAATAGTAATAGTTAATAAGTAGTTTCTACTTACAAATTCGCATTAAGTATGGTGAGGTGCTAAGATGCTATCTCGTGATTGTGACGGATGCGAAAGACAGATTTTTGAATGTAAACGTCGTTTTGCCCATGTTTGTTTAGGCGAGAAGGTTTTCTGTCCAGACGGCACAGCCCATCTAGTTGACAGCAAATAGTCTAGGTCAAAGCGTAAGGTCATTTCTCCAAAGGCTTTTCCTTATTTCTTGTATATTGTAAATTAGTAGAATTTAGTTAGACAACTCTGTAGTCAACTTAAGTGCGTGCTTCACGGTGAATATTCTATGGTTGTTTTCAGGTGAAAGCAGCGTCATGGGTTTCTTTTCACTTGCTCAGATGCCGATAAGTAAGTCGTGGCCGTCCCCTTTCACTTCGTAGACTGGTAAATCGTGAGTTTGTCCAGAGATTGCTTTCCCCGTTATTACGTCGAAGCTTGAAAAATGGCTAGGACAAGTAACAATTGTGTTATTCAAAGTATCCTTGCCTAGCATAGCACTCAGATGGGGGCATTTATCGCCGACGTCATAGAACTTGCCATCAACATTAGCGATCAGTAGAGTAACCTAGCCAACAATTAATGTCGATTTAATTCTTTTAGCAAAGCTCTAGCTTGATGCGGCAGGTCGGGCTTGTTTCTTCGGCCTAAAATCAAGAACAGGGAACCAATAGAAATTAACGCAATTCCGAAAAACGCTACACTCACTTTCGGCAAAATTCCAAAGCTAAGCCCGACAGTGAAAAATACCATTGCGATACCCATAACAACCATAATCGTATTGCTCATGGCAGCTGTTGAATACAAAGCAAATTCTTTCTTACCTGTCTCGGTAACAAGAAAATGATCCTGTTTCTCCTCAATCATACCTGCATTCATCAGGTAATTCCAATCGTAATGGAAGTGACCATCAGACTTGTATCCTAATGCAGAACTTATGCTTGATTTTACCCCTGGTTCAGCTTTGATTTTACTGTTTGGGGCAGAATAGATGAAGTAAAGCAGTTTAGTTCTTGGTGACTGAATATCCGCGTTTATTCCCCTTGATTTTGCCATCGTATCAACTCCTTTTCACTGAATAACAAATGATGGCGAGTGCTCTGTAGCTTAGGTCTGTTTGCATAATTTCACCAATAATTGTTTGTTTGCTTATGAATCTATGTCTTAGATTTGCTGCTCTAAGTGTTAGAGCTGTTTTAGAGTTGGTATTCTAAATGTTAGGGCTATATCCGTCACTCACTTAATATGTTTCAAAAAATTGGAGGCAAAAAAATGAACGTAAGTTTACAATACAGTAAAACTCTTGCTGGCGAAGGCGCAATACTTCTTTTACTAAGCCTTGTTCCTTACGCCGGCTGGATATTAGGCATAATTGGTGTAATCTTGTTACTCAGGGCTATGAAAGAATTCTCAAACTATTATCAAGATGAAGAAATCTACAAGAACTCGCTCACAGGTGTGAAATACTATATAGTTGCATTGGTAGCGGCTGGAGTTGCCATTGCTTCATTAGTGATTGGTATATGGACCGCAACAGGCTTTACATTTACAACAGGCAACTTTGTACCAACAATTGCCTTTGGAGCTGGCTTAATAGCTTTCTTAGTGGGGCTTATCGTTGCTTTCGTATTCTACATACTTGCAGCATCGCACTTAAGAAGAACCTTCGATACACTTGCACTGAAATCAGGTGAAGCATCGTTTACCACTGCTGGCAATTTGCTCTGGTGGGGATCTATCCTGTCAATCATTCTCGTCGGCTTTGTGCTGATATTAATCGCTTGGATATTTGCTGCAATAGGATTCTTCACGATGAAAACCCCGCAACAGCAATCATACAGTCCACAGCAATATGCCACTCCCCCTTCTTCACAGCCTGAACAAGGAAACATGACCGAGAACAAAGGAATAAGCAACAATAATCATCCGCAATTTTAAACAGAGGAGAGGGATTTAATGACTGAGGAATACAGAATTGAAAAAGGCTCTGATTGGGGAAAATTCCTAAGAAAACACTGGAAAATATTTGCTTTGTTTGTAGTAGCAGTTATTTTGGCGGTTGGAGTTGCCGTCTATGTCTTTCTCTGGTTCACAGGAAACGCACAGTCAACCGGACTAGTACCATCAAATCTAAGTCTGTGGACAATGAGCCATTTAGTGTCGTTTATTTTACATTCGATTTTCTGGGAGCTTCTCTTCATAGGCGTTCCAGCAATTGTCGCAGCGGTAGTAGGTTGGCAATGGTGGAAAAGACTGCCAGCTGAAGAAAAACAAGAATATCATCTCTTTGGCAAAGGCTCTCGGTCAAACAGAGCAGGAGGAGCAATCTCGCCATTACTCTTCATCGCATTTGCAATCAAAGTCTACGTTGACGGAAACTGGAATAATGCCATTTCAAGTTTTACATTAGACTATGTCGTAGGCTCAATGTTTACAATACTGCTTTGGATAGTTGCCATCGCCGCAATTCCAGCTACAATAGGGATCATCTGGTGGATACGCCACGAGATGAACAAAAAACCTTAATCCTTTTTTTGTTAAGCTACTTATTAAATACCATGTATGAAATACAAAGCGGAGGAACAGCGTATGAATAAGGCTTTGATAGTTTATGGCACTCGCTATGGAACAACTGCGGGGACTTCAGAAATCATTGCGGATACTCTTCAACAACGAGGGTTTGAAGTTGAAGTTATTGATTCCCAAAAAGATAAAATCAGAAGCATAAGTGAGTTCGACCTCGTTATTGTTGGCAGTGGAATTCAAATGGGTAAATGGACTAAGGGACCTGAAAGTTTTCTTGAGAAATTCCAAAATGAGTTATCAAAAAAGAAGATTGCTCTCTTCGTGTCTTGTGGCAGTGCAAATCCACTATCCGAAGGGGAACAAAAGAACAAAGAAATGGATGAAGCGAAGAAGAAGTATCTTGAGGATAAAGCTGTTGAATACAAATTGAAACCAGTCGCTTTAGGTTTCTTTGGTGGATGCTATGACTTTAACAAGATGTCATGGTTTTTCAGAAGAACTCTTTCTTCAATCAAGCCAAAGCTCGAAGGTGCTGGTTACAAGGAATCAAAAACTGGGGTCTATGACTTAAGAGACTTTGATGCTATACGTAATTGGACAAGAGAAGTAGCTAAAAATTAAGTTGGAAGGTTGATTAACTCATGAAGTCTTTGATAGTTTTAGTTTCCTACCATCATAAGAATACTCAGAAGATAGCGGAAGTTATGGCGAAAGTGCTTGATGCACAGATAAAAACTCCGCGACAAACTATCCCAGAAGAGCTTCAACAGTACGACTTGGTAGGTTTTGGGTCAGGGGTATATGCTGGGAAACACCACGAAAGTCTGCTTGACCTTGCCGATAAACTCCCACAAGTAACGGACAAGAAAGCATTCCTCTTCTCAACTAGTGGAATGCCAATGGGCATTTCTGGTCAAAAACGATTAGAAGAATACACATACAAATGTAATGCGACTCTAAAAGAAACTCTTCAATCGAAAGGCTACCTAATTGTGGATGAGTTTGGATGTGCTGGTTTTAACACTAATAAATTCCTCAAGTATTTTGGTGGAATAAACAAAGGAAGACCTAATGCTGAAGACCTCAAACACGCTGAAGAGTTTGCTACAAAACTCATTTCTGAGGGAGAATATGGTAAGAAGAATTGAGAACCACTCAAAGTCTAAACCTGTGAGGAGTTTGATTGGTTTTTGTGGGATAGATTGTGGCGAATGCAAGGCTTATGTTGCCACCAAAGATAACGATGCCTTGATGAAGAAGTTAGTTGCTGAAGAATGGTCAAAGTTCTATGGACATGAGGTGAAGCCTGAAGATATTAACTGTGTTGGTTGTGTGGTTGTTGAGGGACCTCACATTGGGTACTGTGACGTCTGCGAGATAAGGAATTGTGGAGTGCAAAAGAAGGTTGAAAACTGTGCCTACTGCATCGAATACGGTTGTGGCAAACTGGAAACTGTTCATTCTCGTTCATCCAAAGCAAAAGACACACTAGAACAGATACATAAGCAGACCAAGAAATAAGTTGAATGATTCTTGTTTTTGCTTGGTTTCCTCTTTCTTTGATAGCATCAAACTCGAAACATTTACAGTTAACTTTTGCGGGTACTGGCTGAAAACATCATTTTCATCTTCTGATGTAGGGATAAAAGGCAAATATAACAGTGACTAACAAACACATATGCATGGCTCGGAGATGGTTGTGACGGATGTAATGGGAGAGAAAGCGTTCGCTGAAGAATTCTACAGTCGCCAACTTATAATGAAGGAACTCGGCGAAAAAGGGCAAGCGCGTTTGGCTAAGTCTAAAGTGGCTGTTGTCGGCGCAGGTGGTTTAGGCACGGTTTCTTCGCTTTATCTTGCTTTATCGGGTGTTGGTTATATTCGCTTGATTGATCAGGACATTGTTGAGCTGCAGAATCTTCACCGCCAAATCCTTTACACCAGCGCTGATTTGCATTATCCGAAAGCTGAAGTTGCTGCAAAACGACTGCAAGAACTAAATCCGCTGATTAAAACTGAAGCATTCACTGAAAATGTGAACACCAGCAACGTT
>JBEKGO010000038.1:0-32273 GCA_050012755.1 Bathyarchaeia archaeon
GAAAAAGACAAATTTGATGAACGTTTGACTGGTATGAAGAATAATGTTCAGAGGCTATCGCTTAAAGATTGGAAACAGCCGGTTGTTGGAGAAGAAAGCATTTACATACTGATAGCGGAAAAAAAAGCAATTTTGGCGAAGACTTCAGAACTAGTTGGAAACTCAAGAAAAGAAGTCGCGTTGATTTCAGACAACAAAAGAATTATACCTGTTTTGGCTCAGTTTTCAAATGAATATAAACAGGCAATAAAGAAAGGAGCGAAGATTCGACTAATTTTTGAAGGAGAAAACCCAGACAGTCTGCTGAAAGAAAAAGTGAAAAAACTCATCGGCGACACTTCGGTTAACATAAGGTTTCATCGTGAACCTTTGAATCACTTCATAATGTCTGATGATAAAGAAGCATTGATTACCACTTCTAAAGAAAGCGGATTAGGTGAAAGCCCTTCTCTTTGGACAAACAACGGCAACCTTATAGGCGTACTCAGAACAGGTTTTGAATCTGACTGGAAAAAAGCCGAAGACTAACCTGATAATCTTATTTTTCTTTGTGGTTTCGGGTTCAAAAATTCCTGCCAGCGCTTATGCCAATTAGTGTAACAAAAACATCAGAACGTCAGTGAAGGCTCAAATTTACATGCAAATTAACTCTGTCAACAAGAAATTTGTAGAGTGCATAAATCATTTTAAACACGCAGCACAAAGGTCTGAAAAAACCGTGATCTAACATGAAAAAGAAGAGAAGGTTTAGGCGTCAAGTTGTCGCAATTGCATCATCAATGACCTTGGCCAAGGGAGCATTTTTCTTAACTGATACTATATTCTACGTCCTGAAAGTAGTCGTACAACTATTATGATGATAGCGATGACTAGCAGTACCCATATGATGGTGCCAAGGTTGAAGAATACAAAGCCAAGAAGCCACAGTATGATAAGTATAGCAGCAACTACGAAAAGCAAATCAAGCAAACCCATTTTCAAAACCTCACTTAGACTGACTTGAACCCTTTACTTTAGGATGTGTGGCTGGGAATAAACACCTACAGCTTCATTACTCTTATTATTTCATCTTTTAAGAAAGCATATTTGCTTTATTGAATTATTAATAGGCTCAGTTCATTTCAAACATGAAGTCAATCCATTGGCTAGCCTAGAAGTGATTCATGATAAAATCCCTAACGGTTCTATGACTAGCCATGATTTCGACGATCTTTTTTGTAACTTTGGTTAATTGCGCATCAAACAGCCTTGTTATAACCAACGAAAGCGCAAACGTAAATATGCCAAAGAAATAAAATGTAATAGCGTTTATTTTGCCAAGGTACAAGATGAAAAAGAATGTAACGGTTGAAGCTATCAGTCCCATGATGTAGGATCTTATAATGAAATAAAGTCTCTGCAACCACGTAGAAAACAATAGAACCTTGATTACGGCTCTTTTCTCGATCTCGCTTTCAGCTCCATTGCTGTGCTTTGTTTCTATCTGTTGTAATACTCTTTTTGCGTAATGTATGTCTGCTAAATGCAATATTTTTTTTGCATAACGAGCGTCTGATAAATTTGTGGCAGTTGCGCTTTCAAGCTCTTTCAAGATCCTTTGTGCTATTTCGTCTATTTCGGCATCTACTCGGTCTACTTTAGCATCTTTAGTTACCATTATCTCACCTGAATATTCTAGTATCTTATTCCATCTGTGTTTCTAAATCTTTGTCTATAAAAAGAGCAACACGTATACACGTCTACTCCTAATCTTACCCACGCACGCTCCCGTGAATGTAATGTCTGTCTCTTTGTTACCATTTCAGTCACTGTCTCAGTCAGTCACGCATACATGCAATATTGTTGCGCGGCGCGCGCTGGGTATAGGCGTAGTTGTAGTGTGTGGGGGATCTTGAGGTGTTTTTGGGATAGATTTATCGAAAAAGTGAAAAGCCACATTAACGCTCTACTCACATCGTGAGCCATACTTCAGTCACTTTCTTAGTACAGAGCGATTGAGGTATGGTTTACGATAAAACATTAACAGCTCAAAGCACCTTCGAAACTACTGATCCAGCAATACAATTTATTTATAAAGAAAGACTCTCGTTTAATTTGTTGCAGACGGAATATGACAATTAACGGACCCAAGTCGAGTGTTTGGCACATTGCTACAATCGGAGTTGTAACAACCATGATGGCAGAAGATTACTCTGAGAAATCTATAAGTGTGGAAAAGATGAAGAAGCCGATTGATCAATCGATTCCTCCGATAAAGTGGACGACTTCTCGTTTATTTGCAACGGTCCCGCTATATGTAGAGTGAGGTGTGAAGCATGAGTCAGGAGACCGCGGATCCGACTAAGGCACCGACGGGCGGCTTTCAGCTGCCCAGATCGGTCATAAGGTGGATAGCCGTGGGCTTGGTTCTAACATCCGCCGTTGTTATCATTATATCGTTATATTCGGGCGTGAAGTTCTCGGATTTTGAACGTATCGGTTTCTTGGCATTCGGCCTAGCAGCTACTGCATCTGTGGCCAGACTCCTCGTCCAGATCGTGCGGTTCAGAGTAATAACGGTAGGCTTGGCTGATGACCCGAAAATGGATTTGAGTGGCTTGGCGCTTACCAGAGTAAGCAGCGAGTTCATCTCGATAGCGACACCCGCATCGAGTACGGGCGTCTTTCTACGCACTGCCTGGCTATCGAGCAAGGGGGTGACCGGCGGCAAGGCGCTCTGGATTGGCTATTTTGAGGTGCTCATCGAGGTATATGTTGGTGTTGGTCTCGGAATTGCTGGGGGCGTATACGCCTACTTGAAGGGCGCGGTCGTCTTGGGGTCAACAATTGCTGTGATTGCGTTGGTCGTGCTTATTGGGTACACGATCATTTTCATAATTCCGGCTAGGAGAGCCGTCAAGGTTCCTCATTTTGTTTTCACGATTGCGGAGTATCTGGTAGGTGGCCCAAGAGCTACAGCCCTTTATCTTCACGCTGTCGTCGGCTCTCTGAATTTTTCAGTTTCCGCGCGCGCAATTCTAACGAGAGATAAACTACCTGTAGCGCTAAAGGCTGTTGTTCTGACAATCGTTGAGGATGTGTTGGAGGGTGCGACTCTCTGGTTTGTGCTAAACGCCGCGGGCTTGAAGATCGACCTGCTTTCCTCAACCATTGTAGTCTTCGGTATCGACACCATCGCTCAACTCCCGATATCCATAGGCGGCGCGGGAATCACGGAGCTCACCATACAGGGCTACCTGACTGCAGTCTATGGATTCTCCTCGTGGGCGTCCGTTATAATATGGAGAGTCGCCACTTATCAAGTCCTACTAGCGACAACTGGTATCGTGTTTCTGTTCTTCGTGCGCAAGTATACGAGGCATGTCGAGAAGCCACGTGAAGTGGAACATCAGAAGGATGCTAAGGAATTCTTGCAAGATGGGGGATAGAAAGGGATATCCCAGAGTAGAGCATTTCAGAGCAAGAACAACGAGCAGGAATCACGCATTGAGGCCGTAGTACTTCTACTCCGCGGGAATCATCTAGAACGCGTGGTTTCCAGCGAGGCTGATCATTGCGAGGGCGTTCTCGAAGGTTATCATGAAGCCAATCATCCGGGTGCAGGCAATCGGGGCCACGTTTCAAATGCCCACAGGGTACTTCAGAATGTAGCAAGGAATCAAGCATAGAGTGTAGTCTACGCATCAACATTGCAGCATGCGCGCAATCCAATATCCTGGCGCTGCCAAAATGCTGAAATAGTTGTGTTGTTTATATTTTTCGTGGCATACTTTGCTATTGCCGCTGTACTAAACCTATAAAGGCTAGAGTTGAATGAAAATCAATAGAACGAATTTGATTCGTGTTTCTACGGCTGATCTTTCTAATACCCTCGCCCGTTCATCCACCAAGAACAAGTTCAAGGCTGGTCGTTGAATTCATTGTCAGCAACTTCAGGGATGGAAGACTTTGCAACCACGTTTGCAAATGCGGTGCACGGTGGACTGGATAAGGTTCTAGGTCAGAGCGGGGCGGCGGCGGTCTTAGCTAACATGAAGATGACTAGTAATCTTCCCGACCCGGCTGAATTCCATAAGAAGTTGCTCGCACTTTTCGGCAAAGAAGCAACACTTTCGCTGGAAAGATCGATAGTTAGGGATCTTGTGACGAGGCTCAAGTGGGCGCTAGAACTTTTGAGTATAGAAGGACCCTTCGATTTCAACACGACCATGCTCAAGATACAGAAGGGTATGAAAAAATGACGACTAGAAAAAGCCCAGGATTGAAACCCCTTGTTCAAGTGGATAGCCAAGGGGGTACTGCTGATTCTGGAGCAGATGATCTGGCGGAGACACGGATAGCTGCTGTACTTGGTCTGAAACAATTCACGCAGCGACCCGTCAGAACCTTACTCGTCAAAGGTCTCGCAGGTACTGGCAAGACAACAATCGCCCTTGAAATTCTCAAGGCAGCGGGCAACGGGAAAGGTGCGTACATATCCTCAAGAGTTCCAAAAGAACTCCTTGAAATGCAGATACCAGCCATGAAGAAGACCTTACAGAATCAAGAGTTCTTGGACATTAGGCTCGAGGACGCGACAGCAGCACTGGATCTTGTCATCAAACTGACGGGGCCAAAGAAAGTCAGAACCATTGTGTTTGATAGTTGGGATGGCCTCGCGAAGGAATTGGACCCGAAGGAAAGGTTACGCGCCGAGAAGACTTTGATGGCCCTTGCAAATAATTCCGGCGCCCAACTTGTCTTTGTTAGCGAGGAACCCGGCGCCACGACCATAGACTATCTCGTCGATGGTATCCTCGAGTTGGTGAGGGTTGAAGAACAAGACCGTGCGGTACGAGAATTTATCATACACAAACTGCGTGGGACAAAGATACCCCAACACAAGTATCTCTTTACACTTCTAGAAGGAAAATTCACTTTCTTCGGACCCTACGCCGTTCCCGATTACTCGAAGGTGGACAAGTTTGTTCGAAAGCCTGACATCGATGGATCCTATTCTTTCGGGAGTGGGGCTCTGGATAGACTGTTTGGAGGCATAATTCCTGGGAGCACCATGACTATCGAATACGATGAGAATGTTCCCTACTCTGCGCTCAGAGCAATCGAACTGCCTCTCATCATCAACTTTCTGTCGATGGGAAGGAGTGCGATCCTTCTCCCATTACCAGGCGCAAATGACGAGCGAACGAACTCGATTCTGACCAAAACGCTTGGCGAAAGTATCGTAGGCGACCGACTCCGCATTCTCAACGTAGTCAGAACTAGCGACCTTGAGACCACGCAATTGCGGAAAAATGTCACTCCCAATGAAATCCATGAAATAGTAACTAGAGAGACGACAAGACTGCGGGAGAAATCGAAGGACCGGTCCGTGTTACTCGTAAAGTCCGTGAGCGCTCTAGAGAACTTGTTCGCTTCTGATTTGGATTCACTGCTCGAAGTGACCTCCCAAGAGATAATCACCCTCGCACAGTCGCATGATGTGCACATTCTCTTCTTGGCAAAGGATTCGCCTATCCGGTCGCGCATCCTCTCGATGAGTTCCAGTTACGCAAAATTGTTCGTTAGAGATGGCACCGTTCTGATGTTTGGCGTGAAGCCTCACACTGGGATTTACGTATTACAACATCTCGAGGATCCCACTTCTCCATCACTAACCCAAATGGTGTGATCCATTTACACATCCATCTATCATATTGTTTAGGTTCCAAGCCTGATTTCGTGCATAAGCGGTCTGTATAAGAAGCGCGCGCAAAGTTTAGTCTTTCTCAGCCTTTTTAACTCATTAATGTCGTTCTTGCTTATTAATGCTAAAAAATAATCATAATTTATCTAATGAAGTTATAACAGAAGAAATTAAAGAACAAAAAAACAATTCTCTCGGAGTGACTGTGGGAAAACAAGCAATCAACGTGGGAGTCAAAGGTTCCAGCGAAAAAACAACAAAAAAATTTTCAAAAACAAAATGAATAGTGACAAGAAAGAATATAATGCTAAACGGGATAGTGACAAAAAGTCGTTCGATGATGCAAGCGACAGTGACAAACGCGACTATGAGGACAAAAGAGAGCGCGACAAGAAAAAGTTTAAGAAGAAAGAGGGTTCCATGAAATAGCAGACTTGGCAAAGAGAAAAGTTATGATTTAGTTAAAGAGAGGGCATATTTACATATGCTGTTTCAAACGGACTTCTAAAGTTTACGTATTGTCTTTAGAACTTTTCGCAAACTTATTTCCTATGGGCTAGCCCAAGTTATTGTTCGAGTTTCTTTAGTAGAACACTAACGCTGCGAAATTCAATTGTTGGTAGTAATTGTCTATTGGATAATGAATGCGCCAAGAAGTCAATTTTGGCACACGCAAGCATTTAATCATAGTGTTGGGCAATTAACTCTTATTCCTTAGTTCAACGAGAGCAATCCTGTCACAGGCTTGAATATTATTGTGGTTCCTGAATATAAGATTCAAACCTACAAAACCAAATAGGCTCTCTTTAAAGCAAAGGCTTATTGTCGGTGTGAGATAGCAGTCACATATGTTTAATATAATCACAAAGGCACTAGGTTTATAGTGAAATTTTATGAGTAAAGATGAAGTTAAAGGTAAACTCAAAAAGGATGAAGGTAAAATCCGCGTAGGCGTGGGCAAAGTAACTGGCAACACAGGTCAAATAATTAAAGGCGAAGCTGAAAAAGTCAAAGGAAAAATCCAAGAGGACGTAGGCAAAGCCAAAAGAAAACTCTAACTAATCGCAAAAACCACTGTTCAAGGCTTCGATAGTCAAACCTACTGCTGGCTGCTAAGCACATAGCTTCCCTCCTTTTCTGTCTTTTGTGTTGTGAGCGAGAGAAGTTGGCGCTGAGTTGTGACCGTTAACCCACAGTTATACATGCATTTATGGGCTGAACACGTAATAAAAAGTTAAGGTTGAACGTGTTAAAATATTCCATTCTTTCCATATCTCTTCTGATGAGAGTTGAATTAACCGATATGATTGCTAAAGGGATTTGATTATAAGTGGAAAAAGGAGAAATGCAAGATACCTCTTTGACACAATTATCAATTACATTCTGTTTGTCTTTATCATGTTGTCATGGCGCTAAAGAAACTCGACAACAAGAAGTGGCGCTAGTCATATCTTGGCTCGTTCTGTTATTTCACGACCCTCAAAGATAGACAGTCTAGGTTTTCCGCAGCTTAGATCTACTACCGTGTTATGGACGGTTGAGTCTGTGACCCAACTGCCAGTGTTCACGACATTCTCAGCTTCGTTTATGAAAGGGTGATGCGTGTGGCCGAAGACCAATATTTCGCCTTGTTTGATTTTTGAGAGTGCAATGTGCTCTACATCTTTCAGAATTTGGGATAATCGTTTTTCCGGCGGTTGCGTTACTCCACCGAAGAGGTCTTCAAAGTTCTCTATCGGGTCGTACATAACATGGCACAGGGCTTCCATAAC
Source organism: Bathyarchaeia archaeon (assembly GCA_050012755.1). Lineage (GTDB taxonomy): Archaea > Thermoproteota > Bathyarchaeia > Bathyarchaeales > Bathycorpusculaceae > Bathycorpusculum. The sequence goes on from JBEKGO010000038.1 coordinate 7,459, forward strand.
TGCAGCTTTCTGTTGAGGGTCAAACTCGAGACCATGGCATATCATGTAAGTGTATTTCCCATCTGTGAACTTCAAGTCTTTCGCAAAACTGAACGGGTAAGAATGCCCCCGCATTTGAAGGACATGGTAATCATGATTCCCCGCGACGTAATGTACTCTCATCTTCTCCTTCAGTCTGATAACCTTCTGCACGAAATCCCAGTTTTCCAGAAATACTCCAGAAGCGTCTCGTCTCCACATGTCCACAATGTCTCCCAGCAGCACCAAGTCGGTAGTTCCCTTATCTGACTGCAGACTGTCCAGAAACCTGTTAAACGACTCTTTATCCGAATTCTTGTAGCCCAGATGGACGTCCGAGACTACTTTAAGTTTCAGCGGCTTACCTTCAGTAGCTGAAAATGAGCAGCCTTGTTTCTCACTCATTTCACCGAGAGTATCCATGAATGAAACCGTCATTAGCTAAACCTCAAAAATGGAATTACATATAAAATTAAGTCGGAGGTCTATTTGAGACTTCTTGTTGCTTTCTTAAGATGGCATCCTTAATCCTTGCAGACGATAACCTTCTTTCCACTTTGCCTGTCCCTGTTTTTCTCCGTCCCTTATCGTCAGTTTCGCTTCTTTGTTCATAATTTTCTCAATTAAACGATGTTTTTTAATATGCCCGTCAAGGCAAACTTCAAACATTTTTCTCTCACTTCTACTTTTCTACTAACATTTTCCAACACTGTTCATCAGTTCAAAAGCTTTGTTTCCTTGTTCTTTTTTGGAAGCTTCACCTATCGCCTGTTTCTGTTTCTAGAAAATCTCATGCTACATAACCATCATTCGATAGGGAGGAAAAGTAATCGTCAAGCCAATAGAACACTTTTTGCTTTCTTTCAAATTGCTAGAATTTCCAAAGAATATCCACGACCAGATTACTTTTTGTTAGCTTTTAGAAGAACCTGATTTGCCAAAACAAAACAAAGAAGTGTGGTAGAATCTTATGTTAATGACTCTGCGTATTCAATAACATTCTTTTTCATCTGATTGTTAATCTTTTCAGTCCGTCCATGCAAAAAGAAAATCTTGTCTGGAATACCCCAAACAACTATTCTGTTTTTACATTCAAAACATTTCTGTAACACCGAGTTTCTATGTCTCTCTTCCATAGCAATAATAATATTATACCGCTCCAATTGTTTACTATCAATACTTTCAGGCGTCTTCTTAAGATACTGCACAGCATCTTCTGAAATTAAATCTTCTCTAGCTTCTTTTGTGATTTTACGTGCAATTTTTGTCCCAGCAGAATCCACTTCCAAATCTGGTCTAAGTTTTTTGAGAAGTGCTTCACATATTAGACTGCGATATGCATTTCCGGTACATACAAACAATACTTTTTGAATGCAGTCTTCATTTTTCATACTTTCAAACTTCATTCTAGGTAATGGTCTTTTTCGCCGCCTATACTGTCCATTCCATAGGCTTAAAAAAATATACCTAAAGACAAGTTTCTCAACTTTTGGATAGCTATAGTCGGCAACCATGTTACAGCAAGCAGAATTTAACCTTTCTTGATATTTTCTTTTTGAATCAAGCTGAACGCAATCCTACTTCACAGTTCATCCTCTGTAATTTGAACTCGTTTTAGTCGTTTCTTGTGCAGCACTTAGCAACTTATGGTTTCTTTGGCTTTATACCTAGCTTAACGTTGACTTCTACGATGTATTCTTTTTCTTGTTTTCCAACAGCAAAATGCCAGTCCTTTACTTCCACATCCATATCTTTAAAATGATTTACGAGGGAATCTTTGTATTCGTTGACGGTTTGACCTATTTTTTGCAATCGCTCGGTAATGTCAATATGTTTCTCAGTCATTCAATTACACCTCCCAAAACGTGATACAACGTTAGTGTGATTCTGCGCAGAGTTCTTAAAGGTGTGTGGCTGTTAACTAACAGCAACTAAACCTTCAGCATACCCAATTTAAATCTAATTTTTTTAAAAGGTGTTTTAGGAGATCTCCAATTGATTTCTTATGATGATAAGCACCAAAATGATAAGAACACCAAAAACGCCTGAAGTGGGACTCAAACCCGCCAAAACGCGTGGAATCTAAACGTGTATCTAAATCTCGCTTTAGGCGTTTTTTCCAAATCAGCCAATCTTCCATGTATCTGCTTTGACTTTTATGATACAGTCGTATATCACGTTGGAAACATAGGCTTCCTTAACACTCAATTTTGCTGAGCAGTTTTGGCACCTTATTCTTTTTGGCATTTGTCGGTGTGGGCTCACATTCACATTAGCTTAACTCTGTCGATGGTCTCTTATTGGTTAGTTCAAATTATGAGCGTTTAAAGGAGGGATATACAAGTATGAGAACTAGAGAGTTTATAAATAGAAGTGTGTTTGCGTTAGATGAGAAAATCGGTACCGTTAAAGGTATAGAAGTTGATCCGGACGAGTGGAAAATAACTCATCTTGAAATCGAATTGAAAAAAGAAATAGCTGAATCAGTGCTTGGTGTAAAGAAAGGCGGAGTGCGAAATATGTTGGCCGTTTCATCTCTGGAGAAAGGGGTTGCCCGCTGGACAGACAATGGACTGCACTTAAAAGTTTCAAAAGATCAACTTCACATGTACCTTAGACCAGTAGTTAAGACTTAGTTAAGCAGTTTGCCATGAACGTGTGGTTGACGAGCGCTGTTATTATTGTGATACTTTGGTTAATTGGATTCTTTTCTTTGCCAGACGTAGGCCCGTTGATACACATAATGCTCGTAATAACTGTAATCATACTAGTCACTTGGCTGTTGACCGGCAGAAAGCTATTAAATAGCCACTTTTCTTTTTTTTGTTAATCTTAATCCAAACCGAAAAGTTAGATTGGATCACCTTTCCAACGTTTTCTCACAATTAAGCTACTTGGCGTATGGATGACCCGAAATTTTCGGAAAATTAACAACCTTGTTACTGTAGCTCTCCAGTCACAAAGTTATTTATCATTAAAGATAAGTATTCATATTGAGGAAACAACTAAGCTTTGGCGGATCAGCGTTAGACAAGACGTGAATGATTTATAATACCCCACTTATCGAATGTTCGCGTCCTTTTAACTGCGTAGGTCCGCCAAAATATATTCTTAAATCGCGCGCATTTGTGTTTTGGATTTGGTCAAGAAAATATTTGTCATCATTTCGTTTTTCCATAAAGTTATTGTTCGTATTTCGGCTCCACATTCGCAAGTAATGATGGGCAAAAGTTCTTTCAGGTAGCTATCAACATTAACGTTTTTGCTTTCTGATATGTTTGCAATTATTGCGGACTCGGTTGACAACAGTTTCTGAATTTTCTCAATTCTATTCCGACTCATCTAAACTCAAAAATCTCCATTTACTTTCCCGATGGATAACAACGTTCAGGTATTTCCTTTTATGGTCATGCCTGTGTGGCTACAAATCTACAACGTTAAATATCTTCGGAACACGCGTTTTTTAAACAATTAGTGGCTCTTTCTTGCTGTCTACTGAAAAACCTCGCGTAGAAAAGATCAACACACCCCAAGCGACTAAGATAAAAACGACTATCCCAGCAACAATGAAGGGCATCAAGCTGAGCGTAGTGGATACAGCTGCCGGATTCAAAATCCCGCCAAGAAATATCGCAAAAATCATAAGTCCAATGGAGAAGATAAATGAAAACTTGTAGGGTTTATCTGACTTGGTCTTAACCAATTTCTTTCTGTCAAGTTCGCCAACAAGAAAATTCAAGAAAACTCCAGCCGAACCAATTAGCAACGGAACTATAATAGAAAAGGTGTCATTCCGCGTGCTGAAATCGATAAAATGCCGCAGGCCGAGAACCGAAAAGAGAACTATAAGCAGAAAAATAGCTATGGATCCAAAAAAGATAGACCTATCTAAAAACTTTCCTGAGAGAGCTGGACCATAAGTTCTTCTATTTGGCACGGGCACTTCACCAGGTTTAATATCTTTTGTAGTTCTTCGTGTCAATCCAGGCAAATCGTTAGAAAGAAAGTAGATCTTATGTTTTGGATCAAGCGGCAATTTGTTGCCATCCGAATCATACACCGCTTTAGTTACAATTCTTGAAAAAGGATATAGCCATTCGACGCCTCTATCTCTCGTTGTGGTGAATGAATCCAGGAATGAGTGAAGAAAGGCGCCAATGCCAAAAAATGGGTTTATCAAATACACGATGCCTATAAATAAAAAATTGTGGAATAATGCACGATGTACCTGTCGGAGTCGAAAGGACTCCTTGCTAAAAAAACCGTATTCTCTATCTAGGTCAGGAATTGCGGAACCGATACCAACCATTAGCGCTATTTCTGGTTTGCCAAATAATAGGGCTCCGACTAGTATACCAACCATTATGTGGGTAGAAAGATTCATGAGAACAACCCGTTATCTTCGGACTAGTTATTATAATATTGCTAATTTTAAGAATATAAAGTTAATTAGAGGTAAAATCTTCGTTTCTTCAGGCTTATTTTGCCCCAAAACTTGCAATGACCTAACAGATTTTGGCGTTGTATTTATCCAATCAAACACCAGCGAATTTGACGAAATTACAGACTTGATAGAAAGAAAAAAGGATCTGCGAATTCGATGAGTAACAAATACCGCTGGTTGTTCAGAATTAGAAATGTCGAGCTGGGTTAACCTTTCTCTGAGAGAAAGACTAGAAGCCTGTAAAAGACAAAAAAAGGTTATTGATAACTTTTATGCCTGTCCATTGTTTCCTTGTTAACTCTGGTTTTTCCTAAACCACCATTGTGAGCGCTCAACACAAACTTCAAAGTGTTTTCTTTGAAGTATTCTCTAAATTGATTTCCACATTTAGTGCACTTGTACATCTTAACTCGAAATCTTCCAAAGTTCCAATTCCTTATCAGGTTCTTTCATGTGGGCTGTACAATTAGGACATTTAGGCATTAAATTCACCTATAATGCTAAAACGAAAGTGACTATATATACCCATTTCGATGCTAAGCATAAAAGTTCAATTCATGTGAGCCTGAAAAGCTGAGGGTTATGAAGGTAAATAATCTCAAAACTGCTTAATTCTTTTCCTGCTATTATAAAAATAGTAACATCTAAAATATCATTAGCAGACGTTGAAATATGGACACATTTCCAAGTTCGTCAGGAAGAAATCGGTTGTGAAGATTTCGTTAATTCTGTGATGCGATTTTGAACCGTTTTGGACACCTCTTCCCTCAATTTTTCGTCGTCGTGGATCCATAAATTAATCTGGTCAATTCTTTTGGATAGTTCTTCATCGCCAATGGTGTTCTTGAACCATCTTTGAAAATCTTGCCGCTGAAAATGAAACGTGACTGATTGAAGGGGTACTGTTTGGAGTTTTGCAGCGAATTCAACAGTGCTACTTGCAGTTATTCCTGTGTTTTTTCTTAGCTCTGTGAAAAATTGAAAAGCATTTTCGAAGGGAACCGTATCGAGCAGGTTTATGTTTGGCGGTAGGGATTGAAAATTAAGCTTCTTTCCAAGGTCTATTGCCCAATCCCTTACTCTGTTCATGTTTAGATTGTCCATGACGGCTTTTCCCTGTTTAAGCAGGCAGCCTCCAAAAGCGGTAACGTCAATGGGCTTGAGCGACTTGTTTTTGGCAAGTACTTTTTTTGTGTTGTCTGCAGTGCTTTGCGCTTTCGGGTTTTCAGCGTCTTCACAGCAGAAATAGAGTGCAACTTTTTTGTCTTCAAAGTTCTTCTCCAAAAAATCTACGGCTTCATCGTAAACACTCGTACTTTTTACGCCACCGCCAACGATGATGTTTTGGTATGGTGTAATGTCCGGTGGACCATTTTGAAGATCTACGACAGTTACATCCGTGTTGTAGGTTGTTTTTAGCGTATCAGCTATGACACGTGCTGCCTGGGCATTTATTCCAGTTTTTGTCGAATAAACAATTAGTGTTCTTTCTGTCAATGTTCTTCACTTTCTCTGTTCTATATTTAGAACGTGCGTGCTTAATTGTGTGTGTGACTGCGAAGCCACAGCTACAAGCCAAAACACACTTGAACAGTAAATGTCTCTTTTCACTATTTTGCAGCAAGCTGAAACAATTCAGGCAGGTGAGAAAATTTTTGCGCGTTAAACTACTAATCTAAGATTATACACATAACATACTAAAAGGACAACAAAAGAAAGATATATGCCAAACTTAATTTCTTGCTTAAGCATAATATAAGAGAGTGTTTTATTAAAATCATTTTACCAGATGGACTAGTTAGTATGGATCGAAAACAATTCGCATCTCTTCTTAAAGAATCATTCAGTGAATGGCAAGTCAATAGCGTAAGCTTGCGGTCTGCGGCGCTCGCATTTTTCATCATTTTACCGCTTCCTTCACTTCTACTTATCCTAATGGTAGTTTCTTCTCAATTCCTAGGTCAAACCCAAGCCTTCCAACAATTAATAGCACAGATAAGCGCCGTCGCCGGACCAGCAGTTGCAAACTTAATTACTCAGGTTCTTCAAAGTAGCAAAACTCCCTCCACTTCATTTTTGGCTACCGTCACATTTGTGGGTTTTTCTGTCGCCGGCGTAATCGGCGCGTTCCAAGTGTTGCGAAATACGATGGACATCGTTTGGAAGATATCGCCTCCGCCAAAAAGGCGGACCCTCATGACAAGAATAAGACGTAATATACGGCCGTTTCTGCTTGTTTTTTCCGTTGTAATCATCATTATTGCTTGGACAGTAATAATGACTGCAATCTTAAGCTCCGTTGGCAGCGTAATAGTACCTATGACTGGAGGTTTAAACTCGTTATTTCTAAGAATACTTCAGATCGTGCTCTCTTTTATTCTAGCGACAGGTCTGTTTGCCATCATCTACCGGGAGGTGCCTGATACAGACATTCAATGGGGAGACGTCAAGATAGCAGCGGTCATGGTGGCAGTTGTGTTCAGCATTACCAATGTGTTGTTTTCTTGGTATATTCAAACTTTCTCTATCACATCGGTGGCCGGAGCCGCTGGAGCAATCATGATTCTGTTATCATGGGTTTTCATAATGAACCAACTCATGCTTTTTGGCGCTGAATTCTCAAAAACATATGCTATTCGATTCGGCTCACAAAAAAAATAGTTTGCACAGACAGCATAGGAAAACTTGTGGCAGCAATAACCATGACGCTATCATTGCCACACTGCTCAGCCTATAGTTTACGCTTTTTGTTCTGATTCACAGTTGATTACTCTCTGGGAGTGAAAATCGCTTATAAAGCATAGATAATCTCACTAACCTTAGCCTTTATACCATGAAAATTGGTCTATTAAGAAAGCTTCAAAGCATGGATTTAGATAGCTAAGGAGATCTTAATTGTTTTCTTATGATAATGTAAAGCACCAAGAGGAGCAGTACACCCATAACACCTGAAATGAGACCCACGATGTACCAAGCTTTCCATGCTGGCATGAAAGTGCTAAGATATTTTAGCGAACCGATTAGAACGAAAATAGAAGCAGACCCGATTAATGCAATTACCAAGGCCAACAAAACACTTATAATTATTCCAATAATCAGAATCTTTTGGACGCGTTTCTTTAGAGCAGGCTTATTTTCATTCACATATTCTTTGAGAATGGCTTTTATATCATTGAGCAATCCATAGATAATTTCCTTCAAAAGCGGCATCTAACCATAACCCCTCCATACGTATTCCGCACAAGTCCGGCTGAAAAGATTTTCGTCAGAACCGCCCAAGTGATTATTTGGGAGTGGCAGGAGAATCAGGTGCAGTAGAGGTGCTATCATATCCGGTTGAAAATGGCGCTTGGTATTTTCCAATGTTCTCTCTGATGATGCCATATCCTTTTTCTGCTTCGGAATTAGACAAATCACCTAAGGATAGCGGTTCTCCGCCGAACCTAAGTGTACACTTGATTGTTGACCTCAGAACTCCCTTGTCCAACACCACGTTAGCTATGTCCTTGTAATTGTAATCTGTATAATCCTTCTTCAAACCAAGCGCGTGAGGATGCCGCAGAATCATACGTTCGTTCGTAAAGACTACAGAGTCAATATTAATCTTCGGATGGTAGATTTTCTGCTTAATATATAACTCAACCTTCTCGTTTGGACCAAGTATTTTCGCTATATCATCTGGAGAACTCATAATTTACAACCAACTTGGAATTCTTAACTGTACAATTGTACCTAATGAGGGGATAAATAGTCTTGTGACTGTAAGACTACAGCGACAAGCAAATTGTGATTATTTAGTTAACTCCTCACAGGCGTCCAATACCAGAGCGAGATTTATTTGTCTATAAGATATATACGTTAGATATCCCATTTTCAAAGGGCTTTCGCACAAGTATCGAAAAAAGAAAAAATTAGGAATTATTAGGCTTAGGTCGCTGCCGTTGTGCAATCAACGACTTTGGCCATTGGCGCATTCTTCTTCACTGATGAGATGCCGGTTTCGGCTGCCTGCTTTGATAAGTAGGATTGGCTTACTGCAATTATCTCTCCGTTGGCAGCTTTCAGATGGAAACGATACCTATCAGGAGCATTGAATTGAATTTCAAAAATTGGGTCTTGATCAATGCCAGCTGCGTGCGTTAGCACACCATCTGCGGTAGATAGATCAACGATTTTGGCGATTGGGGCATTCTTCTTTATTGAATCAATACCTGTTATGGCTGACTCTTTTGCTACGTAGGATTGGCTTACTGCAATTATCTCTCCGTTGGCAGCTTTCAAATGGAAACGGAACTTATTAACAGAATCAAGTATAATCTCGAAAACTCCTTCTGTTTCTTTCGCTTTTGCAGTCTTCTCAACTACTGGCATCACTTTAACAGGTGGGACCACCGGTACCACTTTAACAGGTGGGATTGGTTCACGCGCGACAAACTTCTCGCCCAGCTCTTTTGCCCAATCTTTTATCCTGTTCATATTTAAATCGTCCATGACGGCTTTTCCCTGCTTAATCATACAGCCTCCAAAAGCGGTAACGTCAATAGGCTTGAGCGACTCATTCTTGGCAAGTACTTTTTTTGTGTTGTCTGCAGTACTTTGCGCTTTCGGGTTTTCAGCGTCTTCACAGCAGAAATAGAGTGCAACACTTTTGCCTTCAAAGTTCTTCGCCAAAAAATCCACAGCTTCATCGTAGACGTTTGTACTTTTTACGCCACCGCCAACAATGATGTTTTGGAATGGTGTAATGTCCGGTGGACCATTTTGAAGATCTGCAATAGTTACATCCATTTTGTAGGTTGTTTTGAGCACTTCAGAAATGGCATATGCTGCCTGTGCATTTATTCCAGTTTTTGTCGAGTAAGCTATTAGTGTATTTCTTGTCATTTTTCTTCATTTCCTTGTTCTAAGTATAGCACTCGCGAGCGCTCTTTAAGCTGTGTGACTGTAGGGTTACAGCGACAACCGAATTATGATTATTTCATTGACTCTGCAACCTGTGACCTTTACATTCGGCATTTACTTCCTTTGCAAGATTTGGATAAATTAGGGAGCACTTTTTCGAGGGGCACTCTCAATAGAGTAGGTTTAGAATTTTACGCGTTTGTAAAAAATTCTTTTTACGACTTCACCTGAGACTAAATAGAGAACTACGATTGCGACCATTACAATAACGACCGAAAGAGGGACTGACGTAAATCCGAAAAGCCGTCCGAGCAAAGTGAAAGGCAAAATAACTGTGGCACCAACAATCAATAAGGTAGTCAGTAGAAGGTATTTTCCTGGGACACTTTTAAAGAATGGTCCTCTGCTTCGAATAACGAGCACAATTAGACTTGCTGAAATGACCGATTCTATGAACCAGCCGGTTCTAAAAAGGGTCATTGGGCTCTTAAAAACAAAGATTAGTACTCCGAAGGCGAGATAGTCAAACACCGAACTTAAAATGCCGAAAACTATCATGAAATTGCGAATGAAGCCAACGTTCCAGCGGCGTGGATGTTCAACCATTTCATTATCCACATTGTCTGTGCCAATTGTCGTCTCTGGAAAATCTGTCATCAAATTGGTAAGCAAAATTTGCCTAGGAAGCAGTGGTAGAAAAGACAGAAAGAGAGATGCGCCTGCCATGCTAAACATATTTCCGAAATTTGCACTTGTTGCCATAAACACGTACTTTAGAGTGTTGGCAAAAGTTTTCCTTCCTTCTTTCACGCCATTTGCAAGCACACCTAGATCCTGTTCAAGCAAGACAATATCGGCAGCTTCTTTGGCAACATCTACTGCGCTTTCGACCGAGATACCGACATCTGCTGCATGAAGAGCAGAGGCATCGTTGATTCCATCACCCATGTACCCCACCACATTCCCGGATTTCTTAAGCGCGAGAATAATCCTTTCCTTCTGGTTTGGTTCAACCTCAGCAAAAACGTCAACCTCATTTACTTGCTTAAGCAACGCCTCATCACTCAGGGCACGAAGATCTGAACCCGCTAGTACTCTTGGATTGGGAAACCCAACTTGTTGACTAATGCTCGCTGCAACAAGTCGGTTGTCTCCCGTAACAATTTTCAGTGAAATCCCAAGACGCTTTAACTCGCCAATCGTCTCGGCGATTTTAGGCTTACTAGGATCGAAGAGAACCAGAAAACCCAAGAAAGTCATTCCCACCTCACTATCTTTCGAGATGACTTTTTCAGATCCGAGGTCTTTGTAAGCAATTCCCAGAACGCGAAAACCCTTGCTGCTGAACTCTTCAAAGCGTTGCTGGATCTGCTGTTGTACACCGCTGATTTGCACTGCGGTTCCTTCTGAAGTTTCAACTGAACCGCAAACATCAAGGACGTTTTGCAACGCGCCTTTGGTCACCATCAGATTTTTATTGTCCTTTGATACCAGGACGCTGAGGCGTTTGCGGATAAAATCGTAAGGCACCTCGTCCAGTTTTTGGTAACCCGACAAATCAAGTTTGTTTGCCCGAATCGCTTCATCGATCGGGTTTGTGAATCCTGTTTGGTAAAAAGCGTTGAGGTACGCGTAAAGCAGGGCTTTTCCGCTTTGGTTACCGTTGAAATCAACGACGGACTGTATTTTTATCGCGCCTTCGGTGAGAGTGCCGGTCTTATCCGAGCATAGAACGTTCATGCTGCCGAAGTTCTCAATTGATGCAAGTCGTTTAACAATCACTTTTTGGGTTGCCATGATCTTGGCTCCTTGGGCGAGGTTAATGCTGATGATAGCGGGCAGAAGCTGTGGGGTCAGTCCAACAGCGAGTGCCAAAGAGAAAAGAAGTGATTCCAATACTGAACGCGCGAAATACACGTTTATGGCAAAGGTCACGACGACCAGTACAAGTGTTACTTCCATAAGGAGATACCCGAAATGCCGGACTCCATGTTCAAATTCTGTTTCAGGTGGTCTAAGTTTTAATCGCTCTGAGACTTTGCCGAACTCCGTTTTTGAACCTGTTCCTACAACAATGGCCTGTGCGCTGCCGCTAACTACATTAGTTCCCATGAAAAGACTGTTTGTCCGCTGACTAAGTGATGTCTCTGGCGGAAGAACTCCTGCGGTTTTCTCTGCCGGGTAGGTTTCTCCTGTCAAAGATGCTTCGTTTACGAAGAGATCTTTTGATTCCAGAACTATGGAATCTCCTGGGATCAGGTCTCCAGCGTTGAGGATTATGACATCTCCCGGTACAATCTTTTCAACTGGAATGTCCGTTTGATTTCCGTCTCGAAGAACGGTCGCTTTTGTCTGCACTATTGCAAGTAGCTTTTGGATGGCATTGGCTGCTCCTCTTTCCTGCCAGAATCCAAGAAGGCTGCTTATCAGTATGATCGTTACGATAATTATTGCATTCGTGGGCAGAGCACCCTGTGAAATATCGAGGTATAATGACAAGCCAGCTGCAAAGATGAGAATAATGATGAGTGGACTCTTGAACTGAGTTAACAGGAGCGTGAGCGTGTCTGATCTTTTCTTGGGCGTTAGAAGATTGGAGCCGTATTTCGTGAGTCTCTTTTCAGCTTCGTCACTAGTCAAACCTTTCGATGTCGTCCGGAGTTGTTGAAGAGCCTCAGAAGTGGGGATACTCCAGAATGACTGATTGTCTTGGATATTTTGGCTGCCCAGAGAAATCGCCTGCCAATAGGTTGATGCGCCTAAATTAATTAATCGAAAACAGGTCTATAAACAATTTATCGTTGCTTAAGTTTAGAATGGTTGGAGATTGATGCATAAGACGATAAAGCTGTAGCTGTTTATTCACAGTCACACACATTAAATAGAAACTTCCAAGCTAAGGGTAAGTGAGGCTTTGAAAATGGGATTACTTGATTTACTTTTCGTAGTTGCTGCTATACTTATCATATTGTGGCTCCTTGGCTTTGTCTTATTTAACTTAGGTACCATAATTTGGGTTCTGCTTGTCATTGCAGTCATAATAATACTTGTGCGACTAATTTCAGGACGCAGAATATAGCTTAAGCCAAACTAACTGAAAACTGCATTGCTTTAAAGATTCGGAATGTGCTGCACTCACACAGACCTGAGCCCGTGCTTAATATTTGAGGAGGTGAATTTGAATATGTCAGAAATTTCGCGATTAGCATACTACTTAGCACTTATAGGGGGAATACTGCTGGTAATCTTCGGGTTGCTATCACTCATCGGATATGCCTTCTCATACATTGGATCATTTATATCATTTGGCTTTGCTTACTACGGTATTGTTACAATCATCTGCGGCATCATAGCAATCATCGGCGCAAAAAGCGTAACTACACTTGTTTGGGCAATCGTTCTCATAGTCGTTGGAATCATAGGTGGCGGACTTGGAGGACTGCTAGTTATTCTCGGAGGACTCATTGGACTCATTGCAGTAATAACTAAAAAAACATAGTTGCTCGCTGATAAAGCCTGAATTTGATTCATCTTAATCAGAGAAACCATTTCTCTTCAAATGCAGGAGACTGGCGCTTACCTATAGAAAAATAGGAAACGGTCGGATAAGGTTCATTGATAGCTTTTATGTCTATCCAATGTTTCCTTATTTGCTCTGGTTTTTCCTAAACCGCCGTTGTGTGCGCTCAGAACAAATTGTAGGGTGTTTTCTTTGAAAAATTCTCTAAATTGATTTCCACATTTGGTACACTTATACATCTTAACTCGGAATCGCCCAAAATTCCATTCCTTATCTGGTTCTTTCATGTGGGCTGTACAATTCGGACATTTAGGCATAGTTTTCAACCTGTCAAGCTAAAAGACAAAATAGCTTTATATCCATTTCAGCGATAGTTCCAAAAACTCATCTCGCGTCTCCAACGAGCAGATAGTTCAAACCTTAGAATCGAATTTAGGGTAAAGGCCGTTTTATCCTCTGTTTGGGTAAAGTTTGAATTGTCGTCTTTGTTTTTTTCCGCGAGGAGAGTGTGGTCCTGTTTGCGATTCATTTTGCTTAGTACTTACTTTTTTGTTCTCACGAGTGTATCGTCACGTGTGAGTGCGGCTGCCTTGTTTCTGGCTCATTAACCTTAATATTTTCTTTTTCAGTCATTTTTTTTCACCTCAGCTACTGGTTTTCCTTTTTTTTCAAAAAAGAATAGTTACTGAAATTAGTGCAGTTAGGACTTTATTTCTCTGTCTTCTTTGTAGTCTCTGTCTTCGTGGACTTCCTCTTCTTCTTCGTCTTCGGTTTCTTCTTCAGCCTCGTTTGCTTCTTCGCCTTCAGCTGCTGCTTTGTCTTCAGCTTCTCCTTTTGGCGGATAAGTCTTGTCCAACCAGACTTCAAACTGTCTTTTGCTGTCTGAGACTGAAAAAGCCCATTCACATAATCCGCTGATAACTTTGCTGATGTCTATTTCGTGGTCGTCTGTTAACTGTTTTAAATACTCTTCCCAATTTGCAGGTAACGACACAGAAAAACTACCCATAAAACAATCTCCACTATCTTGTTAGTTCTAGGATATATTTAAGCTTCAAATGCACTTGAGAATTTGCAAGCTGGAATTTTTTGGTGAATCGATGTCCTAAGTCTCCAAAAGAGACAACAGAAATGTGTCTATCTTTGCTCTTTCACCAATTGTAGTCGTTTGGCGACTTCTTTGGCGATTTCTTTTAAGCCTTCCGCTAATTCTTCACGATCGACTTCATCTAAAGGGTACCATTTCCCTTCTTTATCGATGAACACAAGTTCCAGTTTCTTATTAACCATAATTTTCACCTTGTTAACTAAATTCTTATTTGTTCGCGAATTGCTTAAACTTTTCTTGCCAATTGCCTTCAGCTGGGGTAAACGTAGCTTGCTGGGATGACCATTCTAAAAGGGGCTTCCAGCTAGATTGCCCATAATACCCGCGCGGTTTTGGGTGTTTTGAGGCTAACTGGCTTCCCGGCGCCTTTTACTTAGGCACTCTTATAATATAGTTATTGGATTTGCAGGGGGCGGCTTCATTTTTTACTCTTTTTTGTTGATCCATGTTTTTACAGCTTCTTGGACTGCTCGGGATAAGTCGCCTTTTTTGCCCCCGAATTTTTCTACTGTTTTTAATCTTAGCTGTTTTTCTAGCTCATTTGAGATATCAACGTTTATGCGACCCATTTTAATCACTTGATGTTATTGATGCTGTGTGTGTGATATATTTTCAAAATGATCGAATCGCCACTTTCTAAATTTGGCGCTTGTTTTCGTCATTTTTTAAACCTTTATTCACTTATTCACATATAGCTATAAGTGCATACATGCTTATAAGTATATGTGTTTAAGTGCTGAAGAATTTAGGTGAAGTAAAAAATTTCCGATCAAAAAACAAGCAAAAAAGCAACCTAAATCAAAGAAAAAAATCACTCTCGGGACGTTTAGGGACGCAAGGAGACGCAACTAGACGGGCAGAGTCGCATAGAGTCGCAGGGAGACGCGTAGAGCCGCAGCCTGCAAAGAAATAAAGCTTTCAAGCAGAAAAGCAACTTGAACCACAAAGAACAAAAAATGGGGAAGGGTTTCCTTAGGTTTCCACAGGTGTACGTGCTTTTCCTTCTGTGTACTTGCTTGTACTCTGGTGTACTTCTATGTACGCAGCCAGCAAACGAATTAAAACCTAAATCAAAAAAGAAGCTCAAAACAACTTGAACAAAAATTCGCCACAACCGTTGTTTCTTGGCCGATTATGAGTGGGATCGCATGTGATGTCTCTTGTCTTCCCTCTTTGAATTGTTCTAAAAATTAGCATTAAATATTACACAGTTAACTTAGCTACTGTATGGTGAAGATAACTCGAACGTTTGTTTTCGTTACCGCTTCTTTAGTTATCGTTGCCATTCTAATCTCCACTGTCTTTTTTGCAGATCAAACACACCCAGCTGGAACACCACCCGTTTACTCCATAGTTAATGGGGACTTCACAGTTGACGCAGAATCTTACGAAGCCTTCAACTTCACAACACCTACAGATATCTCCCAAATCCAGGTGAACGGAGATTTTAGCGTTTTGGGAGCAAATCCATATGGAATTCGTGTTTTCATCTGGGATACTGTCAGCTTCACTAACTTTCAAAGTGGGCACGTCTCGCAGTCCCCATTAGGACAGGCTATAAGCGCCTATGATAGCGGACTCACGACCAACGGCACAATTGAAGCATCGCCATATCCGGGCGGCATGTACTTTCTTATCTACCAGAACAACTCAACTGAGCCGCAGAATGTAACTTCGCAAGCTTCTTTCTGGTACATCCAAAAATAAGTAATAGTGAAGTCTTGAACCTGAATAGTGCTCTTGATTTCTGCTTCATAAATGATAAATCATTTTCGTACTGACATATTCAGTTTGTAATGGATAATAATTCGGAAATTCCCTGCTCTTTCTGCAAGAATTATGATTCAAAAGCAAGAAGTTTCTCTTGTAACCCCGATGAATGCCGAAAGCTTTCTGAGTGGCTTTTTGACCACGCTCATATAGAGCCTAAGGAAACCAAGTGGGTTAAGCTACTGCCAATTCAATATGTAGTTTAAAAATTTCCGAGAATCGCTTCATTTTTTCCATTGAGGGTGGATTAACTTTTAGTCCCCAAACCCAAACGACTACGCCTCTTATACTCTCTCTACTTTCCCACTCCCCCGCTCCCTCGACAGACAAATAAAGGCAGACCCAACTAAAGAAAATTGAAAGGCTGAGTTGAGCGGAATATATCCGTGCGTTGTCTTTTCCCGAGAATGGTTAAAAGGTTTACTGGGTCCAAGTTCACATATTTTAAATGTGACTACTTTCGATTTTATGTGGACACTTGTGGCAACATTTAGTCGCTAATAATTACCTCTTTTCTCAAGGTTAAGTTAACTAACATTGACAAGTCTGAGCACAGAATTTTTGGTCAAATCTAATTATGGCTTAATTTGGGCAGCAATTGGGGTAATAGTTTAAAGATAAAGAAGGTTTTTCCAAAGAAAACAGGAGGTTAATAGTAACGCCCATCCCATTTTATAGGACTATTAAAATGGCGCGTAAGCAAGGCTTTGAAAAGACAGTTTCCATAATCATCGCAATATTACTCAAGAATCTTCTTCTGCGTCTGAGATACTTGCCTAAAAATGGCGCCATTGTAGAAGTCAACAACTCCAAAATGCTTCTCTTTCCCAAAAATGGAGCTATTCACTTGGACTTGTTTTTGCATAAGAAAAGAGAGTTTACCTGCACTGATTATTTGATGAGCAACGGCATTATCAAGGAGGGCGATGTTGTCTTAGATATTGGTGCCAACATCGGTTACTACGTTTTAATCGAGTCTCAACTTGCGGGAGCAAACGGAAGAGTCTACGCAGTTGAACCCGTTCAAAGCAACATTGATTTACTGAAAAAGAACGTGCATCTAAATAATTTAAAAAACGTAGCTATTTTTCAACTAGCAATTGGAGAGTGCAACGAAGAATCCGAGATTTATGTTTCCAGCTTTTCTAATTTATGTTCCATGGATAAAAATTCCGTCGGAGGTAAAATTATTGGAATACAAAACGTTTCTGAAGAAACAGCAGACACATTCCTCAATAATAAGCCTTCGCCAAATCTAATTCGGATGGACGTCGAAGGTTACGAATATAAAATAATTAGAGGTATGCCCCAGACACTTAAAGGAGACGTGCGAATTCTTGTAGAATTGCATCCCACCTATCTCTCTGAAGAAAAATTGGTTGAAATCTTCACAATCTTGAGGCAAAATAACTTCTGGGTCAGATTTGCAGTCTTTGAACCTAAAGTTGACGAAAGCAAGATTGTTAATTCTCTATTACAAAAAAGCGAAGCTGTTACGCCTTCGCCTAATTTTGTCATCGAAAATGTCTCCTTGCAAAAACTTCAAAAGGTAATGAAAAGCTACCCAAGTATATCTCCTAATGTACTTTTTGAGAAACAAATTGTCAATAGTTAACTTCATAGAAGCTGTTGTTAGCAGCGCAGCACTCTTCCTGAACTTTTTTGGACTTATTTAGACTTTTTTGGACTTTTTCCGACTCAACCTACAAACAAACCAAACCCCAAAACAAAGAAGCAAACCAAAACACAAACAACAAAATAGCTTGGTGCTCATAAAAGCCTTTTAAAGCGTTCAACGTAATCTTGATTCGTATGTCTATGCCCATGTTTCTTTCGATGGCTGTGCTGGCTCCTCCTATGCCTTACGGTTATCTTTGGGAGATATTTTTTGCTGCTATTCTTGTGGTTAGTTGGGTGTTGGCGGTTAAGTTTCTGTCTTTTGGAAGAAGATGGATAGTCATCCTATTTGTAGTCGGAATTGGGGAGATGGTCTTCTCGGCTAACACACGTGGATACAGCAGTTTAGTAGGTGGTTTAGTTATTGGTCTCGTCACTGCATACAGTGGGTTTATTATTCCTGCTTTATACATGGCAAAACTGCCTCTTCGCAAAAAACAAACAAAAATAGCTGTTATCTTATCCGGTTGCCTCGAACTGATATTTGGTTATGTCGGTATAGTTACCGCATTTAATTTTGGTGTCGATCCCTTCTTACTGTATTTTGGTTTGCTCACAATCGGTTTCTACTCTTTAATCGTCGGTGCTGCAAGCCTTTTCTTCACCAAAACCAAGATTTAGAAATCACTTAAACATTTCATTAATTTAGAGAATTAGGTTGGTTATCTGGTTATAATTTGGGTAAGATTTGAGTGCAAATCTGGAATATCGATTAATAATCTCTCCCCTTAGAAGAAGTGAGAACTCAAAAACAAAGAAGGGAGGTTTGAAGAATGAAGCAAATACAGGTATATAGTTTGGATTTGACCAAAATGGATGGAAGCGGAGACTTCTCGTGTCCAAGATGTGGAAATGCGATATCTCCTGATGACTGTACCGAAAAGGCTTATTCCATTCTAGAAGCAAAGGTCAGTGATCGGGGTTTGGAGGAAATAATGATTCGCTGCAACAAGTGCGAAAGTGAACTCCATTTGACTGGTTTTTCTCTTTTACAAAAACTGGACGAGAACTCTTAAGTCATCAAAGGAGGCAGAAAATAATGCAGCAATCTCTGCAAAAGAATAGAAGCAAAAAACCAAAAAAATCTAACTGGGAATGCCCTGAAAAGAAGAATGTGTCTTCAGGATCTTACGTTGACCACATCTAAATAAACTCAATGAGACAAATTTTAGAGGAAAATAGTTAAATACTAACTTCATAAAAGTTAATTTTGGTATAGAATGGACTTTTTGAATCAAACTGTAACTTTCAAGTGTTTTGATGGCGCTGATTTGACAACTTATGTTGCCGCTCCTAAACCTGAAGGCCGACACCCCGCAATTATTATTGTGCACGAAGCTTGGGGACTTAACGAGCAGATTAGAGGTGTGGCGAACATGTATGCTGAACAAGGCTTCGTCGGTATAGCTCCTCATCTTTTCAGCCGAGACAAAGATCTAACCGAACAAGCGATCGAGAAAGCTATGATGCGCATGTGGCAAATTCCCCCTGAAAAACGTAATGACCCAGCTGCAGTGCAGAGCCTAATGGAGAGCCTGTCAGAAAACGAGCGAAAGATAATGAACTTTTTCTTCACAGGGCGAGAAAATGCCGAAAAAGCAATGAGACAGGACATTCTTAGCTGTGTAAACTATGCTAAAACCTTGGAAGCGGTAGATGGAGAAAGGCTTGGAATCACAGGTTTTTGTTTAGGTGGCGGATTAACTTACCAGCTTGCAACCGAATACCCATTCAATGCAGCTGCTCCTTTTTATGGCGCAAACCCCAAACCACTTGAAGCTGTCGCAAAAATCAAATGCCCAGTGTTTGGAATTTATGCAGGTGAGGATCTAAGAATAACCAGCGGAGTTCCAGCCTTAGTTGAGAGCATGATTTCTCACAAGAAAACGTTTCAAATGAAAATCTACCAAGGAACACAGCACGCCTTCTTCAACGAAAAAAGACCATCGTACAATAAAGACGCCGCGGAAGATGCATGGACCATGACTTTAGCTTTCTTCAATAAGTACCTCAAGGCGAATATATGAGCGAAACCAAAAACCAAAACGAGTCAAGTCTACTTTGGGACTGCTTCACTAATTGGTCGTTAACACTGGAAAAAACCGAAAAACAAGAAATGCCCAAATAGTTTGTGCCGAAAGGTTAAATTGCACCTGTAAACTGGCTATTAATGTTCATTGTAGCGAAGAAATTTTAGGAACGTTAACTAAATGGTGAGATGGTGAAGTGTATGTCTTTGTTTGATGTGATTCTAAGCCGTAGGAGTATTCGAAGCTATGAAAATAAAGAAATACCCCAAGAAATCTTACGCCAAGTTCTCGAAGCTGGCAGGCAAGCACCATCCGCAGCTAACAGACAGCCGATTCGATTTGTAGTAGTGACAGATTCCGAAGCTAAAAATGAATTATCCAAAAGTTTGTTTGGTAAACATATTAAGAATGCGCCTATGGTTATCGTTGGATGCGCAGATGAAGAATCGATTTTAACTGGAAAATGGGCAGTTGTTGATACTACAATTGCCCTTCAAAACATAGTTCTTGCCGCTTGGACCTTTGGTATAGGTACATGTTGGATAGGGTCTTTTAGTGAAGAAAAAGTCAAAAAACTCTTTGAAATTCCAGACAAGTGGAAAGTTGTTGCATTATTAACCCTTGGCTATCCTGCGGAGCAGCCGAAAGCAAAAAACAGAAAGCCCTTTGAGGAATTGTTTAGCTTCAACAAGTTCTAATATCAAGCGCATTAAAAAAGGAAAGTGCGAGTGACATCTTCACGGTGTCGGGGGATCAAATCTTCCCGATCCGTTTTTGGAGCTAAAATTTGCATGGAAATCTTTCAATTCTTGGCTTAGCCTTTGACGACTGGGCTGCCGTTTTTGTAGGAGCATTGAATTCCGTATTTCTTGACACATGCAAGACAAAGCACGGGGTCGCATAGATTTGTACTTAGATATTTTTCTCCTCCATCAGGCGCTATAGCCACCAAAACGCCCTCTGAGAGTTCTTTTGCCTTCTGCATAGCGATATGGAAAATCGCGCCAGAGCTGGGTCCAACAAACAGAGCTTCCTGCAGCGCCAAAAGCCTAGCTGCCTCATCTGCAGACTTGGGATTTACATAATATATTTCGTCGACGAGTTCTTTGTTCCAGATGGCGGGTACGTATTGAGTTTTCAGATCCTTTAAGCCTTGAATTGCTGTGCCTACCTCGGGTTGAACGGCGATGACTTTCACGTTGGGGTTGTATTCTTTGAGCCTTTTTGAAACTCCCATCAATGTGCCTGTCGTGCCAATTCCACCAAAGAAATGGGTGATCTGCCCGTTTGTATCTCGCCAGATTTCCTCGCCCGTGGTCTCGTAATGAGCTAAGACATTTGCTTGGTTGGCGAATTGGTTGGGCATAAAGTAATTTTCTGGGTTTTTGTCAACTAATTCGTGGGCTAAATCTTCTGCCCCATTCATGCCCTTAGCTCCATCGCTCAACACGATTTTAGCACCCAGCGATATGAGAATTTGACGCCTCTCCAGTGTCATCGTCTCAGGCATAACCAAGACAAGATCATAACCCTTCGCGCGACAAACCAGGGCCAATCCTATGCCTGTGTTTCCGCTGGTTGGTTCAATTACGGTTTTGGCACTGGTGAGCTGCCCTGATTTTTCTGCTTGCTCAATCATGTACTTGGCAATCCGATCTTTAACGGACCCTCCTGGATTGCACTTTTCCAGCTTGACAAACATCTTTACTCTATGGTTGGGACTTAGACTGCGGATTTCGACCAACGGAGTGTTACCGATAAGCTCAAGCACAGTTTTAGAATTCATGTAAACCCATCACGAAACATGTAGCTAGTTTAATAAGATTCTAATAAATAATGTGACGACCTACTCCACTCGAAAAACGAATCTGTAGCGGTCTTTTCCAACCCTTTTAACCTTAAGAATTTCAAAATAGCCGACCTCGCCTGTGTTTTCGACATGCGGATCCTTGCATGGAGTTTTGTCAAACCCCTCGATCTCCACAATTCTAACCTTTTCTATTGAAGAAGGCAATCTTGTCAGATCAAATTCTTTTTGTGCATCTTCCCTATTCATAATATGCTTGCTTACTCGAAGGTTCTTCTTTATCACTGAGTTGACGTCATTCTGCAGCGCTGTTCTGTCAATCTTCCTTAAATCCTCTTTGGTGGCAATTTCCATCCTTCCAAAGTTCTCTTCAAACTTGGCGATGATGAATTTTGCATCGGGAAGCTTGCTCTCCAACGTTCTTGAGAGAATGTGTTCGGCGGTTTGAAGTCTGCCTTCGATTGGCTTCATAAGATTTTGTTGATATCAATTTCTATTTAAGAATTGGGTCAAAACCTAAACGAGTTTACAATGATGAACTGTCTTTATATTTTTATTAAGCTAATAATATCAAGCATATGCTTAAGTCAACAAAAAGAGCTTTAACTCTCTTGTTTTTGCTCTTAACTCCTATTATAACAGCCAACTTGACGCGAGTTAATGCTGAATTTGCAACAGATCAATCTGGCATGATTAACGGAGTATTAGCCCACGAGATGACCTCTCAAGAAGCTCAAACTTTAGCAAAGTCCAATATCACTTGGGTAAGCTGTGACGTAACATCGAATCCCTCTGACGACTGTGAATGGGATCAGATCTATTCTTTGGCAAAGCAATACAATCTGTCTTTACTAGGCATTCTCGATTGGCATCTCATGAATTATAGTCAAACTTTTCAACTAAGCGATTGGAGTAACGCTGTGAATCAGGCAATAAACGAGTTTGGCGATGTAGTTAAGACTTGGGAGATATGGAATGAACCAAATTTTGCGTGGAATTCCTACGGATTTTATAATGGAACAGCACAACAATATGTAACTCTCATGCAAACAGCCTATGACAACATAAAATCGGCAGCCCCTAATGATACCGTCATAGGTTTAGGCGGAGTACCATTATTTACGGGTGCAGAACCCACTATTGCTAACACGTATGCTTCACAAGCCTTTGTCTGGGCGCAAAGCGTGGTACAATTGGGTGGAATGAAATATTGTGACGCTATAGCTGTACATGCCTATCCTTATGGCGCTTACAATCAAATAAGCCAGCTCGCATTCGAGTATTTCCTTCAAAATTACCAACAATTGTGTCAAGGCAAACCCATCTGGGTTACAGAAGTGGGACAAGAATCTTTCAGCACCAACTGGGCGGCTACAGAAACTCAGCAATCTGCGTTCTTAAACCAAAGCTATTCTCTGCTTCAAGGTTTAGGTGTTAAAGCTTACATATGGTATGAGCTTAACGATAATTATACAGATAGACCAGACTCTAACTTTGGTCTTTTTGATAATAGCGGAAACCAAAAGGATGCGTTTAGCGTATTTGCGAATTTGGCTTCTCCGAGTTTATCCCCGACGCCTGTGCCCTCAACTGCCCCAGAATTATCATTTGGGCTGGTTCTTGCTCTAATTATTGTGATATTGTTTTGCACAATTCTGATAAGAAAATGGGGAAACCCTAAATTGAAAAAGACAATCCAAAATAGCTAGTTCAAATATTTTGCGCTGAAAATGCTTCCGACCTTTATCTTTCGAGTCATAATCCTAAATGCCTAATTTTGTCAAATAATGTCAATTTATGTCAAATAGTGTCAAAAAATGTATCAACCCGTAACCAATTCAAACCCTGAACCAAAAAAGCAAACCGAAACATAAAGAACAAAATGGCTGGAAAGACCAAAATATCGAGTCTCTCTATCTTCACTTTCTTCTCTTTTCCTCACTTTTTGTCACTTTTCTTCACTTTATTTCACTTTTTTCACTCAACCAGCAAACAAACCAAACCCCACACCAAAAAGCAACCCAAAACAAACCGCAAAAATCTACAACAGAAACTCGTCAACAACTTCACACAGAATTAAGAAACTAAATGAGGAATGAATAGCCATTAGCTACCGTTTAACCACGTTGCCGTAGAAATTCTCTATAATTCTGTAACCATCAAGTTGTGATTCTCCCTGCACGTTGATGCGTTCGGGATGAAACTGCACTCCGTAAAATGGGTTTCGTCTATGTTTAACTGCCTCTACTTCACAAGATTCAGAATCCGCAAGCAGATCAAACCCAGCATCCTTTAGGCTTTCTTTCAAAACATAATCATAATGCGATTCAGCAAGGGTGGCGGTCTGGCTCTTTGTAAAACCTGCAAATAAGTCGTCAGCCTCAACTATGCGGACACTCTCAAACCTATCGAGGACTGACTGATTAAGTGTCTCTACTTTTGCTCCAAATGTCCAACAGAGCAGTTGATGACCAAAGCAGATGCCGAAAATGGGTACGTAACAGGTTTTTATTAGATTAATCGTTGCTTGAAACAATTCTCTATCAGAAGAACTCACAATTCTTGCTGCAGATCCGCTTAAGACGACGGCGTCTACATTCTTATCAACTTGGAATTCGCTTTGGATATTTCCAAACGGAACAACTTTGCATTCGCTGAATTTGCCAACTGCCTTAAGCAAAGCCTCATTTTGGGTAGCTTTAAGTGAACAGTTTACAATCAATGTTTTGGACATGTAACCACCTTCAGGATTAGATTGCTCTAGCTTGTTTTAAATATTTAAACACACAATTATTATATGGGGAGTAGTGTTGCTGGAAGAACTGCGTCCATGCTTCAATGGTTTCCCCGATGAATGTGTAGCTTGCCCTGAATATCGTGAAACAAGACATGATCAAGCGTCGCAACTCGTATTTTTTGCAGGGATGACGTATTTGCCGAACATGGCAACAATCGTCAAAGAATGCAAACGGTATCACAAACGCAAAGTTGAATACCTAATATAAATCAAATGCCGCAGCCAAATTTGACTAGAAAAATAGACATCGGGGAAAAATCTCGATCTCTACTTGACGTCATAAATTAAGGCTGTTTTTTGTTTTCAATGCAGGTTGTTTCGCTGAGTCTTGCAGATGCCTGCTTTTTCGCATCGCAAAAATCGCCTCTGTTTTGGGGCCACCCAGATCATTTACTACCGATTTAAGTTCTTGAGGGATTTCGATATGCTGTGGACAACGTGCAACACATTTTTTGCATTCTTTACATAATGAGGCATCAGACCGTTTACCTGTTAGGCCACCCATCAGCATCATGACATACATTGCACGCGATTTTTGTTCGTCGCCAAACATGTAGTAGTCATTGTAGATTCTGAAGACGCTGGGGATGTTAACTCCATGAGGACATGGCATGCAGTATTGGCAACCTGTGCATGGAACCTTCATTAGACGCCTAAAAGATTCAGCCACATTCTTGATGACAGCAAGTTCACCACGTTTCATTGAGCAGGGCAATGTATTGTCTGCAGCCTTAATATTTTC
>JBEKGO010000039.1:0-20855 GCA_050012755.1 Bathyarchaeia archaeon
CTGCCCAGTCTGTTGAAGAGCTTGTAGCCGAAGCGTTAGAAGAAGGAGCCTACGGCATCATGTACAAGCCGATTGACACCAAAAAGCTTGTTGAATTCATAGAAACCAAGAGAAGTGGGGCTCTAATCTTATTTGTCGACGTCGATCTGTCCGCAACCCAAGTACTTGTTGGCGCTCTCAAGAAAATAGGATATCGTGTAGCACAAGCTAGGAGCGGTGAAGAAGCCAAAAAGCTTGTCCAAAGTAAGAAGTGTGATATGGTCTTCATTGAAGTCAAGATGCCTATTATGAACGGTATAGAGACTTATATGGCTCTGAGAAAGATCAGGCCTGACATCAAGGTTGTCATGACGACTAATTATCGTGAAGGCCTAGAAGACTTGATAGATCAAGCCCTAAATGAGGGTGCTTACGCATGTATCTACAAGCCTTTTGAGGTTAAGAAAGTCGCAAAGTTGTTGGAAAGGATACTGGACGGAAAGACAAAAACCGAGATTCAGAAGATGGAAACGGAAGAAAATGACAGAAAAAGATAGAATTCTGATAATCGATAATGACACGGACACGCTCGAGGGCCTAAGCGATATTCTTCATGAAAAAGGATACCAAACAGAAACTGCCAAGAATGGAAAAGAGGCTATTGCAAAGGCAGAGAAACGCTTCTTTAATGTTCTGATAATTGACGACGACGAAGACACGCTCGAGGGCCTAAGCGATATTCTTCATGAAAAAGGATACCAAACAGAAACTGCCAAGAATGGAAAAGAGGCTATTGCAAAGGCAGAGAAACGCTTCTTTAATGTTGCCTTAGTAGACGTAGGGCTCCCAGATATGACGGGCGTAGAAGTTCTCCAGGTCTTCGGGAAGATATCCCCTTACACAATGAACGTCATCATAACGGGAGCCGCGACCGTGCAAAACGCAATAGAAAGCGTGAACGTGGGGGCCAGCGCCTACCTTATGAAGCCAATAGACCATGAGACACTTGACAAAATACTGGACGAATGTTTGAAAAAGCAGCAATTGCTTATCTTTCCAAACGAAGTACCCGGTTGCCTAAGGAAACCCAAGATCAGACTTTTACTGCAAACAATAACAGATGAAAAAATAACTGAATTCAAACCATCAATCAGCAATGAAAAAGGCGTTTTCTACCGTGAAATCGAAAAAATAATCCCCAATCCATCCGAGTACTATCAAGTCCTTGAAATTCTCGAAAAATACGGAATACTGACAAGGAAACGTTTTGACTCTGTCCTAGCATGCCCCTCATGCAACTCGATCAAAATATCCATGAGATTAGCTTGCCCTTCCTGCAGATCAACAAATATTAACAAACAGGCTGGAATATTCTTCAAGTGCAATGCCTGCGGGAAGGAAGCGTCTATGCCTGAACACATATACAGTTGCGAAGACTGCAAAAGAAGCTGTGCTGAAGATAAACTTAGAACAAAAGAAACTTTCACGCTTGAAGTCTCAAACGTTCATGAACTCCTTATAAAGAAATGGATAGAAGATTTAGACAACATGCTGACATCCGCGCAAGAATTCTATAGGCAGTCACCGCCATGCGAATCAAATAGACCGAAGGTCTCTTACTCAGCATCGAAGGTCTTTTACTCAACATTAGCGAAGAAAGGCAAAAACCTTAGGGTTACTGAAGAGAAATCGCAAGAATGAAATATTAACGGAGCCCTCGATGTCAACGAGGAAGAGTGATTTTTGGTTCTGACAAAAAGTCGGCTGGAAAATAAGTGAAGAAGGAGAACCAGACAAAGGAGCCAAATTCACCTTTCCAAAACTGAACAGGAACGGAAAAATAAACTTTCAAATTGCAAAAAGAATTGACGAACTAAAGGAAAATTGAAGAAAACGAGTATGCCAAAACGAACCGTCTCGGAAAAAAATGAAATGGAAGCAAAAGGGAATACGATTTTTCATTCCAAAAGAACATTCCACATCATAACAGTTGAGAATGAATACCAAAAAGTTGCAAGAACCACCAAAAGAAACATTTTATTAAGCATTGATTTTCTGTTAAAGGAATAGACTACAATGCCTAAGCAGAGACAAATAATACTTGAGCACAGTGAAAGCCATATGAAAAGATTCATTATTGTCTATTCAATCGTTTGTTTGGCTCCAAATCTTTGGTGAAAACGCACATTGAACTTGATTCTGCCTTGGTGTGGTTTAACCTGAATACGTCTGGCTTCATATAAAAAAAATGTGATTTGCTAATCTGTATTCCAGTTAACTTTTTTTAAGAGGCTGCTTTAGGCGCAACGATGAGCTATGTGAACCAGTTCTATTGTTTTTTTGTTTTGCAACAGCAGTTGCTTGAGTTAAGCAATTTACCGTTGTTATGGGGAAAAGTAATTAAATCGGTCCCGAGTATCTGAAAAAGTTGGAGATAGTTTCTGTGCTAAGCTTGAATTCTGTTCCTCAATCGCCAACAAATACATCCCCTTACATGCCTCAAAAGCGAAGGGCATCATTATATTTTGACTTAGGCTTGATATGTGCTTTTGGCAGCTTACTTGTGTTTCCAGAAATTTTCGGTTCAGTTGCCATAATTCTTGGAGCCTATACTTGGAGGCTTGAAAGTGCTGAAAATAAAAGCCGTGGACTTCTGCTTGTAATATTTGGGATTGTAGCTATGCTGGTGGGAATTTATTACACATCTTTCTTCGGCATCTATAATATACTTCCATGAAAGGCTTGGAAAAAAAGTCTTGATATTTAAGGACTTTTAGCTTTCTCGTACGCGCTAGCTACAGCTCCGCTAGTTAGGACACCAACAACTTTTGAAGGAGTTTCCCTATCCACAACAGGCAAAAGATCGATTTTTTCCTTAGTCATAAGCTTGTAAGCTTCAAAAACTCCTTCATCTGGATACGTTGAAATTTTTGTCAGCGGCATCTGCTCAACCCTAATGTTGTCACGTTGTTCTTGTTGAACCTTAATTATTTCGTTCCACGTGACTAAACCCTGAAAAACCCCATCCTTTTCCACGAGTGCGTCATGATATTTGGATTTAAACATGATTTCCAAAGCTTCAGCAATGGTTTGGTCAGGACGAACTGAAGTGATCTCAGATTGCATCACATCTTTTACGCTAACGCTAGCCAACATGGTTGAAACAATTGTTTGTTCTGCTTCTTCACTTGCACCGATGTAAATAAAAAAGCCGATTAGTATTAGCACTGGATTAAAGAAGAAAAATCCTACTGCCACCATCAAAATTCCAAATATTCTGCCGATGTAAGCCGCGTATTTTGTTGCGTTAGAAAACTTCATGCGTTCAGCTAATAAAGCCCTGAAAACTCTTCCTCCATCCATAGGGAAGGCTGGAATTAGATTGAATGCACCCAGCAGCAGGTTTAGGTATCCTAGGTCGAGAAGTATGTTTCCTGTCGAAAAGATTACGGAAGAAGGAGTGAAGCTCGGTATTTTCGTTGGTAACGCATAGTTGATGCCTATTAGAGCGGCTCCAAGTACTATGCTTGTTAGCGGTCCAGCAATTGCCATTCGCCATTCTATTGAGGGGTTTTCAGGTATTTCCTCTATTTCTGAAACTCCGCCGATTGGATATAGAACAATTTTACGAACTTTAATGTCATAGCGTCTTGCAACTACCGAGTGAGCAAGCTCGTGGAAGAAAACGAAGACAAATAGGAAAACAACTAAAATAAACGAGTAAATATCATGGAAGTAAACGGCTAAACCCAAAACTGCCAGAATTAATAGGATAAAGGTAAGGTGCAGCTCAATTGGGATTCCCCAAGCTGAGCCTATTTTGAAAGATAACTTCATAGGTAAAGTGAGGAAACGTTTGCTTTTTAAATTTTCGA
Source organism: Bathyarchaeia archaeon (assembly GCA_050012755.1). Taxonomy (GTDB): domain Archaea; phylum Thermoproteota; class Bathyarchaeia; order Bathyarchaeales; family Bathycorpusculaceae; genus Bathycorpusculum. The sequence goes on from JBEKGO010000039.1 coordinate 3,855, forward strand.
TAATAGACCTGCTTGGTCTGGTTGCTTTTTCGTATTGAATAATCGCTGGTCACATTTTTTTGGAACTGCAATATGGTTATATAACTGCCTTCGCTAGCTTATTTTGAGGTTTGTCCTTTGTCTAAACTTGTTTGGAATAAACCCGTCTTATGCATTTTTAAAGAGCGAGAACCCTTCGAAATAGATCCATTTGTAGTAGTTAAAGCCAAGAAGCTGGCTCTTACACCTCAAACTGGCTCTAAATGTTCTGGCAAAGTGGAGGATTTTTTCACTCTTATGGGCGACGCCGATTATCTTTCGACCTCTGAAGGTGCAACTGACCATTATGTTATGTGTTGGTTTGACGATACAGAGCCAGATATGACTAAGGATTTGAGACGCCTACGAGGAGTTACTTTTACGGGGAAAGTCACTTTTTTCCTCAATGAAGGCGGTAAACGCACTTATAACGCTGCTTTTAAGGCTGAGCATGCCAAACTGAAATAAGCATCTATTTTTGCATTTTTTTCGAACGATGATTCAGTAACATGATTTTGATAGTGAGCGGTCTTCTTCATCGTGCATTGTTACAGGTGAATTTTGCATTTTTGTTAAAATCACTCTTAAATATGACTGAATAAATTTAGATTGGATAAGGTCGTAGACCATGGTAGAGCAAAAATTGCAGGCTACTCTAATTACTGGTAGAACAATTGATCAAGGCGTAGGAAAAGAGATGGGGAAAGGCTCCAAAGAATACTTTGACAGCACTTCGGTCTGTTTTATAGACAAGTCTGACATGGTAAAACTGGGTATAAAAAGTGGAACAAACGTTCAAGTGACCTCCAAGTATGGTTCAGTCATCGTTAAAGCAGTAAAATTTCCAAGCGGAATCACACCTGGAATGGTTTTCATACCATGCGGTTTATGGGCAAATGCAATCTGCGGCGACGAAACTTTCGGCATGGGCATGCCTATGTTTAAGGGTTTCCCAGTTGAAGTTGAAGCTGCCCCAAAAGGAGTCGTCTTAACCCTCGATGAGCTTCTAATGAAAGAATATGGACGGTAAATTGTCATGACCGAAATAAAATCCGTTGTTTGTCCAATATGTGGCTGCTTATGTGATGACTTAGAAGTTACAGTGGAAAATAACGAAATTATAAAAATGAAGAATGGCTGTGCCCAGTGTGAAGCCAAAATGGTTCACGGGTACAAAAGCGAAGAAAGAATTCTAAAACCGATGATAAGAAAAGACGGCAAGTTAGTTCCTGTCTCCATGAATGAAGCCGTCCACAAAGCAGCTCAAATTCTCACCGACGCAAAGTATCCGCTTCTATTCGGCTGGAGCAGCTCAACCAGCGAAGCGCAGCGAGTTGGCGTCGAACTAGCGGAAGAATTAGGCTCAGCATTGGACAACTGCTGCAGCGTTTGCCACGGACCATCAGTTATGGCTGAACAAGAAATCGGCATCCCCTCATGTACTCTTGGACAAATCAGACACCGTGCAGACCTCGTAATTTACTGGGCATGCGACCCATGGGCTTCACACCCAAGACATCTTGAAAGATACACCAGTTTCACTGAAGGTCGCTTTGAAGGCAGCGAATGGAAAAATTACATGGAAAAACTGAAAGGCGCTGCAAGCCAGAAAAAAGTTGCCGCAGCTTCAAAGAGGATATTGGGTAGCTATAATCCTCCAATTCATCCACAAACATGCGCTGTAGGCGCGCCGCCTCAGGCAATCAACAAGAATGGGCGTAAACTAATTGTTGTTGATGTCAGAAAAACCATAACTGCCGAGGCAGCTGATTATTTTATTCAGGTAGAACCAAACAAAGATTATGAAATACTAGACTCCATGAGATGTTTAGTGGCTGACCAAGAACTTGATGTTGACAAGGTTGGTGGTGTTCCAGTTGAATACCTTAAAGAAGTAACAGACGCAATGGTAAACTGCGATTTCGGTGTCATCTTCTTTGGTCTAGGCTTAACTCAAAGCGCAGGCAGATTCAGAAACGTCGAAATTGCAATCGCATTAACACGTGACCTTAACAGAAGAACCAAGTTTGTTATTTCGCCCATGCGAGGGCATTTCAACGTTACGGGCGCAAACATAGTTTTCGCTTGGCAAACAGGTTATCCATATGCACTTGATTTCTCACAAGGCTATCCACAATATAACCCTGGAGAATTCACAGCAATTGATTTGCTCAGACGCGGCGACAACGATGCAACCCTAGTTATTTCGTCAGATCCAGGTGCGCACTTTCCTAGGGTAGCAATGCAAAATATGATGAAGCACCCGATAATCACCATTAACCCAGACATGAACGCTATCTCAAGGCTTGGCGATGTAGTATTTCCAACTCAGTGGTGCGGCATAGAATACGAGGGTACCGCTTACCGCATGGATCAGGTGCCAATAATGCTCCACAAAGTTGTTGAGCCACCAAAGGGCATTCTAAACGACGAAGAACTATTAAAGAAAATACTAAAAGAGGTTCGAGCAATCAAAGCCCAAAATCCAGAAACCGAAACTAACGCCGAACTTAAAGCACGCAACAAACTGGCACCTAAGATCGAAATTAAACAAAGAAAGAAAACAAAAAAAGCGGAGATTGCTTAAATGACCGAGTTACTAATAAAAAACGGCTTCGTCTTTGACCCTATTAACAAGATTAACGGGGAAAAAATGGATATAGCCATCAAAGGCGGCAAAATCGTTCACAAAGTCGGCAGCAAAGCCCAAGTAATTGACGCCTCAGGCTTGACTGTCATGCCGGGCGGCGTTGACATTCATACGCACATTGCAGGTGGGGAAGTTAACACTGGCAGAATAATTCGTCCTGATGACCATGTTAAAGATGTGGAACGCAAAACAGTCATGACTCGTGGCGGTACTGGTTACTCCATTCCTTCCACTTTCATTACTGGTTACCGTTATTCTCGTATGGGATATACGACCGTTATGAATCCATCAATGGCGCCACTGTCAGCTAAACATACCCATGAAGAATTAAATGACATACCCTTGCTTGACAAAGCCTCTTATCCACTTTTGGGCGACTGGTGGTTTGTACTAGAAAACCTAGCTAAAGGTAACATTGAAGAATGCGCTAAACATGTCGCTTGGATGCTGGATATAACCAAGGGTTATGCCATAAAAATCGTTAACCCGGGAGGCTTAGAATCTTGGGGTTTCGGACACAACGTCCACAGCATCGACGATCAAGTAGCCAACTTCTGCATCACCCCACGCGAAATAATATGCGGCTTAGCCAAAGTTAACGCCCTGCTCAACCTACCTCACTCTATACATCTTCACACTAACAACCTTGGATTACCCGGTAACTATGCTACAACACTTGATACTATGAAGGCGCTAGAAAGCGTGCCTTACAACGGCAAACCCGTTGGACACATTACTCACTTGCAGTTCTCGAGCTTCGCAGGCGACAGCTGGGCACACTTTAATTCAGCATCAGAAGAAATTTCAAATTACATTAACGCACACAACCACATGACCTTTGACATGGGGCAAGTCATATTTACAGACACAACAACGATGACGGCTGACGGACCATTCGAGTTTTCACTCTACGAGTTAGGTGGCCACAATAAATGGGTTAACAGTGACGTTGAAACAGAAACTAGCGGCGGAATAATACCCTTCCACTACAAGAAAAACAGCCCAGTAAACGCGTTGCAATGGTCCATTGGATTGGAATTGGCTTTGCTCATTAAGGACCCCTGGAAAATGTTCATGACAACCGACCACCCCAACGGCGGACCCTTCTTTGCTTACCCACGCGTTCTCGCTTGGCTATACAGCAAGAAAGCACGCGAAGCAACACTCAAACATTGCCACAAGAAAGCGCAGAAAAAGAGCTTGCTCCCGACAATCAACCGTGAAATGTCACTCTACGACATAGCCATTATGACCCGCGCAGGACAAGCAAAAGCTTTGGGTCTTCAAAACAAAGGCCAACTTGGCGTTGGCGCAGACGCAGACGTCGCAATATACAACATTAACCCTGAAAAACTCGACATAGCCCAAAAATTCAAGACCGCACGCAAAGCCTTCAAACATGCATCCTACACCATCAAAGGCGGCAAAATCGTTGTGAAAGATGGCGAAGTAGTAAACAACACCACGCCTGGCAGAACCATGTGGCTTGATGTCCAAACCAAAAACCCCTGCATAATTGACGAGGAAATGAGACGCAAATTCAAACAATACTGGACAATCGAATATGACAATTACCCAGTGTTCGACCATTACCTCAGGGTTCCAGAAAAATTAACTGTGAAGGCAAGTGTCTGAAATGATCATTTTAATCCCCAAAAGAAAATTTGAGGTACCTGTCCAGGCAGCATGTATCAGCCCCGATGTATTCAAAGGCAAAGACACAACTGAAATAGCAAACCTGCCCGTTACCGAAGGAAACCGCAACCTAAAACTCGGCGACCTCTTCGAAATCCACGAAGACAATCTTGAAACACCTTACATCACAATAAACGGAGACGCAGGCAAAGTCAAACGAATCGGTCAAGGCATGAAAACAGGCGAAATCCTCATCAACGGTGACGCAGGCATGCATACGGGCGAAAAAATGGCTGACGGCAAAATCACAATAAATGGTAATATAGGAGGATGGTCAGGTAACGACATGAAAGGCGGCTTAATTGAAGTCCATGGAGACGCAGGCGACTATTTAGCTACCCCATACCGTGGGACAAGCACAGGCATGAAAGGCGGCTTAATAATTGTTGACGGCAAAGTCGGAAGTGACTCCGGATGCTACTTGCACGGTGGAATACTTAAAATCAAAGGCGGTGCAGGAAGATTCCTCGGTTACCACATGAGTGATGGTGCAATTCTTGTTGACAAAGAAGTTGACACTCGAACAGGCGCATGTATGACCGGCGGCAAAATCGTAATAACAGGCACAATCCCAGAAGTAATGCCCACGTTCACCATAGACAGCGTAAAACCCAAAGTCAAAGTCGACGACACCCAAACTGTCGCAGGACCATTCTATGTATTTCTAGGCGACCTCTCAGAGCACGGCACAGGCAAACTCTTCGTCTCAAAAGTCAACAACCCGCAGCTTAAGTCATACGAAAAATACCTATAGTTTTTCTTTTTCTCTATTTTGTTTTTGCCCTCTACTGACCCACCAGAAGACCAAAGCATATACAGTTTGCATATGTGCCATGCTCGTTTACTATGGTAAACGAAACTTGCAGAATTATGATTGCTACATTATTCGAAGTTTGCCGACAATTGTATGAACAGCCGAATACCTTATCAAGTTGGCTGAGTTCAAAAACAACCACATAAGAGGACAACGTATGCGTCAGGTTGACATGGTAAGGCTTGACTTATCTACGGGAAAAGCGGAGAAAACTAAGGATTGTGTTGCTGAAGAGGTTCCTCTTCAAATTTCGCTCAATGATGTTTATACATTTGTGATTTGGTGTTCTCCTTCACAGTTTAAGGAGCTTGCTGTTGGTTATTTGCTTGCGGAGGAAATTTTGAGGTCGGTTGACGAAATCGAATCCTTAAGCTCAGACGAACAAGAACACAAATGTCAACTTAAACTGAAGGCAAGCGTAGATTTGGATGATCGCATGAAGCATTCGCGCCGAAGCACCCGCATAATCCCCCTCATCAAAGCCAGTACCTCACCATACCAACATGACGAGCGCATACCCATCGTAAAATCCACTCTGAAAATTAGAGCCCAAATTATCCTAGACGCCGTGAACCAAATCAACAGCCTCGCTAAGGGTTTTAAGGAGACTGGGGGGCTACATGACTCCGCCATCGTTAAAGCCGACGGCACGATTGTGGCTTTTTCGGAGGATGTGGGCAGACACAACACGGTTGACAAGGTTATTGGGCAGGCGTCGCTGAAAAATGTGGATTTTAGCCAGTGTTTCATGATTATTACTGGGCGTGTGCCGGGAGACATGATTTACAAGGCGGCGAAAGTTGGTTTGCCCATCGTGGCTTCAGTGGCGGCTGTTTTGAATTCAGGCATTTCTTCGGCTGAAAAAGCCAACATTGCGCTGGTGGGGTTTGTACGTGGAAAACGCATGAATGTTTACACGGGGCTTGAGCGGATCATCCTGTAGGTGCCCTGAATGAATCGACCTGATATTAGACGGCTGCCAAAACGCTCGGACCCCCTAAAAGCACAAGCCAAGCTTCTGGATGGTGTAAAGTCAAAGTCACTTTTAACCGAAAAAATCGGGTTAGCTCAAGCCGTAGGCAGAGTCCTAGCCAAAGATGCTTACTCAAACATCAATGTACCAGCTTATGATAAAACATTCATAGACGGATACGCAATCAACCCTAAAACCACTGCTAGTGCATCAGCCTCAAAACCCGCCGCCTTCAAAGTTGTTGGTAAACTGTTTCCAGCCGACTACCCTACCAACGCCCAAGTGGCAAGCGGCGAAGCGATCTACGTTGCGTGTGGCGCACCAATCCCCAAAGGGGCTGCCTCAACCGTTAAAGTGGAGGAAACCCGATTAAGCGGCGACAAAATCGAAGTCGTCCGTGAAATCAAACAGGGCGAGGGCATCATCCCGCTTGGAGACGACGTAAAACAGGACACACTGATGCTCAAGCGTGGGCAGGTTCTGCGACCTCAAGACATCGGCCTACTCGCATCCATCAACATGAGAGAAGTAGAAGTTTTCAAAAAGCCAACCCTCGCCATCTTATCGGGTGGAGACGAACTCATCAAGCAATGCAGAAAAGACTCAACAAAAATCGCTAACAACTACGCTTTAGTCGTTGCGGGGTTAGCGTCTGAATTAGGAGCAGCAGCCGTGCTGAAGGGGATAATGCCTGATGCATTGGACCACGTGAAAGAGAAAATCGGAGAAGCCTTAGCCGAGGCGGATATTGTAGTTACCATCGGGGGCACTTCGGTGGGTATAAAGGATTTTATTCCAGACGCCATAAACCAGCTTGGGGAACCGGGAGTTGTTGTGCAGGGCATTTCGCTTCGACCTGGGGCTGTTTCAGGCTTCGGCATCGTAAACAGCAAACCCATTGTGATGTTGCCTGGGCACATTGGCTCATGTATTGCAGGCTTGTACTTTTTTGCAGCTCCCCTGATCCGTTTATACTGCGGTTTAGATGGCGACGGCTTGCAACCCCGTCTAACTGCAGAGCTCTCAGAAGCCGTGGATTCTGGTCCGCAATTCAGGTTTCTGCTCCTTCACCTAAGACGTGCTGAAGGCAAACTTTTTGCTGAGCAGGTGGAAGGCGGCTCAAGCGCCCTAACAACCATAGTCAAATCAAACGGGTATGCAATCATCCCACCGCACAGAAACTTGGCAAAAGGCACCAATGTGGCAGTTTATTTATTCGGAAACTTGGAACTGGCGCAAATTGCCTAAGCTTGCGGCGCTTTCGATGGGTACCTGTGGGCATGGCTGTGTTTTCCCATGACCCATGATTCACACCATGCCTTGTCAGCCAGTGCCCGTTCTGCCAGTAGCCAACAGCGGTTCTCCTCGTAAATTTCAGCCTCAACTCGATAGCTGTTTGCGGCTTTTAGAAAAGAATCCTTGCCTTCAAAATCCCGCTCAACAACCGCTTTAGGGTCAAGCTCCTGCTGACTTAACTTCAATAGTGTTTCGCCTTGGTTTTCCCAGCTTAATGCTGCCCAAAAAAACGCGTTCGAAAATTCAAAATTACAGGCACAATCAGCAAAAGTACTCTGTGCTTCCGAAATTCTGTCTTCTTGTAGCATTTTTGCGCCTGCTCGAAGACGCTGTAAATCAGAAACCGAGAAAATACCCAAGTTTACACTGAGGTTTTCCGTAACTGCCCTTTCAAATCGCCGCAATTGCAGCCGATTGAGGTCCTCTCTAAAATTTATGTTTATGAAACTTTTAAGTTCAGGGTCAAGCGTTTTGATGTGGTTAATCGGGGAAATAAAAAGGTTTTTTGATGCGCCTCTGGGGATGTCATCTGAGCGTGGCCGCTTCAACTTGCAAAGGGTCTCTGCGATCTCTAAGCCGCTTTCCCTTTTGAGAACCATTAGGAGGGTTTCTAATCTGCCGTTTGGCCACATTGGAACCGCAACATCAACATCCCCAGCCTCCCTGAACAGGTATTCAGCAACACTTGGCTTTAGAAAAGGCATGTCACAGGGCAATGTAAGGCAAAAGTCTGCTTTTGACGCCTTCAGCCCAGACATGATTGCCACGTTAGGACCACTTATGCCGCTGATTTCTTCGTCAACTACTATTTTGATGTTTGACAGGGCATGCTCTTTCAAAGTTCGGGCGTATTTTTCCTTCCTTTCCTCGTTATTTACTGATACTGCAATTTCGTCCACAACGCCCTGGACGGTTTCGATAGCGCTTATCAACAGAGGTTTTCCTGAAAGCTCAGCGAGTGCCTTATCCTGCCAAACTTTATCTGTTGTCTGGAATCTGCGGGCTCTTCCTCCAGCCAAAATCAATGCAGCCCGTTTAGTCATCGCTGTTTCCTCATTAAGCTGTTTTGTTTTGTGTTAACTGTTTTTTGACGAGTTCCAAAAGTTTTTGCCCATCCTCAGGCACCTTAATGATTGGTATGTTGTTGTAGTCTGTGCTGTTTGAGTTTTCGGCTACGATTCCTGCAATCGCCAAAATCGGCTGGACCGTACCTTTCAAAGTCTGTTTGAGACCATTTTCACTTACTGCTGTAATAATTTTCGGAACATCGGTTCTTTTAGCGATTAGACTGTGGAAGCCTTCAATGAAAACAATGTCCAAATCCTCGTCCTTAAGCAGAGCAGTTATCTGGTCTACGTTGTTTAGCGTCATCTCAGTTTTTCTAATTATATCAATTTCTTCTGGCGAAATGGCCACAATTACTTTTGCGCCTGCTTTAGCGTATCTCCAGGTGTTTGTGCCTTCCTTATCCATCGTGAAACCTTTGTGGTGGACATGTTTTATTGAGCCGATTTTGTAACCTTGGGCTGAAAGCTGAGAAACTAAATATTCTAAGGTAACTGTTTTTCCTGAACCGCTAACACCTACGGCGGCAACAACTAAAACCATATGAGTTCACACTCCGCTTTGACATCAATTGTTTGGCTTTTATAAATTACTCCCGAAATTTCACTCAAAAACATCATTTTGTTAATCGCCACCCTCAGCAAAAACATTCAATGCATCAGCATTAAAACACGCATATACTTTATCACCGACGTTGACGCCTAACTCTCGAATTAGGCTTAAAGCAAGCCTTGCCTTCAACAAAAACCCAACATCCACGGTAACCTGCGCGGTTGACCTCATCTGAACCATCTCAGTTAGGGTCCCTTCAATATAATTGCCTACCCCACCAATGAAACTCGTTTTGGGCGATTTACTAGTTGAAAGCATAATGTCTTCGGGCTTAATCGTTATTGTAACGGCTTTCCCAGCAAGATTAAGAGTTGAGCAAGCAAGTAATCTTACGCCATTTACCTCCACTTCTAAAACTCCTGAACTGGCCTTAACAGCTGTGCCCTTGAACGCGTTAACCCCCAAGAACTGTGCCACATGCTTCGAACTGGGCTTATCAAAAATCTCGGTTCTGTTGCCAATTTGTTCTATGTGTCCATTACCCATCACAGCGATTCTATCCGACATTATGAACGCTTCGCTCAGATTATGAGTAACATACAACACCGTAATTTTAAGCGTCTGCAAATAATTCTTTAGTTCTAGCCGAAAAGATTCCCGAAGCTGGGGGTCAACAGCAGAAACAGGTTCATCTAAAAGCAGTACTTGCGGTTCAGTGGCTAAAGACCTAGCTAGTGCTGTGCGTTGCTTTTGCCCGCCGCTAAGCTGGCTTGGATAAAACCTTGCGAATTCCCGAAGCCCCACAAAGTCAAGCAGCTCGGTGGTTCTTTTCTTAACTTCTTGTTTAGATAAACGCTGAGCCTTAAGTCCATATGCAATATTGTCTTCGATTCGCATGTGAGGAAAAAGGGAAACTGTTTGGAAGACATAACCGACTTTTCGTTCTGAAGGTTTAAAATGAACTTTTTTTGTGCCTGTTTTTCCGCTGACTAGAACATCGTCAATGTAGATGTTGCCATTGTCCTGTTGTGTTAAGCCTGAAAGTATGTTTAGCAGAGTTGTTTTTCCACAGCCGTTTGGACCAAGCAATGATAGGATTTCTTGGTTTTTGACCTCAAGACTAAGGTTTTGTATCACCTTTTTTTCTGCAAAGGACTTGGTGACTTCATTAATCTTAATCATTTTTTGGCTCCGTACCTTTTTTGCTCAATAAGTTTCACGATGATAAGGACAGAAAATGCAATAACTATTAAGATAATAGATAACATTACCCCGGCTAATGGATCTGAATACAGCAACAAGTATATTGCCAGAGGCATTGTCTGTGTTATGCCCGCCAAACTTCCAGCGAACATTAAAGTTGCGCCAAATTCTCCTAAAGCTCTTGCCCAAGTCATCATTGCACCGGAGATTATTGCGCGGACCGATAAAGGCAAAGTTACTGTAACAAATACCCTGAGACGTGAACCAGTTAACATTTTGGCGCTGTTAATAACATCCCTATCCATATTTTCAAACCCGGTTTTCGCGGACCGCAGAAGGAACGGAGACGCCACGAAAGTTTCTGCAATTATAACTGCGATTGTACTGCCTGGAATAATTAATCCTAACCTGTTCAATATTGGGCCTAACAGCCCTTTTGGTGCGAAAGCGTAAAGCAATGCTACACCCGCTACAGCAGGCGGTAACACTATAGGGAGATCTATCAGGGTATCTATGATTGTTTTTCCATGGAAATTTCTAGTTGCCATGAAATAAGCTGTTGGCACCGCTAAGACCAACGCAATCAACGTTGCTACGCCAGATGTAAATAAACTAAGTTTTATTGCTTCCAATATTACAGTGTTATGCAGTTGGGCGTTAACTTGACTCGGTTCAATTCTCAAGAAAACTGCCACGATTGGCAAGAGCACAAACAGAAAATATGTCAACACTATTATGGCGAGAATTACAATTACAATTTTGTTCGACAACGAATTAGCGAAAGTCCGCTTCAATATTTTTGCACCGATTAATTGATGAAAAAAGGGTGAGGAAGTGCTTAATATGCAGTTTTACGCTGCGCCGAACCCGAATTCAGCAAGTAGCTTTTGTCCGTTTTGTGTCGACCAGTAATCCATAAATTTCTGCGCTAATGCTGCTTGAGTTGTTTCATTTGGGACGACAATGCCATAATTGCCCACTGTGTTTACCGCGGAGGGTATTGCAATGAATTGTACTTGAGATCCTGTCATGTTGGCATAGGCCCAATCAGAGTAAAATACTATGCCAGCGTCTGCTGTGCCCATGTTGAGGGAAACGGCTCCAACTACTTGTTCATCGGTTCCTAGCTTGTTGACGACGTTAGCTTGGAAATTCGTATAATAGTTCACGTATGCGCCGCTGCTATCGTATTGTGGGCTGCTTGAGTTACCCCATGTTGAAGTAATTTTTGTTAAGGTTTGGTTTGTGTATGAGCCAACGGGTACTGAAGGGTCTGCTATTACTATTTTTACTCCTGGCTTAGTCAAGTCAGCCAGAGTTTGAATGTTTTTCGGGTTTCCCTGTGCCACAATTACGCAGAGGCTATTGTTAGTGAACTTGACGGCGTTGTTTAATGTTAGTCCTGTGCTGTTTAGTTGGTTAGTCCATTTGGTGTCCGCGGACATGAAAACGTCGCATGGTGAGCCTGAGGTGATTTGTGTGTATAGAGCGCTTGATGAACCTGGATTGACGATTATGTTGCAGTTGTTTGCGGTGTCGAATGCTTGGGTCATGTTGGCGACGATATTAGTTAGGCTCGATGCTATGAAGACTCGCAGATCCACAGGTTGTGGGGTTGGGGTTGGTGAGGGTGATAGCGAAGGTGTCGGTGATGCTGATTGCGTAGGCGTGGGAGAGGCTGTGGACATTGGAGTTGCTGATGGCGTTGGAGTTATAGTTGGTGTGGGCGAGGCGGTCGTTGTTGGAGTTGGGGTTGGAGTTGGCGAGGGATTGCTGTTTGATGAGAATGCTCCACTATATGCTAAGTAACCTAATGCTGAAGCAAATATTATTATGACAACCAATATTACGGCTAAGTATTTGTTGTTCATACCTACTCAACGCGATGTTATCATTTAGTCATATCGATAAAATGTCAACATATAAACATTTCTCACAGAAAAATTGACAACAAAAGAATTAAAAACACAACAAGAAACAAGATATCTGCTGGCCCAAAATAATGATTAAGCTTAAGGCATTTTTGCCAATACGACTTTTAACTCAGCTTGAGCATTCCGATAACGTGTAACCAAATTTTTTCCAAAATCTGTAACCTCAGAAGACCCCCCTCCTTTGGCGCCCCCACGAACTCGCGTAACCAGTAGTTGACCTAACCTGGTCTCTGCCAAAGTAATCCTGTGCAAGGCATAACGGTAGGACATTTCAAGATTCTTTGCTGCCTCCAGCATAGAGTGACATTTATCGATTTCCTCTAAAAGTTCAGCTAAACCATCGCCGAAGACGGCTTCTTTTTTCTCATTAATCATCCAAAGCTTAATTGCGTAAGTTAGAGCGCACACTCGGTAGCCACCCTCTTTTACTTAGGCTCAAGAAGAATTAAGGTTAGCGCTAAAGACTCATACTTCCATGACTTTCGCTTTTTTTAGAACATTGACGTTTCCATTCCCTTTAGTTACATAGCCAACTTCAAAATGCCTGACTTTCCGCCTATCCAACTCACCCAACAAGTCATCCGTATCCTGCTTAGCTATAGCAATAAGCATTCCGCCTGCGGTCTCCTTCGCTTCACCCTGCAGCAAGGGATAGCCGAAAATTTCCGTCAGCACCGGCGTACCTCGAATCACCGGCAACTGGTCAATCACAATGTCAACTTTGCCTAGCATAGCCATATTGGCGGCATGACCTTTCAATCCAAAGCCAGTCACGTCTGTAGCTGCGTGCACTGGAACTTTCTGCATAGCTTCAGCGACGGGTTTGTTTGATGTAATCATTACATTGATGGCTTCATCAACTGCGACGTCAATTATGTTCTCTTGTACGTCTCTGAGGAGTTCTTTGCCTTCTTCTTCCTTCCGCAATCGGTAAGCTGCCATTGCAGGCGCAATCCCAAGTGGCTTAGTCAAAAACAAGCGGTCACCAGCCTTTGCCCCACGAGTGTAAACGATTTTTTTGGGGTTGCCTATGCCTGTTGCTGCGCCGCCAATAATTGGCCAAGGGTTCCGAATAGTGTGGCCACCAACCACAGGTGCACCCATTTCACGGCAAAAATCACCAAAACCTTTCAACATCCCAACAGCCAATTCGTCAGGCATATTCTCGGGATAAGCCATAATCGACAAAACACTAACAATGTTTGTGACGGCTAAAGCGTAAATGTCGCTGGTCACGTTGCTTCCCGCGATTCTGCCTTGAATTTCAGGTTCATCAACCATGGGCGTGAAGAAGTCAAGCGTGTTTAGAACTGCAAGGTTATCAGCAATTCTTACGACGCTTGAGTTTTCCCATGGACCAGCTAAGACGTCCTCACCAAACCCCTCTGATAAACCAGCCTTGTCTAGCAATCCGCCTAGCTGGTACTGGGGAAGCTTGCAACTGCAACCGTGAATTGGAACAACCTTGGTTAACCTATAACCCAACTTTTTTCCTCCCGCCTTTTCATTTACACTAATGCTTCTTTATCGTAATTCGAAATTCATTCTCTGATTTAGATGTTTCAACTACATGATGCCCATTATTTTTAACCCAACGCTGAACATTATCAAACTCTAACTCTCCTTCGCCGATGACTTCCAGCAGTTGCCCAGAAGCCATGCTTTCCAACTTACGCTTTGTAAAGGCAACTGGCATAGGACACATTTTTCCCTTAACGTCTAACTTTTCAATTTTCAAAATATCCGCCTAAAACACTATAACTTTATCACTGTTAGCTGTCCACTCAACAAGTTCATGAACTGTCGCAATCTTGACTCCATCAAGCAAGTCAGATTGGGTCAAGCCACGCGCCTCTGCACAGACAATGCAAGCTTTGACTTCAGTGCCGCCTTTAATTAGATCCTCTAACATTTGACCATAATTGGTCAAGCCTTGAGCTGGTTTTTGACCTTTTTTAGCTAGGTAAACGCCATTTTCGAACAGCCAAATTCTCACTTTGTGTCCTTCTAAGTCGCATGTCCATGCAAATCTTAGCGCTGAAAGTGCACGTTCTTTTGCGTATGGTGCTTCATATATTATTAGTGTGTAAGTTACCAAGCAATCAACCTCAATTTATCTGAATATAACTGTTAAAAAACTAATATAATGCTTTATGTTATTCTTCTTCCTCGATTTTCACCCAGATTTTTCCTGACACAATTTTCCACTCATGACTTACGAGTTTAATGGCCGGTTCCTCTTCGTACTCACCTGTTTTGAGGTCAAAGCGCCAATCATGGCAAGGGCAAATAATCACGTTGCCTTCAAGAGTTCCGCCTGAAAACGCGCAGCCCATATGAGGGCATCGGTTATCAATGACGTAAATTTGTCCTGACTGTTTAATGAGTAGAATAGGTAAACCTTGAATTCGTACAAGTTTCATCGTGCCTTCTAGTAGAGCTTTTTCTTCTAAAACAGCGACAAAATTATCCGATTCAGCCATAAATCTGTCTCCTCACAAGATTATTCGTATTCATCAAATAAGTTTTGCCTTTCCTTCATTTAACAATCGAGCCGATGATTCCCAGTTTTAATATTTAAATGCTTAATTCCTAGTGGTTCTAGTGTATTTTTCATGTTCCAAGTGAAGCCGATGCAGGTTAAAGATTTTGCGTTTGCAACTGAACTAGCCAACACAATGAACTGGAACATGGCTGTCGAAGACTTCGCTTTTATGACTTCACTTGAACCCGAAGGTTGCTTTGTTGCTTTTGAGGATTCGGACCGTGTTGGCATAGCCACTTGCATAAGTTTTAATACGGTTGGTTGGTTTGGCAACCTAATTGTTGAAGAAAAATACCGAAGAAAAGGCGCAGGCAGACTTCTAGTGAAGCACGCAGTAAACTACTTGCAAAGTAAAGGCGCCAAAACTATTGGGCTCTATGCTTACCCTAACCTTGGAAGCTTTTACGGAAGCTTAGGTTTCGAAAAAGAGATGGATTTTTCTGTTCTGCATGCAGAAGACCTTGGCTCCGTAGCGGGTAAAACCATGCCTAAAATAGAAACAAAGCAGATCAGTACAATAGAGGAGTTTGATAGTCGATGCTTTGGCGGCAACAGAAAAAAACTGCTTGAATCCATCCTTCTTGAAAAAGGCAATTTGAGCTATTACTTTTCTAGGAAAAATGAGGTTGTGGGGTATGTGGCGGCTACGGTTTACGAAACAATGGCTTGGGTTGGACCCTTAATATGCGAAGTGGGCAATGTTGACGGTGCTGTTGAGCTGCTTAAAGCGGTTCTTGCAAAATTAACTGGCAAAAGCGTTTACCTGGCACTTCCAAAAAATGAATTTGCTCTTTTAGACATGCTTTTCAATATAGGTTTTACGGAAGATTTTTCTTTAGCAAGGATGTTTTTAGGTGAAGCAACCGCAAAAAATTGCATATATTTGGCTGAATCTTTGGAAAGAGGTTAAAATTATGAGTGAGGATCACTGTAAATTTTTGCTTGAAGATTTTTTGAAGACTTCTTTTTCAACAGTGAAGGTTCTAGTGGAAGGTGCCGCGGCTTCAAAGGACCAGAATAGCAATCGTAAAGTTACGTTGTTCCGTTATGTTAACGGCAAAAAAGTTTCTTTTCCCTTCTCCGATGAACGCTTCTATCTGCGCGGCTCAGTTGAGTATACGAATCCACAGTTGACGGTTGAGGAGGTTCAAGGTATCGTCGGGACCCGCCTGCTTGAAACCTGCGCCAACTACTTTTACGAGCATAGTTTACATCCGCCAGATGACGGCGACGTTTCTGCACTTGCTGAGTTACTTAAAAAACCCACGCGAGGCTATATCGTGCCTTTCTTGCTTAACACAGATGATGTGGAGGCAGACCGTTACTCGATGAATCCACTCAAAAAATCAATCGTGGACAGCGGCCAAAGCGCTTTTCCAGTAGCCAATGTAAAAACGGACCAATTGAAAATCGATGAAGCATACCTCAAAAAATACGATGGCTCATTAATCTCACAAAAAGAAGCCGCACTCATAACCGAAATTCTGCAAACCAGCAACGGCTCTTACCTGGATTTTGTGGATTCAATCAAATATTCGCAGTTAAAGGAACTATCAGCGTTTTTTGGAATGGACCTTTCTCTTTACACGTTGCGTATGCCGCTTTCAACGCTGCAGACGGAGAACAGAGATGGCTTGCTACATTACATAATTCGAGAGAGCAACCGAGATTACGCCTCAATTGAGGAAGCATATACTTGCATGGGCCGCAGCATGAAAAACCGCACAACCCTTCTCACAGTGCCGCATTCCACGAAAGGTTTCGGCTCTAAACGTGCAGCCCGAGGAAAATTGCATTTTGAAAACGGAAAGTTGCTTGACGCCACTGTCAAATACAAAACTACTCCTCTCTACCCTAATGCCATGGACCCCGAAGACATCGCAGTCGCTGTTTGCGATGACAACTTCATTGTTCCTGGCGAAAAACTTGCCGATTACAGTTTCGCTGAGACGCCTTCTTCACCACAGTTCTTCCTATACTCAATCGGTTCTCCTGAGGACGCGACGGTTTGGCATGGCGTCGGCGCCTTCGCGGCAACACAACTACTACACAGCTACAGGTCCGGCCGCATAGCTTGCCGAGAAGGAAAACTAATCAAGAATTTAACCGAAAAGTTCAACATCAAAGTGGATGTACCCCTACAATTTAACCTTGCACCCGAGGGCGTGTGGAGCCACCCAATTCACCGCAACATCGACGCCAGCATAGGCAGCGTAGATGACCTTCCAGATTTGGCGCATCGAGGAATGAAACTTG
>JBEKGO010000040.1:0-17449 GCA_050012755.1 Bathyarchaeia archaeon
TGTTCAAAAATGGCAACACAAATGTTGTTACTTTTCTTTTAATCGTGATAAAAATCGCCAATTAACTTTTGTATATACAAATGTACTGACAAAATGTATATATTTTGACCTATAGGTAGTCGATGAAAATTTTTTTTATTTCTCTGCCGTCTTCACAACACACAATCTATAAGTTCTGATAAAGAAGCAACCCAAAATGCAGGAAAAAATACATAAAACCCGTCAATAACTGGTTCGGGACACAAATAGACCCAACCTGTCTTTTCCTTTTTCTTCCGTTTTATTCCGTTTTCTTACATTTTTTTCCAGATTCTTACATTTAAAGACGCAACCTGCAAACAAATCAAACCCTAAACCAAAAAAGCAGCCTAAAACACAAAAAAAGAGACTTGCACAAAATAAATCAACTACCTACTTTATAACTCTACTCAAAATGCTTTCAAAAAAACTTGTTAAAACATTTTTCATAATGGGTAAAGATTTAAGTGGGACAATTATGCTTTATGTGCAAGGTAATTTAAATGCCAACTCACGGTAGTTTATCTAAAGCTGGAAAAGTAAGGTCTCAAACGCCAAAAATCGAGGCACATCCAAGAACATCGCCAAGCCCAAAAAACAGAACCAGACGCAACTATGAAAAACGCGTGATTCTGCAGAGGAAAGCCGGGCAAAACTGGATGTAAACGCGCAGGCAAAACTTGTTTTTTCAAGCCCGAATTCTCTTCAAAGTTAGTTTAGTTTATTTATTACTTAACTAGACCTTATTTTGGTATCTTCAACTTTGACGGATGAAAAAGCTCTAAGAGAAATCATTACGACTCTTATGGAAATGCCTAATCCTACACGTGAAGATGCTAATCGGCTAAAAATAAAAACCACAGGCAAATACCAGCTGGATGATATCCCGTCAAACGCCGATTTGATATGCCTTTTAACGCCAAAAGAAACTAAACGGCTTTTGCCTATTCTGAGAAGAAAGACAACCCGCACCATTTCGGGTGTAACAGTTATCGCCACTATGACCAAACCTTATCCGTGCCCTCAACCTGAACCGTGCGCTTATTGTCCAGGAGGACCAACACAGGGGAGCCCGCAGAGTTATACAGGTCATGAACCAGCAGCTATGCGTGGAAGCCAAAATAACTTTGACCCTTATCTGCAGGTCGAGAGCCGCATTGAGCAACTAACTGCTATCGGGCACAAAGTAGACAAAGTAGAGCTGATCATTATGGGCGGCACTTTTCCCGCAACACCTATCGAATATCAAAGATGGTTTATCCAGCGCTGCCTAGACGCGATAACGGGCAAGAATTCACAGAGCTTAGAAGAAGCTAAAACCAACGCTGAAGTGAGTAAAATTCGCAATGTCGGCATCACTGTTGAAACGCGACCTGACTGGGCAAAACAGCCACACATTGATTCAATGCTTGATATGGGAGTTACTCGTATTGAACTTGGAGTTCAAAACCCGGACGATGAAATTTACCGTTTAGTCGGCAGAACCCACACTGTAGCGGATGTGCACGAAGCGACTCGTATCGCCAAGGATTCAGGATTAAAAATTGTTTACCATTTAATGCCTGGAATGCCCGGTTCAAACCCAAAAAATGACATCGCGGCATTTAAGCGGGTTTTCACGGATTCAGCGTTCAAACCCGACATGATAAAAATTTACCCTTGCCTATGCATAGCAGGCACAAAAGCAAACGAATGGTACCAAAAAGGCACCTACACGCCATACACGACAGAGCAAGCCTCCGAAGTCATAGCAGAAATAAAAAAGATTATCCCGCCATGGGTAAGAGTGATGCGCGTTCAACGGGACATTCCATCACATCTCATTTTGGCTGGAGTCAAAAAGAGCAACCTACGCCAACTTGCCAACGACCATCTCCATGCAGAAGGAGGCAAATGCCAATGTATCCGCTGCAGAGAAGTCGGGCATCGAATGCAAATAGATCATGTGAAGCCTGATTTAGAAAAAGTCAAAGTTCAGTCAATCTGTTACGATGCTTCGGAAGGCAAAGAAATCTTCATTTCCGCTGAAGACCCCATCAACCAAGTGTTGCTTGGATATTTGCGTTTGCGTGTTCCTTCAGTAAAAGCGCGCAGACCAGAAATCACCAGCGTGCCATCTGCAATTGTAAGAGAACTTCATGTTTATGGTCCACTTGTTCCTGTTGGGAAGCATTCGGCAGCCGCTTGGCAGCATAAGGGTTTTGGCGCAGACTTGCTAAAGGAAGCCGAGCGCGTGGCTCGGGATGATTTTGGTTTGAAAAAGCTTTTAGTTATAAGTGCATTAGGAACAAGAAGGTATTACATGCGTTTCGGGTATGAGCGCGATGGAGTTTACGTTTCCAAAAAACTGGAGAATTAGTCATGAGTCAACTTGAAAATTCAAATTACAAGGGCGCAGCCATTGAAGCCCTAAAAAAAGCCGATTGTGATGTAGGCGACATAATACGAGTCACTAGTAAAGACAAAACCTACGAAGGCATCCTTATTCCCCGCTCAGAACTAGGCGATGGCATAGTTGTTATAGTTAAAATGAAAAGCGGCTACAACATCGGCATCCGCGTAACTGCAGAAGTAAAAATTGAAAAAATTGGAAAAGGTGCAAAACCCGCTTTTGCATCGCCGTCCTTGCCAAAACAGAATCCAGCCTTGCCTCATGTCGTCATAATGAGCACGGGAGGAACAATCGCCAGCCGAGTTGACTACCGCACCGGAGCCGTCCGCTCAGCAATCTCAGCAAGCGACCTTTATGGTGTGGTCCCTGAACTCTCAGACATTGCCAAAGTTGATACTGAAATCGTTTTTAGCTTATACAGTGAAAATATTACTCAGAAACATTGGAAAGAACTTGCAGAAACAGTCGCAAAACGAATTGAGACTGGCGTTGACGGCGTTGTGATTGCACATGGCACTGACACGATGGCCTATACTTCAGCCGCTCTAAGCTTTGCATTACAAAACCTGCCTGTTCCAGTCATAGTTGTCGGCGCGCAACGTTCCAGTGATCGCCCAAGCAGTGATGCAGCAACAAACCTCATTGGCGCAGTTAAAGCGGCGGGAGAAGGACCATTCGCCGAAGTAGGCTTAGCCATGCACGAAACCACCTCTGACATAGCCACAGTTATTCATAGAGGAAACAAAGTTCGAAAATGCCACACAAGCAGAAGAGACACCTTCAAATCCATCAACGGATTCCCATTTGCTAAAGTAAAAGACCATCAAGTAACAATGCTAACCAATCAATATCAGAAGCGTGATCCATTAAAAAAGGTGGTTCTTAAACCTGATTTTAGCGAAAAAGTTGCGTTAATCAAATTTTATCCGGGGCTTGATCCAACCATAATTGATTGGTATGTCAACCAAGGAGTTAGAGGTATTCTGCTTGAGGGCTCGGGTTTGGGGCATGTGAGCAAATTCTGCTTTGACAGCATCAAAAACGCTGTGTCAAAAGATGTTGTGGTTGCCCTAGCATCCCAGTGTATTTGGGGGAGAGTGAACATGAACGTGTACGATACGGGCAGAGACTTATTGTCCTTTGGTGTAATCCCGACAGAGGACATGTTCCCGGAAACAGCCCTTGTCAAACTCATGTGGGTTCTCGGACAAACCAACAACGCTCAAGAAGCAGTCAAACTCTTCAAGACTAACATTGCCGGCGAATTCTCGCCCAGAACGCTTCCGCAAGAACGCGTATTTGAAGGAGGAGAAGAACGTGGCAATTGACTACGCAAAAGTAGGATTAAAAGTCGGCTTGGAAATCCACCAGCAACTAAACGTTAACTCAAAGCTTTTTTGCAGTTGCCCACCGGAGCTCTTCAAAGAAGAACCAGAAATCACTTTTCTGCGGCGACTCAGACCAACACAAAGTGAGCTAGGGCAAATTGACCCAGCCGCCTATTTTGAATTCCAAAAAGGAGTAAAGATCCTCTACGAAGCAAACAAGGAAAGCTCATGCCTAGTAGAGATGGATGAAGAGCCGCCACATCCCATAAACTTGGATGCAGTAGAAGTTGTTTTGACAGCTGCCTTAATGATGAACATGCAGTCTGTTGATGAAGTTCATGTAATGCGCAAAACTGTCATTGACGGCTCAAACACCACTGGTTTCCAGCGCACATGCATCATTGCATTAGACGGCTGGATTAAAGTTGGAGAAAAAACCATTCCGATGCAAGCTGCAAGCTTAGAAGAAGATGCAGCGCGCAAGACGGGAACTCAGGATGAGGGCAAAATCATTCGCTACCGCATCGACCGTCTGGGAATTCCGCTAATTGAAGTTGCTACTGCACCAGTTATTTATTCTCCCATGGAAGCACAAGAAGTCGCGTTTGCCATCGGTAGAATTCTTCGCGATACTGGAAAAGTTATGCGTGGATTAGGCACAATTAGACAGGATTTGAATGTTTCTTTGCCAAACGGTGCCTTAATTGAGATTAAGGGTGTTCAGGAGCTGGAGTTAATTTCGAAGGTTGTAGAATATGAGGTTCAACGGCAACTTGGGCTGATCAGCGTTAAAGAGGAACTTACAAAGCGAGGAGTCAAAACAGAGACACTCAAACAGGATTTCATTGATGTTTCAAGCATCTTCAAAGAAACAAAATGCAAAGTCATCCGCAAAGCCGTAGATAAAAAACAGAAAGTGTTAGCTGTTAAACTGCAAAAATTCGGCGGATTGCTAGGGCGTGAGTTGATGCCTGATTTCCGATTTGGAACTGAACTTTCAGACAGGGCAAAGTTCTGGGGTAGAGTCGGTGGAATTTTCCACACAGACGAAATGCCAAATTACGGTATAACATCTGAAGAAGTCGCGGCTTTACGAAAAGCAGTTAACGCAGAAAAAGACGACGCAGTAGTCTTTGTTGCTGACACAGCAGAAAACGTTTTCGACGCCCTAAAAGCCGTTGTAGAACGTGCACAAGAAGCCATAACAGGCATTCCAGCGGAAACTCGTACAGCAAAAGATGATGGCACAACAAGATACATGCGTCCAAGACCTGGAGCAGCCAGAATGTACCCTGAAACTGACATTCCTCCAACGCCAATAACTGATGAATTTGTGCAAAAAGTTCGCAATAATTTGCCCGAGCCAGCTGGAAAAAAGGTTGCTCGCTTGATCAAACAGTACGGGTTGAACGAGAAGTTAGCCAAGCAACTTCCAGACTCAGAATACAACCTGCTTTTTGAAGAGATCGTGAAACAGACTGGTGTTCAAGCGTCTACAGTTGCAGCGTTCTTAACTGAAACTGTAAAAGCCTTGAAACGTGAAGGTGTTCAGGTCGAAAATGTCAGTGAAGATCAAATCAGAATTATCTTCAAATCAGTCGGTTCAGGAGAATTGACAAAAGAAGCAATAGCAGATGTTTTCAGTTGGCTTTCAAAAAACGAAGGCAAAAACATTAAGGATGCCGTTGATGCTTTGGGCTTGAAAACGTACACGGAAACCGATTTAGCGCCAATTATTGACCGCATTGTTGCAGTCAACAAGCTGACAGTTGACAAGTTGGGGAAGAACGCTTATGGCATTCTTATGGGCGCTGTGATGAAGGAAGTTCGGGGTAAAGCTAATCCTGAATTAGTTGCCAAACTTTTGCAGGAACGCCTTAAATAAGGCTATTTTCCTCCAAAACTATCGTTGAGCAAAAGGAGTTTAAGGGAGCCGCAAATGATAAGCGGGATTAAATAATTTTGATTAAAAATACTCAATATAAGAAGACCCCCCGGATCATGAAAGCATGTTCACCCATGATACCCCCTATAAATAGGGGTCGAAGCAAAAAACCAGACAACTGTCACATCAACTTTCCTATTTGTTTTAGCCGCAAATCCTAAAAAGGCTTAACATAGCTAATAGATAAAAGAGGGTTACTTATTGAAGCGGATTGAAGCACATATAAAGACTCCTTTCGGAGAAGTCGTCATCGAAGGCGAAAGCCCCCAAGAAATTCTTGACATGCTGGGGATGATTCCTGAAAATTTTGTTGAGAAACTATCTGATTTTGTCTCAGATAAGCTAAGGCCATCGGGAGCTCAGTTGAAGGGCATTGTTGAATCCACAACCGAAGGTCCTGTGATTGTTACGCGGGAAAATCTAACCCATTACGAAGCCGTAGGTTTGGTTCTTTACGCTTCTGGGGAACGAAAGAATACTGCTTCACAAATTCAGAAGTTGCTTGAAAATAGTGGCATAAAGAGCATGGTTCCTGCTCGACTAAATGAGATGACTAAACGGGGACAAGTGTTCAAACCTGATCCAAGTAAGCCGGAGTTTAAGCTTACAATTCAAGGCGAGAAATGGGTTGAAGATGAAGTTCTTACCAAACTTCGAGGAAAAATGAATTGAGTAGAAAAACAGAAGAAATCCAAGTGCATCTCAAATACAAAGAGCTTGAACAACAGTTTTCCGCTGAACCTCAAGAAGCTTGGCTTCTGATACAACAGTTTTTCAAAGATTTTATTCCTTCATTTGAAATTGCCCAGAAACTTTGGCTCAGCATAGACACTCAGCAACTTGCTAAAGACTTAGAGGGCATAGCGGTTTTTTCCAGTGACGGTGCAAATTTGCTGGTACCTAAAAACAAGTTAACTGATAATGAGGCTTTGTCGCTTTGGCTAACCGCTTATTATCTCGGGAATAAACTTGGCATGGTCAACAGTGACGTTTTGTCTAAGGATGAGTTGCAATTGAAGCTTGGGAAAAGCGGCAAAATAACGAGCACACGTTTAGGCGAGCTAGTCAAGAATGGCTTAGTGCAGAAGAACTCTGATGAAAAGTTTCGCATGACAACCATGGGTGTTGCTCAAACACAGAAAGAAATCGTCCCCAAAATCAAATCAAAAATGAAACCCTAAACCAAGGCAACAAGGCATAAAGAAAAGCATATTACTTGGTAGCTACACAGTTTTTTTGAGGATAACTCATGAATTTTACAATGTTAATGGCAGTAATCTATTCCATTCTCAACAGCTTGGGACTTGGTTCGCTGAATATACCTCTACTTATCGTACTCGTTATAGTCGGTCTGATAATAATTGTTCTGATAAAGCTGTTTTTGGTTCTGATTCCCGCAATCATCGTTGCTGCAATAGTTTATTTCCTCACAGGAGACCTATTCTGGACCGGCATAGCCTTTCTCGCAGTCGCGCTTGTATCGATATTAGCCAAAATCTAAGCATCCAGCACTGAATTCAACTGTAAAACCTATTTTTTCTTTGCTTATTGCAAATGGTAAAGGCAAACAATTCTATTTTTAATATTCTCAACTCTTGCAACGTTTTTGCTTATTAGTCCTGTCTTGAAGAAAACACTTTGGGTATTAGCTATTTTTTACAGAATTCTAAAATCACAAATTCTTTTGTTTTCCAATTGAATAAAACCTCCATGCGCTAAACCAAGGGGTGTCTTGATTTACTTTTGAAGGTAAGTCTTTCATAATGCTTTTATATTTGGTGAGGCGTTCATGGATAATACAGCAATAACTAGGATACGGTAATAAGATATGATGATGGAACCCAGTAAAAAACCGTTGAACGTTCTTATAAAACAGTTGAATGGAAATATTGAAGTTGTCTTAAAAAACGGTTACGAATACAAAGGCAAAATGATAAAGTGTGATGGCCACATGAATATTCTTCTTGAAGGGGCCAATGAATTAAAAGACGACCAATTAATGACAAATTACGGCAACGTGCTGCTTCGCGGAAACAACGTTCTCTACATAGTACTTAATGCCAATATGCATTAGAAAGTTAAGCTTCTAACTTTTCCAGTCACGTAATCGCAGGCTTCCTTAACTACTACTTTCAAATTAAACCTGCGGCTGAAAAAAGTCGTTATGTTCTTTATGTCTCGCTCAAGCAGCTCCTCCGCGTTTGCATGGTCAGCCATTACATATTGTGGCCAGTCAATGATGAGGATGTGCCCGTCAGGTCTCAAAATAACGTTATATTCGCTAAGATCTGCGTGTATAACATGCGCCTTCAAGTAAGCCTTCCTTACGTTGCGCAATATTTCTTTCAGAATTTTTTCAGGTTTACCTATTTCATTGTACTTTGACAGCTCTGCGCCTTCAATCATGCCCATAGCTATTACGTGCCTGTTGTGGCTAATCGGTTCGGGAACTGACACACCATTTTCATAAACAAGCTGCATTGCTTGAAATTCTCTTTCTGCAGCTATGTGTGATTGAAAAAGCCAGGTGGAGTGTTCTCTGGCGTATCCTCTTTTTCTTCTCGTTTGCCTAAAGCTTATTCTGCCAAGTCTATGAAATTTTACAGCTATGCGTTTGCCCTCGGTGTTTAGTGCGTCGTAAACGTCTGCTTCTTTGCCTACTCCTAAAATTTGTCCAAAAGAATCGATAATTCCAGCTTTAACAAGAGTATTTATAGCTAGGCAATCGTAGCCTGCATAGTTTAGGGTGTACCCAACATACGCGCCTTTTGTTCGGTAAATCAAGCCCAGCTTGTGTAGTTTGCTCAGAGTAAATTGAATGCGGTCCATGGGCAGTTTAGCATATTTTTGTATCTGTTCTGTCGGTACGAATTCACGTTTGCTCATTGCAGACTCGATAATATTGAGTATCCTGAAATCTTCGCTTTCTATTTCTCGAAATACTTTAACTGCTACTTCAGCGCTTGACACACAGGTATTATAGTTTTCTTTTCACTATAAACGCTATGTTTTCCAGAGTTTACCGAGTTTTTTGGGTTGGACTTATATGGGAGTAATGGGTTTTTATGAAACTGTAAAGTCAAAAAAGGCCATCAATAATTGAAAAACCGAAAAGTTCGCAGGTACAACAGTCATTGACTTGCGCCATCACTAAATTTCTCAGCCCATTTGATGTAAAATCTTATTTGCCCCCATGCTATAACTTTGTTCAGGAGCAATTTATATGAGCGAAGTGGACCTTAGGGTCTCGAAAATCAAAGACGGCACAGTTATCGACCATATCCGAGGCGGATACGCATTAGACGTCATTAAAATCTTGGGGATAACAGGTAAGGAAAAACGCGTTATCACCATCGCCGTTAACGTTCCAAGCAAACGTTTCAAAGTCAAAGACATAGTAAAAATTGAAGGGCGAGCCCTAAACTCACAGGAAGTTAACCGAATTGCCTTCGTAGCTCCACATGCATCAATTAACATTATCCACGACTACAAAGTGGATGAAAAACTCGAGGTTAAGCTTCCGAAAGTCATTGAAGGCATAATCAAATGCGTAAATCCATGTTGCATAAGCAACAGCGACGAACCCATCTCCTCAAAATTTTACGTAAAAAATGAAGAACCATTACTGCTAAAATGCCATTACTGTGGCATAACATTGGAACAATCTGACATTCTACAACAACTCTAAGGCAATCTTTCTTGTGCTAAATCAAACAAATTTTCAAAATCAATTATGCTGAAATCTTTGCCTTGACCTATTCCGGGGCATTCAAGCGTAAAATCAAAAACATGCAATTGTTTGTACTTATCAAATTTAAGTTCAAAAGGATAAAACCTGCAAATCAACGGCCTCATCTGGTAAATAGTACATCGGCTTTTTTTTAGGAAAACACATTTGCCTTCACTTGTCTTTTTCATCTCGTACTCAAAAGGAAGCTTGTCCGCAATTTGAAATGAAAAATCAGTCACGTCTCGAGAAGTGTGTGAAGCGAGAATTTTTGCTTCGGCTTCTAAAAGGAGGATATGCCTTGTTTTTTGTTTAGTGTCTTTGCAACATAAACCGCATCGGCTACAACTGAAATGCATATTAGCTGGATAGGTGAAATCCACTTTTGTTCAACAAGTAAAGCTTGAAGCAAGCGCCATAAAAAACTTCGCCACTACTTGCTGTTTTTTTCAGGCTGTTTATCGCGGTGACCTTCGCCATATTGGAAAGGACGGTGAAGATTTTTCTCAAGTTTCTTTTTGAATACTTCATCCATGTTCATATGCGGGCAGGCTAAGCGGCTTGCATCCAGGATGTAGAAGATGACGTCGATGAGTTCTTCAGATATTTTCTCTTCTGGCAAACCTTTTTTCCAAGCGTCGCTGGCTTCGCCGAGTTCGATGAAGGCGAAAAGCAGTTTTTTCGGAATATCCTCAGGCTTATTATAGAATCCTTTGGCGACAACAAGAGCTTCAATTTCTTTCTTCATCTCTTCCAATTGCAACTTATTTTTCCCTCAAGCGCTTACAAAAACTATAGCGCCCTTATTTATAGTTAAGTCATGGCAGCGAAAGCATCCAGACGGTTGTGACTGATGCGGCGCTACCACAAATTCTTATTTGCCTTAAAACGCCTGGAATATTACCCACAAACATAACGAGTCGTTTGGTAGGCAAACCTGCTGCCATGATATGGCTCCGTCCCTAATTTGTACTATGGGGCTTAGGCTCCCAAATGCGCATTTCTGGGCATCCTATCGGCAAAAAGGGTGCATGCCAAACGGCATCTACTAACATCATTTTTGAAAAATTCTCGCATTTCAGCAAAAATTATTTTGGTGTAAGAATAACTGTTGATAGACAATCCTGTTGAAGATAAGTGTTAGCAGCCTCAATTATGTCCTCGCTTGAAACAGCCTTAACCTTAGCGATGTGGTCAATCAATGCTTTTTCACTTCTAAATTGCATTTCCATGTAAGCAAGAATCTCTGAGCATTCCTGAGGATCATCCATCCCCCTTAGACTAGCACCCACTATCAGATTCTTGGTTCTTTCAAGTTCATCGACAGTAACCTTTTTGGTCCTCAGCTTAGCTAATTCTTTAAGAATTAGTCTTTTAGCTTTAACTAAATTTTTATCCTTCACGGCACAGTTAATGTTGAAAAAACCGAAATCTAAACCCTTGTTGTGGTCCGAATTCACATCATAGGTTAACGCATTCTTCTCTCGCAGCTCTATAAATAACCGTGAATTTGTACCTCCACTAAGCAAGGCACTAATCAAATCCAGAACAGGCGCATCACGATGAGTTGAACAAACTGTTCTCGCACCCATGTTCAGGTAGGCTTGGGTTATTCCAGCCTTTTTCTCAACAACCAAAGGTACAGACTTGTCAGTTTCAACGGGAATCAACTTTTTCGGAGGCGTCTTTTCATAACTATTGCTCTTGAAGTTTCTAAGAACCGACGCAGCGGTTTCTTCGGTGAAATTGCCTGTCAAAATTAATATCATGTTTTGGGGAATATAATTGGTCTGATGTGCTTTACTCAATTCTTCTAAAGTTAATCGTCTTACGGTTTTCGGAAAGCCTCCGACTGGGCGATTCACAGGGTGTTTATTAAACAAACTCTTCAATAGTAATTCTTCAATTCTTTCTGCAGGGTCATCCAACGCTTCGGCCAATTCGTTGAGGATTATTTTGCGTTCTTGCCTGAATTTTTCTTCTTCAAAATCCGTATTAAAAAGCAATTCCGAAATAATAAAAGAGGCTTCGGTTAATTTCTCAGGCAAAATATCCATCCTAGTCATCATGTGCTCGTGATCCGTATAGAAATCCAAAATTCCACCAGAATTCTCAATGCTCCGTGACAGTTGTATCCTTTTTGCCGAGCCTCCAGCAAGCATGTGCTCGATGAAATGGGCGACCCCAGCGATTTCTTTGGGTTCTTGATTTGATCCGTATTCAACCCCGATGGATAGTTGCGTTGTGTTTGCAGTTTGCCTGGGAAACTCTAACACTGTTAAACCGTTTGAAAGTGTGTTCCTGCGCCAAAACATGGCTTTGCTCATATCCCAAATCAAACAAGCCCTTCTAAAAAACATTAACAAAGCGAATTATCACCTCGTTCGTTTGTTTTGCCGAAAATTAAGAAACGAGTTGTTGGACAGTTGGATTTTGTTATGTCAAAATTCACAATATTTATTAAGACTTAAGATACATGTTGATTTAAGTGAAAACATGACGCTAACCCTACCAACAGTACATCCCAAATTGCGGCTGCTAATACATGGTTTAGGTCTAAGCAGTCTAGGAAGCGCATTGTTTTTACAAACAACCGTTTTCACCAGCATACTCCAAAACGGCTACTTCAGAGGAATAGAAGGAAACCACCTGATTCTCAACTCAGAAATTGCATTAACCGGCGTAGCCATCGCATACTTTGGATACATGTTCTTACGTTTTATTTTCTCCACCAGCAAATAAACAACCATCCCACTTAGTAAGCAAACTTTCGTTTTACTGAAAATGAACTTGGCTAATTTCTATGTAAATAAAAAATGGAGAAGGAAAATAGAGTGTTGAGTTTAATCTATCTTCCATTTCTTAGCTACCTTCACTATAATGAACACTATGAATGCCACTATAATGAAGGTAATTAGAGCCACTAAAAAGTCGCCTATGCTAAAGATTTGACCCGTGTAGCCTGTAGGAGGGTTTCCGCTGGCGTCGAATGTTGTTGACGGAATGGCAACTTTCAAAGTAGAAAAGTTTACCCCGCCGATAGCTAAGCCTATGAGGGGCATAATGAAGTCTTTGACGAGTGCTTGCACTA
Source organism: Bathyarchaeia archaeon (assembly GCA_050012755.1). Taxonomy (GTDB): domain Archaea; phylum Thermoproteota; class Bathyarchaeia; order Bathyarchaeales; family Bathycorpusculaceae; genus Bathycorpusculum. Next base: position 12,502 of record JBEKGO010000040.1, read on the forward strand.
CTCCACCTAAATATAAGCCTATGACAAAAGCAACAGCTAAGCCAAGAACCTTGTAACCCTTAAGGAAATCTTTGAATTCATTCCATAATCCTTTCGGAGGCGCTGGCGGAGGAGCTTTTTCAAGAGCTTCTCTAATCTTCTTCAACTCTTCTAGCATTTGGTCTTCTTTTTCCATTTTGATTACCGAGAGCTATTATGTTGATATTTGTTTTAATATTTTGCTGTGGTGGTGAGTTTTGTTTATAAATGAAGCACATTTATGTTTGCAATTACGCATTTGTTTAGATATCGAGCATTTGTTGAAAGATAGATCGGAAAACCTAAGATGCAGTCGCAGTTAACGTTTCTTCTTTGAATCTATCTGTTTGTTAGCTTATTAATTGAAATCCAAGCTGCTAGTAACGCTGCAACGATTAAGGCGCTGATTTCAGTCAGGAAAAATACCGGTGAATTAGAACTGTGGTTGAGACCGATTCCCACTAATGCCCAAATAATTACCAGCGCGTAGGCAATGTCTCTTCGAGTAGCAATTACAAGGGCTGTAATAATCAAAACAAGGACAACAATTAATGCGGCCCATATCTGCGCATTTAGTCCGAAACCAGCCCAATTCAGCGACACAAGCGTTGTTGCTACGTTAGCAATTGAGGCGACGGTAATCCAGCCTAGATAAACGCTAAATGGAACGTAAACGGCTAGTTTCTCTCTGGGAGGAGCATTTGTTTTTCCTATTCCCACTCTGACATAAATAAGAATCAGAGATGCCAGAAGCAAAAACATGACGGGTACAGTGACTGTTAAAAATTCAAATTGCCAAAGAAAAAGCCAAACAACGTTTGCTATGCAGCTAAGTACGAATAGCCAGCCGATTTTGCTTTGGAAACTTTTGCCCTGTTGGCTTGGTAATGCTTGATAGACAACAAAGACTCCAAGCAAAATGTAGATTATTCCCCAGATAGAGAAAACATAGCCCGCAGGCGTTATCAGCGTTGGAAATGAATTAGAAACTTGGGCTGTGTTTCGTCCACCGATAACAGATGTTGCTCCAGCCAAACCATTAACAATCACTACTGCAACAAACGCCACTATGTTAACAAATCTTCGGTAACTTGGGTTTCTATTTTCCAAGCTAAAGCCCCTAAACATTATTTGTTGCATTCTATATATAACTTCTAAGGCATTGTTTCTGAAGCTGGATCTTTATAATGGTCTGGTTTTTGTGCAGTTTTTGTTCTTTGTGTCTTGGGTTGTTTTTTTAATTTGGAGCTTAAATTGTTTGCAGGTTGAGTCTCAAAATGTAAGGAAATGTAAGAATCTGTAAAAAAATGTAAAGAAATGTAAGAAAAAGGAAAAGACAGGTTGGACATATTGTGTCCGTAATCAGTTATTGACGGTTTTTTTGTGCGGTTTCTTTTGTTTGTATTTTGATTTGTTTTTTGGTTTGCACTTTGATTTGTTTGTTGGTTGAGTGAAAAAAAGTGAAATTAAGTGAAGGCGATCAGTTCCGTTTTTTGGCGCAAATTTTGCTCTTTGTGATCCAGTTTGCTTTTTTGGTTCAGGGTTTAAATTGTTTGCAGGTTGAGTAAACAGTGGCAAACCTATGCAAAAGGAAGCAAACAGAAGCACAAGCAAGCACACCTGCGCAAACCTAAGCAAAACCATCCCCCATTTTTTGCTCTTTATGGTTTAAGTTGCTTTTCTGTTTAGAAGCTTGATTTCTCTGCAGGCTGCGTCACTACGCGTCACCATACGTCATACAACGTCACTAAACGTCACTACACGTCACAAAACGTCACAGAACGTCACCAACTATCAAAAGTATTCATGCCATTAACTCAAAAAAACCCTTTGAAACTGGGGTTCAGAGAGGAAACAGGCTGCAAACTCCAAAATTAAGAAAAGAAAATGAAAAAAGAAAAAGTGGTTTTCTTTCTAGGGTGTTGTTGCAGGTTTAGCAGCGGTTTCTGCTTGCTTCTTTCTTCTTCGTCTGCGGTAAGCCACCAGTGCGAGTAAAAGAAACATTAGCACCAAGATAATTAGGAAGAATATTGCAACTATCGATAAGCTTGAGCTGAATTGCGGTTGATAATTCCCTTGAATCATGGTTGGCATTTCAACCGTTACTGGCGAAGTAGCATTAGTGCCCGTTAAAGCATAGACCTTGTTAGCTGCCGTAGTTGGAATGTTGTCTGCAAATTTGAAGCTCACGCTGCCAAGGTTGTTAACCCACATTGCGTCTGGAAGCTGACTGTAGCTTTCTGCGTTACCAGAGACCGTTACTATAGTTCCTTTAGCATCTGACGCTATGCCTTTTTGGCTGAATGTGACTTTGTATTGTGTTTGGTAATTGCCATTTATTGTTGTGGGCGCGGTAATTGTTGATGGTCTGTTATCGTTTACGAAGATGCATTGGGTGTCGTCAGCTTTGTTTGCGATTGTTTGGGTGAATGTTCCTTTTGCGGCTGTTCCTGCGGTGGTCCATTCGTCAGCTGGGACGGTTACTGGCAATTTGTTGCCGGTCGCTGTGTAAGTGACGAGGTATTGGTTTTGCCATGAGGCGGTTTCAGTGATTGGACTATTCATTGTGACTGTTGAGGTTGCAGATGAGCCTGTGTAGGCGCCACTTCCTGTTCCAGTCCATCCTGCGAAAGCATATCTAGCGCCTGTTCCATGGCTGATTGTTTGGCTTGTACCTATGTTAGCTTGTGATCCAGCGGCGTACCAGCCTTGGCCAGTGGGGTTTCCGTATTGAGAGTTTATGGTTAGATAGTATTGGGTGTTCCAGTTAGCCGTGGCGGTTTTGGGGCTGTTCATAGTGATGCTATTGCTTGTTAGAGCTGAGCCGGATGCGTCGCCGCTCCAAGTTGTAAAGAGGTATTGCACGCCAGTGGCTCCTGAAATGGTTCCGCTGTTTATGCTTGCTGTTGCTGTTGATCCGCTGTCATACCACCCTGCACCATTCACCGTGCCGTACGCTGATGTAACTGTGAGGTAGTATTGTGTTTTGTAAGTTGCCTGTATCGTTGTTGGTTGCATTATTGAGGTTCTGTTATCGCTGATAAAGTTGCATCGAGTATTACCTTGACTGTTAACAACCTGTGCTGGAAATACGCCAGTGGCTGAACCTCCTGAATTAACCCATTCACTTGAAGGAACCGTAACAGCTAAAACATTACCGTTTGATGTGTAGGTTACCAAGTACTGGGTTTGATAGTTTATGTTTTGTGTCAGTTGTGCAGGCACGTTGATGGATCCTGAAGCTTGGTTTGCTGCATATCTTGTTTGACCAAGCTGAATGTAAGTTGGAGTGCTCCATGAATAGGTGGTTGCCGATGCGCCAGTTATTGTTATAGTACTCGTTGTTGAGGAGTAAACTGTGCCTCCGAAAGTAATATTCCAGCTTGTTCCAGTTGCCAACCCGCTCTCAGTGAATGTTACGGTGTACCCTGTTACTGTCAAAGTCGCCGATCCAGTAATTGAGGATGTAACAGTATCTGTGGCTGTAACCGTTTGAACACCTGCACTTGTCAAAGTTACGCTGAAAATCCCAGTGCCACCAGACAAAGCAGAATTACCAGGCAGAGTTCCAACAGATGTCGATGTGAAATGAACTGTACCAGAATAACTCGTAACTCTATTACCAAATTGATCCACTGCTGTAACATTTGCGTTGAAAGCTATACCAACAGCGACTGAGGTTGGAGTAGAAACGATGAAGTGAGTAGTTGATCCAGTCGAGACACTGACTGTCACAGCGTTACTTGTTCCTGTAATCGAGACCGTTATTGTGTCAGTTGCAGTGATCGTTTGCGAACCTGCAGTTTTCAAGGCGACATTAAATGTTCCGGTGCCTAAAGTGAGAACCGAATTGACTGGTAAAGATGCCAAACCATCACTTGAAGTGAAATGAACGGTACCCGTATAATCTGTAACTCTGTTGCCGAACAGGTCTACTGCAGTAACATTAACAGAAACACTTGACCCTGCAGAAACAGCTGTCGGGGTCGCGGAAACAATGAAATTAGTAGCCCCAGCCTGAGTCACGGTCAAAGAAGCAGCATCAGTCTTAGAACTGAAAGTAGCAGTAACTGTGTAGGTGCCAGCAAGAGTGGAAGATACCAAGTTTCCTGTAACTGAGGCACCAGCAGAAACAGAGTAGGTGGCAGCAATGCTTCCTAAACTGTTATCAAATACGTCAAATCCTAAAGTGGAATAGGCTTGGGAACCACCTACAGCGATTGTCGCCGTCTTTGGACTAATGACAATACGATTGAGAACACTTGGGGTTACAATCAAATAAGTCGATACACTTTTTCCGTCAACAAATGCTGCAATATTGTAAGAACCAGCATAAACTTCTGTAACAATGTTTCCGGAGATTGCTCCGCCGTTTACTGTAAAGGTCGCAGTCAAAGTTACAGAACCCAAGTCGTTGTTGTATTGATCAAAGGCTTCAACAGAGTAAGCCTGAGAACCACCTGCAGCAATTACAGCATTAACAGGACTAATCGTTAGATGATCCAAGGATGCACCATTCACTGTTATGCCACTTTGAGAACCAGTAATCGTGGAAGTAACAGTGTCAGTCGCAGTAATCGATTGAGACCCTTTAGTTTTCAAAGTAACTATGAAAGAACCAACACCATTTGTGAGAGCCGCGTTCGGAGGCAAAACCGCTGCACCGTCACTTGAAGTTATTTTAACAATGCCAGCGTAGTTTGTAACAGTATTACCATATGCGTCTTTGGCAGTTACCGTAACAGTGCCAGCAGAACCAGCATTCGTCGGATTGGGAAAACCAGAAACGCCAAAGTTAGTAGCGCCGCCAGAAGCAGCCGTCACCAAAACAGAAGCAGAACCCGTAATCGACGCAGTAACCGTATCCGTCGCAGTCAAAGTCTGAGAACCCGCAGTCTTCAACGTAACACTGAAAGAACCCACACCATTC
>JBEKGO010000041.1:0-17112 GCA_050012755.1 Bathyarchaeia archaeon
ACCAAAACAGAAGCAGAACCCGTAATCGACGCAGTCACCGTATCCGTCGCAGTCAAAGTCTGAGAACCCGCAGTCTTCAACGTAACACTGAAAGAACCCACACCATTCGTGAGACCAGCGTTAGCAGGCAAAACCGCCTGAACATCCGAAGAAGAAAAGTGAACCATACCCGCGTAACCCGTAACCACGTTACCATACAGATCCTCCGCCGTCACCAAAACAGTGACAGAACTACCAGCAGTAACAGTTGTCGGAGAAGCAAGAACGCTAAAATGAGTAACGCTACTAGAACTTATCGTAACCGTAGTAGTCGCAGAGGTCACACCAGCAGAAGATGCAGTCAAAGTCGGAGAGCCCGCAACCGTGTCACTATAGTAGAAACTCGCAGTGCTTGATCCACATGCGATAGATACAGACGTAATCTGGTTACTACCAGCGGAATCACTGAAGAACTTGCCGCCAGCAGAAGTAGAAGACAAACTCACAGTAGCACCGGAAGTAACAGGGTTACCGTATTGATCTTGCAGCTGAACAGTAATTACGTTGGAAACTTGACCTGCATACAAAGATTGACCCGCACCATCGGTAAAAACCAACTTATAGGCCGTGGCAGAATTCACAAGGACAGTAGCATAACCCGTTATCGAAGACGTCATAGTATCAGTAGCAGTAATAACCCGATAACCATCAGTCTCTAGCGTAACACTGAAAGAACCCACGCCATTGGTCAAACCAGAATCAGCAGGCAATATAGCTTGAGCATCACATGAAGTAAAATGAACCGTACCAGCATAATTTGTGACTGTATTCCCATATTGATCCTTGGCTGTTACCGTAATACTGAATGCTTTACCCGCAATCGCGGAATCTGGAGCAGCAACAACAAAATAAGTGGCACCGGCGGCATTAACTTGGATTCCAACCTGAGAGCCACTAACCGAACCACTCGTTGCAGAGATTGATTGGGTGCCTGAAGTTTTCAAAGTAACACTGAAAGATCCAACACCATTTGTTAGAGAGCCAGGTGGAGGTAACGTTGCTGCCAAATCGCTTGAAGTAATTGTCACTGTACCTGAGAACGCAGTGGCCACGTTGCCATATTGGTCTTTAGCTGTCACTGTTACCGAATGAGCTGCACCTGCAATAGTAGGACTCGGAAACCCAGAAACCACAAAACTCGTAGCACTTGCGGCATTTACCGTTAAGCTGGCTGATGCAGATGTATAGCCAGTGGCAGATGCAACTAATGAAAAAAGCCCAGCGGCAGTACTCTTGAAATAGAAACTTGAAGTGCTGCTTGAACCAGAACTTATCGTTCGTTGATTATTCGAAATTAGAGTTGTGCCGCCTGAATTTGAATACCATACGCCGCTGGGAGACAAAGTAACCGTAACGCCTCCACTTCGGGCATTCACAGGATTACCATATTGATCTTGCAACTGAACGGTAATTCCTCCGGAAGTAACACCAGCAGTTAAAGAAGAAGGCACACCTACAAATGCCAACTTGGCAGCTCCAGCCGCATTCACTGTAATTCCAGACTGAGAGCCAGTGATAGTTGACGTCACGGTGTCAGTAGCAGTAATTGACTGAGACCCAACAGTTTCCAAAGTAACACTGAAACTCTTGGAGCCAGCATCACCAGAAACAAAGGTGTAATCAACAGGCAGAACAGCCTGACTATCACTTGAAGTAAAGTGAACCGTACCAATGTAACCTGTGGCGACATTGCCATTTGCATCTTTAGCTGTCACCGTTACAGAATGAGCTGCACCAGCAATAGTAGGACTCGGAAACCCAGAAACTACAAAATTCACAGCAGGAGCCAGATTAACAGTTAATGATACTGTTGAACTCGTTGATCCTGAATAGTGACAATCTCCGCTGTAAACAGCTTGGAATTTGTAAACTCCGACATTTGATAACGTGTAGGATTTGGAGGTAGCAGAACCTGAGGACAAAGTTCGTGTATCAAAAGTATTCCAGGTGCTTGAACCAGGAATTTCAACTTGGAACTGTACACTTCCAGTTGCCTCTGATGGAGAAATCGTTGCTGTAGCTGTTAAGGAAGCTCCTGCAATTTGAGGGCTAGTTTTAGACAGAGTTAAACTTGTCATTGAACTTATAACGCAGTTTGCTGAGTCTACGGCGTCTGAAGAACCGTCTGATCCTGGAGGTTGAGAGTGGTAAAGTCTCACTGTTATAGAATAGGTTCCTGGCTGAGCGTAGGTGTGTGAATTAGATGTCCAAGTTCCTGAGAAATCATTGTCATCTTGAGTAAAGTGGACCGTTGAGGTCACATCTTTTGTTCCATCGCCCCAAACAACTTCAACTTGATATTGAGAAAGTTGTCCTTCGAAATTTTGACCGCTTGCGGAACCTGTTAAGGTAATGGGATTAAAGAAGGGTCCATTCCAGGGTGATAATCCATTTATGGTGGATATTTCAATGTCGTATGATTTGCCACATGCTTTTGCTACTCCGGCAAATCCACCTATGGCTGAGATGGATGATATTGTTATTAATGTAATTAGAAATAAGACTAATGCCTTATTGACATTTTTCATTTTAACGCCTTCTCCTTCTAAATTTTATGTCTAATTTTCGTTAGTTTAACGCGCTCAAGAATTCATATAAGCCTTATTACGATTACCGCAATATTCGGAATAATAAACTATCAATACATACGAAATAAGGAGGCTGACGAAATTAAAAAACTTTTTTAGATTTAAAACGTGTTCTGTTGGTGCATGATTGGATGATGATTTTGAATCAAGATTATGTATTAAGTATTGTGTATTAAATGTTTATATACAAGACACAGCATATTTTACTACAACATTAAGTCCAAAAAACTTAGCGCAAAACGGATTAACAGATTAAAGGAAGAATGAAGGAAAAAATTATGCCGAAACTAACCGTCTTCGAAAAAAATGAAGCGGCAAGTCAAACGGAATCGGATTATTCAAACCAAAAGACCAATGAAAATTCATCGGAAACAACTTCGATAACCGTCAATAAACCGGGCTTGATAGATATAGGAAGCTTTGATTCCGAGAAAACTAAAAAAGCAGATAATAAAGGGAGTAAAATAGACGTGCTATCTAATATTTCTGCGCAAAGAAAGTTTGATGACTACTTAATTGAATCAATTGATGAAGCATTAACCTCACTAGGAGCGCCAGTGAAAAACACCGTGTATTTTCAGTTAGAGAATAACTTTAATATCCCAAAAAATGAAATCCCACAACAAATCGATGAATTCACCGATATCATGCATAAGATCTTCGGTCTAGGTGCTAGCCGACTTGAGATTAAATTTATGAAAAATCTTTATTCGAAAATACAGGTCAACATTAAAAGACCCGAATACGAATGGCCCCTGTCTAAATGGATAGTAGATGACATATCCTTCACAGCATATGTCCATGATATGCGCGAAAATTATTGTAACCCGCGATAAAATGCAGATATTTGAGAAAGTTGTGGTAATTGAAAATAATAAAGTCAGACTTGCAAAATTGACGAGGTGAATAAGCTTGGAAAAAAATGCGAGAATCATAATCGTTGATGACGATGAAAATATAAGGAAAACCATGAAAGCTATACTTGAGGACGAAGGATACGTTGTTGATTTGGCGACTACAGGAAATGAAGCCATCGAAATGACCCAGGAAACAACCTACAACATTGCGCTCTTAGATATTCGATTACCCGACATGGAAGGCGTGGAATTGCTCAAATTAATCAAAGATAATGTTCCCAAGACACGAAAAATAATGGTAACAGGCTACCCGTCAATGCAAAACGCAATCTCAGCACTAAACAAGAATGCCGACGCATATCTAGTTAAGCCTGTTGACATTGAGAAACTACTCAATATGGTAAAAGAGCAACTACGATTACAGGAAGAAGAAAAGAATTTCAGTGAACAAAAAGTAGCCGAATTCATTGAAACAAGAGTCAAAGAAATTACTGTATAAGCCTCGGGCAAATAAGCCTAAAAAAGAAAAATTTTCTTTTTTCCTATTTTTGTGCTAAAAAACTAACATGTTTTTAGAGTTATTCGAATTGTTGTGTGGCGCTGGAGTCTTCAAATCTGAGAAGACTTTTGGCTTGGATATTCAACGAGACCGTAGTATTTTGTGCCTTCAAGTTTTTTTGCAAGTTTCTCGTCAAGAGTCAGCAGTTGCGTGTTTAGCTTCTTCGCAAGTGACAAGAAAGCAGCATCGTAGACAGTTATATCAAGTTCCAAAGCAATGGCGATCGCGCCAGCAATGATCTCAGAAAAATCATGAATTGCGAAGAGATTCATCAGTTCCATGGCTTGTGTGAAAGCTCTTGCTACATCATTTGCGTCAAACTGGTCAGATTCTTTGCATTTTATTGCATTTGCAACTTCGTAATAGTTTAAGTCCAGACCATGGATATCATCATACTTTGATAGTTTCTTGGAAGACCAGTCAGAGAACAATTCCGGTGTGACCATGGCAGCAATCACAGATGAATCAACGACAACCTCAGTGGGCATGATCGCGGCTCTCCCTGATTATGTCTGCTGACGAAACGGTCACTCCAATCTTCTTACTGAGCTCGTTCCTAAACTTGTCAACCTCTCTCATCGCTTTCTTCATTTTCTTCCTTTTCACCATTTTTTCAAGGCATGTCCGGACTTCATCTGCATAATCTAAGTTTAACTCTTGAAGTTCTTCTTTGAGCTTCTTTGATACTCTGACCGCAATTACATCGCTCATGAATAAACAATTTGTAAACAGAATATTTAAACGCTATGTTAACAATATGTAAACAAATATCAAAAAATCACATTTACACCTCAAAAGAAAAATACTTCCAAAGTTTCTTATAGAGCATATTCTCTTTAGAAAAATGGTGGTTGCATGGCTCAGGAACAAATTAAGTATAAGCAGATTTCCGTTAAGCTTGTTGGCAGCAACGTTGTTAATTTCCGATTAGAAGATGGAACTTTATTAAAAATTTTCGTGGAAGTAACAAGAGCAGGTGTTGCTGTTGATAGAAAAGGTCCTGATGGCATGCCCATATACAACTTAAACATCAATACTAGACCTGAGCTGGAAACCAAGGACAGGATATACTTTGCTCCTCCACCGCAGGTTCCAACTCAAAGCGCAACCGACAAAAAAGCCGAAAAAGCCTATACAAGTTAATCGTTGAGTCCCGAGAAAAAATTGCGGCGCAAGAAAATCTGTTTTTAGAAAAAACCTTCTATTATTTTAGCCAGGTTCTGAAAACTGTTGCTCCGAAGGATATGAAGCCGGTAAATAGTAGGGCGAAGGCTAGAACGAGGTTTGTTAATGTGTTTGCCGCCGGATTTTGATTTAAGTATATGGTAACGGCGAAGAACATGTAAAATGAGGTAAATATCGTCGCAAGTTGTAGCCAAAAAAGCATTTTTTTTCCCAAGTTACTTTTTGGTTGGAAATTGTATGATTTTTGAATTTGGATAATTTTTATGGCTGTGAAGATGTTTAGTATCGAAGCTACGATTAGTAACCAAAAGAGATTACCATTGATTAAGTATGGTTCGAAAACTTTCTGATTGCCTGCGTAAATTCCTGCTAGGAACCCAATTGCGTAAATTATGCATAAAAATGAATTTAAGATTAGTGCTACACTCAATGGTTTCGTTCCATATGTTTTTAGCGTTTCCCAATCTATGGATGGCTTAGTTTCTTTTTTTATTAGGTCATAGATTGGTGAGGGTTTTGATTGGTCTGTTAGGTTATGTTCTTTTTTTTTAATCCTCGAAATTTGCCGAAGAAGGATGTATTTTCTTGTTTGTTTTCCGGTTGTTGATTTTCGGATTCATTGATTGTTTTTTGGTTTATTTGGTTTATTCTATTTTCAATTTCTTTTTTGATTTTGTCTATTGCTTCTGCTTGTTCGGTTGATCCTTCAATTAGTAGGATGTTGTTGCCTTCGGCTATTTTCTTTGCTGTATCACTTAGTCCTGGTATTGCGACGAATATGGGGATGTCAACTTTTACTTCTGATATTTTGTAAAGGTACAGTATTAGGGGGGATGATTGAACTTCGGATTCGCTTACTGCATGATCTAGCGCTATAACGATTTCTTGTCCGTTGACTTGTTTTTTTGCAATAAGACTAAAGTGATGTTGCATTTTGCTCTTTTGCCCAATAGTCAATCCAGGCATCTCTATGTCAAAGCCTAGCTCAGCTACAAGTGTTCGGATGTCTTCTAGACTTGCGACGTTTTGCCTTATTTCCTTCTTTTTTGTCAAGTTTAATGAGAATTTGGGTATTTCTGTTACTTTCGCGTCTTTTATTGCGAAGCTTTTGTTGCAGTTGCGGCAGACTAGGTCAAATTCTGGATTTTCAAATTTCTCACCGCATTCCTGGCATATGTACCAACGCCCCATGTTTCTATATTGACCTTCGAGAAGGGGTTCTCCGCATTTTGGACAACGATTATTTATGTATTTGTCTTTTTGATCGATATATCCGCATGGAATATGTTCGGTTAAGCTTGTTTTTTCAACGTTGTGGCTTTTGCATTTGGGACATCGATTATGCAGTGTTAAAACTGTTGACTGACAATTTGGGCACGATGAAATTGAATCAAAAAAGTTTTTTTGCAAAATATTTAGTTGCGCAAGATTTTCTAAAAGATCTCTCGGTATTGTTTCTGCTTCGTTTTTACTTGAAAGCCTGTTGGTTATTTGGTAAACATATCCTGAATTTGGAGCGTAGATGGGGACTATTTCTTCTTTATCTCCATCTTGGAGTAGTTTCCGTAGGAGGTCGCGTGCCTTGGGTTCGATATATGCCTCTCGTCTTTGCAGATCCATTTTGTCTTCCATATCCAAAGCTTTGATTGTATCTTTGTTTTTGTCTGAAGTGGTGTTTTCTTTTGGCTGCCGCTCAACCGTTCTTTTCGGATCATTTTTTTCTTCTTGATTTCTCTTCATGATCTGGCGACTTCCTTCTCTCGGATAGGTTTCTCATTTATATTTATATTGTTTTGTTTAATGTAGAAACAGATAGAATGCTATTCCTGAAGTAATGGCTAAAATAGCTACGTGTTTTAGTCCGTCAGTAAATGAATCTTCATTGATTTTTCCTGCGATTAAACCGCCGAAGACTGCTTCTAATAAAGAGGCGTGTAGAAATAATCGTCTTGATGCTGCCTGTGTTATTATTGGTTTAATAAATGATGTAGTTGTTCCTGTGTGGCTTAGGGGAGCGAACATCATGTTTGATATTATTATGACTATGAATAAGAACATGAATACTGAGAAGTAGAATATTAGAACGTAGGGTTGTGTTTGTTGTCTTCTTTTTTGAGTCCAAGAGTTGACGCTTTCTAGGTATTTTGCGGTGGAGTCAAAGATGTCTGATAGGTCTCCTCCGTGTTTTCCGGCTTCATTTATCAGGATAGTTGCTTTTTTGATTAACGGTATGTCCACTCTGTCACTTAGTTCCATTAGGGCTGCATCGAAGTTCATGCCCCAGCTCATGTGTGCTACTAGTAGTTTTAGTTCATGTGTTAGTGGGCCATATTGTCGGTTGGATGCGTGCTCTAGAGCTACTTGTAGAGGGATTCCTGTTCTTGAGGCGGTAGCTAAGTCTCTTAGAAAGTCGGGGGTTGCTTTTTCAATTTTGGCTTTCCATCTATTGTGTATCATGCTTGCGATGCTGGGAGGAATCACACCTATTGCTAGAGCTATCACCATCATATAGTCTAATGTTGGGGATGTTATGTAGAAAAATAGCGTCGGAACGAAGAAGATTATTGCTGCTACTACAGAAATGTATGTTATTCTTTTTATTGTTTTTTTGGTTAGTATCATTTAGCTCTCACTTTTCGAAAGTTGACATTATAACCATCATTATTGCGCCCATTATTGGGATTCCAAGGTAAGTCAATAGGTAAAGTATCAGTGACATGCTTATGCCACCTACGTTGCCGCTGCCTATCATGCCTAATGTAACAAAAAGAACGATGAAAAGTAATGGGGCTGCGACTAACATCATGATGTAGATTTCTGCCATCGCTGATAGTGATTCAAGCATCATGTCAAGTTTGCCCATTCGGTCTTTGGTTACTGTTTCAGTTGTGATTTTTAGATATTCTGTTGGGTTTCCTCCTGTTCTGACTGTTGCTACGTAGCCTTGTAGAATTTCGCTGAGTTGATCATTGGGTGTCAGCTTGGCGTTGTCAACGATTGAAGTCATGAGGTCATTGCCAAAGACTTCTATGTCTCTTATGATGTTGCTAAATTCCATACGCACTTCTTTGAGAGTATCAATTTTGGCCATTGACTCGAAAATGAGACTGGGAGGAACATTTGAACTTGAAAGAAGAGTAAGAAAGTTGGTTATGTAAGGCAAGTTTTTGTTTATGGGTCCGTTTCTGTTGCTTGCTTTCATGCCTGGATAAATGTACATTACTAAAAATGTCACCATTGCTGCTGATACTGCAATAACTAAAGTAAATGCGAAGTTCATTGTTGACAGGATTGGAACACGAGTTAAGAGTGGCAAGAGGATAAACGATAGGGGGATTGCTGCCGCAAAAACAATTATTGAGATTAACACCATAAAGGCGATGTAGGCTTTGAATGCTATCAGTACCCCGCCTTTTTTGAGTTGAATATGGATCTCTTGAAACTGGGGGTATACCTTCTCTAATTTCTTGTTAAGCAGATTGTATGCTGTTGTCCAGGGTTCAAATTTCATTAGGAGCTCACTTTTGCTTTACGGTATATCAGTTGTGGGTCTGAGAAGTAGTCTAACACCATTTTGGAAACGTCTTCGTAGGAGCGTATGTGTTTCTTGACCATGTACTCAAGGATTGTTTGTCTCATTTGGAGCTCTTGATCTATTTCTTCTGGAGAGTATCCCCATTGTGTTGCGATTCTATCTAATAATGGGCTTCTTCCTACCCTAACGTAGATGTCTTTTTCGACGTCCCATTTGAATATGTCTTGGATTTTGAAGTCGTTTTTTTCTCTATCCCAACCGACCATTTCTGATACGCTTATGGTTCTTCTTAAGGAGACGTTGTTAACGACTAGTCTTCGTACGATTGAGATGGCGTTTAGGTTTTCTACTTGCGTAGGTGGAATGTTCATAGGTTTTGTTGTTAGTCTGTGAAGTACACCCTGTACATGTTCTGCGTGTATGGTTGTTAAGCCTAAGTGTCCGGTTGCCATAGCTTGGAATAGGGCGTAGGCTTCTTCGCCTCTGATTTCGCCTACGATGATGAAGTCGGGTCTTTGTCTTAGGGCAGCTCGGAGTAAGTCGAACATGCTGATGCTGCCAATTCCGGATTCGCCCACTGCACCTGCACCTGTACCTAAGCCTTGCCTTGTGACCATCATTTCCCAGTTTTGATGGGGTAAACGGATTTCTTGTGTGTCTTCTATGCTCACTATTTTTAGGGTTGGTCTAATGAATAGGCTGATGGCGTTGAGCATAGAGGTTTTTCCTCCGCCGATGTCGCCGCCGATCATGACTGAGTGTCTGTTTTCTATTAAGAACCAGTAATACGCAGCGATTTCGGGTGACAGAGCCTTATACACTATTAAATCAGTGATGGTGAGAGGAGTTTTTTTGAATTTTCTAATGGTGAAGGTGCTGCCTTTAGGTGTTACCTCTGTTCCATAGGTTACTTGGGCTCGACTTCCATCAGATAATGTTCCGTCAAGGATTGGTTGCGCGATGGAGATGTGCCTGCCGCAGAGGTAGGCAAGTTTGAACACAAAGCTTTCTAGTTCCTGGTGAGTGTTGAATACTACGTTTGAGGGTATTGATTCATATTTTCGGTGCCAAACAAACACTGGCGAGTTAATGCCATCACAAGAGACATCTTCAATATTTTCGTCTCTCATTATACCATCTATTTTTCCAAAACCCAAGAAATCTCGAGTAATATAGTACTGATACTTACCGAGTGTGTTGGCATCCATATTTATGCGATATTTTATTGCTGTTTCCAAAATTTTGTATTTTAAGAAGTCTTCTGCTTCCGATTCATTTTTGAAACTTTTTGTGTTAATTGAAAGTTCATCCCAGAGAATACTTTTTAGCTCAGTTAACAGTTGCCCATCCAATTCTGTTATCGTTGGCTCTAGAAGCGAATATTTTACCTCGTTTTTTTCGTCTTCAACAATTGCCGCATATGAAAAGGGAAGCAAAAGAGGATAATGCTCTTTGAAAGTTTCTGGAACCACAGATCCTCCCGCAGCATCTGTGTGATTTTCCACCGCAGGACCAGGTGTATTTTCATTTATAACTGAGGCATTTTCTGCTGGTGACTGTGATTGCTTGGATTTTTTTTCGCGTTTCCATATCTTCAATCTAGCTACCACATCATTAATTTCATAAGAGTCAATATAAACCATGTTAACTTCAAATTCACTATTAGTGAGGGTGACTCTTGATTTGATCCACCTTCATGGAAAGATGACTGAAACATCCAAAGCACCGTCAAGCACGCGGCAGTTGACTGGGACGAAACTGAGATCTGGCAGTGCTGTTTTGAAGAAATCTGCAATTTTAGGGGGGCTAGACAAGATTGGTTTGAAGAATGCTCAAATTGGGGAAAGGACTCAAGCGCTGGCAAGTCTTCTTCTTGTTTCCACTAAAAATCGCGAGCCGCGACTTCACTCAATTGGGATTCGCTTTATTTCTTTGATTTGGTCGAAGTCTTCGTCGTCGCTGATGACTGATTTTGATCTCTTCTCAAGGGCAGAAGCCAAATGAATTGAGTCACGTGGATCCAATTTGTATTTGTCCATTAATCTTTGCGCGTTGGCTATGACGTTTTCGTCTACTGGTACAAACTGCAAGTTTGGGAACCCTAGTAGTTTTCGGCCTTGACTTATTCCTTCATTTCTGCCCATTGTTCTGTTGACGACCCACACGACTTCATCCCAAGTTAACGTTGAAGTATAGGCTGATAGTTTTCCGTTCTCTACGCTAAGCAGAATCTCTTTGGCTTTTTTGGCCTTAGGTTGAGCCTCTACTGAATAAATTACGGGGTAGATAAAAACGTTTGAGTCAAGGTAGGGCATGTCTTTGACCGACCTCTGCGGTTATGATTTTTTTTGTGTTTATGGGTTTTTTCAGTTTTGGAGCACTAGTAGAGCTGTAATATTCAGTGTAGTTACCTTCGATTTTGGGTTTGCTTATCACTATTTCATTCTCGCGTACTTCAAGAGTCACATCGACACCCGGTTTTATTCCAATGGAGTCACGCATCCGCTTAGGAATTACAACTTGCCCTTTTGGCCCAACGCTTTTTGTAGGCATAACTAACACCAATCAGCATAATTATCCAACCTACATTTATATTTTCTTACTATATGGTTATACATTTCAAGCAATATTGTCTCCGTACTAAGACATAAAAACAAGAAGTCATCTCTCACGATCCACCACTTAGCTTGACTATTATTGTCGGGGCCTAAAACTGTTAAAAAGTGAACGAAATGGACAGTTTAAAGATGCTTGGCAGTCAACGTGAGAACTTGAATACGTTTCAGTGGATTAGCCATACCTCAAATCGCGGTCCAACTACAAACTGAGACTACAAAGCAAGTTAACACATCGTTTGGAACGACCACCGCGGCAAAATCGCCCAAAGTTGCACAGAAGTACAACTGAGAAAACAACTTTCCGACATAACAAATTGTTCACACATCAAAACAAGATTGAAGCTTTGGGATGATACCTCTGTGCAAAATTCCCAAATTCAGGGTTTTGAGAGGTGTTTCTGAGGTGACTACTATCCACGGGAACTGGGACCTTTTTTTGTATTAGCTGCTTTGAAAGGGTGAAGCCAGTCTTTCTCTGGGCGGATTTTTGGGTTTGAACCAGCAGTTAAGTCCATGTTTCAAAAATCTTAAGACCCAGTACGAAAATGGAATTATTCTTTTATGAATATGACATTGTCTAATTCTTTAAAATGCAAGTCACCAGTAACTACTTTTCCTTTTTTGGATCGGGCTAAGCATAGAACAATGGAGTCTGCGAGCCCCCAACTCTTTTCTTTCTTTTTCATTTCTACGTCAATTTTGCCGGCTTCTATTGCCATCTCAAAATCCAAGTTAACTATTTGACTTTTGGCTCTTATGAATTCTAGGCGTTCTGTTCTTCCTTGTGGGGTCTCATTTCCAAGTTCAATTTCCTTTGTTAGTTTTCGGCTTATTTCCGAAACGACTATTGTTGGAGTTGTCGAATCTTGGCTTTCTATGTATTTTTTGGCAATCTCTCCAGATTTGGATGCTCTAAAATACTCTATCCACGCATAAGAATCGATTACATATTTAGAGCTCATGGAATTCCGCTTCATCTTTCTTTGAAAAAGGTTTTAGCTTGCGGTTTGACCCAAACATTGAGCAGGGAATTTTGTTTCTTTCAATAATGAGTGTTTTAATGACTTCGTCGTGGCTGCGGGCTTTTGTTTCTTTTTTGATTAGGTTCAGCATTTGTAAGGTTTTTTCGTCTACCTGAACTGTTGTTGGCATAATTGTCGCTAACTACTATAACTATAACTATAAATATAAGAATTTCTCCCAAAATTATTCAGACATATTGGGTGAAAGGCATTACTAGACTGTGGAGGTAGTTTATTTTTTGGGCTCTTGTGAAAAACTCTTTGGTTTTGCAAGTTTTCCATGTTGCTTTGGGCTGCTTTTTTCTTTACAAATTCAGGTCTGAGACGCAAGAAACTTTTTAGCCTGCAAAGCGTTTGTTTTTCTACCAGGTCTCAAGCTTTAAGCTTTTGATTCTGCTAAAGTGCGATGTGTTGCGTGTAACGAGGGTCAAGTCGTTTTCGAGGGCTATCGCGGCTATCATGACGTCTCTGTAGTCACTGGGTTTACCTTTTGCCCCAAGTTTGGCAGATATTTCTGCAGCTCTTTTTGAAGAAGAAGAATCTAAAGGAATTACGTTTAGCCTATCAAGCAGCCGGAGGGCTTCTTTCAGATTCTCGCTTTGCATTTTAGATTTGTATGCGCCGAAGAAAATTTCAAACGTGTTAATGGCGGTAGTGGCGGCTCCTTTTGGTTCTTCATCAATTCCTATGACTTTGCTGTATGCGTCTTTTTTGCCTCGTAGAATAGCGATGAGTAGATCAGTGTCAAGGCAATTTATTGGATATTCTCTCCTGAGTCATACGCCACCCCTCAGATAGTTCACTGTGAATAGCTGCTTCTTCTTCATCTGACATCTTCCAAGCGCCAAAACAGTCTGCTATCTTATTTGATTTTTTTGTGATCCGTAGAATTGTCTCTGTGAAGCTTTCCTTGTTTTTCTTTTCTCTGAGTAAGGCCTCGTATGCTTTTTCTGTTATTGAAATAGTTTTAGTTGCCATATTATATGTATGTGTACACATACACAGATAAGCATTTCCTGGGAGTGAAGATTACAAGACAAAAACAAGGGAACTGGTAGCCATACAAAAAAGATGGTCATATGTCATCTTTGAGAATGACTGAATTTTGCAGCGGAATAATGGCGTTTGACTCTTTGAGATGGCAATCAATGAGTTATGAAACAGACTGGAGCTTTGTTTGCGACGTTTTAAGTTTTAAATTCTTCGCTTGAGATTGATGTCTGGTCCGAAACAAAACAGTGTTTTCATGTGGATAAAGTTTAATATGTATGTTTTCTTTACTTTTTCTACTAGGTGTAAATATTGAGTGAAGCTAAAGCCATTAAAGTCAGCAAGGAAACATATGCCAAACTATGCGAAGTCGCCGGTGAATTACAAGTCAAGTTGAGGCGGCCAGTGTCAATAGAGGAAGCAATAAAAGATCTGATAAAAAGAAAAGAAAAAGGAAGAAAGATCTCTGATTTGGCAGGCTCTTGGAACATAACTGACGCAGAATTCAAAGAAATAAAAACCTCAATTGATGAGTCGTGGAAAAAATGGAACCCAACAGAACAATAATTGATACAGACATACTAACAGACTTTTTAAGAAACAAAAAGGAAGACGTTACATTCATAACTCAACTTGAAGAGAAAAAAACGCTTCTATCCACTACGGCAATTAATGCTTTTGAGTTATATTACGGTGCATATAAATCCAGACAATCCATTCAAACCCTACAAGCCACAAAGAAACTGCTTGAAAGATTAGTTCTCTTGCCCCTAACCCCACGATCAGCTCAAAGGGCAGGTCATATTTACGCAGAACTTGAATTGGATGGGCACTCAATAGGGCTCAGAGACACCTTCATAGCAGCTATAGCCCTCACAAGAAGCTGTAGCGTAGCAACCCGAAACATTGAACACTTCAAGAAAGTCAAAGGCTTAACTGTAATAACCACTTAATGCGAGATATGATTCAAGTTTTCGTCTGCTATGTTTCTTAGGAATTTGTGGACTCTATGATGAGCTATGATGCTGTACTTAGGCACCTTTGAGTTCCTCAAGTGTTACGCGTTTTCCACGTTTCATCTCTTGGATAGCCTCTTCAATTTCTTTAGCTTCTTTTTTGCTGACTGTAGCTTCGGGAAGGTTTTTAATTATGACTTCTTCAACTGCGTTTTCAATAAGGATTAGTCTGTCGTTAACTTTTTTGACTTCCTGGAAGATCATTTCGAGTGTAACAGGAGTGCTCACGCTATTCCTCAATATGACTATGAGTTTAAGGGATTAATATGTCTTAACTCGAGATAAAAACGGCTAAACCGTCCAAGCTTTATTTCGTTGACTAAAAATTCAACCATACCTACCAATGTTGAGACCCCTTACTTATGTAGCCAAAAGGTCAGCACTCTTATTTTCAATGGATACGAGATTACGTGGGTTCAAGCGTACCGTGCGGTGCATTATCATGACGATGAATAAGCCCTCTTACATGTCGCTGCTCCCAGTGATAAGAATACTTTCCAGAAGTTGATAGCCAAACATCAACAAAACTCTCATCCAATAAGAAAATTCGAAGCCTCTCAACAGTGCCTGACGAAGTAAACCGAAGTTGAACATCAACTGCTATATCAGAAAAATCTGCAAGAACAACTTCAACAACGCAATTAAATTGCTCTTCCAAACTTGAACGGCTATTCATGTTTAAGTGCCACTAACTCTTTTCGAATCTTCTTGGCACGCTCTTCAAGATTCTCCAAGATAATCAAGTCTTCCCACGCCGGATGTTCTGCAATGCTGCCTTTTTCAATTTTCTTCTCCAGTTCTATTGCACTTTTAACCTCATGTCGAGTTTTTATTTCATGGATTTCAGCAAAACAAATCCTTAACTGTGCTTCAAGCAATCCCTCTAATCCCTTTTTTACAAGTTCTTTTGGTGAAACACCCAAAACCTTGGAAACTCTCTCTCAAGGATTGCAGCATTTTCAGCCATACTAATACAACTTAACGATTATATGCCAGGTGACCCTATAACTCTTTCTTTAACTCGAATAAAGCGTCAAACAATCAAAGAGTTACTGTAGCTTTGTTTTGTTTTATGTCGGTTATTTTTTGCTACCGCGCTGCTTCTCAGTATGCCTAAATCAAACCTTGTGGTCGCTCTCAAACCATATGTAACAAACTTCGGATCGCTCCGATATTCGGTATACCTGCGATACGATTATAATCCATAAACAACAACCATCTTCCCAAACTCAACATACCAAAAAAAGGTTAGTCTCTACTTAAACAAGATATTTTAATTTATTGAATGCGAGGTAGCGATGTCTTTTGGGCTTAGAGCGCAACTATTACTCAGATGGGCAAAACTGCAAAAAAATTAAAGAAATGGATAGTTCAAAGATGTTTGCCCACCAACACTGGGCACTTAAACTGCGTTGCATGAGGTTACCCATACCGCAAATCGCCGCCCAGCCAACAGACGAAGGCTATAACACAAGTCAACATACAGTATGGAAAGACTTCCACAGCAAAATTGCCCAAGACTACTCCGAAGAGCTCCTGCGAAAACCACTTGCAGACAAAACAAACTACCCAGACATCAAAACACGGTTAAAAAGCGAGGCGCGTTTTGAGGTGGAACAGTGAATGGCGCATCGAAGAATGCCACTAAGTGTTATCGGCGATCCTGTGAATGTGCTGTATAGTTTTTGAGGCTGCGAAGCCTGAACCACCTGCAGAGTTCACGACCATCAATGTCTAAAAGACTGCCGGGTTGTTAACCAGTCCTCGTTATGCTGATTCCAACTATTCCTACATAAGAGGAACTGGTTGAGCTAACGGTGGCTGCATTGGTCGTTTGGTGTCCTATCGCGCTCCAGTTGCTGGAATCTTTAACGTCTATCGTGGTTGTGGAGAGACTTATTGTCCCGGATCCGATGGATCCGCCGAATATGTAGTAGTTAGCGCCTGCGGTTAGTGTCAGCGTTTCTGATGTTGACGATCCGCTTGAACTCAGACTGTTGTGGACGTAGCTGTAGGTGCCGGGCGCGAAGACATAGACCGCAATCGAGATGCCGGTGCTAGAAGAGGGGGCTTGGCAACTGACAGTGTACGTGTTTATGGCCTGAGCGGTGTTCACGGCGATGTAATCTGAGTACTGGTTAGAATAGCTTATCCCTTCCTGCTGTGTGAAACCCGAGGGCCAAGTGGGAGCACTTGTGAGTTGATAATCCCCGCTGGTTACGACGATGACTACGAACGAGTTCGCTTGTGTCACGCTGTATTGAAGCGAGGTTGAGGCGGCCACCACCGATTTGGTGGTTATCGTTGGCTGTGTAAACACTGGAGTAACAGTGAATGTGGCGGTTGGAGAGTTTGTGCCGTCGGTGGCTTGGACCGTGTGGCTCCCGATTGCGGACGATGGAACAGTGAAGGTTGCGCTGAATGCACCAGTTGGGCTGGTGGTGATTGTGGCCGGTGAGGTCGTTTGTGCTGTTCCGTCGTAGGTTATGGTTATGGTTGAGGAACCTGCAAAACCCGTTCCTGACACAGTAACCGTTGAACCCACATTACCACTCGCCGGGTTAAGTGTAATGGATGAGGTAACCGTGAAAGACGCAGTAGGACTATTCGTACCATCAGTCAAAGTAACCGTCTTACTACCACTCGAAGAAGCAGGAACAGTAAACGTCGCAGACAAACCACCATTAGCATCCGTAGTCGAAG
>JBEKGO010000042.1:0-16375 GCA_050012755.1 Bathyarchaeia archaeon
CTGGATTTTCTATAAGGAGCATGGAATAGTTGAGTAATGAAGCAGACGTTCAATCCGATATTTCCCACATAAAAGTCAAGTTCATCATCGAAGGCTTTGGTGAAGCTGAAGGTGAATTAGTCAGGTTTTTAGCACCAAGAACCATCGACTATATCGTTCGAAAGCTTCCTGTAGAAGGCAGAGCTGCATTATGGAAAGAAGAAGTTTACTTTGAAATCCCAATAAAAATGGGGGAAGAAAAGGCAAAACCAACCGTGGAAACAGGCACAATTGCTTTTTGGCCTATGAGCGGCGCTTTATGCGTGTTCTACGGCAAGTCACAGCCATATAGTCCTGTGAGCATACTTGGCAAAATAACAAATAATTTGGAGATTTTCAAACAAATAAAAAGTGGAACAACAATTAAGGTTGAGCTTCTAACGGTTTAAAAAGCCAAGGAACTTTCTTTCCACATTTGTAGTAGTCGTTCGCATTCTTCTTTTACATTTTTGTCTTCGCTTTTTTCCCGGAGCTCTTGCAAAAACTCGATGCGTTTTGCGACTGAGCGTTTTTCTGCGTTGCCGCCGTAATAGAGTTCGCCTTCTAAGTACTCTTTCATGTGGTAGGCTTTTTGGATGAAAAGGCTAGCAGCGTCAACAGTGTTTTCCACAGCGAACTTGTTTGCCCAGATCGCTGCTTCTGTTTCGCGGAGTTGCGTTATTCCGTCAATTTCAATTATTTTTCGTATATACGCATTCAAAAAGTCAGAGACCCCTGCAGTTTTGACAAGTTTAAGGGCTCGGTTGACTTTTTCTTTGAAATCCGATGAGCCCTCAACTGTGAGATTGTGCTTGTAGCCTTCGTCAACTAGTTCTTTTGCAGTTTTTACTTCTTCAGAAGTATAAACTCTTTCAGGAAATTCTTTCAATGAAAACTAAACTCCTTTATATCAAAAAATCTAAAAATAAAAGATTAGCTTGAGCAAGTTAACTTGCTTTTGCCTTGTAGATTTTGATGTTGTGGCTTCCGGAAATGAGCTGTACTGTACCGTCAGCTTCCAATTGTTCAAGGAAGTCTTTGGCTGCGCTTATTCGTACACCGTACCTTGTTGAAACCGCATAAGGTGTTAAAACACCCATCTTTTTGACTTCAGCAACGATTTTGGCATCTTTTGCGTCAGGAGCCATGATTCCAACAGTTTTTCTTTCTTTTGGCGGTCCAGCTTTCTCTTTCTTCTTATCTTGCTTAGCTTTTTCTTCGTCTTGACTGACCTGCTGTTTCTCCATCTGCTTTATGCCGAGCTTCTTTTTTCCACCCATAAATTTCACTTTGTTATTCTTTTGTTCTCAACATCTAGAATGGTTGGCTTATTTCAACTTTATGTTGAGCCTTCCATTCTTTGATTGGAACGCCAAGTTTCTTTTCAACTTCAGTTCTGTGGATGGAGTTCATGGTGCAGAATGGAATTATTCGTCCATCGGGCACAGCATAATGAATCAGGCAGCGTTGTACACGTTCAAGGTCAAAGTTGTAGGGATCCATAAAATGCATCGCTGAAAGCAAAATTGACTGCCTCTGCAGGTTGCCAAGAGATTTGTAGTCACCTTTTGTAACTACAGGGAACACTTTTCGTAAGGTGCTAAACTTTAGGTGTCGAACAGTGCCAAGTAACGATAGATATGCTCTAGTTTTGTGTCCACTGGATGCTTTTTCGTAAACATCTCTCATTCCAGCAAAGAAAGCGTCAACATTTGCCATTTCACCGATGGTTTTTACTTTGCCTTTGTCAATCATGAGGTATGTTGCCATGCCACAGTGTGGGTGCGCAGTGAACTCGAGGTATCGTCTATTTTTTAATGCGCCAACAGCTTTAGACACTATAGCCACTGAAGGCACTGGGTAGAAGTCTGAGGTTTTGATCATGCCATTTGTTTGCTCTTCAACTTTTTTCATGAAGTCGGGGATTGTGATGCGCATCTTTTCTCGATCTTTTTGGGGCAAACGCCCGCATAAGCTTACAGGTTGAACATTGATGCATCTTACAACATCAAAGTTTTTGACTGCAAAGTTTACGATATCTCCAAGTTGATGATCGTTTACACCCCTTACTAACGTGACGACTAACACAACACTGGTGAATCCTGCTTTGCGAAGGTTCTCAATAGCCTTCATTTTAATGTCAAGCAAATCAACTCCACGGATAAACTTGAAAACATCTGAGGTTAACCCGTCAAATTGGAGATAAATGGTGCTTACGCCTGCTTCTTTGAGTTCTTTGCAATATTCTACGCTTTGTGAAAGTCTAAGGCCATTCGTATTAACTTCCACATGGCTGAAGCCAAGCTCTTTTGCTTTTCGAACGAAATCGGGAAGGTCTTTGCGTATTGTTGGTTCTCCACCAGAGAACTGCAATGCAGTGGCTGGCACTGGTTTGTTAGCTCGAAGGTTCTCCAACATTCCAGTGATTTGCTCTTTCGTGGGTTCATACACATATCCTGCAGCGGCAGCGTTAGCAAAGCAGACTGGGCATGTAAGGTTGCATCTGTTTGTAACGTCAATTATTGCAAGGGCAGTATGCGATTTGTGTTCGGGGCAAATGCCGCAGTCATTTGGGCAACCATTCTTCTTTTCGGTTCGGGGATTTTCTATTCCGTCGCCGTCAAAGCGGAATTTTTCCGCGCGCACGTATTGGTCATAGTCTGACCAGTAAAGTTCTTGGAAATGCCCATGTTCAGGGCACTCTTTTTTGATGAAGACTTTGCCGTCGTCTTCGTAAATTGTTGCATCTATAGCTTTTAGGCATTCAGGGCAGAGGCTTCTTGTAGGTTTGATATCTTTCATTTTTTTGCCTTCTAACATCTAAGCGGTTTTCGAAGGGCTTAAGAGCATATGTGATGTAATAAGGTTTCCAAACGTTTCCTAAGGTGATAGAGGGGTAAAAGATGGCAATTAACGAGGACACTAGGAATGCTCTGCGAGAAATGGGTTTAAACGCCTACGAAATTGACGCTTACATAGCGTTGCTTGAAGGCGGGCAGATGACGGCTATGGATATTAGCCAAGAAGCCATGGTTCCCTACAGCAAAATGTACGAGGTTCTCAACTCGCTAAAAGAGAAGGGATGGATAAAAAGCAGCGAAACTCGGCCCTTCAAATATTACCCTGTGCCTCCGCTTGAAGCAACAAGATCAACGAAGCTGAGGCTGGAAGATAAATATTTGATTTGGGAAAATACTGTGACTCAAACACTTCAGCCCTTGTATGAAAAACGCGAACTTGTTGAACGTCCAGACATGCTTATTTTACGAGGTCAACAAGCCGTATTGAGCAAAATTGAAGAGGTCCTCAAAAAAGCAACCAAAGAAATAGTAATTGCAGCCCCAGAATTTGCGAAGCCTGTAATTGTTATGGCTGAACCACTGCTTGGTAGCGGTTTAAGAAAGAATGTCAGCATTAAACTTATGGCAGCTGGAAAAAAGGAAGATTGGCTTTTTATCAAAAAATACTCTGGATTAAATGAGTTGCGAATTCGCGATCACATGTTCGGCGGCGGCATAATCGCCGACGGAAAAGAAGCCATGCTTTTTCTAGGCGAAGACAAACCAACTCTGGTTATATGGAGTAATCATGTGGGTTTAGTTGGGTTTGCAAGGGAGTACTTCCAGTTCCTATGGGATTCCTCGTCCACTGCTTAGCACCAGTTATTTGCTTGAACCTTTGTTAAAGGTAAGCAAAAGCATTCATCTTAGAATTTTAGAGACAAAGCTAAAGTTCATTTAAATTGGGCAAGAAATCTAACAAAAAAGAAAGGAAGGAAATATTTGAGTTATGAAGTTACTATTTTCCCATGACTTTTCTTGCAGCGATTTCTATATCTTCGGATTTAATGGTTTTTCTCCCTGCGTGCATCGCGTAATCAAGTGCTTCTTTAGCAATCTTGACACCTATATCTTCAAGTGCTTTTGCCAGTTCTTTTGCTGCTGCTTCACTAACTCTGTCAGCACCCGCTTTTTTACATAATCTGTGCATGGGGGCTACAGCTATTTCTAAATCGGTCATATCGACAACTCCGTTGCTTCTTTTTCTTTTTAAAGCAATATTTAACCTTTGTTATCGCTTTTTCCTTTAAATTATCGTTAAGATAAAACTGACGTTTAACAAAGAAAATTATAAAAACACATAGATAATAATAGCGCTGAGAAAAATGAAGCTAATAGATGCGCATGTCCACCTTTCAGATACAGAATACGCTGGACATATAGATGAGCTAATAGCAGACGCAAAAAACGCTGGCGTAGCGGCTTTAGTGACAAATTCACTGGATTTTAAAACATGCCAAAACGATCTCGCCCTTGCCCAAGAATATCCCAACTTAGTTTATGCCGCATTAGGAATTCATCCCTGGAATGTGAATGTTCTTAAGGAAAATGAGATGGAAGAAACAATCGATTTTATCCAAAAACAAAAAAACATAGTTAAAGCAATCGGTGAAATTGGCTTAGACTACAAATACGAAACCATCTGGGAAAAACAAATGTCGGTTTTTGACAAAATGCTTCATCTTGCCGAGACGCTTGAACTTCCTGTAATTATTCATTCACGCGGAACGACGGACAAGATCGTGGAAATGCTTCCTTCGTATCGGCTTAAGCATGTGTTGCTTCATTGGTTTAGCCACCCGATGGCTGCCTTATACAAAGCGATGGATAATGGATACTTTATCTCTGAAGGTCCACCAGTGACTTACTCAAACGGTATTCGGGAGGTCGTGGAGAATGTGCCATTGACAAACTTTTTAACCGAAACTGATGGGCCAGTAACATATTGGAAACAACCTTACAATGGACAATTAACAAAGCCTTCATTTATCCGCAATGTTGTTGAAGCAGTGGCTGAAATCAAGAAAATGAAAGTTGAAGAAGTCGCAGAGCAAGTAGCCAAAAACTTTGAGGTTTTTTTTAAAATAAAACTAGATTAGCTCTCTTTCAAGTTCATCAACTTTTCTTGTGTTTTCTCGGTAAGTTAAATTGCATCATAAGGCGTAAACTTAAATTAAGCCGATTATCTATTTGCATCTGCTCTTGCGCGCAGTGAAGCGTCGGACATTAAAACGTTATTAATCTGAGGAATAGAGATTTGGGAAAAGTAAAAACTGATCAAGTTAAACGAGCAGGCAAAGAATTACTTAAACGATTTCCAGATAAATTCACCACCGAATTTGATGAAAACAAGGTGTTAGTTAACACTTTAACTAAAGGAACAAGTACCCGAGTAAGAAACCAAATTGCAGGTTACATAACCAGAAAGAAGGCATTAGCTCAAGCAGACTCTGAAATGGACTCTGACATGAGCGAAGATGAAGAATCTGAATAACGATAATTTCGGGAAAAGAAATCTCCATGATGGATGACTATCGAAAAGGATGGGCCCTTAGATACCTTCGTGAAGCAAAAGCTGAATTGGAAGCAGCACGAAAGATACCTTATATGGCGCCTGGTTTAGTTCTGGAAGCGATCAGGAAAGCACGAAACGCCATATATTACAGTCTAGGAGAACCTGCTTTCATAGAGATACTCATCCATGAAGAGGTAACCAAAAACCCAAATACAAATGACTCAATCCTGCGTTTTTTAATTGAAATTGAAACCATCATACAACAAATTTCACAATTGGAAGAAGTGAATGAAGATGCTATGATGAAGCAGGCAGATTCAATAGTTAACATAGCAACCGATATCGTGGAAACCTTAACCGAAGAAAGGTTCCAGAATTTCTAATTCCGATTAGGAATCGCGTAAATAATTTAACTTAACAATTATTATAAGCTTACGTGAAGGAGAATAAATGCCCTTAAACATAAAATTCATCGGTGCATTACGCCACATCTCAGGTAAAACACAATTAACCGTTAACTGTCAGGGAAGCATATCACTAAAAACGTTGTTGTCGAAGCTTAGCCAAGAATTTCCATCATTGGAAAAAAGCTTCAACGATCAACAACTCAACGATTCAAGATCCAATGCGCTAATACTTGTTAACGGCAGGGAAATTAGTGTTCTGAGTGGTTTGGAAACAAAATTAAATGATGGAGACGAAATTGTTTTTGTTCCTGTTGTCCACGGCGGCTAAATAGAATGATAACTTTGACGAGCGACTTTGGTCTAAAAGACCCTTACGTTGCAGAAATGAAAGGGGTAATTTTAACAATTAACCCAAGGGCGATAATAGTCGACATAACACATGACATTGAAAGATTCAATATTGGAGTGGCTGCTTTCATGTTGGCTTCAGTAGCATCTTATTTTCCAAAAGGCACAGTCCACTTAGCTGTTGTTGATCCTGGCGTGGGCACTGAAAGACGTGCGATTCTAGTTCAAACTAAATGCGGCTTTTTTGTTGGACCTGACAATGGGGTCTTAATGTTAGCGGCTCAAAGTCAAGGCATAGAGCGCACATATGAACTTTCAAATCCTAATTTAATGCTTCCAAAAACCTCCAACACTTTTCATGGAAGAGACATTTTTGCGCCCGCCGCAGCTTACATAGACAAAGGCGCTAAACCACATGAGTTTGGGCCTGAAATAGAAAACCCAGTTTTACCCCGCTTTCCAGCAGTTAAGAGAAGCAACTACTCATTAACTGGTGAAGTTTTGTATATCGATGGCTTTGGCAATATTATCACTAACATACAAAAGAAAGACATGGTTAATTCTAAAATATTTAACGTGAAACTAACTGAGGTTACGTTGAAGCTCAAATTTGGTAAAGCCTACGCCGAAGCAGAGCCCAAAGAGCCTATTGTTTTGGTGGGAAGCTACGGCTTTGTGGAAATAGCAGTAAATCAGGGTAATGCAGCAAGCAAGTTTAATGCGAAAGTGGGAGATAAAATCACAGTTTCCGCTGCTTAATGCTGTCAACAACTTTTTCGATTACGTCAACAGGGTTCTCGAGTTCTGCAAGCTTACTCTGCGTATCGAATCTCTTGCCAAGATACTTCTTTGCATATGCAAGAACTCTTCGCTCTGTGGTTGCAAATAATGGAAAGCCCTTCTTTGTCAAATATGTGTTAACGTATGTTTTAGCCATATTAGAAATAGCTATGCTGGGTACGCCTTGAAGTGCTGCTTCCCTACCAATAGTTCCCCCATAGCTAACAACCAAATCAGCGTTCGCAACTAAATTTGCTGAATCCACAAAGCCTTCTTTGACGCCGAAGGTTTTGCTTTCTCTGTTGTATCTTTGAATCAAATTGACGTTTCCCAAGGCAGCAAGCTTCTCGACCATGACTTGTGCGTTGTCTTTTTTGCCGCCTGCGTATGTTGCTTTTGTTTCTAGCTGCCGAATAACTATTAACGGTTTCCTTAGCTCTGCAATTTCTACAGGTTTAAACTCTCTAATCCATGCGACCTCGTCAACCCCCTTATAGGAAACAACATTCTTAGGGCAATAGTTCTTGACAAAACCGCGCGGCAAAGCTTCTGACACTACAACAGTATGAGCAAAAGGTATCGTTAGCCTATTAACAGCGTAGGCGTAAGGGGTATCTGCAGTCAAAATTATCGGGATTCCCAAACCGAAAGCAGTTCTGCAAAGCTCAACCGACTGATGCGCTATTGCAATGTCTGGAGGATTATTTTCGAAGAGTTTAGAAAACTGCAAAACTCGTTCTGCACTTTCTTCAAGTCTTGAGAAGAGCGTTGCCGGATTGTATTTGCCCACCACAATAGGTTTTTCCCCAAGAACTTTGGCTAAGGGAATGGTGTCTGGATGCTCGCGCGTTGTAAAAACGAATTCGTGCCCTGCCTTCCTAAGACGTTGCCCAATAGCCGTGCCATACCTGACGTGTTTACCTGTGCAGGCATCATACCATATTCTCATTTCTTCACCTTAGATCTTGACTTTATGAAAGTGCCGCGTTTGGCTTCATACTCTTTTAGAGTCATAACTACGCGTGCTGGGTTGCCCGCTACCACTGTTCTGGGCGCCACGTTTTTGGTGACTACGCTTCCGCCCCCGACCACTGCCTTCTCACCTACAGTTACATCTGGTAAAATTGTGGCTCCTCCGCCGATTTGGGCTCCATTTCTGATGATTGGCGGTGTCAAAAGGACGCTTTTCGGGTACTTATCATTTAGTAGCGAAGTGTTGGGAGCAATAAACACGTTGTCGCCAAGCACGCAGTCGTTTGAAATAGTTACATGTGCTTGAATGTTGCAGTTTTTGCCTAAAACTACATTTTTGCCAATATCGCAAAAGCTTCCGATTAGGGTTCCATCGCCGATTTTTGTGTTGTCGCCTATTACAACGTAATTCCAAATGGCAACATTTGCGCCTATTTTCACATTTGTTCCTGTAACAATGCCTGTGCCTTTTTTTGCGTTCAGCATAAAGTCTCATTTCGGGCTCCAGATTTAAATAGTTTAACTTTAACATGACTCTCCAACGACGGAGGCAAACAGCTTGACTAAAGAAACAGTTCTAATTATCGGTTTAGGCGAGATTGGTCACACACTTTTTGCATTGTTAACTGAACAGAAAAAGAATTTCGATGTCTATGGTCTTGATCTGGATCAAACAAAAATGCGTGAGCTTAGCCAAAACAGAAAAAATGTTCCACAGCAAATTGATAGCTTGCATATTTGTTTGCCATGCAGTAACAAAAAAAACTTTACACACATAACCGTTGGATACGTAGCTGAGTTTAAGCCAAAACTCACAATAATTAACAGCACCGTTCCACCAGGCACAACATTACAAATAGCGGAAAAATGCAAATGCCTAGTTGCTCATTCACCGTCCCGCGGTGTACACAAAAGTGCTGAACATATGAAATGGGAAATGAAACGCTGGACAAAATACGTAGGCGGAGCAAACGCGGATGCCGCTGCCGCAGCGTGTGCCCATTTTGAAAAGTTAGGTTTGAAAGTTAAGATTTTGAAGAGTTCTACCGAAACAGAGCTAGCTAAGCTTTTCGAAACAACTTACCGCGCATGGATGATTGCTTGCTTCCAAGAAATGCATCGAATCTCTAAAGCTTTCGGCGCTGACTTCAACGAAACCGTTGATTTCCTCGAAGATACCCACCGGTTGAGATTTGATAGACCAGTTATGTTTCCAGGAGTGATTGGCGGGCACTGCTTGATTCCGAATACTGAATTGCTTCTCGATTGTTATGACTCAGAGTTTCTGCGGTTGATTTTGAAATCTAATGAGAAACGTAAAAAGGAAATAAAAGACAAAACCATTAAAGCAGAAGCTGAAAAAGTTGCTGCACGAGCAGAATCTTTAGAGCAGGACCTAACAAAGAGCAAAAGCAAGAGTGAATGTGAGTAATCTCGTTTTATGAAGGCCTAAGGGAATTTGTCCTGGGTCTTTGGTTTCGTGCTTCGAAATATTCTGACAGTTTCATAGTGTAACCCTAGAATCTGGCCCATCAATTGACTATTCTAAGAAGTCAGTTAAAAAATGCTTCTTTGGCCAGACAAAAATGGAAAGAACTTATTATATTGATTTTCAGACTTTGGACGCCTTTAGGAGACCTTTCATATAATAAAACCGAATTAACGGATGAACATATAGAATCGTAGGCTCACGAGTCTGCACGGCCATAAACAAGCCAGTAAAAGGGGACAGGCAGAATCGACGTATGACTCCAAGTTTTGTTACAGGCGGGGGTTTATTTGTTTCTGCGCCGATTTTTCTCCATATTTCATACAACTGGGTTCCATACCAATATTGATGATTAAGTTCTTGTCTTAAGCTATTTCGCAAATGGATAGATTGTACATTATAATCAACAATCCATTTGTAGCTGGCGCCATCAATTCTGTAGGCTAAAGTGGTTTCAACACCAGCGTTTACTCGCAGTTTTGGAAAACCGTCTAATGTCCTGATTATCTTTGTTTTATAAATCGTGTTGTCTAATGTTTTACCCAGAGTAAAAGCAGACATGTCTCTGGACTTAAGCCAAGACGCTAAGTTTGCCTCTCCACGATACTTCTTACCTACATACTCCTGCATTTTTCTAACGCCAGGGGGCTTGTCTGCAAAACGCATCCCAGATGCAGCAGCAACGCTTGAGTTTTCAAGTAATGGCGGAATTCTTCGCCACCAATCAAAGGCTAGCAACAAGTCTTGTTCAAAGCTTACGAAGAAATCGGATGTGACTTGTTCTAGTGCTGTATTTGCGCCATCGCTGATTCCATGGCCTTGGTTGGGGATAACTGACCATCCAAAAGAAGAAGCAATGTTTGCCGTGTTGTCGCTGCTGGCATCGTCGACTATTATTTTCTTATTTGTAAATTCTTGAGGAATGACTTCATTTATCCTTTGCAGGACTCTAGGCAGGGTTTGAGCTCCGTTCTTAGTCCACATTACTAAATCTACTTTGCCAATCATGCCATTCCCAAGAGAGGATGTCAATAGTCTTATCTTAAGAAGATTAGCTATTTATAGAATCAGGGCAAAAATAAAGGAAAAACAGATTCATTAGGTGTACTTGCCAGGGTTTCTATCAATTCTTTTGTTTAAAAGCCAAAAGTGAGTCTTCAAAGATAGTTTCCATCGTCCGGGCATATTTTTCCCATGACAAATGATTTTTCACATATTCATAAGCATGTTCCCCAAGTTTTTTGCGCAAATCGGCATCGTCCAATAGTTGGTTTACCTTTTGTGCCATTTCTTCTGGTTTTGTTTGGTCAAAAATTAAGCCATTGTCATTGGGTTGAATAATTTCTGATGCTCCACACGCATTGGATACGATTGCGGGTTTTGAAGCGGCCATTGCTTCAATCACTGCTAAACCCCACGTTACCTGTTGTGGGAATAGGAATACATCACAAGCAGCATACACCTTTGCCAGCTCTTCGTCATCATTGCTGTGAAGAAATAGCACTTTGTCACTTATACCAAGTTTTTCACTTAATTTTACTAACTGCTCCTTTGGACCGCCACCGTCAAGGATCAGCTTGATCCGATCATAATTCCTAGAAAGTTGATAAAGTGCCTTTATAGAATCAGCCTGACCCTTACTGAGTTGAAAGTTGCCAACCTGCAACAAAACAAAATCGTTATTCAACCCATATTTTTCTCTGACTTCTTTACCGGATGCGTTGTGAAAAATTTCGACATCTACTCCACTTCTTACAATCCTTGAAGACCTATGGTACGCTCTATCTACATATCCCTGAGCAATTTTTGACAAAACCAAAATCTTATCAATGTAATCTGAAGCAGCTTTATCAAATATTTCATAAATCGGTCCATTAATTTTGCGCAAGCCTTTTCTAGATTCGGAACTAAAAAACCAAATCGGCGGTTCATTACACATCCAGACTACGGGAACATTCAATCTTTTTTTGGCGATAAAGGCTGCCCATTCAGACGGAAAATTGTGATTGTTGATAATGTCAAAGCCTTTTGGCATTTTTCGACCTATATTGATCATCGACGGGAGCTCATACGGAATTGTGTAAAACTGTCGCCCCATCGCTCTTCGCATCCAAGTTCGTAAGGAAGAAGCCCTTGCAGTTTCTCCGCCGTCGTCATCTTTTTGATAGATTTCAGAAGGGATGAGAAATTTAGGAATTTTATTTTCAAGCGGATGCGGAATCACGTTTATTGTAAGTTTTTCGATTATTTCACGATAACATTTTTCTTTGTTTACTGCACTAGTAAATATCTCTACTTCATGCCCGAACTTTTGAAGTTCAAAAGCTAATTTCAAAATTTGCCTTTGTCCTCCACCTCGACTTACAAGTGGAGTATGGATCATAGCGATCTTCATGAGTTCTGCATTCCAATTACGCTTAGAGCATTATATAGCCCTTATAAGTTTGTCCCTTCAAACAAATGGCGGAGTTAGAAGAAAAAAGAAGCCGTTGGTTGCAGTCAGAAAAAGCACAAACTGTGTTGAATCAAGTTTCCTTTAAGTCGCCTATTTCCCTTGGTTTTTTCTAAAATAGGAAATTACTTTGTCGATTCCTTCGGATAGAGATATTGTGGGCGTCCAACCTAGTTCTTTGTGTATTTTCGTTGAATCCAGAATTATTGATGCCTGATCAGAAATTAATGGTCTGTAAGGGTAGCCAGGAGGATATGAACCGAAAACAAGATTCTTCTTGTCAAATCCTATTTTGTCGGCGATCATAATAGCAAGTTCCTTGTTGGTTATGCCAATACCTGTTCCAACGTTATAAACCTGGCCATTAGCCTTTTTATTAGTCATGGACAACATGTAACCGTTCACATGATCATCGACGTACATGTAGTCCCTTATTGAATCAGGAGAGCCTACGTATACTTTCTGGCCCTTTAACATTTGAGTAACTGTATATTCTACCATGAAACTTGTGTCAAATTTCCTACCGTATGAGTTTGTAGGTCTCAATATGGTGCCGTTCAAATTATACGAATTAAACATCATTCGTAAATAGAGGTCGGCTGCAGCCTTGCTAACCGCATATGGGCTAGAAGGATTTAGAGGCAAGTTTTCTTTTAATGGCTCGTTCTTCTGTATACCATAGACTTCAGCTGTTGATGCAGCTATGAAGTGTCTGGTCTGTGGATCTTGGAGTGCGAGCAGCGAATGTGCTATGTTCATAGTTCCGATGTAGTTAGATTGTTGATATTCGAAAGGTCGCTCGAATGAATCTCGTACAGGTGACAGTGCGGCTAGATGGAAAATCACGTCAGGATTGGCTGTCTTGACCGCGTTTAGAATAGAGACATAATCTGAAACGTCGCCTGAAATTGTGGTAATGTCCTGCAACAAATCGTGGATTACCTCCATGTTTCGACTTGCTACTCTTCGCACGACACCATATACTTCAACGTTCTCGTTAACGAGTTTCTTGGCTAAGTGGCTACCTATGAAGCCCATGATTCCTGTTATTAACGCTCTTGTCATGCTTGGGAACTCCGTAACATGGCGAACTCTTTTTCTGCAACAGATAAGTCCTTAACGCTATTAATAGTTAACCATAGCTCCTCAGGTTTGAGTTTGCACGCTTTCAGCGCTCGCTTCTTTGCAAGCAACGGAAAAACTGTTCTTTCGATGGATCCATTCTCCGGGATATAATCAAGTATTTTCCGGTTGAAAATATACACTCCAATACTGACGAACATGTTTTCAACCAAAGGTTTCTCCTTGAAAGATACAATGTCATCGCCTTCTAGTTCGAGTATCCCAAAAGGTGAACGCATAGGTGCAACAGCAACCGTAGCTACAGGTTTGCTCATAAAATGTAACTCTTCGATGCGCTCCAAGTTTAAACTAGTGATTTCATCTCCATTCATTGCCAAGAAATCATCGTCTTTCACAAACCTGCTTATGGCAAGACGGAATCCTTCCCCAGTTTCGCCTTCAACTGTGTGCTCGCTAAAATCTATTTTCAAACCTTGTGAGTTCTCTTTCAAATAATTAATGACTACTTCTTTGTGGTAAGCAACGCCCAACACGATGTATTTGAAACCCTGGCTTTTCAGCCATGATATTATCCAGTGGATCAGAGGTTTTCCCTTAAGGGGAACCATGCATTTAGGCATATCTTCTGTAAAAGGTCGCATACGCAAACCTGCGCCTCCAACTAATATGACGGCAGTATTGATCTTCTTCACTTTCAACCCTCACAAAAACTGAATTCATACTAAAAGTACAAATATATAAACTTAAATTGCCTTCATAAAACACAACTTGTGAAAAAGCAATGAGAATTGCAATGATTCACCCCACGCTATGGGGACGCGGTGGTGCTGAAAGGCAGCTCTTGAGGTTAGCCGTTGAACTTCAGAAAATGGGGCATGAAGTCGAGATTTTTACCGATTTCGTTAACGAGAACTGTTATCCTGAGCTTCTGGAGAACTTAACAGTCAACTTGGTTCCTCATCCATTATGGCGAATGCATCGCGCCATGGGTTGGCAAGCAACCTCCTCAATGATTCACCAAGATCAACCAGGCAACACAAAAGTCTCCTATGTTGACAAGATTATGCGCAAATTAGTGCTGAAGCAATACTACGCCAAAGAATTGCCTCTTATGCTAAATTTGGGAAAAAGCATACCCAAAGGCTTCGACATAATCAACAACCACAATTTCCCAAGCGAGTGGGCTGCATTCATCGCAAAAAGAAACCTGAAGATCCCAATCGTATGGATGTGCAACGGACCACCCACGTGGTTTCTTACTAAAACAAAAAGCAAGATAAGCATCCTTTATTGGCCACTTTTTGAAGCCTTCGACAGAACAGCCGTTGACTACATTGACGAAATCGTAACTTTATCCGGTGCGTTGGCTAGAGACATCAAGATAGCCTACGACAAACCTGCAAGGTTGGTAAGAACGGGTGTAGACGCCGATTTTTTTCGCGAAGCCGACGGCGCAAGCTTCAGGAGAGCACATGGGCTAGAAAAAAGTTTTGCCCTGCTTCAAGTAGGTAACATAGGACAGGTCAGAAGAAATGTTGATTCCATAAAAATTCTTGAATACCTATGTCATAAATACGACGATGTCAAGCTGGTTTTGGACGGCTACGGCTCACCCATGCAGATAGATGAGTTAATGAGTTTAGCCGAGAAATTGGGATTGAAGGACAATTTGATTATTCAACAGACTCAAGTTGACAGTGAACTTGCCCAAGTTTATGCTGCTTGTGATGTATTCATTTATCCTTCGTATGTGCCTTGGAGTTTGGCTGTTACTGAGGCAATGGCCGCTTCAAAACCGGTAATTATTCCAAAAGAGTCTGGAGTTTCTGAAATCATAACGAACGGTGTAAACGGTATAATCATAAACACCTCAAGCCCTGAAGAAACCGCTAAGCAGATAGAATTGTTGCTTATAGATCCGACCCTACGCAGAAAAATAGGCGAAAACGCATACAAATACGTCAAGAACAATTTGTCTTGGAAACAATACGCCAAGAGCATGGAAAACATATTCGAAAAGACGATATCAAATTCCAAGAAAAGAAACTAACAAATTCCTTTTGA
This sequence comes from Bathyarchaeia archaeon, assembly GCA_050012755.1. Classification (GTDB taxonomy): domain Archaea; phylum Thermoproteota; class Bathyarchaeia; order Bathyarchaeales; family Bathycorpusculaceae; genus Bathycorpusculum. The sequence continues at coordinate 14,969 of JBEKGO010000042.1, forward strand.
TCCCGATACCTAAGGTTTGAAAACCGTAGTTGTTCAATTCCTTGAAAAAAGCCTTTGACGGTAAAGTGGAAACGATTTTATACTTGTCTGGTGGACTTGAAGTAGCTTGTGAAACATCATGCAAGTCAAAGCACGAGAAACCTGCAGAGTTTGTGGATCAAACAAGCTAGTTCCAATTCTGTCTTTGGGTGAACAGTTTGTCACGAACTTTGTTGACGATGCAAAGAAAGATTATCCTAAGGGTCCGCTGGAACTAGTTCTCTGCAACGTTAAGAACGGCGGTTGTGGGCTTCTGCAACTAAAACACACGTTAGAACGTGACGTTTTGTACACTAAGTACTGGTACCAGTCAGGAATAAGCAAAATGATGGTTAAAGCATTAGCCGATATCGTCTCGTGTGGCGAAAAACTAGTAAAACTCTCCTCCGGAGACTTGGTAATAGACATCGGAGCGAACGACGGCACCCTTTTAAGACAATACAAAACGCCTGGGTTGGTTACCGTAGGTTTTGAGCCCTCTGACTTGTTTAAACTAGCCACTAAAGGAACATCCAAAATAATAAACGACTATTTCAACAGCAGCGCATTTAAGCGAGAATTCAAAAACAAAAAAGCAAAACTCATAACAAGCATTTCCATGTTCTACGACTTGGAAGATCCGAACACCTTCGTCGAGGACATAAAACATTGCCTAGACGAGAATGGAGTATGGATAATACAAATGAACTACCTCGGCTTAATGCTGGAAAACAACACTTACGACAACATCTGCCATGAACACCTCGAATACTATTCTCTGCTTTCTTTATCGAACCTGCTTCAAAAGCACAACATGGAAGCGTTAGATGTGGAACTGAATAACGTAAACGGCGGCAGCTTCAGAATATACATCACACACAAAGGAAGTAAGCTGAAGGGGTTTCCAGGATGCAAGGAAAGATTAGAAAAACAAAAGAAATACGAAGAAAAAATGGGGTTTAACGGTAAGAGAGTTTACGATAAGTTTTCACAGCGAATAGAAAAAAGTAAAGCCGAATTGATGGAGTTCCTCACACAGGAATCAAAAAAGGGAAAAAAGATATTTATCTACGGAGCCTCTACGCGCGGCTTGGTTGTCCTGCAATACGCCGGAATAGACAAGAAACTAATCAAAGTCGCAACCGACAAGAATCCCGAAAAATGTGGAAAATACATCGTTGGCACAGGCATCCCGATAATTTCTATCGAGCAGTACCGGAAAGAAAGACCTGACTACCTGTTTGTCCTTCCATACCATTTCCTGGAAGAAATAAAACAACAAGAAAAAGCGTTTCTAAAAGCAGGCGGAAAAATGATTGTTGCCATACCAAGGTTTGAAATAGTACCAAGCGCAAACACTAACCATATTCCTTGACAACAGTGCCTTTT
>JBEKGO010000043.1:0-16237 GCA_050012755.1 Bathyarchaeia archaeon
CACAAGCACAAGAATGTAAACCTGCGCAACCCAAAGCAAACACTTTCATTTTTTGTTCACTATGGTTCAAGCTGCTTTTTTAGCTCAGGGCTTGATTTCTCTGCAGGCTGCGGCTCCACGCGTCTCTATGCGTCTCCCCCCGTCTCGCTGCGTCTCCTCGCGTCCCCGACAGTTATTGACGGTTTTTTTGCGCAGTCTTTGTACTTTGTCTTTTGGATTGCTTTTTTGGTTTAAGGTTTGATTCGTTTGCAGGTTGAGTCAAAAAAAGTCCAAAAAAGTCTAAATAAGTCCAAAAAAGTTCAGGAAGAAAAGTGAATTAGAGAGAAGAAAGTGGTAGTAGTGATTCCATATTTTGTCTTTCCAGCTATTTTGGTTCTTTGTGTTTTGGTTGTGAAGCAATTGGGTCATTTATATTATGAGCAGGAATAGCCAGATAGGAATTATTGTTATGTTTTTGCGTGTTTCAAGGGTTTCTTTTGACAGAACTATTGTGTTTGATGATGTTGAGGCTTTTGTAAAATCTATGACCCCGAAGATGTCTCTTGTTGTTATTTTTGGTTGATATTTGACTTCGATGGCAGCTGGTTTGGGTAGGCCTTCGTTTATTACGAAGTCTACTTCTCGATCCTTTTTTCCTCTCCAATACATAACTGTGTTTTCGTAATTGAATAGTTGTTTTTGTTCACATAGTCGGAATGATAGTCTGACCATGTGATCGGCTGCGATTCCTTCAACGAGGATGCCTACTTTTTCGGGGTCTTTTAGAAAATCAAGTGTTGATTCAAATGGTTGTTTTCCAGTGGTCCATGCTCGCATTGCATGTAAGAAGAATGGATCTGTGAAGTGGATTTTCTTTTCTTTTTGGTATGCCGGTTTGTTTCGGCTTGTGTCGTAGCAGTGCAAGTATAATAGCACGAAGCTGTCGCTGAGGGTATCTACGTATTCGGCTACTGTGTTGTGGCTTGCAATGTCTGTGCCTTGTCTAAGGGTATTCCAGCCGATGGGGTTTCCGAGGGTTTCGATTATTCGGCTCATGACTTGTCTTAGGTATGTTTCTCTTTTTCCCCATTTGGCAAGGTCTCCCAACACGACGTCTACATAGGTTTTGTAGATACTTTCAGAGATTTCGTTGTGCTTTAGGTATTCATCTGCAACTCTTGCTATTCCTCCTGTTAGCAAGTAGTTTTGGAAGAGGTTCTTCAGGTCTTTTGAGAGGAAAGAAAGTTCTTTGATTTGTTCTGGGATTTCTCCCTTTAGCAAAGATAGGAAAACTTGCTTTCTATTTTCCCAGGAGAGCATATTCTGTTGTTTTAGTGTGTTTTCCACGTCTTTGTTCAAAGTCTCTGCATATTCTGCAAATTTCATTGGAAGCATTATCTTGTCGGGTGTATCTTTTGTTATCCCGCGTCTTCCTGGCAACTTTTCTGAGGCTTTCTTGATGTCGAGTGTGTGAGAACCTGTCAAAATCAAGGTTGTTTGTGCTAGGCTGCCCTTGTCGGCTAAGAATTTTATTGCTTTCTGCCAGTCCTTGACTGAAGAAACTTCATCGATAAGAATGTATGCTCTTTGTTTATTGTCTGGTCTTACGGTGTCAAGATAAGAGGATATTGTTTCCGCAAGCATCTTTGGATTGTCTATAAGGTCACAAGTATAGTAGAATATGTTTCTTGGTGGCACATTACGTTTTAGAAGATCTTTTATCATGTCTTTGATGAGCGTTGTCTTTCCAACTTGGCGCGGTCCTCGGAGGGTGTAGATTACATCTGCTTCAAGGTCGAACGTATACTTTATCCGAGGATCCCAGCATACTTCGGATTTTGCCAAAGCCATAATGTTTTTGTCTTTTGATATATCCTCGGGTTTTCTCCACCAAGGATTCTGATCCATCAGTTCAATATTTACCGACATAGCCATCTACTGAAAATAGATTGACAGCTCGTTTATAAATAGCTTGTCAATACATTGCCAGGCTGTTTATTAACCCAAAATAGGTTTATTCCCGAACCTTTTAGCCAACTATGCATCACTGTCTGGATCTACTTCGTTTTCAACGCTTCAATGCTGTTGAGATTAAGAAAATATCCACATCCAGACAAATTGGGGAAACGGATCTCCGTAACCCTCTGCTCCAAAAATCAAGAATAACATTGGTTCTTAGCAAGAACTCTTTTGATTAATCGCAGAGACAGTGGTAGTCGCATTGGGTGCATTCCCAGCTTCCTTTTTTGGGTTCAAATGCTGCTGCCTTGATTTTTGTCGCCATCTCCGCGATCTCTGTTTGCATTGCCTCGATGGCTTGGTTTTCGGGTTCAAAAAATACTTTCTCGTTGGACCGTAAGAACCAGTTTCCCACCTTTAATGGATGACCATCAGGATAGATTTCTTTGACAGCAAGTGCATAAACGAGCAGTTGCATGTCCTTTTTTAGCTCGTTCAGGGATGGCGCCTTTTTGCTTGTTTTGTAGTCTACCACAGTGTAACCGAGTCCATCTTTGTCTATGCGGTCGATTCTCCCCCTAAGCCGTATGTCGCCAATTGAGGTTTCAAACCATCGTTCAATGTCAACAATCTCCGTTTTGCTCTGAGTCTGCTCTTCGAGGAAAACCTTCAAAATAGCTTTAGCTTCGTTATAATCTCTTTTTTCATCTATCTTTGACTTGTAGCCTTTTGGATCCCAGAACTTCGCGAGAAGCTCCTCAGCCACAACTTCGTTGATTGTTTTTCCGTCTTTCTGCATACTGGTTAATTGTTCTGCAATGCTGTGTAGTGAAGAGCCGAAATCAAAGTAGTACCTGGGCTTCTCTGGAATCTTCATAACATGGCGATACTGGTAGAGTCTGGGGCATTTCTTGTAGCCGACAAATTGGGAGACACTAAAAACATGGTCCTCAGGAACTGTAATTGGTTCTTCAACAACTTTTTCCAATTTTGAGTAATCGGGTTCTTCTATTTTGCCAATTAAATCTGCTTTAATGTCCAAGTCTTTGTTTGCTGACTTGGCGAATAGAAGCACATCCTGTATAGCTTCACTAAATTTTCCGGTTGTTAAGTTTGCAATTACTTGTTTCATGATACGTGTCTGAGTTTCATTTTCTTTTGTTGTCGATTCAGCAGGCAATTCTTGAGAGTCAGCTTGCTGGAAGTCTAAGTTTTCGTTTTGCTGATATTTTATTTCGGTTAGGAATCTTGATGGTTTGGAGTCTGTTTTGTTTTCACCATATCGCTTTGCATAGGAGATAATTAGCTTCTCTTTTGCGCGGGTTATGGCTACGTAGAAGAGTCTTCGTTCTTCTTGGATATGTAGTTCTTTTTCGTCGAATTGGGATTGGATACCTTTGAGCAGTTCTTTTGGTATCGCGAATTTGTCTTTTTGGTAGGTTGTTGGTAGTCTACGCTCGATAAGGTCTGGAATTATAACCACTGGGTATTGCATGCCTTTGACGCCGTGGATTGTTGAGATAACTACGGCTTGTTCTTCGAGATTTTTTTCTTCAATTTCAAAGTTTGAGGCAAAAGAGAGGTAGTCTGTGAAGTCTTCGATGTCATTGTCTGGATAGATGCTGTTGAATTCCTCTGCGAACTCGTAGAACTGGTTTAGGAGCTGTATGTTTCGATTGTTTTGGAGTGCTATCTCGTACTTATAGAACTCACGTTCAAAAAGCAAGCTATGAATTAGGTCAAGTGTTCGGACCCTCTTTTTTGAGGCAATCATGTCAGAAATTGTCTGTTTGGCTTGGAGGAACTTGAATTTATCAACATCTATTTCGCTTATGTGGTCAAATACTTCGTATAGTGAAAGGTCATTTTGTTCTGCATAGCAGTTGAATTTGCATATCTCAATCTGCTTGATGCCGTAATTGTTTCGGTTCAGAATCCTTACGATTTCAGCGTTGTTTTCTAATGGGTTACTTATGACTTTTAGGTACGCTGTAACATCTTTTATTATTGGCTCTTGGAAGAAGCCTGTCTCGCCAACAAAGTTAAAACGAATAGCTTGCTTTCTGAATGCTTTGATTATTGGCTCAGCAGTCGACCTTCGCCTGCAAAGTATCGCTATTTCCTGTAAGGGGTATTTCTTAAGAAGCTCCTTGACAGTTTCAAGAATATAGTTTGCTTGAGAAGAGTCGCTTGGAGTCTCGACGACTGCTACTTTTTCTCCGTCTGGGTTTGTTGTGAAAAGTTTCTTTATTGTTCTTTCAGGGCTGTTCTCTATTAGTCTGTTGGCGACTGCTACGATTTTTTTGGTGCTGCGGTAGTTATGCTCTAGTGCTTTTTCAACGTAGTTAGGGAACATTTTTTTGAATTCTGATATGTTGGTTAGGTAGGCTCCTCGGAAACGGTAGATGCTTTGGTCGTCATCTCCTACGACCGTAATGTGGCCGTGTTTGCTAGCTATCAAGTGGACTATCTGCAGCTGAATATAGTCAGTATCTTGAAATTCGTCTACTATGACAAACTGGAATTTTTCTTGATACTTTTTTAGAATTAGAGGCTTGCTTTTGAGTAGGTTGTATACTGTGCAGAGCATGTCTCCAAAATCAAGCATGTTGTTCTTAATTTTGTAATCTTCGTAGGCCCGATAAATTTTTAGTATGTCCTTTAGATTGTTCAGGTCATCAAGAGCTTCTTCATCGAGAGTGATTTTTTCCTGTTTTTCGATGTATTTTTGAATATCCTCTGGTGCGATGGATTCGTCTTTGCATCTTGATATGAATTTCGCCGTTTCTTCGGCTAATGTGTATGGTTCATGGTTGAATTCAAGATGCTCAATGCCGAAGCGGTTGATGTTCTTGGTCAAGTAAACTAGCTGAGCGGTATCAGTAATTACCTTAAAATTAGCGTTAAGTTTGGTGTTTAGAATGTTGTCCTGAATGACCTGGTTGCAGAAAGAGTGAAAGGTTGATATGCTCAAGTCCTCAGCATTTCCAACCATGCTAATGACTCTGTTCTTAAGATCCTCTGCCGCCTTTTGGTTAAAAGCTAAGGCAAGTATGTTCTCTGTTTTGGCGCCCTGTTCGATTAAATAGGCAATTTTACTTGCCACCGTTAATGTTTTGCCTGAGCCCGCACCTGCTATTATTAGGAGGGGTCTTTCAATTTCTTTGACTGCTTCCGTTTGTTGGGGATTTAACTGCTCAAAAATGTTTGCCGTCGAAACCGTCTCCTTTCTTAGAAAACCAAGCTATCAATGGGTGCATGCATCTATGATAAAAGAATTCCAGATTTAACTTTTTGCAGTTCAAGCTTCATGCAAACATGCAAAAGATTTTATCTGCATGTATTGACTTATACTGGGGTCTGTCTTGTCCACGAAGTTGTCCAATGACAAAATGATTAAACTTGTCGAAAGAATCAAAGCCTTTTCTCAATCAGATCTAGGTAGCAGTGAAGCAAACACAAAAAAGAGGATAATTGAGCCCATGCTAGATATGCTTGGCTGGGATTGTTTAGGCAATGAAGTTCAACTTGAGTATCCAATTCAAGTGGGTTCGTCTTCTGTTCATGTCGACTACGCAATGCGCCTCGAAGGGAAACCGGTGATTCTTGTTGAAGCAAAACCGTTTGATGTTAATCTTTCTGCTGATTGGGCTTCCCAAATAATTAGTTACGGAAAAATTGAGGATATTCGCTGGGTTGTACTTACAAACGGAAAAGTTGTAAAGATATTTGATACGAAAGCTGGAAAAGGAGAAAAAGAATGCCTCATCACTGCCATTGACTTGCCAAGGTTACCCAGAGATTCAATCGCTTTGAGCCTAATCTCTAGAGAATCTATACTGACAGGTGAGATTGAGTCTGCAGCTAAAAGATTAGCGACTACAAAAGAGGCTATTAATTCTCTGAGCCAACGAAAAGGCGAGATAGCATCAGAATTCAAGAAAATTCTTGTCAAAATAACAGGACCAGGAATTGAAGACCGACTCGAGACTATTTCAAAGAAACTTGCAGATATTGCGGTTCAATCCTTTGAGAGTGAAATAGAATCAGTTCCGTCTCGCACAACGGATAAAACAGTTCAGTTGTTACCAAGACATTCGCTTTCTTCCAAGCCACCAGGTGAAGTGGTTTTGTGTCCAAGCAAAATTGGAGGAGTTGAATTTCTCAAAAAGTATAACGCTTGGGGCTTTGTCAACATGAATAGACAGGTTCCATATTTTGCTCTTTACGTAGGAGACCCAGAATCTTCGGTTCTATACTTTGGGGAAGTCGAGTCGATTACCAAACCGATAACATCCGAGGAGGACATTCAACGAATAGAGGAAAAAGACATTGAAAACTTTCCATCTGGTAAAAGAGCGATTCACCTTAGACAAGGAACCTTAGTGAAATTTACCGATCCAATACCTCTAAAGAACAAACGGATTGCTCCGCGGGGTCTCAGATATACCACATTAGACAAACTCATAAACGCAAATTATGCTGAAGATCTTTAATTCAGAATAAGAAATTCAGGCGAATGGTCCTATGTGGCCTTGTAAGAGTTGTGGACACGAAAACAAAGAAGAATCGGTAATGTGTGAATTCTGTGGTGTGTATTAAGATTCGACGAAACAGGCGATTCTGGCGATAACAAAGACTCAGAGGACCTGTTTTTTGACGATGAATGCCTGTAAACACTCAAAACAAGCCACAATATGTAAGACCTTTTTCAGCGAAAAGAAAACTATTGTGAAAGTTGTTACCATTCATCGCGTTTGCTTTCTGATTCTTTTTTCATGGTTTCTTCGATTTCACGGTAAACTTTTTTGTCAGACTTGGAAACCACCGCTAAAGAGGGTTCTCCGAAGCTTTTCACAATTGGAACTTTAATCAGTCTGAACTCTCTTGTCTGTGGAACATATTGCACAGTAACCTCTTTTTGGGTAAAGCAGAGTTTTTCTCCATCAGACCACAACTCATACATCTCAACTCTAATCGGGTAGGCTCCAGCAGCTATTCCCTTCATACCCAGCACAAGCGGCAACTCCAGCTCATCAGCCGACAAAGGACCCTGAGTGATCCTAATTAGGCGCGAACCGATTCGTTGGTTGTCAAACCATAAATCCAAATTCACCTTTGAAAACGCAGACTTTGACGGATACAGCTTGAACCCGACTTTAAGCGCTAACTCATCCTCTCTTATGACTGCCTGGATTTCAATTATGGTTATTTGCTTTTGCTGAACAGGTTTGTTTGGTTCTTTTGCATGAACATTCGGCATATTGTCTAAAGTAAGTTGCTTGTGCGCTTTGAGATTAGGCGATATCTTTGTTTTGCCCACGAATTCACCTGTCCTCTAATTTTAATGATTTTGGCTTCGATTTCATTGAGTCTGGATTCATTTATAGCGTTTAAAAGCTTTTTCAGGATTATGCATGATGCTTTTTTGTCTAAGGGTTTATTTTCATTTCCGCATTTAGGCCAGTAAATACATTGAGGGGCAACCGTCTTTTCGCAATTATCAATCAGCTCGAAGGTTCTATGTTTTGGTAGAGGTTTTCTGAAATCCCTATACCGCCTTCAAAGCCGTCATATATAAAAATCGTTGCATTCCCAGTGTCTGGATGCAGAGGCGTTGACAAACCGCCAATGTCCCATCTGTTGATAAATTATGGTATTGCAAGGGTAAGAATGTTTATTTGTCTGTTTGACTAATGGTTATCTGATAATTAATATGTCAGATAAAATAAAAGTCGGTGTGCGAGGTCAAGTCGTAATTCCCAAGAAATACCGCAAGAAGCTCAACATCGAAACCGGAATCATTCTTGAAATAAACGCAACAAACGAGGGCTTGTTTTTAAAACCCTTCAACCCAGCAAGCGAATTGAAGGGACTAGGAAAAGGCATCTTCGGAGACCCAATCAAATATCAAAAAAAGCTACGTGAAGAATGGGAATGCCCACAATGAAAACGGCCCTGGATACAAATATTCTCATTTACTATCTGGAAGGAATCGAACCAGAAGCAAGCAAAATAGGAAAAATACTAGAAGGATTTATGAATTCCGAAAATGAAGGATTGATTTCGACAATAACCGTTGCTGAAATCCTGACCGGCTTTTACTTAGCAGGCGACATAAACAGAGCAGCAAAAGTAAAAAAGTTACTCATCGACCTAACTCTTAACAGCTTCAAGATAGTGCCAGTTACTTTTGAAATCGCTGATCTAGCCGCCAACTTACGAGCCAAAAAAGGCGGAAGGTTACCTGACGCCTTAATTTTAGCCACCGCAATCAACCAAAAAGCAGACGTTATTTATTCGCAAGACAAAGACCTACAACGGTTCAATAAAGAAATCAGAGTCTGCCAGCTCCCAGAATAACTAAGTTAAAAGGTCTTTTTTATGGTTATTTCTTTGCAGGCTGCGTCTCTACGCGGTTTTATGCGTCTCCTTGCGGTTCTATGTGGCTCTGCCCGTCTCGCTGCGTCCCAACAGATATTGACGGTTCTTTGTGCACTCATGTTCTTTGTGTTTTAGGTTGCTTTTTTAATTTGGGGCTTAAATCTCTTGCAACCATAATCTTAAAACATCCCAAAACATCTAGAAACATCCCAAAAAATCGCAGGCAGAAAAGTTCAATTCGACGTTCACTCAAAGGCTGAAGGCAGTTTTTGCGGGAGTTCTGTTGTTTGTGTTTTAGGTTGCTTTTTTGGTTTAGATTTTGGTTCGTCTGCAGGCTGCGTACAAGGAAGTACACCAAAGTACAAGCACGTACACAGAAGAACAAACACGTAAAACTGCGGAAATTAAGTTATTGACGTTTTTGGACAAGAGAAGATTAGAATTTAATTCTTCTTTGTGTCTCATCTTTTTCAACTACTTTTATTCTCTTTGGTTCTTCTCTTCTATGTTAGCACTTACTCCGCTCTCTTACTCCGCTCAACCATGACACCCGCGAAGAGACGTCACAACACATAGAAAAAAGAGGAAAATAGAATATCTCCAACTAGGCGGACAAGAAAAGTGGGTGGACCCAGCCCTCTCCCAATGAGGGGATTAAAGATTGATGATTCAACTATCTTAACAGGTTTTCAGCTATTCCACAGATTCATTTGACCCCTTGAGCATTGGATGGAAAAACTCCGAGCAAAGCATGCGATATTCTGATTCAAGGAGACAACAAGTGGAAAACCCTAATAGGAACGCTAGTAAAAAGAAGAATTAGCAACTTAAAGAATTACTACGGAAACTTTACAAAAGACGCGGCAATTTGTTTTAGGAAGTCATCAAGTGGCTTATCAATACTATCAATGTCTTCTAGTGCGACAAGAAACCACCCTTCTTCCACCATAAAGAATCGCTTGACGATTAAAGGCACATTATCCACATCCGAGAATGGACAAGGTGGCTTACTAGGAGACTGCCAAGGGCAGGGCTTTTCCAAAGTGGCAATGCAGTGCCACGCACCTTTTCCCCAAGGGCTCAGAAGTGGGCAATCTTTCTTTAAATTGCTAACCTCAGAATCCACAATGTAGCCTAAAGTAGGAACACTGCATTCTGAACAACCCTCCAGTTCAAGCAAATTTGTTCTCGAAGAACGAAGATTATTAGTTGAACCCTCAATTAATGAAGGCAAAATTTCTTTGTAAAGAAGAGATTCAAAAAAGGGCATTTCAAGAAGGCTTCTGACGGTTGGTGGAAAAAGTTCAGCTATTTCATGAAAGTTTATGGGGTCCTTTGGAAGGTAGAATCCTGAACCCATAATAGCCATAAAGCATTTTGAAGCTACTTTTCGAGCTACCGTGTGCAAAATAATCTCTCCACCATTCGGGTAAGGACCAAAAATCCCTATTTTCGGAAATTTACCAAAATTCTTTTCTATGTTGAGCTTTATAGCTTCGGCTGTAAGTTTGGTAATTATCATTCTAGTAATGACATTTTTCATTTGTTTATTAATTTCGCGCAACATTTCAGTAAGAGGAAGCATCGAACTAGACATAAGGATTACAATAACGACGGTTTTAATTTAATTCTTTGCTATGATTATGTCGAACAGTTTTAAATTTATTAATTAGCTCTAATTTACTATATTATTCCGATATATTTGTACCACTCTATCTTCATAATATTGATATATAAATGTCGAGTTGTTCAACATTATTGTAGTAGGTCAAGAACTACCACAAGTGTTTAATACTCTTAGCCATACTGTCATATGACTGGAGATTTGACTGAAATGACCAAAATATCTATCGCTGAATGGACAGATGTATTTGCAGCGATTGGAAACGATGAACGGCTTTCGATAATGATAGTGCTCAGCGGTAGCGATTATATCTTACATAGTCACATGTCCAATGGTGATAACGCTGATGCAGGCGCGATAGAGCCAGGATGTCTGCCATTCAGCGATATTGCAAAAGCTATTGAAGTATCTTCGGCTTCAAGATTGAGCTACCATCTTTCTAAGCTTCTGGAAGCAAACTTGGTATGCAAAATTCCCGCTAAGGATGCGAAAGAACGAGTATTCCCGCTTTACAAAGTAACAAGTAGATGGCAAAAGTTCGCGACGGAGTTTGGCTTCAACGCGAAAATAAAGGAATATGTTAAGCATAAATACCCTGAATCGTTTGACGAAAAAGCACCATAGTTCTGCTATGGTGCAACCACCTTTTTGTTGGCACATGTCTGTGCTAAAGGCTTTTCAAATTGACCATGCAATCTCTGAACTACTTATTTTCAGGTTGCTTTTTTGTTTTGTTGCTGAATTCGCTTTGAGGTGTTAGTAGTAGTAAATGGGACTGTTTTGCGTTTGTGCGCGTCTCGAGTTGATATAGATTTGAAATTCACAAAGATTAATTTTTAAAGACAGTTTGCAAGAATCTGCAAGAAAATGTGAGATTTTTAAGTTGAGTTAATAATTCAACCTTGAAAAACGTCCAAGGTTGAGACAGTTAAAGCCAAGGTTTCATTTAGGGCCACAATTTGCGAAGGATTTAGCAAAAAAATGCTTAGTTTTTGTTTCTAATTTCTTTGTTTAGACAAACTTTTTTCAGGCTTAACTTTCAGTGCATAGTATATATGCGAAGTTACATAATTGATTAAAGAGTTGAATCCATTGCATAATGAATTAGACAAACCAATTGGTATATGGGAGTTAAGAAGCTACGAGTTGGTATGTTCATTGGGATGCTAGTTTTGACCTAGCAAAAGGTGGAATTGAACTAAGCTATCGTAATCATGAAGATATGAGTCACTTACTAGTCGAAACTTCATCAACGCGACTCATAGATAACATCATTAGCAGAATGGAGTCACCGACGGTGGGCCCCAGATACCACATATTGGGATCAAGAGGATTTGGAAAATCAACACTCCTAAACTATATGGCTTTTGAACTTTTCAACAGTCTGGGCTCAAAGCTTGTTCTCCCAGTCTACTCAAGCATGTTTGGAACGGCCACTTCAGAGGAAGAACTCACATTCATTTTCTTTAGAAGCTTGCTAGAAGGCCTCTTTGATGTCCCTGGGAGCCTTGACAACTTCAACCTTAAACAAAGATTTGAAGAAGTTTCTAAACAACTGGCCTCTGCAAATAATGAGTACAAACAGGAATTAAGAGACTCGCATACTATTTCTATCGAATATGTTTACGCGGCATTTGAGAACCAAGTTGGTCACCTTAAGAATTGGTTCCCTAGAATTGCATTTCTTGTGGATGGGCTAGACAAACAAGACACCAATTTAGTACTAAAATTTTTGAGAAATACCCAGGAGAGACTAAACAGCTTAGTTGCCAAGTATAATCTCGTTATCGTGGACTGTGCAGATCCATCTTGGAGGGAAACTCTTGGAACAAAAGAATTCAGTGGAGTTCGAGGTTTTCAAATAAATCTTAGGGGTTGGACTGTCGCAGAGGTTGAAGCTCTCATAAAAAGCCGCCTACATACGTTCGGAATATTTGAAGTGCCTTTTGAAGACAAAGCAATAGAAATGCTAGTTGAGGATTTTCAAGGTAATCCGCGAGAAATTCTTCAATACTGTACTACCCTTCTTCACTATGGAGCCTCAGAAAATCTTGGAACAATAGGGCACGGAATAGCCCGCGAAATAGTTTGGGGCGAAGGTTCAAAAGAGAAGTTTTATAAGTTCATTATAGAAGATGCCGAAGCAAGAGTTGCCTTTGAGAAGCTCAAAACGGTATATTCAGAGCGACAAATGTTCAATATCTTATCAGCTATTTATAACCAAAGGAATCAACGACTCTCACCAAACCTTGACTACGAGGAACGATCGTCAGTCGGAGTCACTTTGACGGATGATCAATTCAAGCGTTTTTTGGATGTTCTCTTGATAAGAGGCTGCATTATAACTAAAATGCAGAGTTATATAGAACTCTCTAGCGATATAATGCGTTTGTTCAATTTTGTTGCAGGGCTTAAAGAATCATTGATTGCTTTGCCCGTCATAATTGGTGGTCTTGAGTTCAAAATTGATACAACTATTGAATTGCCCAAAGCCACTGTCGCCATCAAACAAGAAATCGAATACATTTTTGAAAAGCACCCAAATAGCTGGATTAATTATGCCAAATGCGGTGAAATGTTGTTGACTGACCCCCGCAAAAGAATAGAAATAAGCGAGTATTTTGGAGAAAACTTCAATCAGAAGTTATCACAGACAATCAACCTTACCATATATGAGTTGTTGACCAAAGGCAAATTAATGATGGATGAAGAAACTCGGGAATATCGATGGAGACCGGGGTCGATCGATTTCGAATTGGCGAACTTGATCAAATCAAAGAAAGTGCTTGATTTAATAGATTCCGCAAATGAATCTCTCAATGAAGAAAACTCTGACAAACTTAGGGAAGACTGTAAGTCTATCATAATAGTTTCTTTCTCAATGCTTGATAATCTTCTGGGTGGCAGAATTGGCACAACAGACTTACGGCTCATAATCGACTATTTGCAGGATTTGAACTTGAAAGTTGATAAACCTGTTCCGCTGGCTTTAGTCTTTAATTTTCTAAATGAACCCATAAAAGATAGAGCAGAGGGACAATTATGTCTTCAAGCGGCATTAGTCTATTCAAAACGAATCTTTGATGAAATTAATCGACTAAAGATATTTGAGGTACAGAATCAGGAAAAAATTAACAAATTGAAAGTGTCTAAAATTGGGTGTTCAAAAGAAAAGGAACGTAAAAGGTTCAAAGAGTTTTTCTTGCCGACAATTGTCGAACATTATGGTGTTCTTGTAGACTATATGACCAAGTTAAAAATTTTAGAAGGAATATCTGATAGGATTCCTCAAGAACTTGCGGAGTTACAAGAAAACAAACAAATTCTCGCTTCCCAAGTCTATAAATGCCCTGTTTGTGGAGATCAGAATGCAACAATCTCGAACACAGTGGAAACCAATTTTTGCCTGAAGGATAAAGTACCTAAGGAATTTGTGAAAAATGCCTATGTTTTGTCGGCAGATGCTTACGAAACATGGACTGTTTGGATGGAAGAGTACACTCAATTTATTCTAGAACATCTTCCCATTAGATTTGTAGAAGCAGGTATCATGCTAAAGTCTTTGGATAGTACTAGTTTTTCAACTCCTGAAGAAATTGATCTTGCATTAGTCTTCAATGGGCGATTGATTGCTATCGAATGTATTGAAAAAGTCGATTTAACACCTCAAAAGAATGATATTCGTGATATATTATATAAAACACAAAAAATCGGTCTTTTTGACGCTGTAATACTCGTCTATGCTAACTGCAGTGATAGCCATTTCTTCGAAGCAGAGATAGCCAAAAATCAGAAGTTTCTAATTCCTATACAGATTGGCAATCCCAAAAATTTCAAAACTAATCTTTTTGCTGCACTTAAGTCTACAAACAAATGAGTAGAAACACAGCAAGTTGAACCATTGCTACTTCAAATTATGCCTATATTTAGCTTTGTTAATCCCTCTTGCTCCATTTATTATAATGTAATTTTAGGAAACAAGTATAAAATCAATGGCATTCAAATTGGTTTCGCCGGAAATATCAACACAATATTGAAAGAAAAATTACAGAAAAAACGATCGCATGATAAACATTGTTGACTTGTTAATTAGAAATTAAACGTGACAACCGTTTAAAAATAGTCCACCTTTTCTTTTAGGTTTTTACGTCCCTTCTTTCTAACGTTGAAAGTTGAGTTTAATATCTTCTGGTTCATAATTCGTAATAAAAAGTTCTTCTCCTTCAATTGCTTTTTTCTTGTGCATCCCGTTATATTTCATTTTCCAAGGGTAAATATACGCAAAAGAAAACAGCTCATGTATCAATTCTGAATCATCGCAGGTAATTAGCCAAGTATGTTTGCACTTTTTTATTTTTTCTGCAAAATCCTGGTGGTCAAAAAATTTATTAAGATTACCTTTTTTACCGTATAAAGGAAAATTTCTTGCTTTCCAATAGGGCGGGTCCAGAAAAATAAAAACATTTTTGCCTTCTTCAAAAAGAAGATTCTCGTAACTTTGGTTGGTTATACTTACATTATTCAAGAGCTTTGCCAAGGGCCAAAGACCTTCAATTTTGGACATTGTGAAACGTTTCTTAAAAGATTCAGCAGAATACCCACCAGAATCTGTTGTGCCAGAATAAGTTGTTCTATTCAAGACATAGAATCTTAATGCTCGACCAAAAACTCCAGAGGCATTTGAATTTACAAGTTTAGAATATAAGGCTCTGCCGTCTTGGCAGCCGTTTTTAATTCGAGTAATAGCGTTAATTAACGAAACCGGATCATTTTGCAGAGTTTTCCAGAAGCAATAAACATCCTGATTTAAGTCGTTTAATTTACACTTTAATTGAGGATTTTGGTGTTTAAAAGCTACGAAAACAGAGCCACCGCCCAGAAATGGTTCCCGATACTCGGTGAAACCATGCGGAATAAGTGGAAGGATCTTCTTTATTGCCCGTGCTTTTCCTCCAGGATACCTTAGTGGGCTGGTGATAGCGGTCATTTTTTCGTTATTACCTTTGACCCCTTTTAGCGTATGTATGAATTAAACCTTGGCCCATTTAGCTTTTGATAAAACAGAATCAAGCAAACTGTCCTTTACTACATAATCGAACATGGGTATTGAAAAGTTATGTTCTTTTATATCATCATATAAGTAAATGCTTTCTTTACTCGAGATTTCTTTGCAAAATTGTAATATCAAATCAGCTGAATCTGATGAAAGGGATCCTTTAAAAATTTTCCAAAACAAATAGCTTAATTTTTCTTTTGACAGAACATCTTCACCGAATATATCCAGATAATAACCATATCTCCCTGTATAAACATAAATTCCGCGAGTTTTTTGAACCGCAGGGCCATTATGTCTAAATATGCTGCTAACTACATGTTCGTTTCCGCTTTTACGTAAAAAGTCCTCTTTTTTTAATTTCCTTATCAAATGCAAATCGGTTAAAAGATCATAGGACTTTTCAAGAACTTCTCGCCATTTTTCTTTAACATTATCATCCTTCTTTAAGTCAACTAATGATTTTTCGGAGAAAGCTCTAGCTGCAATCATCGCAAAAAGGATTACAGCTTCCCTATCGTCTAAGTCGTCCCGATTAGAAGACGATGATGCTCCGCTAAAGAATTTTTCGTTAATATAAGAAAATAGCGTTTCCTCACTTACCAGTCCAAAATTTTGTTCGTAATCCCAGACACCTTTTGCCGTAATAGCGTATGTTCCAACGTTTCCGAGAACTTGAATTTGTTTCTTTGTTAAAAGAGATAATAATGCCTCGTTTGGAATTAGATTTGAGGGCATTGTCGAATCGCTTAGCAGTTTGTTCCTTGACGAACTCTTAGTTTCAATAAATGAAATTAAAATTGATTTTTCTTTGAGGTTTTTCTCTCTCAAAAAATTGTCTCTTAACAAACTATAGAATTTCTTGAGATAATCATTTTCGTTTGTAGACATTTTTACTCATCTAAATTTCGGACGCTTATCTGATTGCTTTTTTGAACGAGGATTCCAAGAAGTAACCTATTCTGTTTTTCCAATTCGCGCAACCTTAAACAAATGGGTTCAAGAGTCTTATCATCCATCATAGCAATTTCGTCAAAAAGAGCAATTATTTTTCGGGGATCGTTTTCCTCATTTATATTGAGTACGCTAAGGATGTATTCAGCTTGTTCTTGCCCAGTTCCCATGTCAATCATATGAATGATTTCGTTATCATCTGTGATAATAATTTTATCTATTAAATCGACTACTTTCGCTTTATAAATTCTGTCAATATGCTTAAAAGAACCTACTCTATAGGC
>JBEKGO010000044.1:0-16079 GCA_050012755.1 Bathyarchaeia archaeon
AGCTTCTTTTCCGTCCACGAATAGTTTGATAGGCGAGAACGGTCCAGCGCTGATTTCCAAATGATGCTTTTCGGAATTTCCCACGTCCAACTGGAACTTCTTTGGCAATGGCTGAAAGTTTGTTTCATTAATGACTTTTTCGCCATCTACTTCTATCTTGATGTATTTTAGAAGCGCGCTCGCATTAACAATAATGGTATGTTTTTCAGTCTCTCCTATTTCAAACTTGGCTTTTGTCATTTTTTTGAACCTTCCTCCTCTAACTTTGCTACTTCCACTTCGTCAATATTTCCTCTCTCTGGAATGTAATTCTGCTGACAAAGAAGACAACAACGGCTATTACTAAGATAACACCTGCCAAAATCAGCAGATTCGTGTCATTGAATGCAAACACTCCAATTTCAGATGTTATGTATACTCCAAAGAATGGAAGCGCGGCCAACATTCCCATTTGCTGTGCTGTTCGCACATCGTTTACTCTGGATGAGATAATGATATTTAATTCAACGCTAAGAAGACATATCAACGGTGCCACAAGCAAGATCGCCCCAATATGCCAGTTAGGATAGTAAAGATAACCCAGTGTGCTATGCGTCACCAAATCCATGAGCGACATGTATATCACTGAACCAGCATAGATCGCCCCTAAAGGCACGACGAGCCCTGAAATTGTTTTGCCCAACAAGATTTCGCCGTCGGTCATTGGCGTTGCCAGAAGCGGTTCCAAGCTCTTTTGGATCTTCTCTCCCACTAAACTGTAGGAGGCTATAGTTGTGGGAATTATGGCTGATCCTATGAGAAACCATATCGAGAACGCGTCCATAAATCTGGGAAGAGTTAAGGCGGTCATTCCATGGCCGCTGCCAATATGCAGTGCATATTGCACAATCAATGGGAACGCAATTCCCACAACAAGAGGGAAAACAACGGTGATATAGATAACCATAGTCTTCCGTTTGAAGATCTTGAAGTCTTTTGCGGCAACTGCCCAAGCGCTTTGCAAATCCATTTTTTATCCCCTCACAAGCTTGAGATACACATCCTCCAGAGACGAGCCAATCTCTGTTAAGAATTGCACTTGTCCACCTGCAGCTTCAATCGCCTTCAAAATGGCTGGATTCTCTTTCTCAGGATCATTGACATCGATAAGAAGGCTATTATTAGTTACCTCCGATATTTGAAAGCCGATTTTCTTGACCGCTTCTACGATTACGTTATCAACATGCTGAAGCTGAACTTTTATCTTTCTACCAGACAGCTTACGCCTTAACTCTTGCGGGGTGCCTGTTGCGATTAGTCGAGTTTTTAGTATCGCAACCCGGTCACAGATCTTTTCAGCCTCATCCAGAAGATGCGTGTTTAGGAAGATTGTTCTTTTCTCCTTTTTCAGCTCAAGGATGAAGTCCCTAACCGTCTTAGAAGCTTCCGGATCGAGGCTTGCAGTTGGCTCATCCAAGAATAGGACTTGTGGGTCATGGATGAGGGCGCGGGCTATGGCGAGTTTTTGCTTCATCCCCTTAGAAAAGGTTCCTGCTGCTACGTTTCTCTTTTCCCAAAGCCCCAGCATCTTGAGAAGGTATTCTATTCGCTCTTTCCTTTTCTGTACGTCAAGCCTGTAGAATCGACCGTAAAAATCGAGATTGTCATAGGCACTTAGTTCCTCATAGAGCCCGACATTTTCAGTCAGCAGGCCCACCATCCGTCTTATCTTCTGTTGATCAGCACTATTTCCGACATCGTAATTGCCTATCCTTGCAGTGCCGCTCGTCTTTGATATTAGACAGCAAAGCATTCTGACAGTTGTTGTTTTCCCTGCGCCATTCGGACCCAGAAAACCGAAGACTTCACCGTCGTTAACATGAAGATCAAGATTGTCTACGGCTGTTAGATCCCCAAACTTTTTTGTAAGACCCTCAGTATCTATCAATGCGATTACCCTTTGGACTAAACGTAGCCCATTGTTTGTTAATAAGAGGCTAGTGTTTTATAAATAACGTTCCACGGGTACAAAATTTGTACTAGGAAGGGTTATACAAAGGCGCTGGCGGAGAAAAAGACGGGGTTGAAGGAGAAGACTGCACAGTCACTTCACCATTACATAGAGCTAGTGCCGGGAGGAAATATGCAAGCTATTGAGCGGGCTCGTCGAAAACTGCGGAGCCTATCAGAGACGGAAAGCCAATCTGTCTAACGGACAACTATGATCCGGAAGTCTAGACAACCTACACTTGCAGGGATTAGACTGAAATATCTAAAAGAGCAATAGAATCTGTGCGCGCTTTAATGATTAAGCGTATACTAGCGGTTCTGATATGTGCTTTTTCTTGGATTTTTCGTGTGGAATTTAAATGTGGGTGTAAATCTAACATCCCGCGCCATCGCTTTTTTAGGTGGTTATTGTGAGCGTTGTTTGTGGACAGCTAGATATCTTCGGATAAAATAGCTTACGAAGCCTTCTTCTGATCGCTGAAGAGCTTTGTAATAGGATTTTCTTTTCTTATATTCTATTATGAGCATAGGATAACCATTTTTCCACAGAATATAATTCATTAGCAGCCTTCCAATTCTGCCGTTCCCATCACCGAACGGGTGAATTTTCTCGAAAATATAGTGTGCTCTAGCTGCAAGCTCGACTGAATTAAGGTTCGACTGGTTTGTAAAGGCTATGAGTTGCGTTATGAGGTTTGCGACGTTATGCCAATCTGACGCCAAGTAAGGGCCTACTCTGACTTGATAATTTCTGAATGCTCCGGCGATGTCAGGTTTTGTTTCTCTAAAAATTTCTTTATGCCATTTCAACAGGAGTTGGTCTGAAATTTCTTCTTTTGCTTTCAACATTTCAAAGAAAACTGTTGCATGAGATTCAGTTTCGCGTATATCTCTGATCGGTTTGTTTGGAGCAATTTTATCTTCCAGTATTAGTCTGGCTTCTTCAAGAGTTATGGTGGATCCTTCAATTGCGTTTGTGTTGTAGGTAAATGCTATTGCTATTTCTTGTAGCTCTTTTTCTTTGGCTGATGGAGGAGTTTCTTTCCACTCTTTTTGAAAATTGTTTTTTATTTTTTCTAGTTTTTCAAAGAGTGCTTCGTGTGTTTCATGCATGAGTTTTGCTTTGATTTCTTCGATGTTGTCAGGGATTTTTTTGCCCAAGTAGAGTTCTTTTGTAATTACTTTTCCTTCTTTTCTGTAGGAATGTTGCAGATAGAAGTATTTTAATTGCCCTTTTTTTCGCTTAATTATTCGCATCCAGATAGTTTACCATTACAAACCATATAAATATTTCATTACAATTCAAAATGTAATGGTAATGTTCTGACCAGCTTGAAAGAGTGAGTCTCGCCAAACCTGTGGTCGAAAGGCCGCGTAGGTTCAAATCCCACATCCCGCGCCACTCCTTGAACCATATAAGTCTTGATTATTGATTATTTATGCAAATAATGCTGAAATCGCTTTTTAATTAATCAACATCCCCCCTGATTGCATAAAACCGCCCACTGTTTAGATGTCACGCCACTCACTGGAAAAGACTCTTTACCCCATTTGGAAATATGCCCCGTCGAGACCCAGCCTATAATCTTAAAAGTTCATGTCCAACGGGAACTAGTGCGTGCGAATTCTATTTCTTATTGCTGGTGCGCTGATGCAAAAATCGAAGCTTTGAAATTTCGAACATTATTTCTTTAGTCCTAGGGATTCGGTTGTCAAAGTTAAAATATCTGTGTCGAGAAAGTTTCGTAAATATTCGATTTATCTAAGATATCGTAGATTCTCTTATGAAACTCAAATAGACTCTCATACTTCTTTTGATTCTCTTTAACTGGTTGATATTTTTCTGCTGGTCTCATTGTAGCTAAAACAGCCTCGTCAACACTCTTGAATATTCCAGCACCTACTCCTTCTAACAATGCACATCCCAACGCTGTTGACTCTCTGGCTTCTCGCAATACGGGTACTCCGTAGATATCAGCTTGAATTTGGTTAAAGATTTGGCTCCTCGTCATACCTCCAGACACATGCACTTCTTTCAACGGAATACCAAGTTCTTCCATTACTTCCAAATTCTTTTGAATCTCAAAGCTCAAGCCTTCAAAAATCGATCGTATCACATCATGTCGTGTGTGCCCGAGGGTTAACCCGAAGATTACTCCTCTTGCGTGCGGGTTCCAGTATGGAGCACCTGCGCCGACAAAGTGAGGCAAAAATATGATTCCTCTGCTACCAACACTAGATGCAGCAGCCTCGCTATCCAATATTTCGTATGGATCGATCCCAACTTTATTAGCGACAAATTTCTCAAGTGAACCAAATTGATCTCTAAACCACTTATAAACGGAACCCGTAGAGAAAACACTTGCCTCCAGAACCCACTTGCCCGGAACCGCATGACAACTGCAAAGGATTCTTCTTTTTGGATCAAAAACAGGCGTCTCTGAGTGCGCCAAGACAAATGTCCCGGTACCAGTGGTAACAACAACGCTTCCCTGTCGAATTACCCCAGCTCCAACAGCGCTGCATTGCTGGTCTCCTCCTCCGCAGAAAACAGGTGTTCCTTTTGCGAATCCTGTCTCTGCAGCTGCTTTGGCGCTTACGTTGCCAATCTGTTCTCCTGTAGGATGTACGTCTGGCATTTTCTCCCTGCCTATCTCCAAGCGGGTCAGGAGTGGTTCAGACCAATTACGTTTCCTGATATCAAACAACATTGTTCTCGACGCGTTATCCGGACTCGTGATGAATGCATCTGTGAATTTCGCTATCAAGTAATCATGAACCAAAAGAAACTTGTAGGTTTTGTTGTAAATGTCTGGTTCTTTTTCCATGATCCATCGGATTTTGGGTGCCGAAAAGTACGGGTCAATCGTCAAGCCAGTCGTCTCGTAAACAACTTTTGGTCCAATATTCTTCTCTATCCAATTACACTGTGGAACTGTTCTTCTGTCTTGCCAAACGATGGCTTTTCGTAATGGGTTAGCATTGGCGTCAATGGGCACTATAGTCTCCCTTTGGCTTGTCACGCTGATACCTATGATCATGTCCTTTTTTATGCCCTTTTCATCTGCCTCTTTCAATGCCGCTTTTGCAGTTTTGCAGACGCAACTCCACCACTCCGCCGCATCCTGTTCAACCCAAGCAATCTTTGGGAAATAGCTGGGGTGCTCTAAGTATTTCTCTGCAACTACATTGCCCTTTGTATCAAAAATAACTGTGCGTTCGCCAATAGTTCCAGCGTCTATTACAGCCAAGTAAATGTCGTCTTTCATAGGTCAACATCTTACTAAACTTTAAAGTTAAAGCGATATTTGGTCAAACCTAAATCTGACTGCATTGTCAACATCTCTTTCTGAGTTTCCAGGGAGATCGGTACTCCCTCGACGGCACGGCGCTTATATGCCAGATACTCTTTTTCTCCTGCAACGTAAATATGATCGATACCTGGCATTTTCTTTGATGCTGCCAGTTCACGAAGCATATCTCCCACTGACTTCTTGAATTTCTCCACCTCAACGAAAGCCTCAATGTTGACGGCTATGAAGAAGTGACCGAGATCAAAAGGCACTGTTTTTCCGTTGGCAACACCCAGGCAAGCCTTCAAAGCTGATGATTGCTGAAGAGCTGAAGACATAATCTCAACAAAGGTCGCATAATTGTAGCCTTTGTATCCTGCCATGTCTTCACCAATCCCTCCGAGTGGCGTGAGCGCAGCCTCGTCCTTTGTCAAATCTGTCAAAATTTGGCGTGAATCTGTTCGGGATTTTCCGTCTGCTCCAATAACCCATCCCTGTTTTAACTCTTTTTCTATTCGGGCATAGGTTTCGATTTTACCCCGCTGAATTGTTGAGGTTGCTTGGTCTGCACACCAAGGAAAGTCCCAGTCAGTTGGCACTGCGATACAAAAGGGATTTGTTCCAAGCATCGGTTCGATGCCCCATGTGGGCGCAATAGACGGCCGAGCGTTGGTTCCGCACATGCCAATCATGCCTTTTTCAGTAGCCATTAGAGAATAGTAACCTGCAATCCCGAAGTGATTTGAGTGGCCAACAACAACCATACCAATGCCTACATTCTTGGCTTTTTCGATAGCGAGTTCCATCGCTTTTTTTGCTGCTACCTGTCCCATTCCGTTGTTGGCATTAATTACTGCTACTCCAGGAGCGTCGCGTTCTATGGTTAGTTTTGTTGTAGGCAGTTGCTGTCCTTTCCTAATGCGATCGTAGTACATTTTTAGTCGAGCGATTCCATGTGAATCAATTCCACGTTTGTCGGAAGCTATAAGCACATCCGCTACGATTGCTGCATCAGCTTTCGGAACTCCGACTCCGCATAAAACGTCGTACATGAAATTTTCGAGCGTTTTTATGTCAACAAGGGCAAATTCTTTGGCTTCAATCAATCTTTTCACGCACGCTCCCCGGGAATGCCCAATGATTATAGGTGACGGTCGAGCCACGTGATGGCATCCTTCATGACTTCCTCTTTGTTGGTTTCGTTAAAGATCTCGTGGCGGGCGCCGTTGTACACTTTTATTGACGCATCCTTAATTCCCAGGGAAAAATAAGTCTTGTATAACGCTTGGGCACCTTTACTCATTTTGTTCGAGGGATCGCAGCCTCCACTCATTATATAAATCGGCAAATCCCTCGGAATGTTCGCTTGTTGCTTGCGCTTGGCGATCTTTATGACCCCTTTGGCTAATTCTGACGCCGTTCCAGCCTGCGAGATGAACCCGCAGAATGGATCATTTACATATTTTTCGACGACGGCATGATCCCGTGAGAGCCATTCGAATTTCGTGGGCGCCGGCTCGAAGGGTTTATTGTAAGCCCCAAACGTGAGTTTATCCAAATACGGACTCCTGGTGTCGGCGCCGATCTTCTTGATTTCCCTTGCTATCATTATTGGCGCAATTTTCCGGATGATAAAGGATTGTTTACCGTTGGTTCCGGTTAGGATCACCCCCTTGATTTCCTTGCCGAATTGTGATATGTAGTCTTGGGCGAGGAAAGAACCCCAAGAATGGCCGATTAAGAAAACGGGCAACCCGGGATTCTCTTTCTTGATGATATCGGTTAACATCTTGATTTCTTTCACGGTGCCATCCCACCCGCCCGGTCCAAGCAGCCCTAATTTTTCTACGGTTCCAGCCGTTTTCCCGTGACCGCGGTGGTCATCGGCATACACAATATAGCCTGTATCTGTGAGTTGCTGAGCGACCCATTCATATCTGCCCGCGTGCTCGCCAAGTCCGTGAGATATCTGAACTGCCGCTTTTGGCGATTCATCTGGGGCCCACTTGTAAACAAAGATCTCGACCATATCTTGGTCGGTAAAGGTAAACGTTGACGCTCGCAACTTCAAATTCACTTCTATTTTAAGTAATCAGTTTATTTACCCTTCACTCGTATTAATTAATAACTTTTGCTCAATCGACCGAGGATTTGTTAAAAAATCGCAAATTCGACCACATATTCATACCTAAAATGCAAGAAAATATGGGAAAAGCTCTTTGTTCTCTGTGGAAGAATGCTGTGAAACGAAGCTATGACCTGGCAACATCTTAACCTTGTAATGTACGCAGTAATCAGTTGGAACTTTTCCAGATTTTTTTGAATAATAATGTGCCGATTACCCATGCTAGCGCTATTCCCGCGATTTCGTCAACAATATAATGCTGTTTAATGAACAGCGTAGATAGGATTACGCCTACGGCTATAACGAATGCTGCAGCCGCCACTGCTTTAGTTGCCTTGCCGGGTCTCACTTTTGCATATTGGAACCATGTGTAGAAGCATATTGTTGATAGGGCTGCGTGCAAGCTAGGTAAGCAGTTGAAAGAAGTGTCGGTGGCAAAAATATGATAGACTTGGCTTGCCCAAAAATTGCCAACAAGCGGGTGCGCCAGCAGTTCTTGGCGGTACCAGAAAGTTGAAACAGGAAAGACAATGTAGATGAGGATTGCTATGCCGTTAATTGCCACCAGCGACCAGCCTAGAGCATACCCTTTTCTGTAATCCACGAATGCGAAGTAAAGCATCGTTAGAATGACAAACGGATAAAACAAGTATAGGTAAAAGACTGCCATTTGTGGAACAAAAGGAATTGCAGTATCCAAACCTGTTTGCAATCGGAAGCCTGACCCTGCAGGGTACAATTGTCCAGTCCAGTCATACGCAAAAGTGTTCAGCAACAAATAAAAAAGCACAAGCATCAAAATAACATTGCCAATTACATAGGTCAGATAAACGCTTTTCCTGCTGGACTTGCCCTTGAAAAACACTTTTTCAATCGCATCTTGGAATCTAGCGTGAAGTCCCATGACTTGCTTTTCCCCTTAGCCACCGTTTATGTAAAAGCTGAGTATAAAAGCATAATCAGTCTCGAACTCACAACGTTTTTTTTAGGTTCAGCTAGTGTTTATCAAGAAAAAATTATGGCTTACCCATTTAGTTTAAAGCCTACGTGTGCTTCAAAACTTGCGGCGCGCATAAACATTTTTGATTGAACCAGAGGAATTTTGGCTCGCTATTCGCGCGCTTTCTCGCGTGAAATTTAAACGTGAATGTAAACCTAACATCCCGCGCCATTCTCCTTTTGATAATTTGAGCTCTATTTCTGATTATTTATTTTTCGTTTATCCATGAAATCAAACCGCCTGTCTACCCAGTATCCATAATTCTTAAATTTCCAAAAAACAGAGTAGGGCTGGGAGAAGGCGGGAGAAATAGACTATAATATTGAAATTTCAGTTTTGACTTTACTTGTATCTACAACAGCAGATTCAAAAACACAGTTTTTCAGCAGTAGCTTGGAACTGCCCCGTCGAATTATCAGGTGGATAGCGGGATTGGGAACAGAAAATGGTAAGAAAAGGTTCAAAAACTGTAATTAGATTTCTTTGTTTGCTCATCCTTTCAAGCGTTTTAATAGCTGCAGGAACAACGACTGCAGCCGCTATAGACTGGTGGCCAATGTTCCAACACGATCAAGCTCACACTGGAACCACATCCTCTGCAGTACCTTTGACCAACCAAACCCTATGGGTTAAAACACTCGGCGGAGCTGTGCGTTCTGGTTGCGCAGTTCTGGATGGCGTCGTTTACGTTGGCTGCTTCGGCGGTAACGTTTACGCCCTAGACGCCTATACTGGAGCAACAATTTGGACTTTCTCAGCTGCTGATAGTGTGTGGGGAACATTGGCCGTTGCAAACGGCAAAGTGTACTTTGGCTCAAACGACGCTCACATTTACTGCCTCGACGCTGGCACGGGCACTGAAGTTTGGAATATGTCGACCAGTGGTCAAGGTGACTGGTCTTCAGTTGCTGTTGTAAATAACACTGTCTATATTGGGTCATGCGATGATAACATATATGCTCTCGACGCGGCCACAGGAGCCAAAATATGGAATTACACAACAGGGAATCAAGTCCGCGGTTCTCCAGTTGTCTCTAACGGCGTAGTATATGACCTCTCAGAAGACGGAAGTTTTTACGCTTTAGATGCTTCAACAGGTGCCAAATTATGGAGTTCACCAACTGGTAACGTGGGTACGTACACGGATTCATCGCCTACAATCGCGAACGGAATAGTCTATATTGGCTCGACCGACGATAACGTATATGCCTTCGACGCCGCCACTGGAACGAAGGTGTGGAACTACAAAACAGGTGACGCAGTTTCATCCTCACCTGTGGTCCTTGGCGGAATCCTCTACATCGGCTCAGCTGATGGAAACGTATATGCCCTTAACGCCAACACGGGCGGCAAAGTTTGGAGTTACCCGACAGGCGGGCCCGTCTATGCCCCTCCCGTCGTCGCTGGCAATATAGCATTCATAGGCGCGTACAGCGGAAGCAACCAAATACTTGCGTTAGATGCGGCTACCGGAGCTAAAGTGTGGAGTTACACCGCAGGAGAGGTGTTTGCCCAAGCTGCGATAGCAAATGGTGTCCTCTATATCGGGTCATACGACAGCAATCTCTATGCATTCGGAAACCAAACCGAACCTCTCTCAAACTCCACCCCAAGTCCCACTTCTTCCCCGACACAGCCAGCGGGCGGCGAAGTCACTAAAACCGCGTGGGTTCCAGCGCCTGCAAACGGAGTGGCAGCATGTGTTGTATCTGTGGGTGCCGCGACTGTGGCTGTCGTCCTTTTTTCAGCTGCGGCAAGTGTTCCTGCCAGTGCTGCTGGCGGGTTTTTCGACAAAGTAATTACCGAAATTCGAAATCTCATACCCGACACGATTAAGAAGTGGCTCGAAGACTTTGTTGCATCCAAGCGTAAACTCAAAATTGATGAGAAAAAGGGCTCGCCATTTCTACCAACGAACGCTGAAGTCGCCGTTTATGCAACATCCGTACTCATCTTGACTTTTTCCTTCGCGTACGTTAAAGTTATTAACTTGGACCAGTTTTTGACGGTCTTACCCACGTTTTTTGCAACAAGCATCCTAGTTGCTCTTACCAGAACTTACATTATATCGCTGTATGCGCGAAGAAAAGGGGTTTGGACAGAGTATAAACTGTGGTATTTTGGAGCCGCCTTGTTTCTGATATCAAGCGTAGCTCTCAAGTCTCCTTTTTCTTCGCCTACTCGGACCGTGCATCACTCACACAACTTCACCGAACGTCTTGGCGGCTTCCTCGCAGTCGCAGGGGTCCTCATAACATTGGGATTTGGCGGCTTGTTCTTCATCCTTCTCAAAGCCGGCGTCGTCCTAATAGGCGGAACCGGCTTAGCCATGTGCCTGATCGCAGCGTTCTTTGACACCTTCCCCATCGAACCGATGGGTGGCAGAGACATTTACAAGTACAACAAGAAGTTGTGGGCGGTGCTTTTCCTTGGAACTCTGGTGTTGTATGCGGCTTGGATAGCACACGTATTCTAAGTTTGTGCTCAGAACTCTGTGGTCCATACTGCAGTGAAGCTGTTTCTCTATATGCGGCGTGATTAACGTTCCTGAACGTAAACACCTCCTGACTCTTGAGTGAAAGGTCGAAGCGTGCGCGCTAATGCATAAACGATTTAAACGTTTGTTTGTTAGAGGAAAGGGTGGTGAGGAGACTTCAGATGAGTATTGAGCTTCCAGAAGCAAAGATCCTCGCGGATCAAATGAACAAAGTGTTGAAGGGCAAACAAATCACGAGTTATAGTCTTCGAGATTGCGAAAAATTGCAGAAAATTGGGTTCATGAACAGAGATAGCAAATCCTTCGATCAACTCTTGAACAGAGTAGTCGAATATGTCACGTCCAGGGGCAACTGCATGCGCGTGAAGCTTGATGAGGGAATGAACATGATTCTTAGCCCTGAATACGGCGGCGAAATTTTTTATCACTCAGGTGAAGGTACGGTTCCAGAGAAGTTTCATGTACGAGTGGATTTTTCCGACAAAACCGCGTTGACGGTGAGATTCACCAGTATGGGAGGCATGAGGGTATTGAAGGATGCGGAACTGATAGACTCGTACGTGTTTAAACGAGATTTCAACGCCAAGATTCTTTCACCTTTAGATGAGGACTTCACGTTTGAGCGGTTTTCGAGACTCTTATCGAGCGGCAACCGGGCACTCAAACCTCTGCTCGTTGGAAAAGACGCCGTCTTGGTAGGGTTGAGCAACAGTGCTTTTCAAGATATAATATACAGGGCTAAGCTTCACCCGAAAAGAAAGGCTTCTGAGTTGAATTTGAATGAGCAGAAAGCCCTTTACAACTCCGTCAAGCTAGTAATTCGAGAAAGACTTCGGTTGAACGGGAAAAACCAGTTCTTAGACTTATATCAGAATCAAGGTCGTTACGTTTCAGCGATGGGTCCGAACATGAGAAAAAAGAACTGCCCAGTTTGCGAGTCTCCTATACAGGAGCTAAGCCTTGGCGGAGGCAAAGTATTCGTTTGCCCCAAATGCCAAGTTTAAGGACCATAAATTATGGTCGAGGAGAGCACGTTAAGAACTGAGACATAGCATTTTGAGAAATGAAACAAGCTTAAAATAATTTCTGACAATGAGGCGCGCTTTATGAAATTATTTCCAGTTGAGAACGGACAGAATGTAATTAGTAGGGTCAATAGTTTGCCCTCTCTTACCCAAGTTTGTCGTTTGGGACTTGGTCGCTTATGATTATTGGTGTTGCTTGATGAATTTTGCGAGATTTACGATTTCGAGATCGCCTTTGCATCTGGGACAAATGTTTTGGATTTCAGGTACCTTTGCTCCGACTTTTATTGGAGCTCCGCAATGGCAGCAGAAGTAAGTTAGGGTTTGTCCTTTCTCTGAGAGGGTTTTAGCTAGGGCAACTGCTTCTTTTTGTGTTTCAGTTAATTCTTTCTCTCTCTTTTTTGAGGTTCCTTTTTTCTCAGTGGAAAAATTTTTGCAGGTTTCTGCCTCAACAAAATAGTTATTAAACCCAACCTTCGCAGGCGCTAAATTTTTTCCAGTTTTCTGGCAGGATTCTTCTTCGAAGTGGCCGCAGTCTTCACAGTTCTTTTTCTGTTCATATTCTTTTTGAAGTTTCCAATAGCAATCTGCGCAATACATTTGGTCTTTACCTTTTATATTCACGGTTAAACCTGCGCCAGAGAAGGATTTCTTGCAACCACCACATTCAAACCGCATAGCGTTCACTTTTGAAAATATTATTCGGCAGGGTTTTATTTATTGTTTGATTAAGAATCAATGTTTTTTTAGGGGATTGTAGCGTTGTTTGGATAACCAAACCAAATAATCAGACATGCTGAGAACTATAATTCTTTTAATTTCAAATTGACAACAACTTGATCATTTTAATAATTAATCTTCCAACAATGTTCTTGGTTAGAAAAACCTAATGAGTTAAGGCTGCGAAATGTGTTACTCCGATTAAAATATACTGAACTGCAATGGCTGCAATAAGCAAAGCCATAACCCTCGATATCACCAGCGAGCCCGTTTTGCCCAAAAACTTGTAAATTCTACCTATGAACCTAAGAATAACCCATGTCAAACCCAGCACTATTAAAACTGACAGAATCGCTGCTTCAATGCCATAAACTTGAAGATTAAATATGGTTGTAGTAATGGCTCCTGGCCCCACGAGCAGCGGAATTGCAATTGGAACTGCACCTAAACTTTCTGGAGACGAATCAGTGCTATCTCGCGTACCTGATATCAAAATTCTGATAGCAATAATAAGCAGTAATATGCCACCTGCTACCTCAAAAGCATAAATGGACAACCCAAAAATATTTAGGATTTCTTGACCTGTGAACGCAAAAACAAGCAGCAGAACGACGCCAACCAATGTTGCCGTATTGTAAACTTTTTTTCTCTGAATTTCTGGAACGTTTTCAGTTAAACCAATGAAAATAGGTATGTTTCCGAATGGATCAACAATGATGAACAAAGCAATAACGGCTTTTCCTAAGTCTAAAACGAAATCCACGCAAACATTCTCCAGAGCCTAACCTAACTCGTGTTATTGACTCAATAAAAACATAGCGGACAGCTAAAAAAACAAAAAGACTATTAACTAAATATTGCCAAAACAATACTAAACTATTTTTTCCCAGCTTGTAACAAAGTCAAGGAATTCCTGCACTGGTTTACGACCATAATTTCTCAATTTCTCTCTTAATTCAACCTGCTCGATTGCTGCTTTTTGGAAAGCTTGAATTTGATTGGCTCCATCAGTAAGATATAGGAAGCCGTCGGCTCCTGCTCTTGCACATCGGACACTGACGGTCAGCAGTTCTGAGGTTGATGGCGTATCTTTTGGATTATCACCTGGACCGAAAACGTAAAAGCTAATGTAGAATGGTTTTTTAAGTAGCTTTTTGAAGCCTCGCGCTAGCATTTCCCAATACCATGGAGTAGCGTAGTTTTTGCTAAACATTACAACGTTGAAAACGTCAGCATATTTAGCTAAGTCGTCAAAGTCAACACCATAACGCTCGTAAGAGGTCACAGGGTCAGGTTGAATACACAAAACTAGTTCTTTCTTGACTGCGTCTCGCACTTGAGCAATGTAGTCGGTGACTTCTTTTCTTCGCCATTCAAGCCAGCCCAAGCCGCTTTTCTTCCATAACTCGATACATCTTGAACATGTGCAATGTCCATGGTCGGCAAAGTATTGGCTGTTTAACCATGTGCCA
The DNA here is from genome assembly GCA_050012755.1 of Bathyarchaeia archaeon. Lineage (GTDB taxonomy): Archaea > Thermoproteota > Bathyarchaeia > Bathyarchaeales > Bathycorpusculaceae > Bathycorpusculum. The sequence continues at coordinate 14,122 of JBEKGO010000044.1, forward strand.
GCCGACTGCCGGTCAACATCAGCTGTGTACTGTAATTGTTCAGCTCTGTGCTGCGGCTGTGTTGCACAGACGACGTCCCAATATATGTTATAGTTGGGGTTTCCCGTTTTTGCAGGTCCCAATGGTGACTGAGATATCCAATCTGGATGATTATGGACTGCGACGTTGTCGGCGAAAATTGCAATGTTGCTGCACATATCTTGAACTGGTGTTAATCTTATGCCTGTTTCTGGTTTAACACGTAAAACATGGAAATCAAACCCTTCTGCTTTTTGGGGTTGGAACGTGTATGTGCCAAATTTCATAAGTATTTCGCCTTTTCAGCCGCAAAGAAGCGGTTGATGTGTAATAAGGTTTTTGTGTAAAGCATTATCTGACCAGTTTTTGATTTCAAAGCTGAAAAAAATTAATTAAACTGCATGTTTCTTGGTTTTATTGAGGATGATTGCGCTTTTTCCAATGTTTTAACTTAAATCTGTAAATTTGTGCAAAGACTGAAAAAATCCTCTTTTTTCTACGGGTAGGCTCTTTCACTTTTAGGCGCAGCTTTGAACGTTCTTTTAGTATGCGGCTTAATTTGGTTGAATAATTGGATGAATGGTGTTGTAAAGTGTAATAGTTTGAACAATAGCCTAATAATAAGCAAATATGTGTTTCATATGAGCATATTTTAAATATAAGTCTGTGTAGTTGTATAGTAAAAAATTATTCAACTAAACAAACGTCAAAAAGGATTGAATGAAAAAATGGCGGCAGGAGACATAGCGTGGGTAATGACTGCAACAGCCTTAGTTATGCTAATGACACCAGCACTAGGATTCTTCTACGGAGGTCTAGTGCGAAGGAAAAATCTAGTATCAACAATTGTCCAATGTTTCGTAATATTCGCAGTCATAAGCATAATCTGGGCACTATGGGGTTATGCTTTGGTGTTCGGCAACAGCATCAATGGCTTGATCGGCTTCAAGACAAGCTTGATAGGACTAAACGGCTTAGATATACATGCTGTCAACACGGCAGTTGCGCCGCAGGTTCCTGAACTACTTTACTTCGCATTCCAGCTAAAATTCGCAGCAATCACCCCCGCTCTCATAATTGGAGCATGTGCAGAACGAATCAGATTCAAATCTCTGCTCATATTTATGGTGCTTTGGTCTACGCTCATCTACATGCCAATAGCACATTGGGTATGGAACCCAAACGGTTGGCTCCACAACCTAGGCGCTATCGACTTTGCAGGAGGAATAGTTGTACACATTTCAGCAGGCATTTCAGCATTAGCAGCAGCACTTGTAGTAGGCAGGCGAAAAGGATGCGCAGTTCCATGGCAAAGTCATATGAAAGCATTAGATAAAAAAGACCACCCAACGGAATTCAAGCCAACAAACATCCCATACGTACTTTTGGGTGCGGCATTGCTGTGGTTCGGATGGTTTGGCTTCAACGCGGGCAGTGCAGTAGCTGCAAACGACTTAGCAGTATCAGCACTTGTAACTACAAACTTGGCAGCAGCGGCAGCAGCTGTAAGCTGGATGCTTGCCGACTGGGCAATCAAGGGGAAGCCTTCGGCAACAGGTATTGCTGTTGGGGCTGTTGTTGGTTTAGTCGCAATTACGCCTGCAGCAGGCTACGTCAGTGCATCATCGGCACTAATTATTGGTTTAGCTGCGGGAGTTATCTCGAACCTAGTGGCTAACTGGAGAGCGGGCAGATCCCGAATAGATGATTCGCTCGATGTGTTTGCATGTCATGGTGTCGGTGGAATGTGGGGTTCAATCGCAACAGGCCTCTTCGCTTCAGCAGCAATCAGCGCATCAGTAGGCGTGCCTGGCGTTAACGGTGCGCTCTTTGGAAACCCACACCAATTAGTTGTGCAGCTAGTGGCAGTTGGTGTAGTAGTGCCTTTTGCATTCTTCGGTTCTTACTTGTTGCTTAAACTTGTAAACATATTCTCACCG
>JBEKGO010000045.1:0-14578 GCA_050012755.1 Bathyarchaeia archaeon
AAGCAAAAAGCAGTCTCTATTTATCAGAAAGCGCAGGTCATGGATCATGGAGTTATGACTGCTGCAGAGTACATAGGTAACGAAAACTTCTTGTTAGAATCCAAGCGTAAGCAACTCTATCTTGATTTTCCACCTTCAGATGAGTTTGCGCGGTGGATGAAGACATTGAATAATAAAAAAATCGCGAAACCGCCAATTTAAGGATGAAAAGATTTGTTTGAATTGAGCTTAGACGCTTTTATTGCTTCATTCATTCTGGTCGTTATAGCTGAAATGGGAGACAAAACACAATTTTTAGCCATGTCCTTCGCGACACGACACAACGTCTACAAAGTACTTCTTGGAATTTTCATAGCGATCGTTGCATGTTTTGCAATAACAGTAGCCGTAGGCCAAATCCTAACAACAATCATACCCATCGACATAATATCGATAGCTGCTTCGCTCTCATTCATCGGCTTCGGACTTTGGGCGATCCGAGGAGACAAACAAAAAACTGAGAACAAAAAACCTTCTCGCTTTGGAATAACCGCAACCGTAGCCATAACATTTTTCGTTGCAGAGTTCGGCGACAAAACCCAGCTTGCAACCATCAGTTTAGTAGCGCAATACCAGAACGCAATAAGCGTTTTTTTAGGAGCTTCCATCGCGATGTTGGTTGCTGATGGCCTTGGGATAATTGTTGGAGTTGTTTTTTGTAAGCGCATTCCAGAGCGAGCTTTCAAATGGCTTTCTGCAGCAATATTTGTTTTATTTGGGTTAATCGGTTTATATGAAGTTCTACCTGCCAAAATCGGCTTAGACTACACGGCATTAGCTCTTGTGGGGTTGACCGTTTTTTCTGTCTCTGCAATGTTAATTCTGGCAAGAAAACAAAAAATGACATATAATTCTGAGAAAAATCATAACTTGCAAAGATCGTAGCCGCCAAAAACAAATGCTAAGTTTAGAAAAACTAGAAAGAAAACCAAAAAAAAAGTCAAACGCCTCAGCATTTAAAAAATTTTTAAAAATTGAGTTTTGGCAAATGCAGATTTAACCTAACGCAAACTAGAATTTTCGGAAGAGAGAGGGGGAACATGGCGCTTGCGTCTCAGTTAACCGTTGATTTGCCAAAACGCTTCGGATTTTTTTAGAACCCTATACGTTTTATATACTAAATACTATACTTCGCAATAAAAATTGATGTGACTGTACTAGCACAGCTACAAGTTACAACTGTGGTCTTTTAGTTCTTCGAATGGGCATACGGGCAGCTTTCGCAGCGCCTTTTTTTGATGTTGATGTTCTAGGTTTTAACATTACAACGGCTTTCTTTAGATCCAGCGGAGTAATTATTCGGAAAAACGTTTTGAAATCTGGATCCAGCTGCTCAATCACCATCGTTGACATGTAACGAATCCCACGCAATCTATCCGCTATAGCTTCCACATCAACCTCGCCATTAGTTAACGCTTCTTTGGCAGCCTCCAAAGCAACCTTAGTATTGTAAACGGCATGTAAAGGTTCAACCTCACAATCAGGCGATCGTGCAATATCCGCTGATTTGCCCATGCCACAATCAAAAAGCAAAGTCACCACATCTGGGGAAACAAAGGGAGAATCAAACGGCAAAATCAACGAATATTTTCCCTCGGCCGCTTCAAAACCTGCTAAAGCAGCCCCTAAAAGCCCTTTTGATTCGTCCGCATCACAAACAAATCTAACCTTAGGTGAAACAATTTTTGCGTAAGAATCCGCGCGTTCTTTCGAGGTTGTGACAATAATAACTTCTTCAGAAATCCCTTTAACAGCGTCAATAACATGTTTCAACAAGGGTTTGTTATCCAGACGCAATAGCCCTTTGTCTTTCCCGAACTTGTTTGAGGAATCAAGTGCTAAGATGATGACTGATTTATCCAAATAGCTGACGTCTCCACCCATAAATTACAAAACAAGTTAAAAAACATACAGAGAAAGAAAAATGCTTTTTCTAGTTTACTTCGTTATCTTCTATTTTTCTTGCCATTTCAGCCAGTATCTTCGTGAACGGATGATCGGGTTTGTCTTGGACGAAAATCAGGTTGCCTTCAGCCCGCAGTATATCGCAGAAACATGGCACAAATCCCAGCATGGGGACCTGGTATGCTGTTTTTATTTTGGCGGCCATTTCAGATTTCTTAGATGTTGCAGTGGCATCAAGCACTTTGTTCATGACCAGTCCTGTTTTCTTCTCAAACAAGTTGTAGAGTTCTTTTAGCATGCGTTTTGTTCCGTCTACGTCGGAGCGGTCGCCGGTGGTTGCTACAACTACGAAGTCTGCGGCTACTATGGCGTTTATTGAGGAGTATTGTAGTCCTGGGCTTGTGTCGAAGAATATGTAATCGAAGCCTTGTTCTGCTATTAATGATTCTTTGAGGGCGAGGAGTCTGCCAAGGGCTCGCATTTCCCATTTACGGTCTTTCGAGGACATGTCGCGGATTGCTTCCGTTTGTGGATTTGCTAAGCCAACGTAGAGTTTGCCGCCAGATACTCTGCTGCTTAAATCTATCAAGACATTGCCGATTTCGGCGGTGCTGTTTAAATAATCGTTAAACCAGACTTCTGAATTTTCAACTTTTAGTATGGCAAATAAGCTTGGGGCTCTGAAGTCTAAATCGAATAGGGCAACCTTTTTGCCTTTTTTCGCGAAGGTTGCGGCTAAATTGACTGAGAGAAGTGTTTTTCCTGTTCCGCCTTTATAAGAGTGTACTGCGATTATTTTTCCCATGATATCTCAACCTTGTGTTTCCCTATCAACGAAGAAATACGCTTTTCTTCCTTTGCGTTCTTTTTTGAGGTAACCCATGATTACAAGCTGATTAAGATACGCGCTTTCAACTGCTCTTGCTCGACTTGTTTGCACAGAGATTTCTTCAGCTGTTGCTCTCACGCATCTACAGATTGCCATGGCGGTTTTTCGCAAGTGATCAGGCATCGAGAGAAGTGTCATAACATCAAGAGATGCATCAGGCAAGCCAGGTGCAGACTTTTGATTGTCATTGCCAGTTTTCTGAATTTCAATAATAACTTCCATCTTATCATTTAACCGCTCAAGACTTTCTTCAATCTTTTCAAGAATATTCAGAGGTCTTTTGTTCATCGCTTGATCTTTAATCATTAATTACCCTCGAAGTGTTTTGCATGTATACAGATAGTGAATAAAACTGTTTATTAAGTATTACGATACAGTAATACTGATTTGAACACAAGAAAAGAAATCTATACATTAATTTTGTAAGCTAATAAATTAATAAAATTAGAAACAAATAAGAAAAAGTGTTTAGTAGGGAGCCATTACTTGGCTTCTTGCTTCCTCTGCTATAGGCAAGACTTGTCTTAGCTCTTTGAAGTATTTCAGAACAGTGATACCTCGTTGTGAAACGGCATAAACAACCCGTCTTTTTCCAACGGTACGTTCTTCAACCAAGCCTTGCTTCATGAGAAAGTCAAGATATTCCTTGAGGACACTGCAGTTGACGTTAGCTTTGTACATTACATGCGTTAGCTTTAGTGGTCCTCTGTTAGCCAGAACTGAAAGGATATCTACATACATTTCTAGTTTTGAACGACGCACTTCTTTATTCCTCTTGTTTTCTCCACTATTCATGTTTTTAATATAAATCATTTATGTAGTGCAAATCAACTTATTATCCATATGCACATGCTAATTATGGGTTTTTCTGCTAGCTTGGTTTAACACATTTAATCTATTTTCGAATGCAGTAACCATGTCATCTAGCAATATTTCACGCAATTCTGTCGTCAATCCGGTGATTTCCGACTGAAAAACATCAGCTAATTTAGATTCCATTTGTTTCCGATCTTTACTTGGAATTTGCTTCATTCACTTTTCTCCAAATTATCGTATCAATTCATTAGATGACGGTATTTAACTAATTTATGAAATCAGAACAAGTGTTTAAATTATTGATTTAGAATAATGATTTAGAGTCCAGGTTCAGGGAAATAGAGATGGAAATTGAGAATCACTGGATCCAGGACTGGCTTAGCTGTAGAGCTGAAGCTTACAAAACCGAATTAGATGAAAACTCGGAAATAGTGACGACAGAAATTCATCGAGATGAAGGAGAGATCGCTGGAGAAAATATTGTTAAGGCAAATGTTCCAGCGAAAGTTAGTATTATCACTGGCAACGCTTTGAAAGTCATCCCCACTTTGAAAGGTCCTTTTGATTTCGCATTTATTGACGCTGAGAAAAGTGAGCATTTTCAATATCTTAAATTGGCGGAGAATAAGCTACGTAAGGGAGCAGTTGTTTTTGGGGATAACGCTGGAATCTTCGCCGACCAAATGCGTGATTATTTGGATTATGTGAGGAATTCGGGCAATTACAAGAGTAGGTACATGCAAGTGGGCGACGATGGTGTCGAAATTAGTGTGAAGCAAAGTTAGCGGATGACATTAAACAGTTTTACCTGAACGTTTTAATGATTGTGACGGTTGCTTTGTCTTTGGGTGGGCGATGACGACTCTGGCCCCGAAGACTACAAAGGATGATGAGGATCTTGAGTGTGAGACGGTAAAAATGATAACTTTCAGGTTTGTACTTGATAGTTTAGATGCTGTCTAAGAGCCCACCTAATTTAACGCTTAAACCTTTGCATGTCTTGTACTTGCTTAGTTATTTGGCTTCATATCTAGCTGTAAACTGATCTGAAAGCGCGTGCTGAGGAAAGGAAGCCCGAGAGGGAACTAATAGATCACCCTTATGACCCAGGCATTATCTTCATTGAATGCAACTTCATAATGAGGACTTTGTAGGAACAAATGCGGATCATAGTTGTTTCTCCAATTCTGGACCTGACTACTGACGGTATTGCTTAGATAAATGTATGAGACATTGTATTTCTTGAGGATGGATAGTGCCTCGGTTGAGTTAGGAGATTCTGCGACGATAATGCTCTCATCTTGTCTAGTAAACATAATATTTGACCATCCAACTTCGGATACGCTTAACAATGGCATAACGATGCGTCTGTGGCATATCACGGGTATCCATGTACTTGGTGTTCCAACCCAGTGATCGTTAAAGATTACAGCATCTTGAGGGGTGTTATTTGAAATCCAAATCATTGCATTGTAGTCCGCTGTAGATATTCGGTTTGTTTGAATTTCAGCGTTGGCAAGAATCGGTTTTGATTCGAAGTAATAGGTAGATAAAAGAAGAGATGCGACTATCAGAAGGGGCAAATAAGTTTTCAGGAATTTACGAGAAGAATATCGGAGTTTGTTTTTTAAGAAGTCATAAAGTTTCACAAACCCAATTCCACCTAACACTGCTAGAGGAAATGACAACAAAGGACTGAGGAAAGCTCCTGATTGAAGATAGTACCAATCTGGAAAATGGATTTGGAATATTTCATTTAACATTAAGAGAACTATACTTAGAAACCATGCTAAAAGAAAGCTTCCTATTCGCCTTCTAACCAAAACAGCAAGCAGACCTATAATTCCAAAAAGCAATAGCCAGTAGCCGTAATACATAAAGAGGTTTGCAGAGCCAAATTCACTTCTAACTGAATTGGCATTGAACCATATTAGAAGCGCCTGATACTCCTTTAAAGGTACTTTAATCGTTAACCGGCTGAGAATATTGAAGACCCAAGGTAAAGACAAGCCAACTCCGATGACAGTAATTGTGGCGCCTCCAAAAACGCTTTTTTTCCTGTTTTCAAAAAAGATCAATCCACAGGAAAAGAATAAGACAACAAAAATGGTAGCCGTGATGAACGAAACACTGTAGGTTATGAACAGGCTTGCCAATGTTATGCCTGCCAGTAACAGCATTTTACGGTTTCCACTAACTGAATAGAGATATGAAAAAAACAACAGGCACAAGGTTAATGCCACTCCAGCGAGGGCTGGAAACCGACCGTATGTCATCATTTGATAGAATCCAATTGAGAGTAGAGCTGAGAGAGCTGTTGCACAAAGCGCAATTCTATTGTCATGTGATACCCTGCGTGTGAGGACAAATATTTCGCCATGGATTATAGCGAAAAATGCCGAAAAAAGAGATACAAGCAACGGCATGGACACAGAGGGGTCCAGGAGATAGAGAAAAGCTATCACTGACGGATATCCTGGCGGATAAGTGAATTGGGTTTGCTCAGGAAAATATGGTGCCCAAGACTGGGGGATTTTGCCTTGCTGGGCAATCATAGTTGCCGCTAAAGTGGATGTGGCGGGATCATCTCCCATAGGTATTAAAATGCCGTTTTTCGGTAACGGAAGCGATATCAGAGCAATCGAAACAACAATAAGGAGCATTAGAACAAAATATGAAAAAGACATTGAAGATGACCTGAAATGCGTTTTCAGTCTTCCTTTTTTCCATGAATATGCAAGTAAAGGAACCGAGAGTAAAAGCGCAGACAAAATGATTGTATATTCATTTATTGGCACATGTAAAACTGACAAATAAAGAGCCATCAATGACGTATAGGCTATCCCAATTATGGGGGACAGAATCAGTTTTTCCAACAAATCAAATTCACGTGAAGTTACCGCCTGCAGAATAGAGAAGCCGGGAAGAAATAAAACGAATAGGACCCTGCCCGTGAGCGAGAGGGCAGATACACCCCCAACCAAGAATAAAATGAAAGCTAGAAAAAAACCAACAACTACAGTAGCAAACGTCCGAATATTCGGGTGCATTTCATGTTTCTTTAAGAATATTTCTTTTGTTATTTCTTGCCAAGGCAATTGATTGCCATCCAGCCATCTATCTTTAGTAGTGTTAATTTAAGATTGTTTCGCATGGTAACCTTTCAAGTTTCCGACAAAACAGCTGCTTGCCATCTTGAGTGCATATCATGCAGTTGAATTTCAAGTGCACACTAAAAGCGCACCTACTTATTATATAATATCACTAATTTCCGTGTAAAGTCATTGACAAAACTAAACAACAATAACTAATTTTTTTAGGTTTTTTCGTGTTTTATTCAAAAAAGGATATCAATAGGCATACTCAAATAATCATGTTACAATATTAAATCAAAGGTTGAGAATATCTTGAGAAATAAAGGAAATAAGTACTATCAAAACACTCATGGAAACGTTTTCAAAAGGGTAACAAACGATAAACGCCGAAAGAAGAAAGTTTTAATGAAGAAAAACTCAAAAGTTATAAGAGTTCCGTCGACTCCTACTAACCCCGTTTAAAATAAATTGGATTGAGGAACAACTTTTTTTACTTAAATTTTAATCCACAAAAAAATATTCTGGTATAACACACTTGAGCGGTAACTTGTCATTGTTTTTCAAATGCACGCCCAAAGAGCCTGCCTAACCGCTTCCAAGAATACGCTATTTAGTCGCAGATTCCACGATATCCACTATACCAGAAATATTTTTCAGTAGCTACTCTGGAATATTGTGACGTTCCTTTAGATAAAGTGGCGAATTGTATGATACCCACACTTTCCCGTTTGCATCTTGGGAAACAAGGATCTTTAGCAAAAAATCAATGGCTACAGTTGGGGCAGCAATCATTAAGGGGTGTCCCCGCTTTCGGGTTGCCAAAGATTAGCAGTTAGGTTGGATTCATTTTTAAACCTGCATGCTCGGCATCTGCATTAAAATTTATGCTAGCAAAAATTGTTATCCCCCTTGACAAAGCAGTGGATTTTAGCCGTTCAAATGTGTCTCCAAAAGAATGTTCGCTTTGCACCTGCACGATTCCGTTTTTTAATAGTTGACAATCGTAAGTCACATTTGTAATTTGCTTTGTAGGGTAATTATTGTTTTCGTTCATTGAGATTTTTGGTGTCTCAGGAAACCATTTTCTGTTCATCAAATCCCACTATGGAAGGGCACTTCTTGGACGCGAGAAAACCTTAATCGCTAAACTCCTGCCTCAAGTCCCAAAAATCTTTTATCTCCTGAAAGTTGGTTTATTTGTTTACTGCGCAATGATTAAGACCGAGCGAAAAAGGAGAAAGGCGAATGAGAGGCTCATGTTAGTAAAAAGAAAGGTGGTGTGAGAATTATGAAAAGAATACGCGTTCTAATCGTGATGCTTTTCCTCGTAGCCTCGCTCGCCTGCACTCTCGTCTATTTCACAACTCCAGCTTTGACGCTGTGGCTCCATCAGACTATTGAGCAAATTGCCGTCTCTTTTTTGGCGCTGGCCGTTTTGTCAGCTTTCATGGTCCCCGTCATCGCGAGGACGAGAAGGTTTGACAGGAAGGTCGCCGTGCCCAATGCAATCAAGGCCATTGCCCTGATCGGTTTTGTGGTAAGTACAATTGGATTTGCAATTTTTGGGTATGTAACGGCGACTTCTCATTACAACTCCTGGTCCCGTTCATTTCTCGTTTCATATTACTCCACATTTCCAATAGGCACTTTTTTTTTCGGTGTCGTCGGTTTCGCGTTCTTTGTTTCTGCTTCTCTTTGTCTTCTGGCTTACTTCCTCGAGAAAGGAAAAATGGGCGCATTCAAGGAAACGTTGCTATTCTTCGTTTTTCCCGCACTCATTATCTATGAACTTTGGCTATCGTTGGCCGATCCTGTGGAGATGCCAATTCACGTCACCATGTTCTTGTCGAGCACTCCACTCGCAGGCATACTGACCAACTGGTTTATTTTTGTTGTCTCGTCAGGTCTCTTCGTCCTCGGGCTTGCGCACAAAAAGCTGGGGTTTTAAATCCTCAGGCCGAGAAAAGTTGTTGACCGTACCATTAACGCAGTGCATCCACCATGTTGAGTTTGGATATACGGTTGGCTGGATAAACCGAACTTACAACCACTGACAAAACAATCACTAACGCGCCAACCGAAAGGGTGAACGGCGACAGGCAGTTTCTATGGCTATTGACATAACCCTTGATAAGTTATAATTTTAATAGATTTTATGGTACATCTCTTTACTAGTACATTCACTTACAAATACTGTTAAAAACAGAAGAAAACAATAACTTAAGTGAGATGAAACAGTGACTTTGAAAAAGACTTCGCTTGCCATAGCTCTATCGTTTGTTATTGTTTTCTCTTTCGTAGCCGTCATCCAAATGGAGAAAAATAATGTACTGGCGAACAATGCAATTAGTACTTTAACTGCATTCTCAGGGAATCAAATACCATATCAAGATATAATCAAAGAATCGCCTGTTTCGTCAATCAACAATTCAACAACTCGATTAGCGATTTACGATTTTATCGCAACCAATCCAGGAGTTCAATTCAGAGGAATCTGCGCTGGATTAAACATCGCTATTGGAACCGCAGAATTCCATCTGGGCGTACTCAAAAAAGCTGGTCTAATTTCATTTTTCCGTGACGGAAAATATAAACGTTTTTTCACTTCGAAAAAATTTTCAGTGAAAGAAATGAAGCTAATTTCGCTTCTACGACATGAGACAATAAAAGAAATTATGAAGAAAATAATCGCGGAGAAAACTGTTCATCACAGCAAATTAGCATCTCACCTTTGCATAACTTCTCAAGGCTTAACTTGGCAGATCAATCGGCTTAGAGAAGAAGGAATCATAAAAGAAACCAGTAATGGAGTAAAAATTACCTATTCATTAAACGAGACGTACGTTCAGGTAATGCCTGAACTTCTTTGCAGGGTAGAACAATAAATTGAAAACTCAACCTGTAAGCAAATGTACCTCAAGCTATATTATTAGTTATAGTTAACGTCTCCGTGAGTGAGAGAGGAAGTTGATATGTTCGCAGATCAAGACAGCATGGTTTACACGGAAGCCTTAGAAAAAACATACCAGATCGGCTCCGAAAAAATCGAAGTCCTAAAAAACATAACGTTGTCAATACCCAAAGCAAAATTTATCGCACTCTGCGGTCCATCAGGTTCAGGAAAAACCACTTTACTAAACATCATTGGTGGAATTGACAAGCCGACAAGTGGCAAAATTTTTGTGGCAGGTCAAGATTTAACTGTTAAAGATGAAGATTTTCTTTCAGAATTTCGATGCAACAATGTTGGTTTTGTTTTTCAAGCCTATAATCTTGTTTCAACTTTAACGATGGCTGAAAATGTTGCTTTTCCTATGGAATGGACTCGAAAGCCTGAGGATGAAATTGAAAATCGGGTTTCTGAATTGCTTGAAACGGTTGGTCTGCAGCATCGAGCGAATCATTTTCCTTCGCAACTTAGCGGCGGCGAACAACAAAGAGTAGCTTTCGCCAGGGCGTTAGCCAATGACCCGCAGCTAATTCTTGCAGATGAGCCCACAGGCAATTTAGACACGAAAAACGCTCAAAAAATAATTCAAGTTCTCCAGATATTAAAGGAACAGGGAAAGACCATTATTGTATCTACCCATGACATGCAAATAACACAGTTGGCTGACCAAGTTTTATACCTCAAAGAAGGCAAATTGGCGAGCGAAAATGAGTAGCGCTGGTTTCCCAATCAACGATCTACTTCGAAGGAAACTTCAGACAAGCCTGACCATAGCCACTTTAACGTTAAGTGTTGCCTCCACACTGTTTCTTTTGCTTTTTAGCAGCCGTTTAGGATATAACGTAGCCTCAGCCACAGGAGTTTTAACCCAAGGCTTAGACTCCATCTTTTCTCAATTCATTCTTTTCATTGGTATATTGATTTTTGCAGTCGGCGCGGTTTTGGCAGCCTTTATTGCCTTTTTGATGATGGCTCAAAGAACCCGCGATTTCGGTTTAATGAAGGCCGCAGGATGCCCAAATAGTCTCGTAGGAGGCTATTTCATGACTGAACTTTTGACAACAGCCTTTGCGGGATGCATCTTGGGCGTAGCTCTTGGTATCTTAATGGATTATTCAGCGGCTAATCTTGTTTTTTCTTCATATCATATGCCTAATTTCTGGTTTGCACCACTGATTTTTGTCGTTTTCTTGGTTCTTACAGTCATTGTTGGTCTTCAGCCAATCCTTAAAGCTGCCAAAATGTCTCCTGTAGATGCACTTTCACCCGTGCAGTATTACGGCTTAATCACGACAAACAAACATAAGGCAGTCTCAAGCTCAGCATTAACGTGGAGAATTGCTTCAAGAAGCCTATTTCGTCGGCAATCGGCAACTGTTAGAATTGTCGTTTTGCTTTCAATAGTCTTTATTTTGCTTACGGTTTCGGTTGCGGGAGGAATCATTGCCAGCGGCACCACCACATCGTGGGTTCAAAACACCGTTGATAAAAACACAGTTGCAATAGCAGACAACAGCATGGGAATTCAATACAAACTGCTGCTATCAAAGTTTTCAGGAGCCACAGAAACAGGCGAATTTAACTATTCAGACCCAAAGCTAGCCATTCCACAGACAGTTATCGATCAGTTAAGCGCTCTGCCAAGTGTAAGTTTAGTTGATTCACGCTTGATTTTGAAAGAGCACGTTCAAGAAATCTCCAATTTCACCGTTGACTATCCCACTCAGACTACTTATTCCGTGGGGGATAGCAGGCAGGGTGATTCGCTGGTTATCGGCATTGACCCCGAAAAACTTGCGGGCACATGGTTCACACAAGGACGGTTTTTAGCGCAAAACGATGATTTGAAAGCCGTTGTTGGCGACACGGTAGCCAGCACGATGTATTCAATCGACCGCAGCAAAAACATAAACATATCCAACGCCTTAGATGAAAGTATAGAGTTTCAAAACAACACTTTTAACATTGTTGGGGTCTGCACTGATCCGACAAACAATGGGTTAGTCGTCTACGTTCCAATTCAAACATTAATGAATATTTCAGGTTATAGCCCGAACTTGCTTCTGGTAACGCTGAATAATTCAACTGACCGCTCAGCCACCATTACACAAATCAAAGCATTAATTCAATCGACAGATCCCAACTTGAACGTTTTTCCACTCGACAGTATTATTCAAAAGAACACGAATTTCTTAGCCTCAACTTGGCAAACTATAATGCTTCTGCCACTTTTCACGGTGGTTTCCGCTGCCCTTTGCTTGGTAGGTTATATGATGCTCGCGGTAGATGAGCAACATCAAGAATTCGCTGTTTTACGGGCTGTTGGAGCTAAACCAAAAATAATTGTTGCTATTTTAGCAATTCAGAGTATGATTGTTCTACTTTCAAGCTTTGGGGTTGGAGTATCGCTCGGCACTGTCATAACTTTAATTATTTTAATCCAGCAACCACTGGTTACAAGTGTCACTATTCTTGAAATTACCGGTTGGTTTCTTGCAGCCTTAGCAGGAATGTTCATTTTTAGTCTTTACCCAGCTTTCAGACTTGCAAAAGCTTCAATCCTAAAAATTATGACTTAAACTCTGAAGGGTCCCTACAGTTGCATTGGAAAGCATTTATGAAAGTTAAGTGTTAGAAATACTGAGGAAACTGCGATGTCTGAACAAATCAGAAGCTTCATAGCGTTTGACTTAGAAAATGAGCAGGTACTTAGCAGGCTTACGCAAGCGCAGAAACTTGTTCTTGAAACAGGAGCCGACCTCAGGCTTGTGGCGCCAAAGAACATTCATGTAACTATTCGTTTTCTCGGGGACATAAGCCCCGGCATGGTTGAAAAAGTCTACGAAGCCATGAAAAAAGTCGAATTCAAACCTTTCACCGTTCAAATAAGGGGTCTGGGGGTTTTTCCGAGCCTAAATTTTCCGAGAGTTGTTTGGGCAGGAATGACCGATGGAGTAGAACAACTCAGAACCATCTTTACCCAGCTCGAACCTCAGATACGCTCGCTAGGGTTCCAGGCAGATGTTTATGGTTTTAGCCCACACTTAACTATTGCACGGGTAAGAACAGGCGCTAACAAACAGCATCTAGCTGAATTTGTAACAAAAAAAGGCGACTTCGAATTTGGCACAATACAAGCCAACTGCCTGCGGCTCAAAAGAAGCCAGCTATCTTCGAAAGGTCCAACTTACTCAACAATTAAAGAATATTGCCCAAATACAGAAACAAAATGATAGCCATGCAAGAAACCGACCAGCTAACCAAACAAGTGCTTGAGAAAATCACTCCTGCAAAAGGGGATCGCGTAAAAGTTGAAGCCATAGCCCGCGAATTAGAGCTTAAAGTAACCTTGGCTTGTAAACAAGAAGGCATTCCAGCAATTGTGCGGGTAGAAGGCTCGGTTGCAAAAGATACATGGCTCAAGGACAACCCCGATATTGACATTTTTATGCGGTTGCCAACTTCAATTCCGAGAAAAAACCTAGGCGATGTAGCATTAAGAATCGCTAAAAAGGCTGCTGGCTCCTATAAGCAAACTGAACGTTTTGCTGAGCACCCGTATCTTCAATTAATCGTGGAAGATTACCGCGTCGATATTGTGCCCTGTTACGATACCAAGTCAGGAGAATGGCAAAGTGCCACCGACCGAACACCTTACCACACAGACTACATCAAAAAACATTTGGACAAAGACCTGCGCGGAGAAGTTCGGCTACTGAAGAAATTCATGCAGAGCACAGGAGTTTACGGGGCAGAAATAAAAGTCGGCGGATTCAGCGGCTACCTCTGCGAACTACTAATAATGAAATATCGCTCGTTCACCCAAACAATCGAAGCCTTTGCACACTACAAAAAACGTATAATAGTAGACATCGAAAAGTTTTATGCAAGCAGGGAAAACGATCTCTCACTGCTTTTTCCTGAGCCCTTAGTAATCGTTGACCCGGTTGACAAAGGAAGAAACGTAGCTTCAGCCGTGCAACCGACAAAACTATACGATTTTATCGGTGCAGCCAGAGCATTCTTAAATAAACCAGAACAAGTCTTCTTTTATCCACCAAAAACAGAAGCATTACCGATTGAAAAACTGAAAAGTCAGTTTGAAAACCGCGGCTCAACTATCATGTTTCTAGTAGTCGATCAAATCAGCGCTGTTCCAGACGTTTTATGGGGGCAACTATTCAAGACAAAACGGTCCCTGAATAAGCTACTGGAGCTAAGTGAATACAAAATCCTCAACAACGCGGTTTGGAGTAACGAAAAAAACTTGAGCGTTTTCATTTTTGAGCTTGAACAACAGGTTTTGCCAAATATAAAAAAGCATCTTGGTCCACCGCTTGAGCGAGAAGTTGAAGGAGAAAATTTCCTCGCAAAATACAGAGACAATAAAACCGTGATTTCTGGACCCTACATTGAGGATGGACGTTGGACGGTTATGGTTCCGCGCAAAACAACAGATGCGACAGCGCTCCTGAAGGAGAAGCTTGTGGATGACGCCAAAAACGCTGGCGTTGCTGAACTGATCGCCAAGTCAATCCAAAAAGGCTTTACCGTTCTGGTTAATTCCGAAATTGACCCAACTTATTTAGAAAATGCTGATTTTGCTGAGTTTCTTTCAGATTTTATATCGGGCAAACCTTTTTGGCTAAAAGTCAAATAAATTGCCCAACCTTAACATGTTTTGTGTAAGGAGCAGTTATGTGGGCTACTAAAAGAGGAGTCTATTGTGTGACCGAGTGGTACCAGCTGATTATGTATTCTGGAAGGTTTAATCCTCTCTGTCCAAGCCGCTCTGCCAATTTAACTGGCACCGGACTCAACACGTAAGCTGCTCTTGTATAGAAGCGTCTTGGAGTTAGCGGTTTTGCTTCTTCCGGCAAAATG
>JBEKGO010000046.1:0-14458 GCA_050012755.1 Bathyarchaeia archaeon
TGAACCAAAAAAGCAACCCAATGTACAGAGGACAAAGTCTTGTGCAGAAACCTTATAATAATCGCCCCGTTTTCGCGCATTTCCACACAGAATTACACATATAAACACATTTTAACACAATTAGACACATTTCAGCTCAAATCCACACAAATAAACACGCAACCTGCAAACGCACCAAACCCTAAACCAAGGAAGCAACTCAAAACACAAACAACAAAACAGGGCACAAAAAACCGTCAATAACTAAGTTCACTATTCGATTTAAGAGGATTTCATAATCTTTTCAGCTAACTTTGAACAACTTGACATTTTCATCAAAGGACAAGGCTACGCTGAAGGGAAATAGAGAAATATCTCCGATGCGAAGATTAAAGATAGGTATTTTTGGAGGCTCTGGGAATGGTGCTAAAACTATCCAAGAAGGATGTTGCGTTTATGCAGCAATTGCCCGTGTGCCGATTAGCTACCGCTACTGAAGATTGTGAGCCCATAGTGAGGCCTGTTTGGCCCGTTTTCGACGGCTCAAACATTTACATTGCATCTGACCCTGACACGCCCAAGCTGGAGCAAATAGAAGCAAACCCACAGGTATCATTAGTCTTTGATGATTATGACAAAAAAAACTGGTCAATCATCAAAGGAATACGTGTTCAAGGAGAAGCAACCATCATGTGGAACGGCCAAGAATACCGTTATGCCCATGACCTTCTTAAGGAAAAATACCCCGAATACCAAACTGAAGAAGGCGGCTGGAAAGAAGGCGACATTCCCATAATCAAGGTGACGCCAACATCCTATACAACATGGGCACAGGGCAAATGGAAAAAATAACTGCATTTTCACTAAAAAGCTCCTTTTAAGTGCTTCTCTTCGCGTTATTTTTCTCCCTTGATTATTCCTATGGGACCAACCATAAACGGCAGCTTCAAAGTTCCAGGGATAAAGGGTGAGTTTCGCGTTTCCACGAATTTCACTTGGGTGATTCCCCAGCTTTTTATGGTTGCAACCAACGTTTCGGGTTCTCCATAGATTTGTTTGAGTAAGAAGAGGTCTTGGAACGCGAATTTTCCACCCTTCTTGACCACACGCAAAGCCTCACGGATAACCTCACGCTTGCTTTTTGCATTTTAAAGCTAAATTCTTCCCTGAATTTGTTCAATCACAAAAAATCTTATATCTTAGATTGCTCTTCTTTGCATAGAAGTTGTGATTCTATGGCAGTTAAAACAACCCCTGACTATGTGAATTTACTAAACAGAGCAGTTGAACGTGAAATTGGCGTTTCGCTGCAATATATTCTTCAACACGCAAAAATGGAAAAACTTGTACGCAGAACTATATCTGAAAACACCCTATTAGACAAAACAACCTACGACGCCGTTGGAAAATTCCTACGTGAAATCGCCATCCAAGAAATGAAACATGCAGCAACTATTATGGAACGCATTTACTATCTGGGTGGGCAAGCATCAACTAAATCAAGCAAAGTTAACGTTGGCGATAGCATAAGCGAATTTGCCAAACTGGGCGTAAAAGCTGAAGAAGAAGCCTTAACACTTTACCGCCAAATCATCGAAACAGCTGGAAAAATGGGTGATTGGGAAACACGTGAAGTCTTCGAGAAAATTTATGGTGAAGAAGAAGGACACTTGTTCAAATTCCAAGAATACACAAAATTCCAAGACGAGAAAGAAGAACCAAGCAAAGTGCCATTGCCAGAATGGAGAAAAATATACACCGACGATTACTTTACTCTCCTAAACAAAGCTGTATCGGCAGAAATCACCGGCATAATCCAATACACCCATCAACATGAAAAAGCGGCTTTTCTTGAACTCCGAATGAAGAGCATATCATTAGAAACGATCACTGAAACTAACAAGGCCGCTGTAGTAAGTAAGATTCTGAAAGAAGTTTTCATGCAGGAAATGGATCACCTAGAAAAAATCAGCGAACGCATTTATTTGCTTGAAGGCGAAGCCGCATACAAACCCGATCCGCTTCCAGTAGTAGGTGACACCGCACAGGACTTTTTGAGATTGGATCATGCATTAGAAAGTAGCGCAATATCACTTTACCGACAAATCATCGCTGAAGCACTCAAACGCAGTGACACCACAACAAGACGCATGTTCGAAGACATTATACTTCAAGAAGAAGATCACTTCTGGACATTTGACGACTTCGTAAGATAAAATCAAACCATCCTTTCTTTTTTGTTAAACCCTTTAGATTAGGAGTATTTCCGAAAACTTAATTCCGAACACCATACAACACTAGATATGGCAGAGGCGAAGAAATGAGCAAAAAAGATTTGCCTCGTTGCATAAACTGTGGAAATTTCATAAACGATTGTAATTGCGTATGCCCATACTGCGGAGAAACGGCAAAATGCACTTGCTGTATAGGCGTAGATAAGGCAGCAGGCGGCGGCTAAACCGTCGCTCAACAAAAAATTATTTAACGTGAAGAAAAATGGTAGTTGAAAGTGTAAACTGGATGGCCGGAGGGCCACAAGGAAGCGGCGTTGACACAGCATCCACCATATTTGGCAGAGCTTGCGGCTATGGAGGCCTATGGGTTTTTGGCAGAAGAGAATACCATTCAAACATCAAAACAATGCATAGCTATTTCCATCAACGCGTTTCCAAACAGCCAACTCTAGCAAATATTAGCGATGTGAATTTGTTGGCTTCTTTTGACGCTGAAACCATTGTACGGCATATTGGCGAAGTCGTGAGTGAAGGCGGCATAATAGTTGATTTACATGACTCAGAAGTCAACGTTTTAACAGGAATACCCACGTTTTCTGAAGAATATAAAAATCAAATTCGCGAATTCATGAAAGAAAATAATGTTGGAGAAACCATCAACGATTTCTTAAATTATGCCAAGAAGAAAAACATTCAGATCTATTCTGTCCCATACATGGATTTGCTTAAACAAATTGGCGAAACACTAAAAATAGAAAAAATAAGCATGCTTTCAAAAATGATTAATGTTCTCACAATCGGCATATCATTTGCCCTTTTAAAATACGACAAGAAACTTGTAGAAGACGCAATTAAAGCCACCTTCCACGAAAAAATCGCCGCCATGAATGTAACAGCCGTAGACCAAGCTTACGATTACGCAGAAAAAAACCTCAATGTAAACAGCTTCAAGTACAAACTTGAAAAACAAGACGTTAACGAACAACGAATTTTCCTAACTGGAAATCAAGCCGTTGCAATGGGCAAAGTCTTAGGCGGATGCAGAATACAAACATATTACCCCATAACTCCAGCGGCTGACGAAAGCGAATATTTAGAGTCACATGAAATCTTAAAAACGCGGAAAGGAGAAGATGCGATAGTTGTACTTCAAACTGAAGACGAAATCGCTGCTGTAAATTCTGCTTCAGGCGCTTGCTTAACAGGTGCTCGCGCAGCAACAAGCACGTCGGGACCGGGATTTTCTCTTATGGCTGAAGGCTTAGGCTGGGCTGGAAACAATGAAGTGCCCCTAGTAATAACATATTATCAGCGAGGCGGTCCAGCTACTGGTCAACCGACACGCCATAGTCAACAGGATTTACGTTTTGCCATGCACGCGGCTCATGGAGAATTTGCTAGAATAATCCTTGCATCAGGCGATATTAAGGAATGTTTCTACGATGCAGCAGAGGTTTTTAATTTGGCAGAGAAATATCAAATGCCCGTTATTCATTTGCTTGATAAAGGCATGGCGAACTGCTCACAAACTTACCCCATTTTTGACTATGCAAATCTAAAGATTAACCGTGGAGAAATTGTCACTGAAAAAGACCTTGAAGGCAAAGAGTACAAACGTTTCAGATTCACAGAAACAGGCGTTTCTCCCAGAGCTTTCTTGGGTACAAAAAACGCCATACAATGGTATAGCGGCGATGAACACAACGAAAGTGGCAACATAAATGAGGAACCCGTTAATCGACGAAAAATGATGGAAAAACGAATACAAAAATTAGATTTAGTTGATAAGGAAGTGCCATTGGAGATGAAAGTGAACTTTTTCGGCGACAAAGACTCAGAAAACATAGTGGTTAGTTGGGGCTCACCTAAAGGCGCCATAATCGAGGCACTCAATCAACTCAAAGATGAAGGCTTGAGCTTAGGCTACATTCAAATTCGAATGATACATCCGCTTCCCTCTGCCTACTTAAAGCAGATGCTCCAAGGAAAAAAACGCATAATAGACATTGAAGAAAACATCACTGCGCAGCTTGGGGGAATAATAACCCAATATACAACCATCAGGCCTAACTTTTACATTCTTAAGTACACGGGACGACCAATGATGACAACTGAAGTGTACGATGCAATCAAAATGGTTTTGAATGATAAAGCAACAGAGAGGCAGGTGCTAATGCTTGGCGCATAAGGCTTCTGATTATAAAACCAGCGTCTACGTCGACTGGTGCCCAGGCTGCGGAGACTTCGGAATAACAAGCGCATTGCAAATGGCATTAGCTGAACTCGGACTTGAACCTCATAAAGTGGTCATAGTCTCCGGCGTAGGGAACGCTGCAAAAACGCCTCACTTCGTAAGAGTCAACGGAGTACATACACTTCACGGTAGGCTGTTGCCTTTTGCTACGGGCATAAAAATCGCAAACCCAGATTTAGAAGTAATCGGCGTAGGAGGAGACGGCGACGGTCTCGGAATAGGTGCAGGACATTTTGTTAATGCCGGACGCAGAAACATCGACATGACATACCTGCTTTTTAATAATGGAGTTTACGGCTTAACTAAAGGTCAAGCTTCACCCACGCTGGGCTTGGGAATGAAAACTAAGTCGCTTCCAAGACCTAACATTAACCAAGCAATTAACCCAGTCGCCCTCGCAATCACATCGGGCTACACATTTGTATCAAGAGCATACAGCTTCGACGTAATGCACATGAAAAACATCATCAAAAAGGCAATTCAACATAAAGGATTAGCGCTGGTTGAATGTTTGCAACCCTGCCCAACCTACAATGACATTAACACTAAAGATTGGTATTCGGGTGAAGATAGGAAAGACCCCCAGACAGGCAAGCCACAGTCAAGACTTTATAAACTCGAGGAAGCGGGCTTTGACCCTGTTGTGCATGAATTGAGCGAAGATTTCAAAAAGAAAGTTTCAGGAATGGAGAGAGCTCAGGAATGGGGCGACAAAATTCCAGTGGGCGTCTTCTACCAAAATGAGTTAGAACCAACATTCCAAGATCGATTAAGCCAGCGAATACCCTTCTACATGGAAAATCCACCTGCTAAGCAACAGCTCAAAGATGAAAACGGCGTAGCCACGGTTGACTTAAGCGAGTTTCTAGATGACTTAAAAACAAGCTAAAAACATTTGCCTCAAAGAGAGGCGTAAGAAGCCTTCCTTTCTCCTTGTTCTCCTTCTCAATTCACAAAGAGTAAAAATAGACTTATTAAGCGCTATTGCAGTAATCGAAATATATCACAAAAAAAATTACCGCAGCTTTGTTTCAGTCTCTTCTCCATTACAGTAGTTGTAACTCCAGGTTTAACTCTAGCTCTTGCAATTGAAACTAGTTCATCGCTGTAATTCTCGACTACAAAGCAGCGTTCAGAAGTTGAATATTCTTTTAAGGACTTATCTTTTGCAATTTTTGCCTTCATACCAACGCCCGTAATCAATCCTTTCGTGTTTATCAAGATAAAGGTAACTGACTATATGCCATGTCTTAATTATTTTTCTTGCGCAAGACTTAACCAAACCATTATCTGTGAGAAAAGGAGTTTTTTTGCGGAAAAAGGACTGATTCTTACTTTTTTATTTTGCATTTTTTGTTTATTTTTTATGGAACAATCTTTATCGTAATAGGTAATATTTCCAGTTTAATGTTAAAATACCTTATATATGCGCTAACTGTAGTGTGTAGGTTAGGTCGTTAACACTACATATATAACAAAGCATGAGTATGTTAAATCTATGAGATGTCCCTACTGTAATTCGGAAAACTCCAAAACATTGGAAACACGTGATTCTCCAGAGAACACTACGCGTAGACGTAGAGAATGCATTAACTGCGGAAAACGTTACACAACCTACGAATATCTGGAAACAGTAGAGCTTATGGTCCGAAAAAAGGATGGCGAGCTTGAACGCTTCGACGTTAACAAGATAATACGTGGCTTACAGAAAGCATGCGAGAAAAGACCTGTAACCATGAGCCAAATCAACGAGTTAGCAGGTAAAGTAAGGCAGGATCTAATGCTTAAAGATACTGAAGAAGTTACGTCCCAAGAAATAGGGGATTTAATTATGAAGTATCTGAAAAATTTGGATCGCATTGCCTACATTCGTTTTGCTTCGGTTTACAAACAGTTTGAAGAGCCTGAAGATTTCAGGCGGCTACTCCTTGAGGTGAAAAAATGAAGTTTGTCTTAAAACGTGATAGTAAATTAGAACCATTCGATCAAGAACGCATAACAAACGCCATTTGGAAAGCTGCAAAAGCAGTAGGTGGAACAAACAAAGAACAAGCCAAACGCTTAAGCGACGAAGTTGTTGTTGATCTACAAAAAAAATACGGCGATGATGGAGTACCTACTGTTGAGGAAATTCAAGATGTCGTTGAAAAACGCTTGATTGAAAATGGACACGCGCAGACTGCTAAAGCCTACATTCTTTATAGAAAACAGCACACTGATATGCGTGAATTAGCTGCCTTACTAAGTTCCTCAGACATGGTTGATCAATACCTTGAAGTTGAGGATTGGCGCGTAAAAGAAAACAGCAACATGAGCTATTCCCTTCAAGGATTGAACAATTATTTATCCTCAACAGTAATAGCAAAGTATTGGATATCAAGAATCTATCCTCAAAATATTGCTGACGCCCACTTTTCAGGTGATCTTCACATCCATGACCTGGGAGTTTTAGGTGCTTACTGCGTCGGCTGGGACATAAGTGAACTATTACTCGCAGGTTTCGGAGGCGTTTCAGGCAAAATAGAGAGCAAACCAGCTAAACACTTCCGAACAGCTTTAGGCCAAGTCGTAAACTTCTTTTATACATTACAAGGTGAAGCAGCAGGAGCGCAAGCGTTCAGCAACTTTGACACTTACCTTGCCCCATTCATCCGATATGACCACCTTACTCAGCAAGAAATACAGCAAGCACTTCAAGAATTCTTCTTCAACATGAACGTACCGACCCGTGTAGGTTTCCAGACACCATTCACAAACTTAACTCTGGACTTAACTGTGCCAGATTTCATGAAAAACGAAGCAGTTCTCTACAATGGAAAAGTAACTTCAGACACATACGGCGACATGACCAAAGAAATGGAAATGTTCAATTTAGCGTTCGCAGAGGTCATGCGACAAGGTGACTCAAAAGGCAGAGTTTTCACATTCCCAATTCCAACATACAACATCACTAAAGATTTCGATTGGGATTCACCTGTATCACAAGCCATTTTTGAAGTCACTGCCAAGTACGGTGTACCTTATTTCTCAAACTTCGTTAACAGCGACATGAAACCTGAAGATGTACGCAGCATGTGCTGCCGCTTAAGAATAGACAATCGTGAGCTACGCAAGCGAGGCGGCGGATTCTTCGGCGCCAACCCATTAACAGGCAGCATAGGCGTTGTAACATTAAACATTCCACGCATTGGCTACTTATCTAAAGATGAAGACGAATTCTTTGAGCGATTAGAAACACTAATGGAAACTGCAAAGTCTAGTTTGGAGATAAAACGTAAAGTGCTTGAAGCCTTCACAGATAACGGTTTATACCCGTATTCACGACGTTACCTACGACATGTAAAAGAGGGGTACGGCAAATACTGGAAGAACCACTTCTCCACAATAGGCATCGTGGGTGTAAACGAAGCAATCATAAACCTGCTGGGACAAAACATAGCATCTCGCGACGGACAAGCCTTCGCAGTTAAAATTTTGAATTTCATGCGAAATCGTCTAGCAGACTACCAAGAAGAAACAGGCAGCATATACAACCTTGAAGCAACACCCGCCGAAGGAACCTCTTATCGACTTGCACGCATAGACAGAAAACGCTACAAAGACATAATATTCGCTAACCAAAAACAAGTTGCAACTGAACACGCAGAGCCATTCTACACCAACTCATCCCAGCTGCCAGTAGACTTCAACGGTGACCTATTTGAAGCCTTGGAGCACCAGGAAACAATGCAAACACTATACACTGGAGGAACAGTTTTCCATATTTTCTTAGGGGAACGATTGAACTCTTGGAAAGCAGCTGCCGAACTAATCAAAAAAGTATCATGGAACTCAAAGTTACCTTACTTCACCCTGACACCAACATTTAGCATTTGCCCAACCCATGGCTACACAACTGGTGAACACAAAATTTGTTCCGTCTGCGGAGCAAACTGCGAAGTTTACTCAAGAGTGGTGGGCTACTTAAGACCAGTTGACCAATGGAACGATGGAAAACAAGCGGAATTTGCCATACGCAAAACCTTTGACCGATCGACAATCGTCACTGCATTACCCATAGCAACTTGAGAGGAAAAATCTAACATGAAGTTTAGTGGATTACAAAAAACAAGCTTACTTGACTACCCCGATAAAGTAGCCAGCGTCTTATTCACGCCTGGCTGCAACCTACACTGCCCCTTCTGCCACAACTGGCGCATAGCTGTAAACCCGCAACCGCCGTTTCTGCAGGAAGCCGTTGCCCTAGAAATTTTGGAGAGCCGCAAAAAATACGTTGATGCAGTAGTCATCACGGGCGGCGAGCCTTGCATACATAAGGAACTGCCCAAATTTCTAGCTAAACTTAAGGAACGAGGCTTCATGGTTAAACTGGACACAAACGGCTTTTTCCCAGAAGTTCTTGAGGAATGCTTGGGCAGCGTTGATTACGTGGCTATGGATGTGAAAACCTGTAGAGAAAAATACAATCTGCTGGGAGCGCAAGATACGGTTGGACTCATGCAGACTATCGAAATTTTAAAGACAGGCAAGGTGCCTTACGAATTTAGGACTACAGTAGTGCCACAAATAGTTACAGCACAAGACGCCACATGCATCGGCGAAATGGTGAAAGGCTCAAAAATTCATGCGTTACAACAGTACATTCCAGAAGATACGTTAGACAAGAAATTTCAAACCCTCAAGCCTTATACACCAGAGATTTTCAGCGAATTTGCACAAATAATAAACAAGTATACCGAAAAAGTTCTTGTAAGAGTCTAATTTTCCTTATTCTGTTCAATTGCCCGAAGTTGTTAAACTGAAGGTTCGGAGAATTTTCTTTAACCACCCAAAAAGAAGTAATTGAAAAAAGTGCTAACTAGTGGATATTTAGGAATATTTTTTTGCCATCTAATTCGGATTCATGCCATTCGGCATCGTGTTCTTCACTGCTGCTGCTATGCAAATACACTTTTCTGGTTCTCACCAGTCCAGCCATCTCATCTAAATATGGCTCCAAAAGCGTCATGCTTTCTGCGTCTAACTCTGCAATATGAACGGATTCTAAAACATCGGTGGGTGTGAAACCCATTTCCTTGCGGAGGGCTTGCACGCGGCGTGCTAAATCGCGCATAATGCCTTCGCCCAGCAATCTGTCGTCACGCTGCCCGCTTACGAATACAGTTATTTCATCTTCTTGACTGGAAACCCAGTTTTCGCCTCCAACATGGTCAGGAAAACTTGTGGCATATTCAACTGCTTTCACGTTTACTTGTTCTAAAAACAGTGTTTCAAGACATTTTATGGCATACACTGTCTTTTGTGGGGCAACTACGATTGCTTTGCCTAGAGGCCATCGGCGCTTCAATTTCCCTGTTTGTCTTGCTGCATACGCTATTGAAACTGTCTTAAGCAGAATTTCAAATTGTTCTTCAAGAAGTTTGTTGCGGATTTTCTTTTCGGGGGTTGGCCAAGAGGCAAGGTTGACTGATTCTGGAAGTTCAGGTTGAAGTTGTCTGTAAATTTTCTGGTAAAGTGCCTCGCTGAGGTAAGGTGTGACTGGGTTGAAGAGCAACGTCACCGTCTTTAATGTATGATGTAAAAGCGCATAGATTGTTTGGCGTCTTTCAAAGGTTTCAGGCTCATCAGTCCAAAGCTCCTTTCGAATCATAGGCACGTATAGCCTGCTTAATGTCTCAATTACGAAATCATCTAAAACGGCTACTGCAATGTTAAATTCGCATCGCTCCAGTTTTTGGGTGTAGTCTTCGATCATTCCTTGCAATTTAGAGAGAAGCCAGAAGTCAGCGGCTTGAAGCTTATTTGTCCTTAAAGCCCAATCCAAAGTGTACTTTTTAGCGTCAAACTCGTCAAAAGTGGCGTTTTGCATAAAAAACCTGCTCAAATGATAAAGTGTTGACAGTACTTGGTATGGGCGACGAGTGAGTTCTTGCATATCAAAATTCATGAAGTCAATCGGCGAGCATTTGCGCATCATGTAGAAGCGACAGAGGTCGGCTGAATTTTTTTCCAGTAACTTGTTGGTTTCAACTACGTTTCCGAGGCTTTTGCTCATTTTTCTGCCTTTTGCATCCTGTGTTAATCCTTGAAACAGAAATGCCTTGTAGGGTGCCTCTGGTTTGCCAGTTAAAATAGCGTGTTCCAACAGCAGCGAGTTTGCCCAGCCTCTGGTTTGGTCGATTCCTTCAGTTAAGAAAGCTGTTGGAACAAACTTCTCAACTTCCTTGTCAGTAAATCGTGCATAGGGCGAGGCGCCGCTGTTATGCCAAGTATCCAAAACGAAATCTTCTCGATGCATGGATCCGTCGCATTTGTCGCATTTGAAAGTTATTCGGTCAACCCATGGCTTATGCAACTCAAAGTTTTCAGGAATTGTTTCCTGAGCATTTTCAAGAAGTTCTTTTTTGCTTCCGACTATGCGTTTGTTGCCGCATTTTTCGCATGCCCAAATCGGGAGCGGTGTACCCCAGATGCGTTCTCTGCTTATGCACCATGGTTTCCCTTCTTTAAGAAAGGCAAGAAAACGGTTTTTTGGTTCTTCGAAGAAGTACTCAACTTTTTCGGCTGCGTCCAAAACTCTGCTGTTTAATTTGTCAGTGCGCAAGAAGTATTCTTTTCTTGCTAGCCAGACGAGTTTGTGGTGAGAACGCCAGCATGTTGGATATTCATGCTTGATTTTTGTTACTTTGACGAAGGCATTGTTGTTGCGCAGTTCCTCGACAACCAGCATATCTGCTTCTCGAGCAAAAACGCCGACAAATATTCCAGCGTCCTTAGTGAATTTAACTTCGTCATCGTAAGGAGCAAAGATGGGAACGCCTCTGCGTTGAGCTGCCCAAAAATCGTCTTCGCCATTTCCAGGCGAAAGATGTACCACACCAGTGGCAGTTTCAACATCAACAAAGTCTTCGCCGACGACCTTATGCACCAAAGGATGCTTGGTTTCAAGTTCAGCCTGTTTAGGAATCAAATCCTTTAACGGATAATCGTATGCTATTCCCTCGAGGGTTTTGCCCAGCACAGTTTCGGTAACTTGATACTTGAATATGTCAAGTTCCTGCATAATAGGTTCGACTCGCTGTTTCATCATAATCCATATTTCATCGCCGACTTTCACTTTCACATATTCGGCGTCTGGCTTAACTGCGAGCATAGTGTCTGTTATTATGGTGAAAGGCATGGTTGTCCAAACGAGGAAAAACTCATTTTTGCTGCCTGAAACTTTTAATTTGAAATAGACTGAGGGGTCTTCGACCTCTTTGTAGCTGCCTTCATAGCCAACTTCAGCGCTGCTTAGACTGGTTTGACATCCTGGACAATAGGCGACAACGTAGTGCCCTTCTTCAAGCAGTCCTTGATCCCATGCCCGTTTTAGAATTTGCCATTCACGCTCAATATAACTGTCCTTGTAGGTCCAGTAAGCTTTTTCTTGATTAATAAAAACGCCCAAGTTTCCGTCGGCTTCTAGCCACATTTGATGATACCGTAGGATGGCTTTTTTGCATTCTTCAATGAAGCGTTCCATTCCATATTTCTCGATGGATTCACGCTTGTTGCGTACGCCTAGAAGTTTCTCAACTTCCAACTCTACAGGTAAGCCTTGGCAGTCCCATCCTGCCCAAAATGGCATGTAGTAACCTTCCATGGTTTTCCATCGGTAACGAATATCTTTCATGATTCTGCCGCGGGCGTGACCGATGTGTGGGATGCCGTTTAATGTGGGTGGGCCTTCAACGTAACCTAAGCAGCCTTTAGCGTTTTTTTCCAAAAGCTCAAGTTTTTCTCTAATCTGGTTTTTAACCCAGAATTCCCGCATTTCCTTCTCTAATGTAAGCGGTGCGTAATTAGTTGGTAAACCTATGTTTGAGCCAGCTTCTTCGGTGGCAGTCATTTTTCATTCCCTTCCGCAAAATAGGATAAAAGACTATATAAAAGTAATATCAACCCAAACTTGACTTTGCAACAACAGAAAATTCATTTGTTTCTCTGCAGAACTAGTTATGGACGGTTTCTTGTGAGCTTTTTCTTTGTGTTTCAGGTTGCATTTTTAATTTGGGGCTCAAATCTATTGCAATCATAATCTTAAAACATCCCAAAACATCTAGAAACATCCCAAAAAATCGCTCGACAAGTTAAAGCAATAAAATATCGACTTAACTTATATCTGAAAACAAGTTAACATAAGGTATTCAAAACAGAAGAAGTGGAATTAATGGACAAGTTTCGATTAGCAATTTTCAACACTCAACCGCCTCACCTTTATTTCGGAGGAGTCGAAAGACGCATAATCGAAACAACAAAGAGATTACAAAACCGGGTGGACATAACCATCTATAGCGGAACCAAAGCAGGTTTCAAAGAACCTACCACAGTTGACGGCGTGAAGTTGGTTCCGTGTTACTCGACAGATAGGATTTTTCCTTTAGATAACTGGTTTTTTAATAGAAGCATCGCCAAAAAAACCGGTTCCTTTAACGCTGATGTTTATGAGGCCCATGCAGTAAGCGGGTACGGACTACTAAGGGAGCTAAATAAAAAAGGCATCAAAAAGCCGTTTATACATACGATTCATGGCGTTCTCGCTGACGAGTATGATCAGGCGAAGAAAAATGAGTATCAATCTTTCAGAGGCAGAATTGCGAATTATTTCATGGGCGGACTAGCCAATCTGGAATCGGAAACGTCTCAAAATGCCACATTGATTGTGACAATAAGCAACTATTCACTTGAGAAAATTAAGCAATTTTACAAAGTTGATGTGACCAAAGTGCGAATTGTTCCAAACGGGGTTGACGGTGAAAAATTCCAGCCCTTTGCGAATAAGGCGGCAGCTAGGCGGCAGTTTGGGTTGGGGGATGAGCCATGTGTGCTTTTTGTAGGCAGTTTGATTCCTAGAAAAGGGTTACATTTTCTGGTTGAAGCAGCCAAAAAAATTGTTAAAGAAAAAAGTGATACAAAATTTTTAATTGTTGGGGAAGGGCCCATGAAGAATCAATTGGTTAATTCGCTTGAAGCGGCGAAGCTTGCGGGCAATTTCAAGTTTTTGGGCAATCTCAAAGATGATAAGCTCCCAGCAGTGTATAATTGTGCAGACGTTTTCGCGTTGCCATCAATCCAAGAGGGGCAAGGTATAGTGTTGCTTGAAGCACAAGCCTGCGCTAAGCCGATTGTAGCGTTCAATATTGGGGGAGTGAATGAAGCAGTCAAAAACGAGGAAACGGCTTTGCTTGTTAAGTTGGGCAACACTGATGAGTTTGCCGATGCATTGTTGAAGCTTATCTCAGACAAGGCTTTGCAGGAAAAAATGGGTGCGTTTGGACGCAGGTTTGTTTTGGAAAACTTCACGTGGGATATTTGCGCTCAAAAAATGCTCAATGTTTATTATGAAGCGTTAGGAAGATGAGACGTTAACTGATTTCGCCAGTTTTTTGAAGTCGTCCTCGCTCATCCACTCAGTCCGAAGGTAGCATCTGATTCTTTCATCATTAAGACCTAAACGCCTTGCTTCTTGAATACAATAACGGTAAGCTTCAATCTCGGTCGGTCGCTCCACATAGCTATATCTTGGGTCAAAGAGTTCTTTTCCCTCCATAAACTGCTTAACATGGCAAAGCTCATGAATTAGGTCTAAGTAAATGTCTGTTTTGTCACCATTGTTGAGATAGTTCTTGCTTATTACAAGGTGCCCGTCAGATCCATCCACGTACATGTAGCCGAAAACCCAGCTAAGCTCAACTGTAAGATGATGGAGGACTTCATCTGTTTTTTCGCCGAAAATGCCTTTTACCGCTTCAACTTTTTCGAAATCCTTGAAGAAATCTGCAAAAATCACTTTTTGATTTCCAACCCCCAGTACATTGAACGGTAATTTTCTGAGCAAACGCAGTATCCTAAATCCTATATATTCTATTGCTGACAATGCGGGTGAGCGCTCCTGCTACTAAAGTGTGAAAGATATTCAAGTTTCATTCCTCGATGCGCCAAATCTGGA
>JBEKGO010000047.1:0-14067 GCA_050012755.1 Bathyarchaeia archaeon
AGTAAACATCACTGCAGGCAACCCTGTCTTATGCTGTTTCAACATGACGCAAGCACTTTGGGATAGTGGCAATTCTTTCGAATGGGGTCCGTCCCTAAACGGAGTTATTAATTTCGGACTGGGAGTTATGTGGGCAGAACCGGTGCCTACGCAAATTAATGGCGTGCCCATAAGCCCGACTCTCACTTTAGGTATGTCAGGATCCTTTTCAGAAACTGTGCTAACTGGTAATACAGTTTTCCTCGCTTCAGGAGTCACTCACGCTGCGGCTCAACAGGGCGGATATATCATCTTGGCAGGCATGAGTCAAACTGACGGTTCAGTACTATTCTGCAAGAACTACACGTACCCAGATTATCAGTGCTTACAACCGTTCCTCAACGTTAATTTCCAGGTCATAAACGGACTCATGGTCTGGACCAACACTGGAAATTGGAAAATGGACGCTATCGACGGAGCAACTGGCAACAAAGTGTGGGAGACAACTCTCACAACCCCCTACGGTGACGGAACACCAAACATATACGCGCGCCTCGGTGGTCTAAACTTCTTGGCGCAAGCAAATGGCGTGCTGGGCTTCTACTCTTTCGGCGGAGACTTGTGGGGTATTAACGCAACCACTGGAAAGCAAATATGGTACACGAATACAACGACACTCTTTGGAAACCCAGGGGTTGAAACACCTTACGGCGTGTGGCCACTTTGGACTTTCCCTGGGGATCAATGTTACTCAAACGACACCGTTTACTGTGCTATTGGTCATGAGTACGATCCGCCGCTGTTCCACGGTGCACAACTGCTAGCTGTAAACTTGACAAATGGAAACCTAATCTGGAATGAACTAGGCTTTTACACTGTTAGCCTTTCAACTGCCTTTAACACTGTGTTTGCATTGAATTGTTATGACAATCAGATATATGCTTTCGCCAAGGGACCAAGCGATACAACAGTTTCAGCGCCTAACGTAGGAGTCACAACTGCTACACCGATAACTATAGCAGGCACTGTAACAGACATTTCACCAGGCACGCAACAATCAGCAGTCAAACTGAACTTTCCCAACGGCGTCCCATGCGTTTCTGATGCAAGCGAAAGCAAATTCATGGAATATGTCTACCAGAGCCAACCAGAAGCACTTAACACCACAGGCGTTCCAGTCACCTTAAGCGTTATAGATGCTAACAACAACTTCAGGACAATCGGCACTACAACAAGCGACGCAAGCGGGCATTACTCGTACACATGGACACCTGACATACCAGGCAATTACACGATCATCGCATCATTCGCAGGATCCAACTCATACTACGGATCAACAGCTGAAGCCAACTTCTACGCCAGCCTACCAACAGCAACATCCGCAGCAACCGCCGCACCAGTGACAGGCTTCGCAACCTCATCAGACGTCATGTACGTTGGAGTGGCTATGATAGTAGTGATAATCATTATTGGTGCCGTATTAGCATTGCTGATGACGAGAAAACGGTAAAAACGACGCAGCATACAAAAAATCAATATCCCTTCCCTTTTTTTGGGAATATAAAAAATATAGTAAAAAAACGGGGCTGAGTAGGCTCTGGTTGAAATTACGCAGAAAGTTAGAGTTTTCGTTTTGCGTTTTCCTTCATTAAGTTTGTCCAAAGCCTCAGCAAACCCAAATCGGTAGAGAAAAGGTGAGTTATGAATTAGAAAAGGCAAGTTTTATTTGCTGGACTTCACCATATGGCAATTTTGGCTTGTTTTTGTGGTGCCTTAAACATCAAACTTGAAACCATCTTACATCATAGCAGTTGCATAAATGTTTCCGCAATGAAGCGTATCTGTTCTTCTGTAACGCCTGGATGTATTGGTAATGAGAGAACTTGGTTCGCTGCTTTTTCTGTTTCTGGAAGATTAAACTGTCCAAAAGTTTCCCGGTAATATGGCATTTGATGAACTGGCGTGGGATAATAAACTTCAGCGCCTATTCCTTTGCTATGCAATTCAGAAATTATGTTGTTTCGCTGGGTTTGGGTTGCATTTCTAATTCGTACAGTGTATAGATACCAGCTTGCTGTTCGATTGGCCAGTTGCGGGGGCAACTTTATTTTCTCCGACTTGCTCAGGAGCCTATTTAGGGCTTGAGCATTGCTGGTTCGTTTAGCCAAAAACTCAGGCAACCTTTTAAGCTGCACAATACCTATGGCCGCCTGAATCTCAGTCATTCGATAATTCGTTCCCAACATAAGCGAAGTATACTTGACTTTTTCCCCATGCGTCCTAACCATCCGCACCTTCTCAGCCAAATCGTCGTTATCTGTAGTTACAACTCCACCCTCACCAGTACCAATATTTTTGGCCGCGTAAAGGCTCCAGCAAGCTAAATCAGCGAGGAAACCTACGGGTTTTCCCTGATAGGTTGCGCCATGAGACTGAGCACAATCCTCAATGACAACGAGGCCGTGTTCGGCAGCAATTTCCCCTATAGGCTTAGTATCAGCAGGTAAACCATACAAGTCTACAGGCACTACGGCCTTAGTTTTCTTTGTTACAGCTTTTTTGATGGCATTTGGGCTAAGATTGTAGGTTTCTGGATCGATATCTGCGAAGACCGGTTTGGCACCTGTCATCACTACAGCTTCAGCGGTAGCCACAAACGTGAAAGCAGGCAATATGACTTCGTCACCCGCGCCTATTCCAGCAGCTAACATAGCGGCGTGAAGAGCAGCAGTTCCCGTGTTAACAGCTACAGCATGCCTAACACCTGCGAACGTTGCATAATTCTTTTCAAATTCTGAAACATTTGGACCTGTACCAAGTCCACTAGTGAGCATTCCACTTCGTAGAACTCGGACGACAGCTTCAATTTCCTCTTCGCCTATTTTAGGTCGATTAATCGGAATCAATTGGCTAACCTCTGAAACGTTAGATTTACTATGGCTCATTTATTTCAAGTTATCTGTGATCGAGTTTTAGAGCACACAAATAATGAACAAATTAACCGAAATGTCAAAACTTGCACTTTTCCTCGGCATTGCCTGTACCGAAATTATTATCGTGCAATTGTAAATCTAACTTTTTGAATTTAGTTTGTTTGTATTTGTTCTTCTTGATTGGAAATAACAACTAACTCGAATTCCTCTTGCTTTGCTGGCGTTTTGTTGATTGGTTTGTGCATTTGCTTTGCTTTTGGTGATCTTGATTGCCCTATCCATGAGAGAGTCCAACCGACGATAAATACAACCATAAGAATGGGTGCCAGCAGGGCTAATGTGAGTTTGTTGCGTTTTTTTCTTTTGGGTGGTTTTGTCATTTCGGTGCCTGCTGCTTATCTTATTACTTAATTCTTGATATATAAGTCTTTTTTAATTGGCGCAATCAACTCACCAGTGATGAATAATTAACCTCTCATAACTACAAAAAAATAGAAATAAGCCTTAACTTTCGACAGGCTATTTTACTACTTTGAAGTGGTTGCAACAGTTATGGCATGTGTAAGCTTCAACGGAGAAGACTTTATTCGCGAATGATTTGTCAGGTTCTTCAACATCTTTGCCGCATTTAGGACACTTAGTCATATCAAGCGCTCAGTACGGTACTATACCGTACTGTAAGAGTGCTATCCACTTGAAGTTATGTTGGCACAATTTGATACAACAAACCATCCCGATAGACGAATTAAGTCACTGCATGGTGTTCATTAATTGTTATTCAGCTAAAAGAAACTAATAGAAACGTTTACTTTACAACTATAAATCCAACGCTGGGACAGTTTTTCCGGGTATAGTTTTTCGTTCAGTTATGTCTCGGATTAGGGCTATGGAATACAAACGATTGTTTTCTTCAAAAACTGACGCGTGCATTTCAACAGTTCTCTCTTCGCCTGAACCATTTTTAAGAGGCAGTCTAATTTTCTTTCCAACATGTTTACCTTCATTTTGGGATGCAAATTTCCTGATTCCCTCAAGCACATATTGCTTCGATGCTTTTGGAAATTGCTGGCTGAATCTTTCAAAGAAAACCTGGCCAATCACTTCTCTTGTGCATCTAAACATTTGTAGCGCGGCTTCGTTCAGGTTTGTTATTTTTCCGTCGTCATCTATTACGATGATGGCGTCGCTTGATGCTTCAAAGATTGCGCGGAACCGCGCCTCGCTTTGTTTTGCAAGTTCTTGCGCCTTCGCATTGTCTGCAGCCTGTTCAATACTGGATGCGAGTTCCGTATAAACTGCCTCGGGATCCCCATTCTTGTTCAAGTATCTGAACGCACCAAGGTTCAGTGCTTTGACTGCCACCTCCTCTCGACCCCTCCCTGTAAAAAGTATGAACGGCGGGCTTTTTGCAATCTTCTTTAATTCTTCAAGAAATTGGAGTCCGTTTTTTCCAGGCATTTCATAATCTGAAACAACAACGTCATAATGAAACTGCTTCAGTTTCTCGAAGGCTTCATAGACGGAGGCAGCTGTTTCAACCTTAATTTTACCATCCATTTCCAAAATTTGCTTGGAGACATTCAAAAAAGAGTCGTCGTCATCAACGTGCAAAACTCTCAAGAAACATTCAGTATCAGTTAACTTCAACTCAATTATTGGCCGAAAAGTTGTTTCAGCCATTTGAGTTCCCGCTTCTAGGAACAGGTTGTCAGAGTTAGTTCTCTGTAGTTGTGTTGTACTGTTCATTTGTTGCACTCTGCTACATTAAGCCACTATCGCAAGTCTTAATATATACGTTATTTTGATATTCGACATATTATAGAATATGATATATTCCCAAAACTGACATATGCTCTTGCTGCACACGTATTGCTGTTTATATATCGGTTCTCTTAAACGCTACGTTTCTATGGGCTCTACACAAAAAACCTAATGAGCGATGCCTGCAAGGGTGTTTTTCTCTATTGGCTCAACAAAACATGTTATGATTTGGTAGTCTCTAAATACCTGCCTCAGGCAGAATAGAAACCTCTTGTTGTTTTTCTGGAAATATTGCGTTTTTCGAAATATCCCTTATATGCTTTTTCGCTGCTTGCATGAATAAAGAAGAAAAAAGAGGAGAAAGGGATGGCTTCAAATTTACATTTGAAGGAAAATTTGAGAGAGCGTTTTGTTGGTTGGGGCCATTCTGCTTGTTTTCGTCTAAATTTCACGGACTTAAATAGAAAAAACCTAAAGGAAGCTACACCGCAAAATGGTGGCTCTCTTGGGAGAGGGGTAAGCAAGGGGTTTGAAATGTAGTTAGGGTTCTCTTTTCATATCCACTTCCGTCAGGAGGGGTTTTTTAGTGCTAGCCAAGCTTAATTTGGCTAAAGAGCTTTAACTGTTGACCAAAAAATTCTTCAGACTATCGTGATCTAATTGGGCAAGAATCGTGATCGAATAAGTATTATTGCTGCAATTTTGGAAGCTGCAAATTCAGGGTCAACTAAGACACGCATAATGTTTAATGCGAATTTGAGTTTCATGCTTCTGGAAAAATACCTCAGCGTAAGTGTTAGCGCTGGTTTTGTTAGAGTTGAAGGCCCAATCTACAAGTTAACCGTGCGCGGTCAAGAATACCTAAAACAGTACAAACTCTTTGAGGAACGCTACATAAGAGCATCAAAAAGACTTGAAGCAACTACTCCTGCCTCTCAGTACTTTAGGGATGTAAGCGCATCGTGGATCTGAACCCAGAATATCGCCTGTATAAAAAAGCGCTGACGATCGGCAGCCTCCACAAATTTCGCGGTATTCACAAACGCCGCATTTGCCTTTCAGATTGTTTTTATCTTTAGCTTTATTGAAAAACTCGCTGCTTTGCATTTCCGCCCATATTTGCTTAAGCGATTTATCTTTGATGTTTCCAAGTCTGTAGGCGTCATTGTAGCTGCAAGGTATTACATCGCCATTTTCTGCAACACTCATGAATTTGCCAAAGAAACATCTGCCTAAAAAGAAGTTGTTATACCAGTTTTCAAAGTCAGGCATTCCTCGCTGTTTTGCAACGCGGGCGTAGAAGGGAATGTAAATGTTGATTCCAGGCTTGCCCTTGTATTCAGCAGTTAAATCATAGAGTCTGTTGCATACCCACTCGTACTGTTGCGGCGTGGGGTCGGCTTTGAGGGTGCTTTTGTCTTTGCTGTAGGGTATGAAACCGTGAAAGACCACCCAGCGGGCTTCGTATTTGCGGGCTAAATCAAGCACATGACGCATATCCTCCTCGTTAACGTTTGTGACTTTGCCAGCGTTGGCAAACGTGTAAACCAGGCAGTTTAACAGTTTCTCACGGGAAAACGTCTCAATCGCAGAAACCGCAGCGGCATAAGCACCTTTTCCACGGATGGCATCATTTGTTTTCTCTGAGCCGTCAATGCTGACTGAAATTTTAACTTCATTTTTAACGATGTTTTCAACGGCTTTCTGATCCATTAATCGTCCATCAGTTATGATACTGGCGTTTAAACCAAGCTTCCGAGCGTGACCGATGACTTCGAAAAGGTCTTTGCGCAGAAAAGGCTGCCCACCTGTGATTCCAAAGAAGCTTGCGCCAAAATCGTTTACTTGATCAACAATTTTTTTTGCGTCTGCAGTACCTAATTCGTCTGCAACTGCTGTTTTACATGCTGAAATACAGTGAACGCAATTGCTTTCACATGCGAATGTGCATCGCCAAGGAACGATAAACAAGGGACCTTTATTTTTCAAGCCTTATTTCTCCAAGGAGCCTTTATTTGCTAATTCAAAACAAGTATTTGGGTATTTAATGCTTCACAGTCTTTTATGGTTTTTTCGAGTCTACCTAGAAGAAGGAAGATTGAAATTAGCACCGTGTCCTACTTCTTCCAAGCTTGAGTTGTTTTAGGCAGACCAGCAATCTATCAGTTGTCATAATGATAAGCAATAACAAAAGTGGACATGATGAAAATTCTGCAACTGTAGGTGTTGGAGTAGCGGAGATAGAGGTTAAAGGGATGGAATTTGCATCTATAGGCAAAGAACTTGAATTAACAACTCATGAAATATCGATTCAAAGATTCGTTGGAATATGTCTGTAGGCTTAATTGGAGTTCTGCTCATTGCAACTCCAGCTCTTAGCAACCTCATACAGGCTTAAAACCAAGATCCATTTTCAGAGTTTTATATTTTAGGTCCCCGAGAAGGCGGCTAGTAACTATCTCTTTAGCATTGGTGTAGGCCAAAATTACTCTGGTTATATTGACGTTGGAAACCATTGGGACTCGTTAGCATACTACAAGGTATATGTGAGGCTTCTTAATCAAACAGACATATTGCCTAATGCCACAACTGATATGCCAAGTCCGCTTCCACCAGCATATGAATATTGTTTTCTTTGTTCAAGATAGTCGAACTGAAGAAAATCCCTTAAATTTGCAGTTCGTGAGGGGTCCATAAATGGAAATCAGTCTTTAATCAGCAAAATAATAATAAACGATAACGTAATCAATATTGCCAAGCTTCCATTCTAGAAACAAATAAAACTGCATACGGAACTGTAAGTTTCTGCCCCTACCAGCTCTCTATGGAGCTTTGGATTTACAATAACAAATCTAATTCATTTGAGTACAATAACCGTTCACTGCAACTGTTGCTAAATTTCACAAGCAATGCACTTACATCCTAAACGATTACATGTTAATTTTGGATTATTTACATCGTGGAAATATGCCTTAGATAATAGTTTAGAAGGTAAAAGATTACTGTGGCGAGTGAGGGAATGGATAAGGTATTGATCACAGGCGGCGGGGGCTTTGTCGGAAGCCACTTAGCGAGAACACTAAAACAACAAGGAAATTTTGTACGAATAGCTGACATTAAATTCGATGAATATTTGAAAGAGAAGTATTACTCTGAGAAGCTGACATTGGACCTTAGAGTTTGGGAAAACTGTCTTAAAGCTACAGACGGAATGGAAAAAGTCTACAATCTTGCGGCCAACATGGGTGGAATTGGTTTTATTACTGAAATTGGAGCAGAAGTTATGCACGACAATGTCTTGATTAATACTCTAATGCTTGAAGCAGCTAGAAGAAACAAAGTAAAACGATATTTATACACCTCATCGGCTTGTGTGTACCCAACCTATAGACAAACAAACCCAGAATTGTCAGGGCTAAAAGAAGAAGATGCTTATCCAGCTGACCCGGACAACTTTTATGGCTGGGAAAAACTTTACACTGAAAAATTATGCGAAGCTTACCAGCGTGACTACAAAATGAACATACGCGTACTTCGTTATCATAATATTTACGGCCCAGAAGGAACCTATAAAGGTGGGCGAGAAAAATCGCCTGCTGCCATTTGCCGAAAAGTCTCCGAAGCAACAAATCTGGGAACGATCGACATTTGGGGTGATGGAAAACAAACCCGATCATATTGTTATGTTGATGATGCTGTTAAAGGAACAATAACTCTGATGGAATCAGATTATGATAAACCCATAAACATAGGTTCAGATAGGCTCGTCAGCATAAATACATTAGCAGATATGGTAATAAGGATCTCAGGAAAAAAGATATCAAAGAAATATGACCTTTCTGCGCCGCAGGGAGTTCGAGGAAGAAACGCGGATTTGACTTTAGTCAAAAAAGCGCTGAAATGGGAACCTCAAGTATCTCTAGAAGTTGGACTTGCAAAAACTTATAGTTGGATAGACGCACAGGTTGCCTTAGACAAACAATAAAGATATACAAAGGCTATATCGGGTCCATACAGACTCAACTTTGAATGGAATATCAAGTTTCTCATGCGATACAGGCAAGAATCATTTTCTTTCTTTTTCATTTTTATCACCTAATTTTTTGAAAAAATAGCTATTATTTCTAGCGAGAACTGCTAAAACGTCGCAAATTATATGACTTTGTTATGTTATCGGTGTATTAAATAATCCTGATTTAGCTTTAAGATGTTTGTGTCTATTATTAAGCAAAATCGACGAAAAACACTTTGGGAAGACGAACAAAAATCTTCAATGAATTCTTGTTTTATCAATAATGGAAGCCTTACGCAAAGCTCGGATATTAGAAATCGTGACAACTTGAAGCAGGCTTTGTTCACGGAAGTCAAGGTTCTAAAAAAACTGCAATATAGGAGAAATTGAATATTGAAAATATTGGTAGTTTGTCAAAGCTTAGACCTCGCGGATAAGGAACTAGGAATTACCCCTGCGTGGTGGCAAATTCTTAAAGGATTACATGAAGTTGGCGCTGAAATCGTAGCGGTCCCTTACTTTAACAGAGCTGTTCAGTCGCTTTGGTGGACAACTTACGAAAACCCTAACCTTTGGAAAAATCGGTTATATAATAATGTCGAAAACCTTGCAACCTCATTGGGTTTGGCAAAGAACAAGATGGAATTTCGGCAAAAAAACCAGAAGCTTCTCAGTTTCTTAGCTGAGAAAGCTGTTGCAAAAAAATGGACTAAATACTTGGTTTCTGTAATTGAAAAAGAAGGCAATGTCGATGCTGTACTCGTTTTGACAGTACCCCTCAACCAGTTTGTAGGTGTTCCGTCATTAATCAAAAAGGAATTTGACATTCCTATTGTGTTCTACGATGGGGATACTCCAACAAGTTTGCCATCATACGGCGGGCTCTCACTTAGTTTCTACAACAATGCTGATCCTTTTTAGCAAAAGCCGCTGGAAAACCAATATTAATTCAAAATGAAACTGCGAATCAGGAAGACAAAACCGTGTCGATAGATTTCTTAGTAAAAGACAATTAAGCATCTTTTTCACTCACGGACCAAAACAAGTAAACCTTAAATTTGAACCGACAGGTTCAATTGAACTACAAACTCAAAACAAAAATACTCTGCAAAACAACAAAAAAGAAAATAAGTGAGATTTGCAAAGATGTTCAGCTAATAAGCTTAGTATCTTCTTGGTGGTCTACGCTTTGAGTAGCACTCACGGCAATAAACTGGCCTGGTACCGTCTGGCTTGAAAGGAACTTCACATTCTTTTCCGCAGTCAGCGCAGGTTGCCTTGTGCATTTCTCTGTTATTATACATTCGCTATTTCAACTCCTACTATGTTGGATGTGCAAAAAATTACTTTTACACGACCTTTTATCTTGTTCTCCATCCTTATAAATTGGATGCTTCCATTTTCCTGATTAACATCAAATTGCTATGCCACAGAATTCCTTGACAGGAAAAAATGAAAACCCAAATTTCTGAAAGTCAACGTGATCATTAATTTTCACTTAATTTCTCTAAAAACGGCCTGAAGAAGCTTTTTTTTATAGTCACACTAATATAGGTACTTTCGATATAATGTAGGCATTCGATATTGAGAGAAAGTACAAATCACTTTGAACCTTGCTTTTTCTCGACTTATACATGACAAGAGAGAGGGAATTTGAGACAGAAAAAATCAACTTTAGGGGAGCACATTGCGCTTCTTTCGGTAAAACATAACATTTACCCCTCTGAAGTTTTCCAAGCACTAATAAAAGCAAGACATAACGAAACAGCTGTCTGCGGGGCTCTTGAGGTTGAATACCGCGGCAAGGTTAAAGATGAAATAATTTTTCTGATAAAGAAAGAGAATCGCGCTGTTGCTCAATTCAGGGTTGATGAACAATTTCTGTTAAGAAAAGATAATCCTTTTGAAAGTTGGATGAGCACCGATAAAATAACCAAGAAAATCGCTAAACAAAATACAGAATCAGTTTTCACAGCGGTTAATGCTTTGAGAGCAGGTATGAAACGAGTTAATGTTAAGGCAGAGGTTCTTGAGATTCCTAAGCCAGTTCAAGTTCACACTCAATTTGGCAACACCGTCATGGTAGTCAACGCTTTAGTTCAAGATGATACAGGAAAAATCAAGCTTTGTCTCTGGGAAGGACAAATAAATTCAATTACGGTTGGAGAAAATATAGAAATTAAGAATGCTCATGTGTGTGTTTTTAGGGGTGAGAGGCAATTGCGTCTTGGCAAAAAAGGAGTCCTAAGCGCGTTACAAAATCCTGCCGAAGCTCTGAAGCAACAAGTGGCAACAGCCTCATGAAATAAGGCGACTGCCTTCAGTTATTTTCCTTTGCAAGAGGACTATTTTTATAGCGGAATTAAGCATTCCATTGAAGAAAACAACAGAAGGAACATTACTGGTTGACAGTTATCGTTGATGACGCAGGCAGCGGCGACCTACTTTATGGCGTTGTGGTTGGCGCTTACCGAGAAGAAACAGGCGAATTCAAATATGACCTCATAGACGTAAGATTCTATCAAGAAATCTTTCGAGAAAAAGAATACCTGCAAGAATCATCACGTATCGTCTCCAAACTTGTCGCATACTTCAACCTTAAACCAGATGAAGCAATCCACATTTGCCAAGGCTGCATCTTTGACGTAGCTGCTGAGGAACTCCGTAAAGTCTACGGTGAAGAACGAGTTAAACGTGTAAGAGTCGTCGGCGAAGCACAAAGATTAGTAGAAATCGCTTATTTAGACGAAATCCGCAATTTAGGCTATGAACCCTTAGCTGAACGTGAAGAAAAAAGGGGCAAAAGCTTTTTTCATATGATGCGTTGGCTCAAAGACAAACCTGAAATGCTCCGATACGCAAAAACTGGATGGCCACGCCTGAAAAATTATCATTTATTTGAGCAGTTCCATGAAGAACCCGTCTACAATGCTGTGTGCAGCGATTGTGGTTGCGAATGTGAAGTTCCTTTTCAGCCTCATGCCGACCGACCTGTATATTGCCGAAAATGCTGGCCCGCTCATAGACCTCAAAATAATCACAAGAAAAAAGCGGCAAATTAATCAAATCATTTTTATACCGAAGACACGCTGTCCTCAGCATGAACATACTATTTGATTACAATTCAAGTTGGTACATGCTCTTTTTTGGCTTCCTAGCGGCGTGGGCAGTACTGATGGTTGTCCGCCGTAAAGGCTCAGCTAAGCGGGAAGTAAAAGAGCAGCTGTTTTTGGCTACCAGCGGAATGATTGCTTTAGCTTTCATGGAATTTTTCGCTGTGTCTAACGGTCTCTGGTCTTATACTCCTAGAAATTGGCCAGTGATTTTATGGCCGACTTATTTCACAGCAATACTTTTCGGATACCAACTACTGCGCTCAATTGAAGGCATATTCTTGCGCAGACCAATAATGTGAGATTTTCTTTAAACGACTCTGCAATAGTGTTCGTAAACTCGTGAGGCGCTCCCTGCTCAGAACACTGCATCGCCTACAAAACATGCACAGCCGCAAGAAAAGTCACTAACATGTTTACCTACGTATACACATGCATGTTACATAGTCTTATAAGCAAAATTCACTCATGCACAAGGTCTCAACAAGGAGGCGAAAAAAAAATATGCTGAGT
Organism: Bathyarchaeia archaeon; assembly: GCA_050012755.1. GTDB lineage: Archaea > Thermoproteota > Bathyarchaeia > Bathyarchaeales > Bathycorpusculaceae > Bathycorpusculum. The sequence continues at coordinate 12,312 of JBEKGO010000047.1, forward strand.
AGAGATTGCGACGGATGCACTTTGCTGCACATGTGCAGTGAACGCTACAGGCGCGTAAACAAAGACGAGAAAGTATATTGTCCAGACGGAACAGCACATCTGGTAGACCAAAACTAACCCTCCAATTTTCTATTTATCTCAATTATTTTTAGGCAAAGGCAAAAATGCATCCAGTTCTTAATTATGAATTGCAAGGTTGAATTGTGTGGATAAAGCTACTTTCTTGATGTGGAGCCGAAAATACGATAAAAGTTTAGGTTGGCAGGCGCAGAAGGAACGGGAGTTGGGCGCTAGATTCCGAAAAATAAAAGCGTTAACCAAGACTGATTTGGCCCAAGTTGTTGAATGGAAGTTTAAAGATGAGCCTGAGAAAAAAACTCGGGTTTTAGACTTAGTTTCGCGAAATGAAGAAGCAACGGTTAATCGCCTTTCAAGCCAAGCATTAAGCATTCCTTCTTGCGAAGATGGCTACCGAATGAACTGCCTCACGCTCCTCGAAGGCGTCAACCCGGTCTTAGCCAGCGTTATCCTCGCATTCTTTGACCCCAAACAATACGCTATTTTTGATGTAGCTGTTTGGAGGGCGCTGCTTGGGAATCCCCCGCCTAACTTGTTGACAACTCAGAATTACCTAAAACTGCTCGAGGCAATCAGGAAAACTGCGGCTAAACAAAACCTAGATGTAAGAGTAATCGACAAGGCACTCTACAAGAAAAGCTTTGACGAACTCAGGTGATAGGTTAGAGATTTTTGGTCACCTTTTTTAGTCTTGCGAGTTGCGAGGCTGTCATTTCTGGTTTTCTAGCTTCGATGATGTTGAGGATTTGCTGTTTGTTTTCGGCATCGATGGCGGGTAAGATGTTTTCCGCATGCATGGGTACATCGCGTGGAATATACTTTTTCAATTGCTCCATAAGGATAGGGAAGATTTTCTGCCTGTAAGTTTTGTCTGCAGCGGCGACTTTGGCGAGGGCTTTTGTGCCCCATACTACAGTGATTAGGGTGCCTTTTTCCAAGGTGCTTTTGACTTCGTTGAGTTTGGCGTAGATTTCTCTTGGTTTTTTGTCTGCGATGGTTGCGAGGGCTATCATGGCGCCCCAAACCATGCGATTATTCTTGCTTTGAAGCAAGGCTAGAAAGTCAGGGGCGTAGTCTACTATAAGGTCGGGTTTCAAGTAGCTGATTTCGTAAAGCACTTTAAGGCAGTCACTTTGAACGTTTTTGTTTTTATGCTGCAAATTCTGAGCGATTTCTTTAATGCCTTCCTTGTTTTCTGTTTGGACAAGCTCTCTAGCGAGTTGTTGATTGGGAACTTCATCACGCCTATTTTGAAAAAAAGCAATCCTGTTTAGGACAGACATACGACACTGCACCTGTAAACCACTAAATTGCGAGCCATATATAAGCTATCGAGTCTTGAAAAAACGTAGTCAAAAAAGCAAAGTTCAATGTACTTAGATTTAGTAGCGGTGGATCACTGTGGTTTGACGCCCAGACTCCGCCTGGAGCATCCAAGCCCTACGCTCTTACCCGCACCCCCTTGAGCGCATAACGTCCAAACTTAGGTTGCTCTCTCCCGAGCCTAGCCAAGTTCGCCTGGTGAACAACGAAACAACTCCCCTACGGAAGCTGCTCATTGACCGCCAGCCCCAAAGGACGGATAGTCAATGTTTCGGAAATGAAGATCCAAACGGCCTTCGGCGCCTCATCCGCAGATGTCAGCCCGTCGTATAGAGGGTTTACGGTACAATGGACC
>JBEKGO010000048.1:0-13708 GCA_050012755.1 Bathyarchaeia archaeon
GACAGGGTTGCCTGCAGTGATGTTTACTACCTGTTTGATAGGTGGCGTACCTGGGACATTGTATCCTGCGGGCTGGTATATTGTCATTTTGCCGACAGTGCTGTTGATGTAGTAGCCTATCAAGTCTCCGTTAGAATCTGCTTCTTTTATCATTGAAGTACCGTTAACGACGCTAAGGACGTATTCACCAGTGGTAGCAGAATACATATTGTATTCTGTTCCAGTGTTGTTTATCTTGACTCCTCCGGTGTCTGCCGCAGGGAGACTTCCTGTTGTCCACAAGTACGGACCGATCACACCGTACATGTTTGGCGTCTGATAATCGGTTTCCATTCCGAATGCCAATGCGTTAGTCGTGTTTATGACGAACTGTGTTTGACCAGTAAAGAGGTCTGTACAGACGATGCCAGCTGAGTATCCTGTTGTTTCTGCATACCATGTTGCATAAAGCCTGCCGTCCATTATCACTGGTGAGAATTGAGGCTCGTACTGTCTTGTTGACCAGTAGTGTCCATTCGTTTCTGTTCCGCCTGCTGCTCCTCCGACTACGCCGCCTGCCGCCCAAGCTTTAGTCCAGATAAGGTGTCCTGAAGTTACTGATTCAGTGTATGGATTGCACATGCTTGATTGATTGTAATATCCGGCTGTTGCCATTCCCCATGGTCCCATAATGCTGTACCAGTTTTGTACGTTTTCTGCGGTAACTGGAGTTTGCCACCATGATGTCGGAAGGGGTGTCCATTGGTAAGAGGTTTGAGTTATCGGTGTCTCCTGTACCACAAGTGTTGCGATATTGCTTTGGCTAGGAAGCTCCACTAGACCTCCATATCCTGAGCCTCCCGCTACACCAGTTGTCACTTGTCCGCCGTAGAAGAACTGGAAGGTCCAATCGCCAACTTTGGTTGGAACAAAATCAAAGTGGGATCCTCCTGTCGTGTCGCCCGTAAAGGGACCTTGGATTTGGGTGTTGCCGTCGGGATCTGTGATTTTGACAGTCATATTTACTGGACGGTCGCTGGATTCTATCGGTATAGCTAGGAAGAAGTTGACGTTGACTATTTGACCGACGCCTATTGGGTTTGGACCCACGTTAATGTAAGCATAAGTTGGAATTTGCGTTCCTGCTGCATAGTAAACATCACCCCGCACTATTGGAAATATTGCTAAGCTGATCATTGAAAGCATAAAGAACATAGCAATCGTAATTGTTATGGTTTTATTTTTCAATATTTTCATTTTTTTTCTCCTCCAAAATTGTGATATTCTTTATCAATGTGAAGTGTTAATAAGGCGCCCTCACCTATCGTGAATACAAAAAAACGCTATTTTTCATTCCTATCAGAATTTGTTTTTATTAAATCGTGCTGTTTTTTCATCGAATTAGATGGGTTTGCTGAGGCTCTGGACACTGCAAAGGAGAAAGACGCTATTTTCGTCTATTTCATTCGGGTGAAAGCTCAAGTGCCAACCACAATCATGATTCCGTCAAAGAGGGCAACAACTCCAAGATCGATCCCTAAAGATTGGATCTGAAGAAGCACTCATGCTGCAGCTGTAGGTTAAGAGTCCATTGAGTTTGAAAATGAAGATGATGATATTTTCTTCGACTCTTTCTTTGAACTATTAAGTAACAATAATAACAATTTTCTTAATGTAACTTAAATAATGTAGAAGCACAATAACACAGAATTAAGCTTCTTTTTCTTTATGCTTCATTTTATTTTCCTAAAATTACATTATAGGAAATAGGCAAAGATGACTCAAGCTTGAAAAGTATAAGAATGGCAAGCGGGCTACGCCTCATTCTCAAATGAGGTTGGCAACCTAAGAGCTGAGAGTTGGTTTTCTAAATCTATACATAAACGTGGCAGAAGAAGTCTGGCTTGAAAATTGGAAAACATATTAAGACAAAAACCTAAATTGCAAACGTCAACGCTTCCATCTGAGCAGCAAATTCTTCGCTGAGTCAAAACAGTAGCCGAGCATTTGATAGAAAGCTAGTGTTCTTTGTTTTTCGGGTCTGAGATTTTCAGCGCAACTGTCAAGCCTAAGGGCAGAGCCATTGCAGCGAACAAAGCGAAAGGCACCCAAGTCCCAATGTAAGAATAGAGAAATCCGACAAGGAGGTAGACAAAAGCTTGAGCGATGTATGTGAAAAACTGCAAGCCGCCGAATGCCCTGCCGCGATTCGCCCGTGGGATAAGGTCTCCGAGCAGAGCTTGAGAACCATTGGCTTCAAGGATGTTTGCGAAACCAAGTAGGAAAAACGACACAAGAAGCATATAGAAGTTAGCCCTCACAAAAAGCAGCATAGCAGGAACGTACAGCAAGTACCCTAATAGAAGATATCGTTTTCTTCCAGTCATATCCATTCTGAAGCCTGCAAAAAGAAGCGGCAACATTGGTCCGAGAGCCATCATAGCTGCGGCAATGGCGTATTGAGATCCAGTTATCTTAAGGGTTTCTGTAGCGTAAAGAACCAGAAAGATTTGGCAAGCTGCAGTTATGCTATTAATCCCGACAGATGTTATCAACAGGTAATACGCCGATTTGGGCGCTTCCCTCCAGACCTTCAAGCTTTCTCTTACGGTTTGGCCGTACTGACGAAATGCCTTCAAAAAATTTGGTCGTGCGCTTTGGTTTTGTGTAGGTAGCGTCTCTTTGAGTTTTAACCGTACTATGCATGCTGCTATGTAAGCAGCGAATACAATAGTATAGGCGATCCGCATGCCAAGAATGGATTGTGGCGAGATGTAGTTGCCCTTGACCAGAACTAATGCTCCCGCGATTAAGGGCGCTGGAACCGCGATCAAGCCTGTTACAACCGAGTAGAAATTTAATCCTGTGGCTCGTTTAGAGGGGTGGAGCGAGTCGATCATCATAGAGAACAGAGCAGGTCTGTAGATTAGGCAGAGGTTCTGAGTAACCAAGCCCACGACAATCCATTGCCATGAGGGTGCAAAGATAAAGAATAGGTAACAGAAAGTCAACCCGAAAGTCATGACGGTGACAAGCCATTTTCTGCCATGTTGATCGGCAAGGTATCCGCCTGGAAACTGAACGAAGGCGATAGCTAAGGAGCTGAGAAAAAACATTCCCGAAAGCATAAACGGGGTAGCGCCGAGGCTGACGAAGTATTTGGAGCTAAATGTATCGGAAATCGGCGAAGCGCCATTCATGAGTATCCAAGTTATCAGAAGCAACAGGAAGTTGCCTGAGAGAACGGCGTCTTCACCCGTCAGGCGTTCAGAAACCTGTAGTTTATTTCCGAATAGAGGCAACTTGCCTTATGAATTTATTTTAGCGTATTTACGTCTTAACCAAAACAAAATGCAAAAAACTCATGTACAACGGGGCTTTCAACTGCTTCTTGAAGGAAAACGCCGTTTTCGTCTATTTCATTCGTGTGAAAGCCCAAGTGCCAACCACGATCATGATTCCGTCAAAGAGGGCAACTACTCCAAGATCGACCCCTAGAGATTGGATTTGAAGAGGTGCCCATGCTGCTCCTAACGTGACATGTCTTAGTGCATCAATGCCGTAGGTTAGCGGGTTCCATGTGGCGACTGCGGTTAACCAACTGGGGAGGCTTCCTCCTTTGAGAGGAAACAGTGCGCCGCTCAAGAAGAATAGTGGAAGGTTCACGAATGTCTGTATGGCGCCGAAGCCTTCTAGGTTTCCCACGAAGCTTGCAATTGTTAATCCTATGCTAACTAAGCCAAAGGTGACAAGAAGCATTATTGGCAAGGCGTAAAGAAGCGCAATTGGGTTTATTTTAACACCCAGTGCTAAGCCGATGACAAAGACTATTATGCCCTGCAGAAAAGCGTCAGTGCTGTCTCCAACCATTTTGCCAAGAAAAATCGTTAGGCGGGAAACTGGGGAAACCAAGATTTCTTTCATGAAGCCGAATTCTTTGTCCCAGATAACGTTTATGCCCATGAACATTGCTGTGAAAAGCAGTGTCTGACCGATTATGCCTGGAAGAATTACCTGTTGATAGTTTAGGTTTGCAGGCAGCAGAAATCTTGTGCTGAAGGCAGCGGCGAAAATGACAAGCCACAGCAAGGGTTGAATGAAACTGGTTACAAGCCGTGTTCTGTCTCGCAGAAACCGCTTGATTTCTCTAAGCCAAAGCGTGTAGAATCCTCTGATTTCACTCATCTTATTGCCCTCCTACGAGCAGCTGCGGCTCCATGCAGTTCCTTGGTTGAATCTTCACGGATTGATCGTCCAGTATAATGCAAGAAAACATCTTCAAGGTTAGGTTCGCGTAAAACTAAAGATTCGACATAGATGTTGTTTTGGGTGGCTAACTCCATAATTCTTGGCATGACTGATTTTCCGTTGCGGACGGTTATTTCAAGTGCTCCTTCGACGATTTGTTTTTTGTCGAGCCCTAACCATTTTGTTACAAGTTCTGAGAGGGCATCCACGTTGTTTGCTCTGACGACGACCACGTCGCCTTCAAGCGTCTCCTTAAGGTTTGAAGGGGAATCTAAAATTACGATTTTGCCGTGATCCATGATGGCTATGCGATCTGATAGCCTGTCTGCCTCATCCATGTAATGAGTAGTTAAAACCACCGTAATATCATGGGCTTTCTTTAAATCGCGAATGTACTTCCAAATGTGATCTCTTGTTTGTGGATCTAACCCGACCGTGGGCTCATCTAAAAACAGCACTTTTGGGTAATGAATTAAGCCGCGTCCAAGCTCTAAGCGGCGTCTCATGCCGCCCGAGTATGTGCGTAATAAGTCGTCTGCCCTGTCATCTAACTCTACAAGTTCTAGAATGTTTTTTATGCGTTCTTTCTGCTCGGACGCCGGAACCCCATAGAGGTTAGCATGCATGTAGAGGTTTTCTCTGCCTGTTAACCTGTCGTCGATGCTTGGGTCTTGAAAAACAATCCCGATTGATTTGCGCACTTTGTTTGCTTCTTTAACGATGTCATAGCCGTTCACTGTGGCTGAGCCAGCTGTTGGCTTAAGAATGGTGCAAAGCATTGAGATGGCCGTAGTCTTGCCTGCACCGTTGGGCCCAAGTAACCCGAAGATTTCACCTGACTCTACAGTTATATCTAGTTTATCGACTGCCTTGAGCGAGCCATAAGTTTTTGTTAGCTGATGCGTTTCGATGATATGGGTCATTTTTCAGGATTTCTCTTTCAGCTATTGGAATGCAGGGGGATTTAAGGGTTTATTTCTGGTATTTCAGTTATTCCGTAACATTAAAATTTCTATTTGACCAAATGGAAAATGGTGATTTTTTGCCAGAATTGAATTTTGAAGGAGTGGCTACTTGGAATGGCAGAACCGAATGCACTCTCTCGGTCAAAGGAAAAGAGCTCGTAACAGTTAGTCCGCCTCCAATGTTTGGTGGAAAAGAAGGCTACTGCGTACCTGAAGACATTTTTGCTGCTGCCTTAGCCTCATGCATAAACACGTTGTTTCTGCTTATTGCCAAAAACAGCCAGCTTGGACTTAAAAGTCTTGAAACTAAAGCAATTGTGAAAATGAATATTGAAGGCATGGAGAAACTGATCTTCACAGACGTGCATTTCATGATGAACGTCGGTTTACAAACTGATAATGAACGGGAACGCAAAAAAGCAAATACAGTGTATGGCATGGCGCAGAAGATTTGTCCGATTAGGCAGTCTTGGGGCGAAGCTGTTCCAATAAGTTTTGAATTGAATTTTAAGTAAGAATTTTTGGATCCAATTTCTTTTTTGTTTCAGGAAATGCGCTTGATGCTCGGACAGAATATAGCTCTGCCCCTAATAATCAAGCATCAGTGCGTTGGAATAACCTATTTGCATTGTGTCAGCCGTGTGTGCCAAGACTGGTTTTAGCGTTCGCTACAATTGAACCGTAGTCTTTGTCTGTTAGCCAGCCTTGATCTCTCAGACTTAACAATCCTTTTTCGATTTCCTCTAGTGCAGAACTTGTTGCTAAGATATTGTTTTCCTCGCCAATCTCTTTGAGTTCTGTTTTAAACATGCTGTTTCGTTCGCTTTCTGACTGAATTGTATCTGTTAGTGAAGTTATCGCTTTGAATCGTGGAACAAGAAAAGCCTTTATTTTCGCCCTTCCCAAAGCGCCCTTAAGCCTTGTTGAAATACCAATATTGCCTACAGAAGATGGCGGAATAATTAAGTAGCGTTTCTCCTTCTTTTCAGAATCATAGCAGACTACATAGAAGGGTACATAGACCAAAGCTTTGTTTAGCTTTTCTGATTCTTGTTTTAACCAAAGTTTTTCAAATTGGGAAATATTTTTTTCTCTAACTATTGTCATACTGCTTATTTGATCACACAATAGTTTGGTTTGTTCCTGAAGTCTTCCCATTTCTTGTTTGTTAATCAAGATTTTTGCGTCTCGCGAAGCCTCTATCTCAACTAAGTTTTTGCGGGCTTCTTTGATGCCAGCTTCCAAGGTAGACCTCAGCTCCATAGCTTCAGAAGCTCTTTGGTTTTCTAAAACCTTAAGGGCTTCCTCATTTGTCTTCAGTTGATCTTGAATGCCTGAAAGTTCCTCTTTTGCTTCGCTGGTTTTTTGTTTCCACTTCTGTTTGCCAAGTTGGTCATCAAGATCCGCGCGGGTTTTTGCCTCTAACTGATATTGTTCGATTTTGGATGTAACTTCTTCTTTGGATTTTTCAAGTTTCATCTTTTGCTTGTGTAATGGCAGTTGTTTATTCTCAAACTTTTGAGCCAGTTCAATTGTTTTTTTGTCGTATTCTTCTCTTACTGCGTTGACTTTTGGAGCAACGATTTCTTCTTCTTCCTTTATTTTAGCGGCAAATTCTTCTCTGATTGCTTTTGCTTTGTCATTAAGTTCTTTGAGAAAGTTTTGGGTGGCTTTGTTCAGAAGTTTCATGGATAAGTTAAGAGTTTTAATGTCTTTTTCGAATGTGGAACGCAGATCAGCTAGTTCCTGAGTTACAGATAGAAGTCTCGATTCCTCTATTGTTGGAGACAGTAATCCAATATTTATTAGTTGATTTTCTATTTCTGTTGCCTCTCGGCGGTACGAGTCCATCTCTTTGAGAAAATCTGGGTTGCTAATCAAGCCTTTTACGAGAAGATTTTTTTCTTTGACAGTTGTACCAAAATAGTTTGTATTGTCAGCAAGTAGAGCCATGTGAGTTTCAAATGTTTTTGAGCCAGTTTTTAAAATCCCAGCAAGAGGTTTGACATTTGAAATCATGGAATATTGCAGATTGTAGTCAGAAATGTCTAGACCGTCGAAGAGAAGAACTTTGTTGAAGAATGGGAATAGCCATAGAGGGTAGCCAATTTTGGATATGAAAGCTATCTTCTCTTTTGAGAGTTTGAACAGTATTCGTCCACGCTTTTTTCGGTTTAACTCTGCTACAGAAAAAACTGCAGCTATCTCCATTTCTGCGGTGAAGGGTTTTTTTCTTCTTTCGGAAATAACTGAGAAGGGCAGAATGTACTTTCCAACTTCCGAGCCAGTCTCTTCGGACATGAAAATCCCTACTTAATATTATTGAGGTTGTGTTTTAAAACTTGTCATGGATTTTTCCCGATTTCAAAAAAAAATCAAGTTTTGTTTGGTAAGAGTTTGTGAAACAAGAATTAGCAAAATGATCAAACCCCGACTAGTGAGAAGACTTGCTTTCGACGGTTTTTTCATGGTGTTCTTCGCCGTAGAAAAAGATAAGTACTGATAGTTAACAATAACGAATTGGTGATTATTGTGGGAGGTACATCAGAGAGAGAGTTTATAGAAAAAATAGTTCAAACCAAGAAAAAAGCAAGCGAAATGGTTATTGAAGTTCGAAATGAATTCGCTAAAATGGAAAAGCTCAAAGCTGATGCTCTGAAGAAAGTCGAGGAAATGCGGCGGTCAACCGAAGCAAACCTTGAAAAACTTGAACAAAATGCGACAAAGGAAAAAGACCTTGTTCCTGAATCTCGACAAAGAATTTCCGTAGAAATCGTGCAGGCTAAAAAAGAAATCCAACAAAAATATGAAGAAACCAAAAACCGAATTTCCGCTTCAATCGTGCCAGAATAGGAATACCGCCTTTCTGGACGATATTCTTTTTGTTGAAAACTTCATACAGAATTTCTGTGATTTTTTAGGTTAAATTCTCTTAATAGTCCAATGAAAAATAATTCAAAAGCTAAATGGTTGATTTGAACTCATTTCAATTTGTGAAATCTCGCTCAAAACCTCTTTTTCTTTTGAAAGTTGGGCGTGTTAATATTCGTAGGTAGTTTTAAGAGAACGACGCTCGCTTCGTGGCAATTATCCTCTTATCATCTTGAATATGTTGACGATTTCGACGCGTCCGACTATCATCGCGAAGATTAGGATCCATTTGTACGCAAGTGGTAATGTAATCGTTGTAATTCCCATGCTTACCCCATTTGTTGTCAAAGCTGAACTAACCTCAAACACTGAATCAAGATAGGAGATGCCGACTGTTGAGAAAGCCAAACTGAGAAGAAGTAGAAGTACGACGAAGCTGATTATGAAAACAAGGATTGACTTCAACTCCTCTCGAGTAGGCTCTTCACTATTTCTGCGCAACGCATTTACGAGTTGATGAATGCGTTTCATTTTTATTCCGCCTGCCATGCTAAACGCACAACCTCCAGCTATTCCTACCAGAATGAACAGTATCTTCGCAGCAACGGGCGTGGTAGCAATGTCAATGTACTCGATACCGGTCGAGGACGCCATGCTTACCACATGAAACAACGAGTCAAAAGGGTTAATCCAGGCAAGAAAAGAAATAATCACTGTCATGGCAGCTAAAAACTCAAGGTAGAATTTGATCTCCGGCGTCAAAAGTTCATGAAGTTTCAAACGAAACAGGTTGTAATGAAAACTGAAGTTAAGTGACCCCAACAACATTAAGACGAGGATGCTTATCTGGAAGATGCCGATACCCGCCGTGATGTTTGGTTGGTAACCACCAGTCAAAATATCTATTGCTGTACAGCTTGATACAATTATGTTCTTTGAGTACACGAAGTAGAAGATTGCAGTGAATACGACAACAAATAACGTGTAGATTAGCAGGATTGCAACGAAAACCTTCTTCAGGTTGTCACCAATCTTCTCGATTCCGAAAGCTTCGGAGAAGTCATTAAGACTTTCACTGGGGTACAGAAAGGCAACGAGAATATAGACAAAGCCAACACCACCAATGAACTCAACGAGACTTCGATAAAACAGCAGGGACATAGGCAGAGAACTTGGGTTTGCTATGAAGCTAAACCCTGTCGTTGTGAAGCCACTGACAGTCTCAAAATATGCGTTGGAAAAGAGGTCAAATGGGTTCCCGGAGTGAAATACGTTGTTCCAGATATAAGGCACCATAAGCACCAACGGGAGAATGGTAAATGCAGAAAGCATGAGCCAAAGAGACGTCCTTGCATCCATTTCTTTACGTTCAGCAAACGAGTTAAAGATGAAGCCAACCCCGAACGACAAAAAGCAGGTGGCAACTAGACTGCTAACTGCAGCTAGCTCGCCGGCTTGAAGCCCTATTGCGATGGGCAAAAAGAGAAGCAACCCCGTGACTTGTAGAAGAAAACCGAAGTTACTCACGATTCTGCGTAAACGGTCCAAACTTCAGCCTCAGCTTACCTATTTGGCTCTTCAAATATCTGTCTAAACAATAAAGTTACTGGGGGAGCCATTATAACACTTTGCGTTCACCTCTATTTTGTCTGTTAAAAATTGAAACACAATCTTGATGCAAGCATGAAAAGCAAACCCTCCGTATCAATCGTTGTGGATTTGAACCTAACCGCAGTGGAGAATACGCATTAGCCTTAAATATAGAAGCTTTTCTATTCTGCAAGGGAGCGCTGGTTAAACATGTACAATCACTATGCTGTTGAACTAAAAGACGTAACAAAACGCTACAACGAAATAGTAGCTGTAAACAACTTGAATTTAACAATAGAAACAGGCGAAATCTTTGGTCTTTTAGGACCAAACGGCTCAGGAAAATCAACCACTCTTAAAATGCTGATGGGTTTGGTTGAGCCTACTGCGGGTGAAGTAACGGTTTTAGGTTTAGATGTTAAGAAACAACCAGTGGAAGTAAAACAGCGGGTAGGTTATGTTCCAGAGGCAGCAAACATTTACGAGTTCCTAACAGGTATTGAATACCTTGACTTCATCGCGGATATCTATGGTGTGCCGACGGCTGAGAAAAAACAGCGGATTAACGAGTACCTAAAAGCTCTTCAGCTTGAAGGAAGAGAAGGCGACATGATTAACAGCTACTCGGACGGCATGAAAAAGAAAATCAGTTTAATCTCAGCTTTTCTGCATAAACCCAAGTTGTTGCTGCTTGATGAGCCCCTTAACGCACTTGACCCTCGTTCAGCAAGAATAGTTAAGGATTACCTGCATGAACTCAAAAGTCAAGGCGTAACTACGATTATGTCTACACACGTTCTTGAAATCGCAGAGGCTATTTGCGACAGAATTGGCATAATGTATCAAGGCAATATTTTGGCGCTTGGCAACATGGATGAACTTCGTCAAAGGGCCAGTTTGCCAAAATCAGATTTAGAAAGTATCTTTCTAAAGTTGACTGGAACGGAAGATTTGAGAGCAGTTGTTGAGGAACTGACCCGATGAACTGGAAGAACGTCCTCTACCTGCTTCGGATAGACCGCAAGTCAGGCAGGCTAATTAGAGGAATAAAAACAACAAGATACAAAGAACACACTTTCCTCGCGTATTGGCCTTACTGGACAGCTGCCATAATCGGTATCATAGGAGGTTTGATAGCCAACTCCTTAGCAGATCTTGTTTACAACCATGGTGTGCCATCAGGCGTGCCTGGGACTTTGCCACCGCTTGACCAAGCTTCAGTAAGCCTCTTCACTGTGTTGCCGACGCTTGTTTTAGTCGCCAGCTTAATTTTTACATTGTTACAGCAAATCCAATTGGCTGGTCTTAAAGCTTCAAGTCAAGTGATGTATTGGCTACCCATAACATGGCAAGAACACACCTTAGCATCTATGCTGTCTAACCTGCTAGGTTGGCCCGTTGCAATAGTTACAGGCTTATCAACGGGGATAATCGTTTTTTCAGTTTTTAACGGCATAATTCTTCAGGCTCTTCTGACCATTGTCATAATGGCTGCAGCTGCTTTCATGGCTAGCGCGATGACAGAAAGTCTAAGAATACTCCAAGTTCGTTTTACAGGAGCCGTTTACAAGTCAAGCGGCAGAGGAGCCATATGGGTAAGATTCATCGGTACGATACTGTTCTTCATCATATTCTACATAATCTACTTCTACATCACCCAAGGATTTGCCTCTTTCATAACAAATCTAACTTCAGCTCAAAGCGCAGCTTGGTACGTGCCCTTCATTTGGCCAGCTCTGCTTCTTTCATACGCCACTAAAGGTTTGTTTTTGCAAGCGGCCCTGTTTTTAGCTTTATCTGCTCTCTTCATTACCGGCGTATATTACCTTGCGATAGAGTTGAACAAGCGATTTGGACTCTACGAACCCCCAGCGATAACAATTCAAAAAAGCGGCGTTTACGCGCCGAAAGCTGGGCTCTTAGGCAAAATAGGTTTCTCTAACGTTGAAGCAGCCATAATACGGAAAGATCTGAGAGCATTTACAAGACGCCGAGAGCTTACTGGAATTTACATTGCACCAATAATCATGATAATTATACCTATTCTGAATTCATTGGGCGTAATAAACAATGGAACGCCATCAGGCCAAGCAACCTTGATTTTTACATGGTTCATTTTCCTTTTACCCGCCGGGTTCATGGCTATGCTGATGGGAGAGGTTTTGATAGGTGAAGAGGGACAATCAGTCTGGCGAATATACGCATCACCCGTTTCTCCGAAAAGCTTGGTCAAAAGCAAATTTTTCTTAATCATACTATTTTCTATTATTATCCTCTTAGTAAGTGGAACAATTGGAGTAGTGTTCTACCGAACAACTTTGGAAGAATCAATCACAGGTTTTCTTGAAGCACTATTCATTATATTAGCGGTAGGATCAGTTTCACTTTCAGTCGGCTTCAAAGGACCAGACTTTTCTCAAACTCGCCGAGCAAGAATGATACGGCAAGAATGGTCCTTAATTGGATTAATCGTCGGGGCAGTCGCAGGAGCAGGCGTACTAGCGCCACTTGCACCAGTCGTAATATTTTCCTTCATCGGCTGGACACCTTTTTACAGCATATACGTCGGCATCATTATCAGTGCTATCGTTACGTCAGTAATAACTGCTGTATTTTACCGAATCAACATTGGCTTAGCAAATGACCTACTGAAGAAAGCTGAAGTCTAATATTATTTGATTGAAAGAAAAACGGCCGTGATTTCTTTTCGGCAACTCTTATGTAACACATTAAACATTGTTTTTTATGTGATGTTTTATGCAGGAATTAAAGGTAAAGAGCCCAACGTTTGAATCAAATAAGCCGATTCCAAAAAAATACAGTTGTGACGGAAATGACATAAATCCACCCCTAATTATTGAAGGCACACCAAAAGAAGCAAAAACTCTTACGTTAATTGTTGATGACCCTGATGCTCCAAGCGGCACTTTTGACCACTGGATCGTCTGGAACATACCTGCTTCAACCATTAAGGTAGGGGAAAATACAGTTCCTGGAAAAGAAGGAATGAACGGTGCAAGGCAACTCGGTTATATGGGTCCTTGTCCCCCTGGAGCCACTCATAGATATTTCTTTAAGGTCTACGCTTTGGATGTGGAGCTCAGTTTGGGCATCAACTCTAGAAAGAAAGATGTGGAAAAAGCCATGCAAGGCCATATTCTGGCTAAAGGCGAATTGGTAGGCTTGTACAGTCGGTGAAGTTGTTTTCAAAAGTTTGATTCTGTGCTGCAATTTTCATTCAAACGTTAAATAGGATTATTTATTGATTACTGTAGCGATCGGTTGACCATATTTGAACCGCAAATACGTTATACTTGCTGCAATATTGCTTATTGTGTTGATTGCTGCTTCGCTTATTTTAACGTTCAACAAGCCCAGCAAACAAGCCGTGGTCAGACCCTTTTATGTGGGCGTTGAATTCGCTTATAGTGACCAATTTAGCCAAGTCAAGGCTTTGGTTGATAAAGTCAAGGATTACACAAACTTCTTTGTTATAGGCACTCCATACCTAACATTTAACAGGTCGGCCCTTGACCAGTCATGTGACTACCTTTACATCTCAAAACTCAACTTCATCGTTTTGATAACAAGCTTTCCAATGTACAACGACTCCAACGGTTACCCACCAAACAACAATGTTTTTGACTGGATCGGCAATGCAACCCTGAAATATGGTAGCCAGTTCTTTGGCATATACAGGTTCGATGAACCTGGCGGAAACCAATTAGATAGTGGACCATATAGGCTAATCAGCAGCCCCGCTGGCGGTTACACTGAAGTGGCGGACAGCTATGTTGGCAACCTCTCGGCTATAATCAACTATTATTTCAGCCACAGCGGAGCCCCCAGAATATTTACGTCAGATTATGGGCTCTACTGGTTTGATTATCAATCAAATTACTCTACGGTTTTTGCTGAGTTTGTGGGAAATGAAACAAGGCATACAATGCAGGATCGGCAGCAAATAATTTCTTTAGATAGAGGTGCGGCTGAATCATTTCACAAAGATTGGGGCGTCATAATTACATGGGCCTCTACTAGCGAGCCGTTCCTTG
>JBEKGO010000049.1:0-13388 GCA_050012755.1 Bathyarchaeia archaeon
TTTTGCTCAAGCTTTCGTCGGTTGTTTGAGTCACCAAAAATATCTTCAAAAAGCCACACATTGTAATTACTAGTGATGCCATGTAAGGCTTTTCTTTGAATTTCAGATAATTTAGCTTTAAATATTATCATGAAGTGGTTTCTGGGTCTAGAAATGACATCGGGCATAGTCCCGTAAATCATGGATGTGTTCGAGAAGATTTTCCTGCAATTGCTTGTTTCAACTTCAAAAGTCACAAACGGAGTTTTATCTTCCCCAAATTTCCACGCAACATCGAAAAAGTAGTCTTTCTTACCAAAATAATACTCCAATTCCACTATGTAGCCGAGCGATTCCCCTTTAAGTTTAAGCCAGTTAAGAAAATCCAACGTATCAGAATCTTTATAGCGACCCATAACTTGCTATTCATTTTTCCGCTATATAATTCTTACAAGCAATCGACACCTCAGGCAGTGGATGATCCCTCCTTAGAAGGCAACCCCCCCACGCCTAAGGGCTCTGTCAATTGCACTAATCCTTTACTGAGGAAATCATTATTGGAAAAGTGGTAGCGTCGAGGCGTTGGCAGTTATTTCTGGTGGTTGGCGGTGTAGCGTGGAGAGTTACGCGAAAATTATTGAGTTATTAGAGAAAGTATAATGAGTAAAGGTTTGAGCAAGCGTAAGGATGACTGGTTGAATAGGCAGCTAGGCAAATCAAGAAGGCAGAAGAGGCGACAGCATATAAACGCTTCACGAAACCAAGAAAGTTGTGTCCATAAAGCAATTTTCTGCTTTTGATAGTTTTCATTTGAGAGATTTATGGGTAGTTTTTGTTAGCAACAAGTCTTATATACTAATTACTCTCCAAATATTGATTTAGGAGAGGCTTCATGTCGGATCGGTCCAAGGGAGACCCTACAACGGTGAGTAGGCTCGATAGAATTCTTAGTGATTATGCAGAAAAATGCAGATTAGAGGATGATATAGACACCTATTTAAAAGACACCATTGAGCCAGAAAGCGATGAGTTTACCTGCAAATTCAAAGACAACTGCTACACCTTCAAATCCAAGATGGGCACTTGTCCCTGCGAGTTCAACGAGTAACTTGAGCAAATAATAGAAAAACTGTAAGATTGATTCCCTATCAGGTCGGTAGAGTTTCGCTATTTTTTCAGTTTTGACTGTGCGTTTTATAGTTTTTCGTGTTTAATTCATAGGTGGCGTGTTTTGGTTTTGAAGGTTTTTTTCTTTAATTAGCTGGGTTCTTATGGGGTTTTAATATTAATCGCTATATGCGCATGTTATGAAATGTTTTATGGTCTTCACCTAATACAAAGCTGAAAGGAGAATTATTTAGATGACAGCATCAAAGACTGTATTTGAGAATGAAGAAGCAGTACGATTATTAAATTATTTCATATTCTACAAAGAACTCTGCAACAAGAATGAAAACCATCCCGTTAATCAGGAAGATGATGGCGTTAGAATAGGGATTTTGCCAAAACCCGAAGTATTGACTGTTAAGTAAACATATAATATTTCTGCTTCCCCTGAAAATCATTATTTTAACGGTTTCGGTGGTCTTCCTTAACCAACAGAAGGAGTAACTAAACTGGCGTAGCGTGTTTATCTTTTTGTGGGTTGTTGAAGAAAAAAGTGTTAACGCTCTGCATGCCAATGGTCGGAGATGACTTGTTTATAATGATACCTTGTTCTCTTTCAACTATTGCTCTAATGCGACCATACTTTAGGTTTTTGTAGGCACCGCAGTAGTCGCCCCCGTCAAGCGTACATGCGAGGCAGCATGTAGAATAAAGCTGGCATTTCCTAGCGAACTTGCAAGTCATGTCCAGATACTCCAATACTCTTGCTTTCCTTCATCAGTCCACATCTTCCCTAAGTGCACATTTTGGAACTGAGGCTCACACATTTCACTTATCGTAAGCGTTTTTCTTTTAAGCTAAACAGAAGAAACACTGGTCTTTCCATTGGAACTCATGGAACCGCGACACAGTTTTGAAATTTTCTTGACGAAACTGGCGATTTTTTCGATTAAAATGAAGAAAGTTTGGTGTTTTTTAGGTGGGGTACTGGTTTTTCATTTCTCTTTGGAGTTCTTGCAGTTTTTTGATGTTTGGGTTTGTTTTGCGTTTCATCAAGAGTAAACCGGCGATGACCGCAACTGCGACAGCGACCACTATGACTATTACAATTATGATTAAACTATTGCCTGAGTTACCGTTACTGCTGCTGCCTGTTAGAGCTATGCTTAGTGTTAGTGGTTCGCCGTTGTAGTTTGGGATTGTCTCGTTTTGTGTGGGGTAGCCTTCTTTGATAATTTTGAAGGTATACGATCCGGCTGTGGCGTTTTGGAAGGTTACGAGTCCAGTTGCGTCTGTTATGTTAAAAAGGGTTGGCATACCTGCGGGTTGGACGACTGATGAGACCAATGTGTTGTTTAGTGGGTTTCCTTTGTTATCCTCAATGAGCAATGTTATAATTCCTTTGTTGCTGGCTGGGGTTGGCGTAGGTGTTGGAGTTGGGCTTGGACTTGGTGTTGGCGTTGCGGTTGGTGTTGGTGTAGGTGTGGGAGTTGGTGTCGGGGTCGGTGTTGGTGATGGAGTTGGTGTTGGCGCTGGGGCTGGTGTGACTGTGACTTGTGTGGTTCCTTGTGCGTTTAGGTATCCTGTTTTTGAGCCGCTTGCTGTAATGGTACAGTTTGTTGTTATAGAGAAGCTTGGGGCTGTAAAGCTTACGTTGTAGATTCCGTTTCCTTGTTCTGCTGTAGGCGTGAATGTTCCGCCAGTATTTGATGTGAATGCGACTGTTGCGCCTATCACTGGGGCTCCATTAGCAGTTACAAAGGCAGTTATGACTGTGTTGTATCCGTTATTGATGCTTGCTGGATTGGCTGTGACGGTTATTTGCAGAGGTGAGTAATCAATAAGATAGGTTGTGGTTGTTGTCTGTCCTGTGGTGTAGCCTGATCCTTGGGCGGTTATTGTGGTCGAACCTGGGGAGTTCGTTACGGTTAAGGTTCCTGTCGCTTGTGTTTTCCCGAAAGGAATCGTTAATGATGAGCTGACAATACCAACTGTTGGTTGGGATGAGAATAGGTTAACATTTACGTCAGCTTGGGGATCTTTTGCGGGTCGTCCCTGTGCATCTTGCAGTTGTACTTGGATTGCTGGGTAGGTTGCGTTGTCAGATGGTAAACTTGGTGGAACGCAGTAGACTGCTAGTTTTGATGGAATAAATCCTGATGTTGTTATTGTTTGTTGGTCTCTGAGGAGATTGGTGGCTACTGCGGTTATGGTTGTGGTGCCTGCTTTGTATGTTGAATTAAATGTTGCTAGAGCGTAAAATTGCGATTGTGGAATGGTTATTTGAGAGTCTATTTTGCCTATGGTTTGATCGTTTGTTGCTATAGTTACTGTTACGTTTGTTTGAGCTAATGCAACGTAGGCTGATGCGTTTTGTAATTCGATGGCGATTTGTTGGTAAGAGTTTTCGTCAGCAAGGATTTGGGTGGGGCCTATGAAGATTCTAAGTTGGTTCGCATTTGTTGCTATAGGTGTTGTTGTGATTGTTAGTTGTTTGGAAGTGTAACCTTGTGCTAAAGCGGTGATGATTGTTGATTCCGGTTTTGGATTGGTTTCTGTTTGTGCTTTTGTAGTTGTTGTGAAGTTGGCTGTGGCGTAAGTTTGTCCTTCAGGAATTGTGGTAACTGGGTCAACTGTGCCTACGCTGGTGTCTGAGCAAGCCAGGGTTACTTGGACTCCTCCTTGAGGGGCTCGTGCAGGTGTCCCGCTTGAATCTTGTAGTTGAACCATTATAGCGTCATATTTGTTTCCGTCTGCTGGCAGCGTTGATGGAAATCCATATACAGCTATTGCGTAGGGGATTGGGCCAATTGTGCTCACCGTTGTTTGCACTGTTGCGTAGCCTGTTGCTGCAGCTGATATCGTTGTGGTTCCTGGGCTAAATGTGCTATAGAAGTTTGCAGACGCATATGTAGTTCCATTAAGGATGATTATCGAAGAATCTACTGTGCCTATGTTTGTGAGTGAAGACGAGAGGCTTATGGTTGTGTTTTGCACTGCTCTTGCGGGTTGTCCGCTGGAATCTTGTAATTGAACGAAAATACAATTGTATGAATTATTATCAGCTAGTACACTGGTTGGACCAGCGTAAATATTGAGTCTAGATGGACCAGAAATTGACGCTGAAGAAGTATTTTGATTAACTAGTAAAAATGCCGATGTTAAAATTAGAATGGTTAATGAGAGTGTTACTATTTTTTTTATCATTTTTTTGCCTCACTTAACTTATTTTATTTATCCAGTTTTCTTGTTTTTTGATTTTCCTAGAGTGTCTTGAGAGCGATGTTTTCTTGGGCCATAGTTTGTTCTTTGGCAGAGCGTGCAGGAAATATTGGATATTTCTATGTGACAGTGAAGCGATGGTTCTTTGCATTGTTTAATTTTACATTCTGAAGCAATTGGAATTTTATTTTTCGTTTCAGTATCTAAAATGAAGAAACTGCATTGCCCATTTTTCGCATATTCACAATTGGCCTTTTTCATTTCTCCAAAAAATGTAGTATTTGACAGTATTTCCACTAATGCTAAGACTTCTTGGTTTTTCTGTTGCTCAATTTTGTCAATGCGTTTATGCAGTTCATCTATTTTGGTAACCATTCGGAATCTGACATCCATTGGTCAATTGCTCAAGTTCTCTTATATACTAAGAAAAAACCAAAAAAATATTTTTACATAATTTAGACTTGAGAAATTATTTGAAAAATCAACTAGAATATTTTAGCTTTGTTGTGGGCAAGCTATTAGCATAGGCAGATTTTCAGTTGGAGTGACTTCGATTAGTTTTCTTATTTTTGCTTCGTTGGAATATACTGTTCTTTCGGAGATGCCGAATGTTTGACCGATTTTTTCTTTGGAAATCTTTGTTTTTTTGGCTGCGTAGTAGAAGGCGCCTGCTGCAAGTCCGATGGGGTTTCCGCCCGATCTTTTTATTTTCTTTAATGTGTTTTCTGCATTGAGGATTAGTTCTTTGTTTGTTGTTACTTTTGATGCATATTCATGTAGGTAGTCTACTGATGTTTTTCTTTTAATTCTCATGGGTTCTTTTTTTGTTTTAAGAGTTTTGTTAAGCAGCCAAGCTTGTTTCATAACCATTCTGTGGTCTAGGCTCAGTTCTTTGCTAATTTCTTTAATAGAGCGCATTTTATCGTATTCTTTGAGTACCAAATGCATTAGAGCTGCGACGGTGGCTCTTTTGTTCTTGGAGAGTTTTTGCGATTTAAATAGTACCCGGTTTTGTTTTCTTATGGTTCTTGCTGCCTCTTCTCTATAAGGGTAATTTGGCAAGTTGAGTTGACAGGAGACTCCTCTTAGAACGGTTAGCCACTCTTTGAGTGTTTCTGAGTCCTCTTCGTTCCAGTTTGAATGCCATTCGGGTGCCCATTGTGTGTAACCTTTGAAAATCGGAGCGTCATCTACAACTAATCCGCATTTGCTGCAGATTTTTTCTCCGTCCAACCCTTCAGGGTAAATAATGGTGCTGTCGCACTTTTGGCACTTCAATTTTTATGGTCCCTTTCTATCTTATTAATTAATACTTATTACATCATTGACAAACGGTATCTACTGTACAACGGCATGTATATAAAACTTAAGGATTGAGCGTACAGTTATTTTGCTTTTCTGTCTCATAAGTTTTTGGAATATATTATAAACTGCTTTTTTACGTTTATAAATTAAATAGTTTTCAGTCCAGAATTTGTCAGAATCGAGAATTGGACAGAACTTTATGTTTTTTTACCTAATAGTGCTAAAAGTAGAGTTTTTTGTAGGGCATAAATTCCAACGGACTTTTTTACTGAGCCTAAGTAAGGTTTATAGTGCATGCTTAAGAATTCATAAAACATATAGTCCCTTTGCTTGCATTTTTAGTCCATGAGCAAAGAGAAGGCTCGAAAAGAACCAGAATCTCAAGCAATTGGGGCAAATTCGCCTATATTGATCGACTCGTCAGTGGAGAAATTAATTCATGATTGCATCGGATTATTCAACTGCTCTGAGCCGGGTAAATGCAGCGACTATGTGCCATGTTTAAAAAAGTATGTGCGAGCTGAAGCTAGAGACGAAATGCTACGTTTTGATTTTGAAGAGTAGAATTTAACGCTGAAGATGCTTTATTGGAATAATGTTTTTGTGTTTTCTCCAATTTTTGCATTAGCCAAAACTGTTTTTGTAGGCTCAGAATATCATTTCTTTTCCATCTTTTAACATTCTTTGACAAGAATTTACACTAATTCGTTGTTGTTTTCGGTTTTTCTGTCATTGTTTTCAAATTGTGTCAACAGGTTTCATATTTTGAGAATGGCTTTGATTTCGTTTTCTGTTGGTTTTTCATATCCGCATCCGTTCTAAATTTTTGTGTGTAGGTGCCTGTTTTCGCATTTTTTTGCTTATCCGATTGTTTAGGCTCTGTTGTCATTGACTTCTAAAGCTAGTGTACGCTTCAGAACGGCATTTATTATTAGCAGATGTAAGCCAGTTGAATAGGCGTGCGTGGTAAAGATTTTAGTTGAGCCACTTTAGTCTTTATGGCCCTCTTTCTATGTTTCTTGACTAAATGGATCCTTTCCCCATTTTTGATGCAATCTGTTGTTTCTTTTGTTTTCATCTTTTTTTAAGGAGTTGGGAGTGTTTTCTTTGTTTTCTAAAGCATTGAGTTTTTCTGATAAAGTTTCCAGAATTTTTAGTATTTCAGTTTCTTTGTCCAAGCTGCCCTCTTTAAGACGATCATCAAGTTTACTCGGTAAATTCTTATCTATCCTGAAGCCTTCTTGCATTATTCTCCTTCTCCTCCAATACTTCTAAGAAAAGATTATTGTACGAATGCGTCAAAATATATGTTTAAAGGAACATAAAAACTTTTTACTGCGATTTCTTTGCGTTTTTTAGTAATCTACCTTCTACTTTTTTAATTTACATAAGTTAGTTATTATTTTATTTAACTTTCTTCCTAAGTACCGAGTAACTTATTCCCTCTAAGAAATAAATTTAATATAGAACTCTCCGAGCTAGGAGTCAGAAAGGAATCTGGGCACTCTGGAAAACTGAAATCTCTATCTGCAAATTGTGAACCTTTTGGATATTGAGATTTTGAGAATCCAACTAAGTTCAGGATGTCAGAATGATAAACTCACTGCGAGACAAAGCATCTAAGCAAAGAAAGTTTGATGAATCCTTAAGCGAAGCGATTGATGAAACATTAACATCAATGGGAGAACCAATCAAAAACACGGTATATTTCAACTTGGAAAATAACTTTAACATCCCAAAAGAAGAAATCCCTAAGCACATAGACGAATTTACAGTTTTTTTGTATAAGACCTTTGGTTTAGGCGCAGCTCTTTTTGAAATTAGATGCATGGAACATCTTCATTCAAAAATATATGTCAACATTCAGGTGACTAAGAACGAATGGTCTGTGCCTAAGTGGATAACCGAGGGAATGACCTTTGAAAAATATGTCTGCAGTGCACGTAACAATTACTGTAACCCTTAGAAAGAGTTTACTTCCTATCAACTTTTATCAATAAGCTACTTCTTGAGATTTTTGTTTTGCATAAATCAGAATTTGAGATATGAATTGGTGAGAAACACAGTTTATAAGCGAACTCCCGGAAAAGAATATCAAATGGAAATTTAGGCGGAGGTGTAATAAAGAAAAATGAAAAATTTTAAACGTAGTCTAAAAGGTATATCGCCCATATTCGCAACTCTTATTCTAATTGCAATTGCAGTTATCGCAGGTGTAGTCGTTTACATGTTTACTAGCGGAACATTAGCAACTATGACTGGAGGCGGAACAGCAGCACAAGAAAAAGTAACAGTACAAGGAGTAGCCTATGCAGGTACACCTGCCACAAAAATAAGCGTTTATGCAGAGAACACAGGGACAGGCACAGTAACAGTTAACGGCATGATAATTAAAGACAGTGCAGGAAACACACTTCAACTTGCCACTGCTTTGACGAATCCAGGCCTTGATGCAGGCGTTTTACAAACCGTTGGTGGAACTATAACAGCACTCCCTTCAGGCACAGCTTACTCAGTTACTTTGACAACTACAAAAGGTGGAAGTTTCGTTTCGTCATCACAAGTAGCACCATAAGCGGTTTTCTTACCGCTAAATTTTATTTTTTTATCTATTTTTTCAGAAGCATGTTCATTAGCATTAATGATTAATTCTTATTCTAGAAAGATTGTAATCTTAATTATGGTCTTATAAGAAAACAAGCGAAGAGAAAGCCTCCATGTATATATATCGAAATTGGAAGCATCATTTATAAACAGAATTCAGGAAGAAAGTACCTAATACAAATGATGAGAGGAGGTGGAATAAAAAATGAATTACAGGAAATTTGTGAAGAACAGTAAAGCCATTTCACCCATATTCGCAACTCTTATTCTAATTGCAATTGCAGTTATCGCTGGAGTAGTCGTTTACATGTTTACAAGCGGAACATTAGCAACCATGACTGGAGGCGGAACAGCAGCACAAGAAAAAGTAGCCGTCCAAGGCATCACATATAATAGTACTGCTGTAACAACAACCACACCTACTATAGCTGTTTATGCCCAGAATACTGGAACAGGTACAGTAACAATCAATGGCATGATAATTAAAGATTCTAACGGAAACACAGTTCAATCTGCTATATGGCCCGCTCTTGCTACATCCTTCGCAAGCCAGCCTCTTAATGCAAACAGTTTAACAAGCATAACTGGCATTGTAAATGCGTTAGCTCCAGGTACTTATACTGTTACCTTGTCAACTACAAAGGGTGGAAGTTTCGTATCTAGCTCATTTGTAGTATAAGAATCATAAAAGGGATTTTATCACCCTAATTTTTTATTTAACTTTTCAAAAGATCATTCATAGTCATTAATAGTTTACGTAGTTTTGGTTGCTTTCATTTCTTTATCTTTGGTGCAAATTTCTCAGGCGTTTCTTTGCTTTCATTCAGGTTTCTTGCTTTAGCTTCTGCCAAACCCAACTCGTTTTCAAAGAGCAACCTTCCAGATTGATTTTACGAATAGTAATGTCTTTTTGTAATTAGCTTTGCGCTTGTTTTTCGGAGGATTGAGGTGAGTTTGTTATTTTTCCGAATAATTAAACAAGGGTATTTCTTAATTGACCAAAAATGCTATGCCACGCCATCTTTTTTAGAATTAAATAATTCTATAAAGACAAATGAGTGTTACGAAATTAGAAATAATGTTTTTAACTAAGTGACATCCGTATAGTTTTGTGTATTTAGAATAAACATGGTTTATTAGTAAACTCTGTAAATTAAATGTTGGAATAGATAAAGAATGAAGTTTCAGCTAGATTCCTGTAAAACACTAAGAGGAAAATCATTAAGGTAAACTGTTAGGTGCGGTATTTGGGAAAACGTGGTATTTGGTTGCACAATAAGCGTGCGCTTAGTCCAATATTTGCTACTGTGTTGTTAGCTACGATTATAATTATTTTTGGTTCCGTGGCTTATTATTATGCTACCAATCTAACTAATACTGCTACAAACAATTACGTGAATAATGTGGCCAATAGTCAGCAATCTATGTCTGAGAGGATAGGCTTTGAAAACGTCGTTTACAATAATCAATCTAATCCTCAGACATTGACGGTTTCCATCGTTAATTATGGAAGCGCGAATAACGTAAAAATCGACACGGTATTCCTCTATAACTCAAGTCATAACATAGTGCCAGGGTCTCCTTATTCTGGTCCAACAACAGTATTCACCTTGTATCCTGTTGACGGGGGAACACCTACACCAACACCAATTGCAAGTCTCAACACGGGGCAGGAAGCATACTTTACCATCATAATGCAGGGTCCTCCTCTAAACTCTGGACTTTACACTATTCATTTAATTACAGAAAGTGGGAGCTATTTTGACTATGAATTTACACTTTAAGTTGCGAAGAAACAAGAAAGGCATAGGCACAGTTTTCGCAATGGTGTTTTTCTTACTAATAGTTATGGTTGTTTTTGCGAGTTTCATGATTATTCTTAATCGAAACACTGGTCTCGAACAGACAGTTACGCAGGCTAGGCAATTGGATCAAGATAAAGCAAATGAACAAATAACAATCAATGGTCAAGCGAATTATGCGAGCGCAAATACAGTAACTGTTAGCATTCTTATGCTTAACAATACTGGAACAGTACCAGTTCAACTAATCCGTCTGTGGGTTCAAGATATCCCTCCAAATGGTAACATCGGAAACATCGGAAACTTGTCACTTGCAAACCCACAATCGAACATCATATTAGCACCAGGCGGCAATTGGAGTGGTAGTTTTTCTGTCATCGTGCCAGGCTCTGGGTCTGGTGACTCATTCAGATTTTGGTTCGAAACTGCACGAGGCAACCAGTTTACACTCCAGCCGTCGAACGGAGGAACACAATCGAGCGGAGGATTATCTCAAGCTGACATTAACCAAGCTCTTTCAAAAGTGTTGGGTGAATTTCTCCCAAATTTTAATTCCGTCCAATGGGCACAGATTGACCCCGACACAGGGGTAGTAATCGGACAATGGAATGCCGGTTGGCAACTACCAACAACCGAAACTCCCTACCAGCACGGCATCATGACCGTTTGGAAAGTTGACTTGATCTATTACGGCAATACCACAATGACCATAGGTCCAAATACTAGCCTTTCTTGGACTCCATTAAACGCCCATGACCGAGAGACGGATGAACCCTTCATGTGTTATATAGTTAATTTCAACGGCAACCAAATAAGTAATTTTCCGCTCTCTGGAATGCAAATCCAGCCTTCACCGAATGGAACTCCAGTCACTCTGTACTTAGGTGCGGAAGATGAATTCAGTACGGGTCCAGCTCCGATGGGTTCAATTAATAATTATAATCATTCTGGAACTTTGCTCGGCATGGAAGATGAAGACGAAATTAGCGATGGCGCCAGTATGACTTTGAATATTTACTCAGAATCTCCAGGTACCTACGCGCAATCCTTCCCGTTGTATATCGTTGGAACCCGAACATACAGCATTTCCATAAATCCAACCATCGGCAACGTAGGCAGCACAGTAACGGTCACAGGCACAGGCTTTGACAATAATAAAATAGTAACTTTAGCCTATGATGGAGTGACACAAGCGACATCCCCGACAACTATAACCACTGGTGCCGGTAATTGGCCGGATGGAGGTTTCACTGCAACTTTCACCGTTCCAGCTTCCACAGCTGGTGGTCATGTCGTGATGGCAACCGATGCCGACTTTAATTCTGCTATTTACACCTTCACCGTTATTCCCAATCTCATTATAACTCCAACGCAGGGTCCCAATGGCACCTCTGTTACAGCAAGCGTAACGGGCTTCTCCGCCAACTCAAATGTAAACATGATTTTTGGAGGAGCACCACTATCAACAACTCCAACACCGATTACAACAGACATTACCGGTTCATTCAACAATGCAATATTCGCTGTTCCAAACTCAGCCGCAGGCAGCTATTTTGTTAATGCCACTGACACCCACACTAACACTGACTACGCCACCTTCACCGTAGTCGCCTCCACGATTTCTCTCAACCCATCAAGCGGAATCATTGGGACCACAGTCACGGTGAGTGGGTCAAACTTTTTGCCTAATTTACCATTGACTGTTACTTACGACGGTGCCACAGTTGCTATGTCTACATCCACGGGTTCAGGTGCAGTTCCTTCCGGAGTAACATTCTCTGTTCCGCCATCAACGTTCGGCAGTCATGCAGTGAGGGTGACTGACGGATATGGCAATTATGCCCAGGTCACTTTCAGTGTAACCGCTTCAGTAAGCCTAAACCCACAAAACGGTCCTGTAGGCACTCCAGTCACAGTTACCGGTCAGGGTTTCGGTCCTTCCAAGACCATAACTATAACCTTTGCTGCTTCACCAGTTGCAACATCTCCTTCGCCAATCACGACGGATAACTCTGGCTCTTTCGTTGCATCATTCACTGTTCCAGCAGGTTCCACAACTTCTTCTATTGCCGGAGCAAAGACGGTACAGGCAAATGATGGCTCAAATTCTGCTAGCAACACTTTCACAGTTACTCCATTCATTACACTTAATCCCACCAGCGGAAACACTGGCACTGTGGTCACAGTTTCAGGAACGGGTTACGGCCCCTTAAAGACAGTAACGATCAAGTATAGTTCGTCAACAATGACGACTACACCTGGAACAGTTACTACTACTCCTTATGGCACGTTCAGCTGCACTTTCACTGTGCCGGCTTCAGTGGCTGGTGGACATGTGGTTCTGGCGAGTGATAGTGCTTCGCCTTCTAACTCTGCCTCTGCATCATTCACTGTTGCCCCAAATATTACTCTGAATCCAACCAGCGGTAAAGTTGGTTCCACTGTTACGGTTACTGGTACAGGTTTTGCCGCTAATTCGCTTCTTTCAGCTACTTTTGGCGGCTCATCCGTTACTCTTAGCGGGACTCATACTACTGACGGATCTGGTAATCTTCCATCTGGTATGACGTTTACGGTGCCTGCTTCTATTGCGGGTGCTCAACAAGTTGTTGTCACTGATGCCAGTTCTAACAATGACTTCGCCACCTTCACGGTAACTTCAGCTGTTACTGTTAATCCAACGAGTGGTAATGTTGGTTCGTCCGTTACGGTGTCTGGAACGGGCTTTGCGCCTTCTTCAACCGTCACAATAACCTACGACGGAACGACACAAGCAACTTCCCCGGCTACGGTTACCGCTGGTTTGTCTGGATCTTTCAGTGCAACGATTGCTGTTCCCGCGTCAGTTGTTGGGGCTCATACTGTTGGAGCAAGTGACGGCGTCAATTCTGGCTCTGCCACCTTTACTGTTACGCAATCTATTAGTTTGAGTCCATCCTCTGGAATAGTTGGGTCAACGGTTACTGTGTCTGGGTCTGGCTTTGCTGCTTCCAAGACGGTGACAGTAAAGTTTGTCAGCACAACTATGGTGACTGTTCCTTCTACTGTCACAAGTGATGCTTACGGGTCTTTCAGTTGCACCTTTACGGTTCCAGCCGCCATTAACGGTGGCAACACGGTGACTGCAACCGACGCTAGCGCTAATGCTGCGACTGCTACGTTTACTGTTAACCCAGCTATCACTTTGAGTCCGACTAGCGGCAACGTGGGTATAACGGTTACTGTGTCGGGAACAGGCTTTACGGGATCTTCGGCATTGACCGCGAAATTTAACGGTGTGTCAGTTAGTCTTGGCGGTACAACTAGTACGGGTGCTACTGGTTCGTTTGCTGGTGCGACGTTTACTGTTCCAGCTTCTGCTGTTGGAGC
>JBEKGO010000050.1:0-10638 GCA_050012755.1 Bathyarchaeia archaeon
ATGCTTTCTAAATTGCGTAAGCCTTCATTAATTCGATTTATGTCAACTCTTGAGCCTGCAAGATAAAGAGGCGGTCCACCAAGCATAATGAGGTCTGGCTCAGTGTCCAAAATCAACTCCAACGTGTGTTTTGACATTGGCCCTTGAACATCAGGTGCAAACATGAACCGTTCACCTTCATGCTCAATTATCGCCATTATCACCCAACCGAGCATCGCATCTTCAGAGCCATGAACCACAGCATCAGAAAATCGAACCAATGTACTGCCGAAAGCAAAGGCTTTTCCATCGGCCAATTCTAACTTCTTAGCATATTTGCCTCCTGTTTTTTGGAAAACCCATGCCCTTTCTCTTTGGCTGGCATTTATTTTGTCTCGGGGGTTTTTCATGAGCACCTTTTTACCATTGTAGATTTGCTGTGCAGTTTCGTTTGGTTCTGTCCAGTTTACAACCCAATCCTCGAATGATGGGGTATGATGGTCAAAGTGGTAGTGGCTTATTGTTACAGCCTCTGCTTTGTCTGCGGCTTCAGCTATTTTTTTGCGCAGTTTACTTATTGTCTGAAACTCAATAGGATGTGGCGGCAAGCCAAAACGATAGGGGCAGAGTGATATTCCAGCATCCAAAAGCACGGTAACGTCTGGGGTTTCTGCTAGTGTGCACATAGAGCGGACGCCGAAGCTTTCAGCTGCCAAAGGAGTGACTTTGATTTTGTTGAGTGCTTTTTTGGGTTTTTCTTTTTCCATATTTAGCCTCACGCTTAAGACCCATTACTGGTTGGCTAAGATGATTTTAGAAAAATTAGGGTTTGCCAAACCATTTCTCAAGCCATTCTTCGAATGCTGAAATGCATTCTTTGCGCCAAGCCCGGTCTGACTCTTCCTTCAAACAGCTTGCAAGCTCCAGTCGATTGGTAATTTCTGCCTTTGCATTTTCAATCAACGCTTCAACATCATCAAGCATGTCGTTGCCGCCAGCAGAATAATCTTTCACTGATGACTTCAGAAAAGCCCTTTTTTGCTTAATTAATTGTTCAATTCTTCCTTCGGTCATAATATTTGTCCTCTTAAACGGTTAATCGGCAGCCGTCTTTAAAAAAGGTAACATTTTCTTGAATTAACTCTAAAACAATTGCACTTGTTTACAAGAAAAAGATTGTACTAATACTAGGTAAATGGAAAGGTTATTGGGCTTATTACCTCCGAATATACGCAGAATTCGCATATGTTTTTGAAAAGGGCAAAGCGCTTTTAAAGGTGTGAATAAAAGAGGCCTGCAAAGACGTTTCTAAGAAGATGCTTTTTGTTTAATGTTCTCTAGAAACCTTCAATTGAAACTTTTTTAATTATCGATGGTCCAATGGTATTTTGTGTATTTATGCTTAACTTCTGGGCCCTTCTTCCAAATTTTGTCATAGCCTGCAAATAATTGTTTGTTTGATGTTTTCTTCACTGTTACACCAACCCAGAATATTAACACTGAAGATTCAATATATAATCCTCATTTCAAATTCGGAATATATCAAAAATCGATACAAGTTTACTATTTACACCGCCTTTCCTTATAGTTTGTTTTACTTCTTCCTTCAACATTATGGTTTTTGTATCAATTATATGGCTTTTTTAGTTTAAACCAGTAGCTTAAAAATATTATTTCTTATTAATTTGCTGAAAAGCATTAACATCCAGTTTTGAAAGTAGCGGATTGGTGCGGTTGCCGAGATTTGAACCCGGGTCGTCAGCGTGGCAGGCTGATGTCCTAGACCAAACTAGACTACAACCGCACATTCATGGATTTTTCTGGTCCAGTGACCAGTCTCGATAGTTCATGTTCACGTCTTTATTTAGCTTTTCTGTAGAAGCTTATCCCATGTTTGTTGGTCTAACCTAATCGAACCAACTTCTATTAACATTGTTTTTGGGTGAAAGTTTCCCAACTTTGGTTGTTCCAATTAAATTGCAACTTTTCTTCTTTTGTTATTTGGAAATGCTTATATTATGGTTTATCAATACATAATATTCAGTATATGTCCGAAAACGGACATATTGTATACTCGCAGAACAGCAAAACTGTTCAACAAATAAACACATGGAGAGAAGAAAAAAATTTAGGAGGAAAAGTTTCTGGACCAAAAGAACATCAAAGATTCATTAACAACAACTTCAACCTCAAGCAATGAGCCCATCTTGATAGACACAGAAATCTTTGAATCACAGGAAACAGAAGAAACAAATATTGACAGTAGGAAAGACTCAATACCGAATGAAATTGCAGCTCAAAGAAGATTTGATGAATATCTAATCGAAGCAATTGATGAAGCATTAACGTCCCTGGGAGCACCAGTCAAAAACACAATATACTTTCAGCTAGAAAATAACTTTAATATACCAAAAAACGAAATTTCACAGCAAATCGATAAATTTAGTGATATTATACATAAGATTTTTAGTTTTGGCGCAAATCGTCTCGAAATCATGGTTATTCAAAATCTCTGCTCGAAAATAAAGGTCAATGTTGAATTAACTGAGTACAAATGGCCTTTGTCTAAGTGGATAATAAATGACATATCCTTTGTGGAATACGTTTACAATGCACGTAAAAATTATTGCAGAAACGAAAAATGCGCAGAGAGCTGCCCGGCATGATGGTTTCAGGTAATCAAGCAATTTATGGTAATCTAATGTTGGTGCTTGAAAGGGAAGGAGGAGAATAAGTTTGGATAAGTATGTTAGAATCTTGGTCGTTGACGATGACGAAAGAATAAGAAGAACCATGCAAAGCATACTTGAAAATGAAGGGTACCTTGTAGATTTGGCGATCACTGGCTATGAAGCAATCGAAATGTCTCAAAAAACAGCTTACAACATTGCCCTTTTGGACATTCGATTGCCCGACATTGAAGGTATAGAACTTCTGGAATTGATGAAGGACAACGTACCCAAGACCAGAAAAATAATGATTACAGGATACCCGTCAATGCAGAACGCGATATCAGCATTAAATAAGCAAGCCGACTTGTACTTAGTTAAGCCTGTTGATGTTGACAAATTACTCAACTTGGTGAGAGAGCAGTTGCAATTACAGAAAGAAGAAGAGATTTTCTGTGAACAAAAAGTAGTCGAGTTCATTGAAACAAGAGCCAAAGTGGCAACTACATAACATTCAGACAGGCGATGTAGCCAATTATTACGTATTTTTCGGTTATGTGAGTTTTATTTTTACGAAATAAAATATCTTCGTTTTCGTAACCCTCTCTACTTCTCAAGTTAGTTGCTTGTGCGAACAGCCCCAGCGGTGCGAAAAATGTGCCCTGAATAGGTAAATATCCCCATCAAGACGTCTACGAGTAGTGTCGCCCATTCAAATTGTTTAAAAAACAAGTCATGTATAATAGGCACGCCTTCACCTATTAAGTATGCGCAGATCGCATTACCACTTTTTCTTAGTGCCGAACGCGGGGGATTTTTTGACTTAGTGACGATTCTGGGCAAATAATGAGTTGGAAAAATGAGTGTAAAACAAGTAAGTGTAACCAAAGAAGTAAATAAAACGCCTCAGCGTTTAGCTGATAAATGCCCAGAATGTGAAAGCAAGAATCTTGTTCACGACTATGACTCAGGCGAAACCATATGCGGTGACTGTGGTCTTGTTTTGTATGAGCAGATGTTAGACAAAGGGCCTGAGTGGCGCGCTTTTACTCAGGAAGAGAAAACTTCACGAAGCCGCGTTGGTATGCCAACTTCATATTCAATTCATGATAAAGGATTATCCACAACCATTAGCCAAGTTGACAGAGATGCATTTGGAAGAAAACTGCCCATTTCCACTAGATTACAGATGTGGCGTCTTAGGAAATGGCAAATACGCAGTCGAGTGCATTCATCAATCGATCGAAACCTTGCCCAAGCAATGGCTGAACTTGAACGTTTATCAAGCAAAGTTTCCATCTCACCACCAATAAAAGAAAAAGCCGCAGTAATTTATCGCAGGGCATTAGACAAAACATTAGTCCGCGGAAGATCAATTAACGCTATCGCTGCAGCGGCACTTTATGCTGCTTGCCGCAAAAGCGGATCGCCCAGAACCCTTCGTGAAATCTCTGAAGCAAGTCTTGTAGACAAGAAAGATGTCGCCCGATGCTATAGACTGCTGCTGCAAGAACTCGATTTTCATATGCCAGTTTCTGACCCATTAACTTACGTTTCAAAAATTGCAGAAAAGAATGGAGTGTCAGGCAAAACACAAGGCACTGCCATAGCAATGCTGAGAGAGGCTAGACTAAAACGATTTTCAGCAGGAAAAGATCCAATGGGCATGGCGGCAGCTGCACTATACATAGCTTGTCTCCAGAATAACGAAAAGATAACACAAAAAGACATCGCAGAAGCTGCGGGAGTCACAGAAGTTACAGTTAGAAACAGATACAAGGCACTAAAGAAGCAGCTGAAGATTGAAACACCCAATCAAAAAGAGTGTTTTTAGTCTCCTTTGTTTTTGGCTCCGAAAACTCTATTGAATTGTCTATAGAAGATCAGGAACAGATTTACAAAGGAGAATGAATAATTCATTTTATCTGAAGGCAGGCTTTGCGATGAGTAAAAGAGGAGAAACAGGAGAACAAGATCGGGGAAAACCTCAGCCCCGAAAAAAGAAAGAACGGGAAGATGCCCGCAAGAAGAAGAAACTTGAAAGAGTAGAAAGACAAAAATCAAGATAAGCTAGATAGGACAATCTTAGGTGCAACACGTTCGTTTGCAGTGTTCCGCTTCTTTACAAAATGAATCTGTAAGTCACCTCTGTCTGTAAACAACCAATAAAGGGAATGCTTATACTGAGGTCGATTCTAACATCATCGGAGGAAGATGATAAAACTTGACTTTTATTTTTAAAGAACATTATTTTAAAAACGGTTGGGACTGTAGTAAGTGTGGCAAGATGACGGAGCATCATAAAGAGGGAAAAGGTGCAAACGCTAAATTAGTTTGCACAGTATGCGGGTCATAGGCAATCAATAAATGTGTGCATAGGCAGGGGCACACAAACACTAAAATTTTCAAGACCCAAAAAATGTTTTGTGATTTTGTTTAAGGTTTGAGAGTATATAAATACCTGCCCCTTTCTTTTGCAAAATTATTAATGTCGGTTGTCAGCATAGACCAACTTATGCCAGCAATGTCCGAAATCTTTGTTCTTGAGTTTGAACTTGGTTTTGGATTCTTAGGTGGGCTTTTTACGCACTTTGGAATTGACTCAGAAAAAGGAGTCATCGTGGTTTTTTTGAAGAGTTTACTTTCGTTTAGTAATTTCTTGCTTTTTCTCCTAATTATTCTAGTCGGCGCAGCTGCTACAGCTATAGGAATTTTAGCTGTATTCGCCGATCTTGGAAAATTGGGACTTTTCGTCATTGGAAGCGTGTGGATTTCTGGCCTAATTATACCCAATGGTGGACCCATCGCTGTAATCGGTGAGTTTCTCCTCGTAGGGGCAATCCTTTTGGGACCTGTTGTCTATGATATTCAAAATAAGTAATTTTTCTACTTTCAGGCGAAGAATTCATTTTCACTAACCCCTCTGCTGCGTCATTGTGTCGTTTCGGCGTTTTTCTTTTAAAGGATTTTGAGAATAAGCGCAAGTCCTTTGATTCAGACATGGAATAGCCAGGGCTTAATTGTTAATGCTAAGGGGGGAGAAGATTTGAATGCTTTCAATCAGTAGTCCTTGCAAAATTAAAGGTTGGATACTTGATGCCTACCCTTCAGACGAAGGCGAAATCACTGTTTGGATTATTAGTGAATCGGGTCAAAGAATCCGACTTTCAGATAGTTTCCATCCTAAAATTTATGCTTCATCAAAACAAGAATGCATTGATCCTTTAATTGGTAAACTTTATAACAACCCCGACGTGCTAAAATGGAGTTTTGCCTTCAAGTATGCTCAGCCTACGGATTCAGAGAAAAGCAAAGTTTTGGAGCTTTCGCTTAGGGACTGCAGAAGAACGATGGCGCTGACAAACAATATTCTTAGGCTGGGTGATTTTATGCGTTATCAGGTTTCTAACTGCGATCTAAAAGGAGATCAAGCGTACTTTTTCAGCCACGACATCTTTCCCCTTGCACTCGTAAAAGTCAAGGTAGAAAAAACAGGTCTTCAATACACTTTGCTTGATTCGATATTTAGCAGTGATTATGCTATTCCTCCATTGCGAGTTATGAAATTGGAAGTGGAAATTGCAAAGAAAAATAAAATCGCTGACTTTAAAGACCCAATTGGAACAATCGAGGTTAGCCAGAGCGAAAAAGACATGTTAATTAACTCTGGCGACGAAGCAGAAAAACTTCTTAAACTTGTTAGAATAGTCAAAGAGCTTGATCCCGACATATTGGTGACTTCTGGCGGCGATTCACACCTTTTTCCCTACCTAACAGAGCGAGCAACCATAAACAGTGTAACCGACAAATTTACTTTAAGCAGAGATGGCACACCTTTTTCCTCAAAAACGCCTTCGGGTAAAACATTCTTCTCATACGGACGCACCTTTTACAGAGTTGGTCCTATTCGGCTTTATGGAAGAATCCACATCGACCAAAACAACACATTCGTTTTATCTGAGGCAGGACTCGACGGACTGATCGAGATTGCAAGAACTTGCCGAGTGCCTCTGCATACTGCCGCACGCAACTCTATAGGCTCCAGCATGTCCTCGCTACAATTCTATCAAGCCATAAAGGATGATGTGCTTATTCCAAGAAACAAAAGCATTCCTGAAGCCTTCAAATCCGCCTATGATCTGCTCGTTGGCGACCGCGGAGGAATGGTGTATGAGCCTAGGGTGGGTGCACATGATTATGTTGGTGAAGTAGATTTCAGCAGCATGTACCCAAGCATTATGGCGGACAAAAACATCTCCGCAGAAACGGTTCTATGCAAATGTTGCCCAGACTCGCATATGCGTATTCCTGAACTCAATTATCACATATGCACCAAACGCACTGGTATAGTTCCCAAAACCCTGCGATTCGTCGTGGACAAACGCCTCTATTACAAAAAAATGAAAAAAGAAACCTCTGACCCGCAACTCAGAGAAGTCTATGATAATCGGCAAATAGCTCTAAAATGGATTCTAGTCACCTGTTTTGGCTACCTTGGCTACAAAAACGCTAAATTCGGAACAGTAGACGGACACATTGGAGTTTGTGCGTTTGGCCGAGAAGCACTACTAAATGCCTCGCATACAGCAGAAGAACAGGGTTTTGAAGTTATCCATGGAATTGTGGATTCACTTTGGCTTAAAAAACCAGATGCTCGCATAGAAGACTACGAAAACCTCTGTAAAGCAATAACTAAGCAAACAGGCATGCCTATCAGTTTTGGGGGTCGATATAAATGGATTGTCTTTTTGCCCTCTAGAATGCACCCAAGGGTAGGCGTTTTGAACCGCTATTATGGGGTGATGGAAGATGGCAAAATCAAAGTGCGAGGTTTAGAAATCCGCAGAAGAGACACGCCGCATTTTGTGTTTGATGCTCAAACGGAAATGATTGACGCGCTGGCAACGGCAAACAACACAGCTGAACTGCGCAAGCAAATTCCTTTGGCTTTGGATGTCGTGAGAAGGTATCGGCAAAAACTTATAGATAGTGATGTGCCAGTTGAGGATCTGATCATAACTAAGCGCATGTCAAAAAGGCCCGATCGATACCGCCAACACGTTAGCCAGGTCATAGCTGCAGAGCAACTAATCAAAGAAGGCGAAGAAGTCCATGCGGGAAATAATGTTAGATTCCTTTTCACGCATTCCAAAGACAAGCGGCATGAACGCAGAGTCAAGGCGGCTCAACTAATCGAGAAAGGCGTAGAAGTAGATACTGCAAAATATCTTATACTTCTTTACTCATCAGCGGCAAACCTGCTTAGTTTCGAAGGCTGCACCACCCAATCAATCTATGATGAGATAAGAGAAAATAGACAAAGAACGCTCAAGGGATTTTAGCATTGTTGATTCAAGCAATAAGATAGACGGAGGTTTAGCATTCTTCAGTATCTTGAAATCTCAAAACTTTCTCGCATTGCATTGACATAAGCTGAGAATGTTAAGTCAATTTCTTTGAAAGCAATTGACTGATTCTTAAAATGTTGGTCAGCGCTAATCTTTGCATAGAGTGTTTTCATAAATTTAATTTCAAGATGGTAGGCGCTCGAACCAAAAATCCTGAGTAAGAAATGTGAAAATTCTTCTATTTTTTGTGGGAGCTCATTCTTCGTAATTGAAAAATCATTTTCCAGATGGATATAAACATGATTCTTTACGGGTTCGCCCAAAGAGCCCAATACTTCATCGATAGCTTCGACTAGTAATTGGTCAAATTTTTGTTGCGCAGTACTCATTTTCTCTCCCTTTCAAAAAATTCAATTCCTTGGACGCAAATTGTTTAGCCACTTAAACTAAACAACCGCCAAATTGACTATATTAACGCTGTTATGAATCTGAATATATGACAATATTCAGAATACTGAGTTTTTCTTTAGCGCATAGGTGGTTAAATTGAAATATAATTCCCCAAACCCAAAACGACTTCACAAACAATAACTACTAGTGGCCACAATACCGTTTTTGGTTCTGAAAGAGAAGTGGATGTTGATGGAAGACAAGAACAAGATAGAACGGAAACCTTATGACGTTTATGGGCGAGGAAAGGAAACAGTGCCCTTTAAGGTTGTAGTTAAGCCGCGGTCGGTGATGGGCGACTATATTGCTCTCCACGGTTTATGTCCACTGAATGAATTGCCAGAGAACATGCGAGGGAAGATCCCTGAAGACGAAATCTGGATGCGTCAAGATGTATTTGAGAATCCGAAAAGGAGGGAACGGAT
This sequence comes from Bathyarchaeia archaeon, assembly GCA_050012755.1. Lineage (GTDB taxonomy): Archaea > Thermoproteota > Bathyarchaeia > Bathyarchaeales > Bathycorpusculaceae > Bathycorpusculum. Next base: position 8,872 of record JBEKGO010000050.1, read on the forward strand.
TCTTCAGGGACACGAGAAGTACGAACTCTCTCTAATGGAGACCGAAGGTCTAACATATAAGCAGGCGCACCGTAAGGCGCAATTGCATGAGAGGTTTTACCTTCTCGAAAAAGACCTAGACAAGCTGGAAACGAATTTGAAGATTAGGCACCATGATGCGGTTAGAATCGTTGAGCCAACTGAAAAGAAGGAAAAGGAAGAAGTAGCTGAAGACGAACCAAGGCGATAGTGTAGCGTGTGCTAAGCCAAAACGGAGAGAAAGATTAAAATTAATCTCATCTCAAACTTTTCATTCTTTTCAATTTCTCTTTGAAATTTATGCTTCACAAGCCTAATAGACGGTTTTTCACGTTCGGACTGATAGCAAATATTATATATTAATATGCCATATATTAGTGCAGGCAAACTCAATTGTAATAGCAGAGTTATGCAGGGTGACCTAAAACGAAAAACAATGTAATGCTAACCTGCCCAAACAATGCATGTAAGAAAGTTATCATTAAGCCTCTAAAAACATTGAATCGTCAACAAAATTCAAAGGAGCCCTATTACGCGTGTCCATATTGCTTAACAGAAATAACCTTTCCGGAAACCAAAGAGGATGATGCACCAGAAAAACCAGCGGCGGAAGTTGCTGTCCCCGAAGAAAAGCCCAGTCAAAGCCAGGAGAAATTATCCAATTGCAAACATTATTTTGGCTACATGAGTGAAAAGGAACACAAACAGCAAATGCCTGAAGAATGTATGTTATGCTCACAAATAATGGACTGTATGGCTAAAGAAAAAGGATTTGCGAATGAAAAAGCAAATTAAAGAAATAATCTCGGCTAATTAACGGGGAATCTTCATTTCGGTTCGCATGCTCGCCAGTCGCCTAATTGAGAAAAGAAAACTCAAGTTGCTGGAATTTTAATACTGATTCAGTGCAAACATCCACCTAACAAACATTTTATTTTGAATGCGGTTTTAAGCGCCTCATTTCCAATAATGAGAAAAAACTCCAAAATCTTAAAAATACAAGTTGTCACTAATGATTGGAGAGCATTTAAATGAACAAGCAGGAAGCAAGTTCTTTCCTAAAGGAACTACTAACTAAATGTAAGATGGATTCAGATTCATTTATTTTGGTTGAGCCAAACCCTAAGGATACATTGTCAACTGGATACAAAGTTAGAGTAAAAACGATTTTGAATAATGAATGTAGGAAACAAATTAGAGAAATTACTAAAAAATATGACTTGGCTGTGATAGAAGAGGAAGTTCAAATTATTATCTATAAGCCTAAATCGAAGAATTCGGGTAATTTAATTCTGAAATAATTGGAATTATACGTTGGAAGATTAAATTTCTGAGTCAACCTGTTAAATTAGGATTTAAAAATAACTAAATATCCATTTGTTGCGTCTTCCTTAACCGCCAAATCATATTGTTTGACAAATCCCTTGAGTAATTCCAAGTCATAAAAACCTTTTATTTGGAGTTCGTATCTGTCGGGTTTTCTCTGTTCAATAAGCACCAATGATGGATGAATTAAATGTTGAGCGTCTAATTCTTTCAGCAGAGCAACCGCTTCGTATCTTTGCATAGCCAACCGATTGCTTATGGACGTGCAAGACTAATAAGTTTATACCAAATTAACGCAAAGTGTTCTATCTTTAAAATAGGCTACATTCTCCCTAAAATGGGGGAGTGCTTGGTTGGAAAGAGATCGGGAAAAACTTAGAAAATGGATAATCAAAAAGAAACTTGAAGGTAGAGCCGTTACCG
>JBEKGO010000051.1:0-10214 GCA_050012755.1 Bathyarchaeia archaeon
GTAGAAACTTTTAAGGGCCCAAGATATGCCGCGGACTTGCCAACTGTATTAAACTCGCTTGAAGAAGTTCATCTTTCAACTGTTGTGCCAGCGTGCGATTTGCTGCGAGAGAAGCTTCAGAAAAAAGCCCTCCAAGAAATTGAGAAGATTGAGCAAAATCGGGAAAAACTGCTAAAAAGACCGGGCAACATGTTGATTGGAAGCTTAGCGGTCGGCAAAGATTTTCCCATGCGAATTTTGGCTGAAATAGTCGATGCCCCCTTGTTGGATAACAAGACTATTCGGCGTTTAGCAAAAAACTTCGTGCAAGCAGGAGCAGGCATTATCGATGTCGGCATGGTTGCAGGAGAATCCAACCCTTCAGACGCAAAACGCATTGTTAGCCTTGTAAAGCAGGTTGTGGATGTTCCGGTAAGTATTGATACCCTTGATCCGGCTGAGATTCGAGCAGCAGTTGATGCTGGCGCAGAATTTGTGTTAAGCGCAGATGCAGGCAACCTCGAAGCAATCGCGCCCTTCGTCTCAAACGTTGCCGTGGTTGTAATCCCGACAAATCAACGCCAAGGCTATTTCCCCAAAAAAGCTGAAGAACGGGTCGAATTCTTAGAGGAAATAATCGGGAACGCCAAAAAGTTAGGCATTTCAGAGTGTTTGGCAGATTTAATTTTGGAGCCGTCGGACGTTTTAGAATCATTTATAGCGTTTCGTCAATTCGCAAAAAGAAACCCCGATGTGCCGCTGTTTGTCGGTGTTTCCAACGTTACTGAATTGATAGATGCAGATTCCGTGGGTGTTAACGCTTTGCTTGCACGGTTATCCTCAGAAGTTGATGCTAGCATTCTGTTGGCAACTGAGAAAAGCGACAAAGCAAAGGGTACGGTTGCTGAAGAGGTTGTTGCAGCTAAAATGATGTTTTTGGCTAAAAAAAGGGGTTCTGTTCCTAAAGACCTTGGCGTAGATTTGCTTGTGCTCAAAGACAAACGGAACCGGGAAGAATGCTTTGATAGAGGACTTGAGAAAAAAACGCAGGTAAATGTCGCTGAAAAACCCGATTTAGCGCAGCTGGACCCAAAAGGTTCATTTACAATAATGCTAGACCGCAACAGCAAAAACATCGTGGTACTGTACTATGCTTCCGCAAAAACAGCGAAGCCTGACAGAATAATTAAAGGCAAGACTGCTGATGCAATCTACTTGGAAATTACCAAGTTAGGTTTGGTATCAAAATTTGATCACATGGCCTATTTGGGCGCTGAATTGGCAAAAGCTGAGATTGCGCTACAAACTGGAAAAGAGTTCATTCAAGATAAGGCGATGTTTACTAGGTAGTAGTTGTTTGTTATTTTAGTCTTGCTTTATTTTGTACTGTTTTACGTTCAATGGTATCTGTCTTGGATTTAAGAAGGGCACTTTATTTAATAAGTAAATTAATGGAGTCCCAATAAGCACTGCCGATATTACTAGAAATGTTCTTTCTACGGGATAAACAAAGAACACTGCTTGCCAAGTTAAAATATATGAACTCGCGGAAAATAGATGTAAAACTTGACCTAAAATTACTTCATAAAGTATATTACCCGCTAAAGATTGCATCATAACACCGATAAAGGTCAAAATAGCTATTCCAGCTGCTATCTTCCTATAGTTAATAGTGTAAATCCATTTTGCCGCTAACCAACTGATTGGCGTAAGCAAAACAATGAATGCGACAATGTGTAGCCAAGCGTAGGGAACTGAGAAAACAAAAATGCTTGTTAATGGGTTAATCAAAAATATCGCTAGTAAAGATGCATTTAATGCAACTACGATCGCCCAACGAGAGCGCTTTTGTTGCGTAAGGAATCCAGTTGCAAGAACAGCCATTAAATCTGGAATGAAATCTAAGCCATTAAAAATCATGGGTTTCCCCATACCAATGGCTGCAAAGTTACCGATTACAACGCTAAGCCCGCCCAAGTATGGCCCCAAAATGATGCCGATTATGGGTGTTAAGAAATCCGAAAAGTTGAGGGTTCCTGATCCGCCTATAAGGATGCTATATGGTATGAATCTTAGCACAATGTAAAGGGCTGTAAAAATTGCAAGTAAAGCGATTTGTTTGGTTCTTTGGCTTCTCTGACTCGGTTTAATGTTGGGGTTGTCCATATTTTAGTCACTTTGCAATTTTTTGCATTGCCATGTAATTTTTTACATCGGTCGGCTATAAGAGATTTTCTAGGGTCGGAAAAAGCAAGCCATTGGTATTAACACATAAATGTAAAATTTGACCGCTGAAAAAACATGGTTAGAACCTAAAATTATTCGGTTATTTTAGAGGTTATTTAGGTTACAGCGCCAATTTCTGAGCTGTTTATTGACTTGCGACAGAACATTTACTCTTTAGCAAATTTTAAATACAAATTGAAGGCAATTGTAGCTTTGAGGTTAGTAGAGTGGCTAAAGCTCCAAAAAAGGTAGAGAAAAAGGTTAAAAAGAAAAAATAAGCGTTTCTAAGTCTATCTAAATCCTCATTTTTCTTTTCTAATTTACCACACTAAACAGCCTAAAAGTAAACATTAAAAACAAGAAGAAGCTAAAATTAAATAGCTTTTAATCTCAAATTTTGGTCTAAAAGAAACTTTATCTCTTTAAACTAAATTAACTAGATCGAACGGTGAGAACAAAATTTGCAAAGCAACCCATTAAGTACAAACATAGCCGGTCTGCAACTGGAAAACCCGACCATTTTAGCTTCTGGAATTTTAGGTTACTCAGCAGAATCCTTAAACCGCGTTGCGAAAGGTGGCGCGGGAGCAGTAGTCACGAAATCTATAGGAGTAGAACCCCGAGTCGGCTACCCAAACCCAACCGTGGTTCAGGCAGAAGCTGGATTAATTAATGCTATGGGCTTACCTAACCCAGGAATCGCGCTCTACTGTCAAGAAATTAAATATTGTAAAACAATTTTGCGCGTACCGCTTATTGTAAGTGTGTTTGGTTATTCCGCGGACGAATATGCTACGGTTGCCAAAAAAGCCGTTGATGCTGGCGCCGATGCGGTGGAGCTGAACGTTTCTTGTCCACATGTACAGTTTACAGGAGCAGAAATTGGTCAAAACCCCAAGCTACTTGCTGAAGTTGTTGAAAAGGTGAAGGCAGCGGTCGGCAAACCCATATTAGTGAAGCTTTCGCCAAACGTTGCCAATATCGCTGTGACAGCTAAGGCTGCTGTTGAGGCTGGGGCAGACGCCCTGACGGCTGTAAATACGCTTAAAGCAATGGCGATTGATTCCGAAACGATGCGTCCAATCTTAAGCAATCTTAAAGGCGGATTATCTGGTCCAGCAGTTAAGCCCGTGGCGTTGCGATGCGTTTATGACATCCGGGAAGAACTGCCTGACGTGCCAATTATAGGGTGCGGAGGAATAACTGATTGGCGAGATGCCGTTGAGTTTTTGTTGGCGGGCGCTTCAGCCGTTCAAGTTGGCACAGCCATTGCGTTGGAGAGCACGGAGGTTTTCCAAGCCATAACTAAGGGTGTGGAAGTTTATTTGAGAAAGAAACATTATGGGAGTGTAAAAGAAATTGTCAACCTCGCTCACCGCAGTTAACACACTTAGAACAAGCGAAATAGTGCAAATTAGAACTGAGAGTCCAACAGTTAAAACCTTCATCCTGACTGATAAATTATGTACAAAAGCTAAGCCGGGACAGTTTTTGATGCTTTGGATTCCAGGCATAGATGAAATCCCATTAAGCATAATGGACACGAGCAACGGATTAGTTTCTGTTTCCGTGAAGGCAGTTGGCGACGCAACACGTCATCTGCACAGCATTAAAGCAGGTCAAACTGTTGGCGTACGTGGACCCTTCGGTACCAGTTTCACTGAGAGCCGAGGCAGAGTTCTTCTAGTAAGCGGTGGAACAGGAACAGCGCCTTTACTGTTTTTGGCTAAACGGCTTTTGGCTAAAACTGAGCGGTTGTCATTTGTTGAAGGCGCCAAAACCAAAGATGAACTTCTCTTCATCCGGGAACTCAATCATGTTTGCAATGAAAAAAACCTGATCACAACAACTGAAGATGGCACTTACGGTTTGCAATGCATGGTAACTGAGCCACTTGCCAAACTTTTGGACAGAGAAAAATTCGATATGATCTACACATGTGGTCCAGAAGTTATGGTAAAAAAGATTTTTGAAATAACTGAACAACGCAAACTACCACTAGAAGCAAGTCTCGAAAGGCTGATGCGCTGCGGAATTGGCTTATGCGGAAGCTGTGTGATTGGCAAATATCGTGTCTGTAGAGACGGACCTGTTTTTACGGCTTCTCAGCTGCGCGAAGTTAGAGATGAGCTAGGTATTTCAAAGATTGGCTTTGACGGCTCGAGAATTCCCTTCTAGAGGCTTTTGGATGTCGATTTCGCAGTCAGAACTAGAAGAGCTTGTTCGCAAAGTCGTCGTCCTATACAACAGGGTAAGAAGCCCCGAAGTCACGGCCAAACCCATATTTGTTTCATCGGCCATCATCACTATTTCGTTTTCCGGAGGCTTCTGCTATGGCTGCGGCATATTTGATATTGTTGAAGGTTTCGCTGATCAATTTAAAACGTTCAGCGGCAAGGCAGAACTTAAGGTAGTTAAGACGAGACAAATTAATCCAAGAACCTTCGAAGCGGATTACAATCCAAAAGTAAAATCAAATTAACTTTCGGGGTTTTTGTGTTTTAAGCTGAGGTAAAAGTTGATTATTTTTGTTTTTGCGAAGCCTACAATTGTAGGGGTAAAGATTGAAAGTGAAGCCAGTAAGAAATTAAGCGGATAAATCATTGGGTATTCAAAGATGTTGCCTCCCCATGGACCTGCTATGTTTTGCATATTACCCCAAAACTGAAAAAGTGACCAAATAGCCGTCCAGAGCAATGCGCCTTTAAGCCGAGCCAAGTATTTCTGTCTTCTACTGAAAATGGAACCATGCATATTTGAGAAGAGTAGCTCTCCTGCAATAGCTCCTGCGGCTCCCGGAAAAAAAGCATTAACCAAAATTTTTTCCACCAAGTTTCCAGGTATAAAATAGCCAATCCAAGGGACATCAAACAAACCTAAGACGGGTAAGTAAACGCTGCCAGTGGCAAGCCGTATTGCAGCAGGCATTGCATAAATTATAATGCCTCCTAATTGCCAAACCCAAAACCGCCTGCTCCGAATAGTCCTTGCAATAGCGCTCAAATACATAGCTTCTTAACTAATCGTCCAAGGTTTAAAAAAGCCTTCCAAAATGTGCAAATAAATCAAAAAGGATGGCAGAGGGAGAAACAATCAATTTAACAAAAAAGATTGTCTACCAAAATTAAAGAATAGATGAAAGAGGAGTGTCTGTTTGCTAAGCCTTTTATTTAGCAAGTAGAGAAAAGATTACCATGCCTCTTCTTGGGGCAATCCAATCTTGCGCAAGTAATCTTTTGCAAACTTTGGATTATATGCTAGTAGCTCTTTGCTTCTCAGCAATCTGCGCTCAAGTCTATCTAATGCGACTCTAAAAGTTGGTTCAACTCCCCAACCTTCACTCGCGCTAAAGAATGTTCCTCTTACCGTTCGGAACTGCAAGCGACAATGAACCAACGGTGTGCCTCTTAGGCTTGTGTTTCGGTGGCTTTTCATGTAGACAAATAGAGTTCCCAACTGGAAAGCGTCTTGATATTTACGCGTGAAAGCGTCGAATTCTTCCATCATGAAGCCTTGCTGATCAGGACTTATTTCCACGCCTTTAACACCGAACTGCACTGATAACTTCTTTTCAGCAACCTCTAACTGCGAAATCAACTCAAGAAAGTCAAGCTTCGTAACAATACCAACTAATCGTTCGTTTGACACTATGGCTAGACAGGAAACATCACGATCATGCATTGTCTTCTCTGCATCCCGCAAGCCTGTTTGAGATTCAACCGTAATAGCAGGCCTTGCCATTATGCCTTTGGCTGGGACACTTAAGGTTTCAATTTTTTCTCCAACAATGTCACCCCTTGTCTGGTGTCTTTGTGGCCAATAGATATTCTCTAAAATGTCTTGAATAGTAATTATTCCAACAAGTTTTCCGTTTTCCATAATTGGAACATGCGAGATACCGTATTCTCTCATTAAACTAAGCACTGCTCCAACAGATCGGTTTGATTCGATAGTGTGCGGTGCCTTTGTCATTATTTTCTCAATTGCGGTTTTACCCCATTCATTAATTGCGGCTGCATGAATAATGTCCTCGTCAGTGACAAAACCTACTATCTTATTCTTTTCGAAAACGGGCAACTGCCTCATTTCACTTTCAATCATCAACTTAGCAATTTTACTGACAGAGAAATCAAAGGCAACTGGAGGCGCAACTTTCATCAAAGTTCTGACTTTTGTCGTGGTGGGGTCAAGTCTTGACCTTAAAATGGTGCGCCTTGATATCATGCCTTGATATTTGCCTTTGTCATCTAAAACAGCTAAAACGGGAGGCTTACCTTTTTCGAACGCTTCTAAACATCGGGATAGAGGTTCGTTTTCTTGAACAGCGTTATAACCCTTTGAATAAACATCTTTTGCAAAAATTGAGGTTGACATAATAATCCTTTTAATTTTAGGTTAAAGTAGAATTTAAACGTTGTAAAGCCAGCTGTAATCAAAATTTAACTCTTCAACTGGTATGGATGGACTTAGAGATTTAGAAGGAATATCCAAAGTCTATAAGAACGAGATTAGTCTTTCATGATAACCCATAATATGAACCTGTAGATGGGAAAAAGATCCTTCTCGTGGTTACTATCATATTTCTAATAACGCTTGAGTTGCGACTGGTGTTCGCCTAATGTTTGTTATGACCCTTCAACCCAATACACTTAATAGCAAAATAAACTGAAATCTTCGGGTCTAAGGAGGAAACCGTTTCGTTCGCAGTCGGTCACATGTCAATCGCTTACCTATTAGGTAAAGGTTCCTCAAGACCGCTGCGTTACAAACCCAACATTCCATTGCTGCTGGTTCTTTCCATAATTCCTGATGTCGATATATTTTTTGATTACTTAACAGGAAGCCAACTGCATAGAGGTCCCACGCACTCGGTTATTGTGGCAATTATAGCTTTTATTCCATTCTTTATCATCTATCGGAAAAAAGCAATACCCTATTTTTTGGCGTTAATTTCTCATCCGCTAATAGGCGACTTCTTCATTGGAGGTAAACTTGAATTACTGTGGCCTTTTTCAAACGCCCAATTTGGTCTTCATGAGTTAGGTGGTCCATACATTAGCATTTACATGCCTATAGACGGGCTCATAGAAGTGATTCTGTTCGTATTTGCAATGGTTTTGTTAGTTAAAAGTAACGACTGGAAAGTTTTCTTCACGGCTCACAAATCAAACCTGCTACTGATTATCCCATTGTTTACAGTCTTGCTGCCGACTACGATTGGGTATCCTTTTTCTGAATCGTTATTCTTGTTTAGCCCCATTTTAGCGGTTGCACATGCGATTTTAGTAGTGATTTTTAGCATAGCCGTTTTAAAAACCCTCCAATCACTGTACCAAAAAAGAAAAGCTCCAAGAAAACCTGGCGGCATAGACCTGAGTGGAAATTAGAAAGGTTTTGCCCCAAAAGAGTTGATTTAAGATAGGACTATTGGTAGGTTTTCTTGGGATTTTCTCATTTTTGTCGATTCTTCACGTTGGAACTGCAGTTTTCTCAAGTAATATTTATATCAAAAGCACTGCATTCACGTTTAACAAACCTCGGACTTTGACCATGATTTGTCTCGCCAAAGTAAAAACCTCTTGGTGAAAGAATAAATGCCGTTAAAAACTATCAAAAAAGATACGTCAGACGCCCTGACTTTAGAATGGGTCTTACAAGTTAAAAATTACAAGCTAACTATTGATAAAAAACGCTGTGTCGGGTGCCAAATATGCAGTCTAGCATGCCCGAAAGAAGCCATAAAAACACAAAAACAAGCCAGAATTCAAGGAGAAAAGGCTAAAAAAGCCAAAATTGATGTTGACCTTGCAAAATGCAACTTCTGTGGAATATGCGACGTCACCTGCCCATATGGAGCAATAAAAGTAACCTTGAACGGTGAACATGACCTTTCTATCTTATCCAAAGAAAGTTATCCGCAACTGGTTCGTGACATAAAAGTCGATTCTCATCAATGCCCAAAAGGCTGTGTAGAATGCGAAACGGCTTGTCCACTGGGCCTCATTGAAATATCTAAAATCGGTTTTGACGGCAAACCAGTCGGAAATGTGGAAGCCCTCTCACCCACAGCCAAAAGTCGTGTTCAAGTTAACCTTGACATCCAAAAAGATTATTGTCCAACTTGCAAATTGTGCGAGTCAAAATGTGTTCCGGGCGCAATAAAAGTCACGAAAGCATTTGAAGGAATAATCGGCATTAATCAAGAGAAATGTCCTGAAGGCTGCATTGACTGCCTTGATGTATGCCCCATCCCAGGCGCATTGATGCTTGGTGAAGACAAAAAAGTTCATGCTAACGAGATATATTGCACTTATTGTGGCGCGTGCAAAAATGTTTGCCCAGTAGATGAGGCGTTAGTTGTTAAACGTACAAAGATCCATCATACCACTATTCATTCAGGAACGTGGAACAAAGCGTTAGAAAGATTGACTTCCCCAGGCGACGCTGCTAAAGAATTAAAAATTCAGGCTGACGAGAACAGACGCAAAGCAGTTAGTAAAAGATTTGTAGCATATGAAATTGGAAAGGAGGCAACTTAATGAGCGGCCCATCTTGTAACCAAATTGAAACTGCTAAACCTGAAGAATTACGCGTCGGCGTTTTCGTTTGCCACTGCGGATTAAACATCGCAGGTACTGTAGACGTAAAGGCAGTTGCTGAATACGCAAGAACAATCCCAGACGTAGTTTTCGTCAAAGAGAACCGTTACACCTGCGCAGACCCTGGACAAGAAGAAATACGAAAAGCCATACGCGAACAAAAACTAAACCGTGTAGTCATCGCTGCTTGCTCACCAAGAATGCATGAACCCACTTTCAGACGCACCGTTTCAGAAGCTGGATTAAACCCGTTCCTTTTCGAAATGGCTAACATACGTGAATTCGCTTCATGGTGCCACCAAAACGACCCCGCAGCCGCAACGGAGCGAGCCAAAGATTCAGTTCGCATGGCTGTAGCAAAAGTACGTTTGATGCAGCAACTACAAACCATTGAAGTGCCAGTTACCAACAAAGCCCTCATCATCGGCGGCGGAATTGCAGGAATGAACGCAGCCTTAGACCTTGCAGAAATGGGCTATAAAGTCTACATGCTTGAGAACTCACAGAGCATTGGCGGACACATGGCGGCGCTTGACAAGACCTTCCCAACCTTGGACTGCAGTATCTGCATTGAAGGACCAAAAATGGTCGATTGCGGACGCCATCCAAACATAACAATTTTCGCTAACTCAGAACTTGTCAAAGTAGATGGTTACATCGGCAATTTTAAAGTGAAAATCCGCAAAAATCCCCGATATGTTATACCCGAAAAATGTACGGGATGCGGTGAATGCAAAGATGCTTGCCCAATTGAATACCCGAATGAGTGGGATATGAACTTGGGAACGCGCAAAGCAATTTCAGTGCCGTTTGACCAGACTGTACCACTGATTTACTCTATCAATAAAGATTATTGTATTGAATGTTTCAAATGCACTGATGTTTGCGGAGAACGGCAAGCCATAGATTTTAATCAGAAGCCTGAAGAAGTCGAATTTGACGTTGGAGCGATCATTGTTTCAACAGGTTTCGACGTTTACTTACCGTACGACATGCCATTGCTTGGCTACGGCAAATATCCCAACGTCATCACAAGCATGGAGTTTGAACGGCTCATTTTGGCTGCGGGTCCAACAGGCGGCAAAGTGATTCGGCAATCAGACGGGCAAAAACCTCACAGAATCGCTTTCATCCAATGCGTCGGCAGCCGAGACAAAAACAAGTACCCATACTGCAGCAACTTCTGCTGCATGTACACGCTAAAACATGTGGTTCAACTCAAAGAGAAGTATAAAGAAGACATTGAAGTCTACGTTTTCTACATGGACATTCGCAGCCCAGGCAAAGGCTACGAAGAATTCTATGACCGCGCACGGGAACGAGGCGTACACTTCATCCGTGGACGCGTAAGCCGTATCGACGAAGACCCCCAAACTCACAATTTAACCGTTCACTCCGAAGATTCAAGCC
>JBEKGO010000052.1:0-10191 GCA_050012755.1 Bathyarchaeia archaeon
CCCTGAAAAATTCTCTTGCGAGAGTCTAATAGTCAGCTTTTCTTCTTCACATGCATTTTGGAAAAAGTCAATCATTTTGTATGCTCCACCTTCTTTAGAACTGACGTAATATCATTTCAGAACGCTTTTAGTTTTTGCGTCTCTCGGTGCTTACGCTATTCTGCGCGGTCAAAAAATTCTGCTCTTAGCCTATCTTGATTGCTTCTTTTGGGTTTGTCGTTGCTGTATAATTAATCAACTGATTAAAACAACCAAACTGCTAAAAAAAGAAGAGAGCTAACTGAATTCTACCTTCACACATGCCAAACAACAACCGTTATTCCTTTCGAATTGAATCCATGAGATAGGTTTTCTGCATATTTTACAATGATAAGAGCTTTTAGAATTCGGGTCTATTCCACTTTTGATGTTGAAAATAGTTAGAAAAACAAGACTTTTTAAGCCTAAAAGAGGAGTAAGCCATGGATGAAAATGAAACCTGAAGGATATATGGAGTATAAGCGCAGAGAATTTTGCAAAGACGTTAAATGCCCAGTTCAGATAGAGCTAAACAAACTTGCGGAAGCTTCGCAAACGTATGAGCAAACAAGGCACAAGTGTAGTAGCGGATGCTTATACACAACATGGCAGTTTCACCATTGGCTCATAGAAAAAGGTTATTTAATTCTAAAACCAAAGGGTTCCACGGAGAAATGACTATGGATTGGGGTATGAAAAACCGATTAAGCAGACTTATCCAGAAAGATGGCAAAGCCGTCTTTTTGCCGGTTGACCACGGATACTTCCAAGGACCAACACATTGCCTTGAGAAGCCAGGTGAAACAATCAAACCGATCTGCCAGTACGCAGACGCCATAATGCTTACACGCGGTGTACTGAGAAACTGCATAGACCCAGCTATTGAAAAACCAATCATAATGCGAGTTTCAGGTGCCGTAACTGTAGTGGGCGAAGACTTAGCAAACGAAAGCATAGTTACATCCGTTCAAGAAATTCTGCGGTTAAACGCCTCGGCAGTTTCCATGTCTGTTTTTGCGGGAACAAAATATGAAAATAAAAGCCTAAGCAACCTAGCCAAACTTGTTGATGAGTGCGAGGATTATGGCATACCAGTTATGGCTGTTACAGCTGTTGGGAAAGAACTTGAAAAACGTGAAGCTCGATATTTAGCCTTGGTTGCCAGAGTTTCAGCTGAATTAGGCGCAAGAGTTGTTAAGACTTACTATTGCAAAGAAAACTTTGAAAAAGTCGTTGATGGCTGCCCAGTGCCAGTTGTTATGGCAGGCGGACCGAAAACTGAAACCCAAAAAGAAGTATTCGACTTTGTTTATGATGGCATTCAGAAAGGCGCGATAGGAGTTAATTTGGGAAGGAACGTTTGGCAAACCGAGAACCCCGTCGCCGCAATCAGAGGAATAAGAGCTATCGTCCATGACAACTATACGCCGCAAGAAGCACTAGACCTTTTTAATCAGGTAAAAGCGGGCAAAGATTAGCCTAAACTTTCTTTTTTCTTGGTGAAAAAGTTGCTGACTGCCGTTTACTACAACAACCATGACGTTCGAATCAAAGAAGCGCCAATTCCGCAAATAGGCGAAGATGAGGCATTGCTCAAGGTTATGGCGAGTGGCATATGCGGCAGCGACGTTATTGAGTGGTACCGAGTTCCTAAAGCTCCAATTGTTTTGGGTCATGAAGCTACAGGGGTCATCGATAAAGTAAGCCACAAAGTTAAAAATCTCAAAGTTGGAGACAGAGTTTTTGTTTCACACCATGTTCCATGTAATCAATGCCGTTATTGCCAAAGAGGCAACCACACAGCTTGTCACACATTGCGCACGACAAATTATTACCCAGGTGGCTTCTCACAGTACGTTCGAGTGCCAAAAATCAACGTTGAATTCGGCATCTACAAGTTGCCAGATGACATGTCTTTTGAAGAAGGCACCTTTATTGAGCCGTTAGCCTGCGTTTCCCGTGGTCAACGGTTAGCAGGATTACAAAAGGACGACACCGTTTTAATTATTGGGGGCGGCATCGCGGGCATTTTGCACACACAACTTGCCAAATTCAAAAGCGTGCAAAACATCATTGTTACAGATATTAACCCGTACAGGCTGGAGATTGCAAAGAAATTTGGCGCAACCCAAGCGTTAGATGCAAAAGAGAACTTGCCTCAGAAGCTTAAAGAAGTAAACGACGGCAGGTTAGCCGACCAAGTTATCGTCTGCACAGGCGCAACCTCAGCCGCATTATCAGCCTTAGACTGCGTTGAAAACGGAGGAACAATCCTGTTTTTTGCCGTGCCAGACCCAACAGTGAAGCTTCCAGTGCCCATTAACCAGTTTTGGAGAAACGAGATTACGATACGGACAAGCTATGGCGCTGCGCCAAACGACTTGGAAAATTCAATGCGTATCTTGGCAACTAAAAAACTTAATGTTAAAAATATGATTACTCATCGACTGCGTTTAAGGGAGGCGCAGGAAGGTTTCAGGTTGATGGCTGAAGCTGGGCAATCATTGAAAGTTATTTTGGAACCCAACCGCCCTTGAACAGTTAAGAGATAAAAAGACAAGCAAACATACTCTTTTTCATGCAAGACCTATTTAGGATAATCAAAGATAGACGAAGCATCAGAAAGTACCAAAACAAACCCGTTCCGCGAGGATTGATTGAAGAAGTGTTGGTTGCTGCTGGTTGGGCTCCTTCAGCTCATAACGCTCAACCATGGCGGTTCATAGTTTTAACTGAAGGTTCGGCAAAGAAGAAACTGGCTGAATCCATGGCTGAATCTTGGGCTGCCGACATGGCAAAAGATGGTTTGAAAATTGACGAAGAGGTTCGCAAGGCTAGGGTTGAAAGGTTCGCGACTGCTCCTGTTGTAATTGTTTCTTGCTCTACTGTTGAGGGCATGAACAAACAGCTCAACGCAGAGAGACAGAATATTGAACGGGATTTGGCGATGCAAAGTTTGGGTGCAGCAATGCAAAACTTGTTGCTGACTGCCTATTCAAAGGGTTTGGGTGCATGCTGGTTTTGTGCACCAAGCTTTTGCAAAGACACCGTAAGAAGGGTGCTAAAAATTCCTGCTGAGGTAGAGCCGGAAGCGTTGGTTGCCATGGGTTATTCTGCTGAGAAGCCGACTGTGCCACTCAGAAAAGTGCTTGGCGATTACTGTTTCAGAGATAAGTGGGGCAAAAAGTTTTAGGATTTTATCATTGTTAAAAGCATTTTGAACTTTGTTTTGGCAGTTAAAGCATGGGGTTCGTTGGCTGGCACAATAATCATTTCGCCCTGCCTTAGCTGTAATGGCTTACCCGATATCGTTATTTCAACTTCGCCGTCAAGAACATAAACTAAAGCTTCGTAAGGCGCCTTGTGTTCGCTTAAACCTTGATTTTCGTCAAAAGCAAATAGAGTTATTGTCCCTGTTTTCTTGCCAATAATTGTTCGGCTTACAACTGAGCCTTCCTGATAGTCAATTAAGCTTTCAAGCCTTGAGACTTTTGCAACGAGCTGTTTTGATATTTCTCTTTCATCTCCTGGCGCTAATTAGTCCCCAGTCTTGCGCATATCCCTCTATAATTCTTTCGCGTTCATGACAAGCCCAGAACCTTTTAACTATCAGGGATAAAATCCATTGAAATTGAATTTACGCAGTGCCTAGTATCTTTTTCTGTGAAATGCTCACCAACAAAGACGTGACCTAAGTGGGCGCCACAGTTGGCGCATTGAATTTCCGTTCGTACACCGTCAGGGTCGGGCAGCCGATTAACTGCGCCGGGAATTTCCTTGTCAAAGCTTGGCCAACCGCAGTTAGCTTCAAACTTGTTTTCTGAACGATAGAGCTTTGCTCCGCAGCGTTTGCAAACGTAGGTGCCTTTTTCCCAAAAAGCAAAATATTTGCCGGTAAAGGGCATTTCGGTGCCTTTGCCTGATATAACGTGTTCCTCTTCTGGAGTTAGCTTCTTAGTGGTTTCTTTTTGAGAAGCAGTCATAATTACCAATTACAACTATCGTTTTTATGTTAAAAAAGGATTCTGAAGGTCTATTCCTGGAAAACGAATATAAGAAGCGCTAATAAAATTATTAGTGAGGTTCTTTGTTATGGTTGAAATTAGCAGATTATTCTGGAAAAAAGCATATACTTCTGACGGAATTTTGCTTGGCGAAGTAGAAAGCGCTGAATTAGACATGAGTACCTGGCAAATAAAGAGTTTCTACGTTGGTTTAACTGACGAAGCAACGAGAATGTTGGGATTCAAAAGACCGTTTCTTGGGAAATTGGTGGTTTGTTTACCTGTTTCCATTATTAAATCGTATCAGGACACAGCTATCTTGAACCAAACAATGAAAGAACTTCGCAGCCTCAAAGAATGCAAAGAATAGTCTAATTCTTTTGTTTAAAAGGAAAAAATTAGTTAGTCATCCAATTTTTCTATGAGCAGTTACCATGCGAGTTGCGGGAGACCCTGCTGAGGTTTCCCTCTTACTGCGTTTTCTAAGGAATAACGACAAAATCAAACCAAACACTGCGACTAAACCGATTATGAAGACGGCAACGATAAATGGCGAAGGCAGAGGCAACGCTTTTTCATATTGAGTTGACTGAGGCTGTTGGGGCACCTGCATAGAAGTCGGCTGTTGCGTCTGTGATGAATTTGCTGTTGGACTATGTGTCGGGACAGATGTTAAAGCTGAAAACGCAGTTTTATTGATCACATTTTCATCAACAACGGTTTTCTCAGCCGCTTTATTTGGCGCGCAAATCAAGAGAGTTGTAGTTATTAAGATTATACTGAACAGTGCTGTAGCCGTAATTTTTTTCATTTTCCTCACTGTTTTTGTGGGCTGGTTTGGCAATAAAAGATTTTTTGTCAACATTTCTTGACTAAAATGACTTTTTAAGTCAAGGTTTCTTGACTAAATTAAAAATGTGGTTTTGGGTTCTTGTTTTTTCTTGTTTTCTTCTTCTCTCTAACAGCCCATCCTCGGGTTCACCAGAGGAACCGAATAAGCTATAGCCTTCTGATCCAAAAAAGATAATTCTACAATCAGTTCACTTTCACTTACCCCTCCACTTAGCAAATAACCCCCATTCTTCGGTTGTTTTAAATATGCCAACATTACATCATCATTCAAAGTGTGGAAATAATGACTGAAGAAGATGCTGAAAATCAGAAAGAACAGGAAGAAGAACAACTACCTGAAACCACAAAAAGACAAATTGAACTAAACAAGGAAAAATACCAGTTTATAGAAGATCTTCCAGGAGTTGGACCCGCCACAGCCCAGAAACTTCGAGAACTCGGCTACCACACTGTCGAGTCGTTAGCTATGGCGACATCGCGGGAACTCGAGCCAGTTGGAGTGAGCGAAAAAAAGGCTTTCCAAATTATAGAAGCTGCGCGATCATCCATCGGCATTTCCTTCATCCGCGCGGATGAACTTTTCGAAATGCGCAAAAACGTTCTGCGTTTAAGCACAGGCAGCAAAGCGTTAGATAAGGTTGTTGACGGCGGTTTAGAAACACAAACGATAACGGAATTTTATGGTGAGTATGGCAGTGGAAAAAGTCAAATGTGCCATCAACTATGCGTGAACGTTCAGCTTCCGCCTGAGAGAGGGGGACTTAATGGGGGAGCATTGTATGTGGATACAGAAAATACTTTCAGGCTTGAGCGTATAGTGCAGATGGCTAAATTTTTAGGTTTAGATCCTGAAACAGTGGTGAAAAACATCATTTACGCTGAAGCATACACTTCAGATCACCAAATGTTCCTTCTTGAAAACGCTGATGAAATAATTAAGGCAAACAACATCAAATTAATCATAGTTGATTCGTTAACAGCGCATTTCCGAAGTGAATATCTCGGAAGAGAAATGCTAGCCTCAAGACAGCAAAAACTAAACAAACACATGCACAAAATAATCGCTTTAGCTAGAGCATTCAACGCAGTAGCAGTCGTAACTAACCAAGTAATGGCTAAACCCGACCAATTTTTCGGCGACGCAATCCACCCAATCGGCGGAAACATCGTCGGCCACACAAGCCACACCCGCATCTACCTCCGCAAAGCACCTCATGGACCTATACGAATTGCAAGGCTGGTTTCAAGCCCGTATTTGCCGGAGGGAGAGGAAATAATTAAAGTAACAGAGAATGGTATAGAGGATGTCTCAGAAGAAGAGAAAGCTGAGAAAGCAGGCAAGAGTCGACGGTAGATATGCCTATACCACAAGCCCTAGTTTCAAGATACTTCCAACTCATAGTCAGCAGACAATTTACTGAAGCTGAACGAGAGCTGGAAAGAATCAAACAGAAAATGCAGAAAAACGATTGGAACAGAGGATACTTCCGAGCTTTATACGGAATGTACCTTTCACGCAAAAACAACAACGACGAATATGCATTCTTTACAAAACTTGATTTAAGCGACAAAGTAAATTTGCACGCTTACAGGAAAGAGTTTCTTGATCACATGCGCAACGGTTTGCACGGAGACTTTGACCGCGGATACTTCTCAGCATGGGCAGACTGCATGCGAATTCTAACACGTATGGACATTGCACCCTCACAAAACGGCATCGGCAAAGCGGAAAATGGAGAAGAAAAAATAGAAACCGTAAAAAGTGACAAGAGCCAAGCTACAATCGCCAATTTTTTTCAGAAAAACGAAAATGAATAAATTAATTTTAAGTTAAGGCTATTATTGCTGTGTAGAACAGCACAAAGAATGATAACCAAGCGAAAAAGTACATCATTACAGCCGTACTCAATATTTTTCCTTGTTGCTCGATCTTGTTTTTGAATGACGCTTTCAAAATGTAGTATGTTACTAAGTAGAGTATTAGGGCTATTGTAAAACCGTTAACTAAAGAGGTAATGTCGTTTGGATTTTTTAGTAGGAAAACAATGACAGCGCTTATTGCTCCTGAGATTACGCCTAAGACGACTCTTATCCAGTAAAGCTGAGTTATAGGTGTCATGTCGACTCTAATCCTTCGGGTGAGTATATTTTGTTCTTACTTAAAAAAGATGTCTAGATATTAATCGTTTCTGCTTCCAAAAATCCTCTGCCTTTTGAATTTTCACGTTTTTTTAGTGAAAGGGTTATTTTATAGTCAAGTTTCATATAGATTCCAATAGTTGATGCAAGCCTTGCGTAAAAAAGAGTTCACTAGCTTTGATATTGCTGCAGCAATCCAAGAATTAAAAGGTTTAATAGCTAATTCCAGAGTGAACAACATCTATCAACTTGACGAAAAAACCTTAATCTTCAAACTGCACAAAACAGACACACCGCCGATTCGACTAGTGATGGAAGCGGGAAGAAGATTACACGCTACCAGTTACGCTGAAGAAAATCCATCTGAGCCACCAGCATTCTGCATGGCACTAAGAAAATATTTACGTGATGCATGGGTAGTTGGTATTGACCAGCATGAATTTGAAAGAATCGCAACAGTTAGCTTTCGGACCAAAACTGGTTTGTTAAAGTTGGTTGTAGAGCTTTTCGGCGAAGGCAACATCATACTAACAAACGAACAAAATGTGATCATTCACGCTATAGCCTTCAAAAAAATGCGTGACCGCGACATCCTCCGCAACATAGTTCTTCAGCTTCCGCCTCCAAGCGGCAAAAACCCCTTTAAAGTAACCCAGAATGAGCTGGAAGAAGCCACCAAAAATGCAGGCGAAACTGAGGTAGTTCGGTTAATAGCACGTTTTTTGGGTGTGGGTGGAGTTTACGCTGAAGAAATCCTTCTTAGAGCCAACGTAGAAAAAACTAAACATGACAACATCCTGACAAAGGTTGAAGTCGAGGTTATTTTTGGGGCGCTTCAAGAGTTGCTTTCATCTATTTCAAGCATGCATTTGGAGCCATGCATTGTTCTGGGCGAAGATGGTGATTTCTTGGATGTTGTTCCGCTTAAACTTAAGCGTTACGAAGGGTGCAAAACGCAGGTCTATGAATCTTTTAATCGAGCTTTAGACGAATTTTACCTAAGAGTTACTGTGGCAGAAAGGGCTATTGACCATGTTGAAGTTGACAAATTAAAGAAAGAAGCCGAACGGCTAAGACGCCTTGTTGCTGACCAAGAGAAATTCGTCAATGAAGACGTAGCTAAAGCAGAGCGTGACAAACTAATCGGCGACACTATATACGCTCACTACAGTGAACTCCAAACATTCCAAGACCAACTTTTGAAAGCCAACCAACAAGGCAAAGACTGGAACACCATAATCACGGAGGCTTTAACTGCCAAGAAAACGGGCAAAAAACCGGGAGCATACTTTGAATCATTCGACGGCAAAAACCTCGCGTTGAACCTTTGCATGGACAACTTTCATTTTAGCTTCACATTAAGAAATTCACTTTTCGACAATGCAGCCGAATATTATGATCGAGGCAAAAAAGCAAAACAAAAATCTGAAGGCGCATTAAGCGCCCTTGAGGACTCAAAGAAAAAATTAGCTAAAATCGAGAAAGAGCTAAGCGATGCTGAAACGTTGAAAAATCTTAAGCCAGCGGAAATTATGGAAGCTCTCTCTAAACGTAAGGTAGAGATGGAGAATAAAGAGTGGTTTGAAAAATTCCATTGGTTTACCTCTTCTGACTGTTTCTTGGTGGTTGCTGGCAAAGACACTGTGAGCAACGAAGTACTTATTAAAAAATACGTTACACAAGAGGATGTGGTTTTTCACGCTGAAATCTCAGGCGCACCCTTCGTGGTTGTTAAAGCTGAAGGAAAAACGATAAGTGAACAAACTCTTCATGAAGCTGGCGAGTTCGCTGCATCTTTCTCGCGGGCTTGGCGTGAAAATGCTGGTTCAGCCGATGTTTACTGGGTTAGAGTTGATCAGTTAAGCAAGAGTGGTCCTTCGGGCGAATCTGTTCCTCATGGTGCTTTTGCTGTTGTCGGCAAACGGAATTGGACAAGAAATGTGCCGCTTAAAACGGCAGTTGGCATAATTGTCAATGAAGAAACAAGCTATGTCGGCGGACCCGTGGATGCGGTGAAAGCAAAAACTAAAGCATACGTTGTTTTAGCGCCGGGCGATACCCAAGGTAAAGACCTTTTGAAGCAAATTCTCAAATCATTAATGCTAAAGCTACCAAAAGAGCAACGAGAAAAAGCTGGAAAAACATCAATTGAACAAATCAGAGAGTTTGTACCCTACACGAAAGGCACCATCGCTAAATCAAACTAATATGAACTAAAAAGAAAACAAAAAATTAAGAACCGGCTCTAAGAAGAGCGCTATTGTGTGTTGTTATCTATTTTGATTTGGCTTCGGCGTCTGCCGTTTGGAACAAATTCTTAACTGCTTTCTGCCGGTACTTTTGTGATAGTGTTTCTGCGGTAACATATGTTAATGCTTCTTCTGGGCACCACTTGACGCATTGCGGCTCCTTTGTTTCGGTGTCTGTGCAGCTGTTGCAGGTAAATACGATTTTCTTTTCTGGATGCATGTTCATGGCACCGAATTGGCATGCGCTGATGCACCATCCGCAGCCGTTGCAAGCGTTCTCGTCAACGCGGATTATGCCAGTGTTCTCTTCCTGTGTGAGTGCGTCTCTTGGGCACGCGGCTACGCATGCTGGTTCTTCGCAGTGCCTGCAGGTAACTGCAAGGTTCACTAGTGGTCCCATACGCATAGCACGAATTCGTGATTTCGTTGGATTGAAGGTTTTCTCGTTAACCATGCTGCAAGCATACTCGCAGGTACAGCAGCCGATGCATTTGTCTGGGTCTGCTGTTACGAATTTTCTGTCTTGTGGTCGCACCATTTCTATGCGCCTCCTTTGGTTGTTTTCTCAGCAATATACGCTAAGTCGCCAAGACCTAGCGCGTTAAGCTTCTCAGTTGTGGGCACTCCGTCAGCAGTCCAGCCTCTGACAGAGTAGTAATCGTCTAAGCCTATTCCCATTTCTTCATCGTTGACGCAGGCGCCTTTGGCTGGTCCCTCATCTGGCACTGGATAATTCTTTATCTTGTACGGTACATCATCGTATTTGCGTGTGCCTTTGCCTTCTCGGATGTTGAAGAGCCTTGCGATGTTCTCTATGCGTTCGCCGTCTTTGGTCATTTCTTCTGGAGTCATAGGTAGTCCTGTGGCTAATGTGTAATAGTTTGCCAAGTCCTTCCAACCGTCGTAGTATGTGCCTCTGCTGAACTTGC
>JBEKGO010000053.1:0-9970 GCA_050012755.1 Bathyarchaeia archaeon
AAACGTCCATCCTTGTGTACTGTGGCCAGAAAACTTTCTCTGACGCCTAATACGCCTACGATGGTTATTGTGGCTTTCAAAATCTCTGTTGGCTCTAACTTGTATTTCCACCGAATCAACTTAGGCACTTGTAGGCGGTGAGCGTTTCTGAAGTGCTGTTTTGTAAATGACATTTTGATTTAGGGGCAACCTTAACAGACCTTTCATGACCGTTTTATATCGTTTTGGACCTTTTTAGACCTTTCCGAACCATTTTAAACCGCAGCATGCAAAAGATTTAAGCTTAAAAGCAAAAGAGCAGCCTTAAACGCAAAGAACAATCAAAAAGGCAATACCGGCCCTTAAGAGCACTACTAAATGATATTGGAAAATAAAAATCGCTTTTTTGGCTTAATTAAACCAAAAATCAAACGCCTTGACAACTCTAATTAATAAAAAAAATGGGAAAGTCGGGAGCATCTCCGCTGTTTCGTGGGTTCAATCCCCATTCTAGCTTCACTCTGTGCAGATTTTGGAATTTTTGGAAACCTTCTTATAATACAGTTTTGTTATACCGTTTTGGTAATACCAATGGCGATGGAAGAAACTGTATGTGCTAAGGTTCCAGCTGAGCTCAAAAAGAAGCTATCCAGCTTCGGCGTTAACGTAAGCGAAGTAATACGCGAATCTTTACAATCAGAAGTTGACAGGTTGGAAAGAGAGCGGCTAGCCAAGCTCGCCAAAGAGGTGTCAGTTATCCTTAAGAAGATTCCACCTGAAGAATTCGCTGAATCTATTCGCGCCTCAAGGGATAGTAGATGACGAAGCCTCAATTGCTGTTTGACTCTAACGTCATATACAAGCTTATCAGAGAAACGCCTGAAACAGCTTTAGATAAGCTAATGGAAGGCACGACAATTTTTTTAGCATATTATGAATTGGGTAACGCCTTATGGCGAGAATGCCTTTTGCTTAAAAGGATAAGCATTGAGGAAGCTGAAAAATCGTTAAGTTTAATGTATGCAATGCTTGCACGCATGAATGTAACATCATTAAATATTGATAAAGGAAATGAAATATTAGACGTAGCACATAAATTCAAATTAACATTTTATGACTCTTCTTACCTTGTTGAGGCAAAGTTAAACAACAAAACTCTAGTTACTGACGACAACAAACTTGCTAAGGCTGCAGAAAACTTAGGTCTAGAAACTCTCTCCAGCAATGCGCTTGTCAATAGCCGTATGTAAACATCAACAATAAGTGGCGTGCAAACGGCTACATATGTGTTCAGTTCTTATCCCACTAGCGAATAGTCATTTTCGTAAATTCTTAAGGTAAATCTGCTCTCGCTTGCAAGCTCAAAGTAAAGCTTCCCGATTCTTTCCTGATTCGCCACCTTTCATCACTACCTTGTGAACTTCTGGTTATTGTAAATAATTACACATTGTAAGCAAATAAAAGTAATCTGCTTCGCTGCGTAAGAATAAAATAGAAGGATTTAGGGGCAACCTTAACGGACCTTTCCAGACCGTTTTAGACCATGTTGGACCTTTTTAGACCTTTCCGAACCTTACCTCGTATTTTATTCTTGATTTTAGTTGAGTTTCTTCCTTTGGTTGCTCTCTAAAGCGTCTTCTTTTCAATTTTCTGTTGGTCCGTTGTACAGTTGTCTTCAAACTAAGTATATTGATTTTTTAGACATATTTCACGTATTGAAGTGTATTTGTGTTCGACAATTGGGTCTCTTATTGCGTTTTGATATGCTTGTATTATGTGCAAGGGTTTAAGTGGCTGTTTACGTACTATGAAGACATAAGATATGTGTCTTAGAAGGCACTATGTGCATCTGAGTAACACAACAATAGGAGAAAAATATAGAAAATGAACAATAACTACCAAAAAGAAACCCAAACAAAACTAACCAAAGGCCTCTTAGACATGATTGTCCTTCAATATCTCAACGAAGAATCCATGCACGGCTACCAGATCATCACCAAAATCCGCAAAGGTTTCGGCGTCTACTTCGGGCCCAGCACCGTTTACCCCCTGCTAGGACTGCTTGAGAAAAAAGGCTATGTAACGAGCGCTTGGAACATGTTTACTGAAAGACCACGAAAAGTGTACAAGCTTACCAATGAGGGAAAAAATGTCTTGAACTTTGCCGAAAACTCACTTAACCTCATCGTCAAAAATATGGCAAACGACAACAAAACTCGAATACAAGCAGCCCCACTAATCTACACGAGGTCAACGCTTCAAAGAGAAAATCCGACTTTGACCGTTTGCTGATTTGTCGAATATAAAGAAAAAAAGGTTTTAGATAGTTCAGTTGCTGACTGAACTGGAACAGTGATTAGTTCGACAAAATGTCCAATGGAAAAGCCATTCAGCCTCATAAGCATCTAAGCTTGAGTTATACATGGTTGCCGACGGTTCTTTTAATGAATGTCGGACTTTTTTCGGGGAAAATATTCCAGTGAAACGGTTATGCGTTTTCGGCTAAGACTCCTCTTATTTCGATGGTTGTTCTTGTCTTTCCTCTTCCCTTGCTTGCAGAACCAAAAGGGAATTAAATTTTAATCAAAAAAAGAGTGCATATTCGCCATTCACCTTTAGTCACGAATTTAACTTTCTTCTTGCACTAATTTATCTTGGAAGACTTCTCGCAAATAAAAACGCCTAAGTTGAGAAATCTTGTATATTCTTCAACTTTCTGGTTTATGAATCCTGCTTGCTCATGGAGAACCTTCCAGTACATTTTTGACATCCACACGCAACTAAACAGCAAGAAAGCTACCTTCATTCTTCGATCTCGAAGCATTTCCACGCTGATGAATTTTCCACCAGGCTTAAGGACGCGCATGATTTCGCGGAGGGATTGTAGGCGAAGTTCATCACCATGAAGCTCATGCAATACGGAACCTGCTGTTACGAGATCGAAACTGCTGTCGGGAAAAGGGATCTTCAATAAATTTCCTTGCCTGAATGAAACCCGATCAGCAACATTTTCAAGTTGAGCATTACGGGTCGGTTGGATAGGAGAATGGCCGCTCACTCCATGGAAGAGGTCAATTCCAGTAACATGCGCCTGAGGAAGTTGACGAGCCAAGCTTATCGAAACCATGCCAGTTCCACATCCTACATCTAATATTGACACCTCACCACTAAAATTCATCGCTTTGACAATGCTTGTCCACACGCCGGGGATTCTGGGCGGTCGCAACAAACGGAAATAGAGAGGAATATAAGACAAACTGATATGCAGGCAAATGTATGCAACGGGTATTCCCACTAACAAGAAAACAAGATTCATGGGAGGTGCCAAAATTCTAAACATAAACGCGATGAGCGACCCAACTAGCGCAATTAGCCCGATTAGTCCTGTGATAGCAAAATACCTGATCGCAACGAACCCGTATCGCGGCTTTTCTTTGTTCTGTGAGTTCATCTCTGTTTCGCCTTTTCACTTTGTGCGGGTAGATTTCGTATCTGCTTCTTCGTCTGTTTTATCGCTATCCAGGACTCCAAAGAGCTGCATGGCGTATTTCTTCATGCCTTCTACCTTCGCTATTGCAATGCCCTTTTTTGCGTCACCTGCAACCAGTACAAGGTCTCCAGGTTTGATGTCAAAGATCTTTCGAGCTTCAAGTGGGATGACGATTTGCCCACGCTCCCCGACTTTAACCATTCCAAAAATGTATTTGTCTTCCCCAATTTTCGCCATTCTTACTCAACCACTTATCAATCATTCTATTCATACTATTCATACTAAACATAAATATAGGCACAGATCCCCATAAAGCTTTCTTTTCTAAAACCTCTAACGCAAAATCCTTGGTGCACTTGCGAGATACGAAAAATTTGCAGATGATTTACAGAATAAATGTTCATCTGTAGTTTTTTCTTTCGGAATAGCTTAAAGAATTGGTTAGAAGCGATATAATGACAATACTTTGGCTAAATTAAGAATATCCAGATTAATTTTGTCTTGGCATGCAATCCCACAAACAGCTATTTCCGCAAGCAAAACGGGACTCAACATTCTCTGGGACTGAAGCGAATCATACCGCGTTTGAGGCGTAAACGAAAAATCGCAGCCAACCCACAGTGCATCGTTCCAAGATTCTACTTTCTATCTAAACGACTATTCGAGCGCGCTCCCGATAGAGAAACAACATAGTGTTGTTAGAGGTAGGCTTCATCATGATGTGCATACTTTGCTATTTGAACAGTCTGCCGGCTTTCTATTACTCTGTATATGAGCACAAAGGATCCAATATGCGCCCTGTGGAGACCTTCCAAGGGATGTCTTAAGGGTTTGAATTGATGTGGATCGGACAGGATCTGGTTGATTTTCTTATTTATGGCCTCTAATTGCGCTCTATCTTTCTTAAGGAGCTTACGAAAAGTTCTAGAAACCTCTTCCTCGATTTCAAGGCTGTACAAGCAATCACTTTAGCCCATACTCTTCGGGAAAATCCTTGACTTTAATGAATTTACCTTTCTTCACAGTTTCCTCGATTTCCTTAACAAATTCAGGTCTAAACTGGGGTTCAAGCTCACTCTCTTCATAACGCTTAATAATTACGCTTAAAGCTTGACTTTTATCCTTTAGCCCATACTTCGCCTTGACTATATTGATAACTCGGCTTTCTCTTTCATCCAAATCTATAACATTTTTTACCATGGAGCATCCACCTGGCAATTACAGGTAATTACAGTGGATAATACAAAGTAACATTAAATTATTTAAGGTATTGTTGACCTACAAATTTAGCTACCGAAAACTATGCCCACTCCTTGAAGTGTGCTACGCTTTGATCACCATTCAGCTAATGCCTAAACGATAACGCAGTCGTCACTTTCCGCACCAAAATGGAACCTCACGGAGGTGAATTTAGGACATAAAAGCAACTTATCCTGCTGGCTAAAACGCTGAGCTACATTCTATCTGACTTGCGAAGCTACGATCCTAACTTAGAATCTAACTTGAACTGGCCCGTATCCAAGTGGATTATTGAGGGCATGACTTTTGGAAAATATGTCTGCAGCGCACGCAATAATTATTGTAAACCCTAAAGATGCGTGTAGATTTTAATTATTTAGGCACTTGAACATATATCAATTATCGAAATACGCTTTAAAAAGACGAAATTAGCTAAGTCTAGGTAAGAAAGAGGACCCTAAGAGGTACGATTTTGAACTCAGCTAAGCGAATGTTATATCACTTCGTTGGCGGTTGCCCTAAACGTAAGAATTGTCTCTTTTTTCAGATTAACAATATAACCTGTATATATGGTCCCTACAAATATTGTGGGAGATACCGTTTAACGGTTAAACCAAAAAGCAAAGTTATTCAGATAAATAAATAGAAAACTTGAAAATTCTTCTAGACGGGTTTTTCGCTGTCATCTCATTCCTGAACCGTTATTTTCTTTCATCGTAGTGAATTGAAACGGTTATTAGTTTTCGGCAAAGGCGACTGCTCAGGATGGATGTTTAGGAAACGTTTAAGTGGGTTGTAAACAGTACTGTTTACGGTGACCTATTTGGCTCAAGTACAACTGCGTCTCCCACAAAAAACAGTCGAAGAAATAGACAAATGGGTAGCGGAAGGCCGCTTCAAAAACCGAAGCGATGCCATAAAATCAATCATCACCCACTACCAAGAACGCGAAAAAACATGCAACTTCTTCAACATGCTCCTAAAGCGAAGCGAAGAAGCAAAACAACACCCAGAATCCCTCATATCCATAGAGGAAATAGAGTGACTTTCAAAGTACTCCTGCACCCTAAAGCAGCAAAAGAACTCCAAAAAACAGAAAAACATATCCGCACCAGAATAGTCGAGGGCGCAAAACAACTGCGTGAAAGCCCTCACAAAATCGGAAAACCCCTAAAGCTATCAGATTTCTGGAGCCTAAGAATAGGCAACTACCGAGTTATCTACGAGATAGACCAAAACAAAAACCAGGTAATCATTCTTTATATCGGGCACAGAAGCAATGTTTACGATGACTTCTCGAAAATGCTCTGATATTTAGATAAGGCTTCGCTTAGGTTCTCGATTAAGTCTTTCTTTGTGGCACTTGTGCCGTTTCTACTTATGGAATTCAGAAGCTTTGGATAAGAGAAGGCAACCGGAAGTGTCCTTTAGTTGGCACAGTGATGACTCACTATGGACCTCTGCGGGTGAAATAATTAGTTGCATAAAAAGGGAACTCTAAAGCGAAAAACTAATACTCATAAAGTGTAAAAGGCTAATGGGACTGTGGATAGGAAGACTATGGCGATAACAATCTCAATCCTTACCAGACGGCTAAAAGAGGGAAAGACATACGAAGATTTTAGAAAAGCATGGTACCACAATGTAGGCTTTGGAACTAAGACAAAACTTTACAGCGCAATTAACATCTTTGACCCGCGAGAAATAATTGTGGTCAGCTTTACTGAAGTCCAGCCAGAACAAGACCCGATGAAGATACTGCGAATCGATGTTAAGGAAAGGCTGGATAATCCTCTTAATGATATCATTGAACCAGAAATTGGTCGTACATTTGGCGTTGTGGTTGCTGAAGACGATTTTTCGCAAATGGGTAAATTAGAATACAAGCCAGCCTCTGTTAATGGAAAAGAAACGGACTTTGAAGAAATTTCTCAAGGATTGGCGTTAGCGCAGAAACTAATCGCTCAAGCTGCACAAGAACGAGATGCAGCAGGGAAAAATGAGAAAGGATAAGGATTTTGACAGAAAGCGCATCTATTTTATGGTGATTCAAGGGTTACTTCCATTATGCATCCTTCAAGGATTGGCTCATTGCGTTTCAGTAACGTGATTGCCAGTTTTGGAATAATTAAACGTCCATCCTTGTGTACTGTGGCTAGAAAACTTTCTCTGACTCCCAATAGGCCTACGATGGTTATTGTGACTTTAAAAATCTCTGTTGGCTCTAACTTGTATTTCCACCGGATCAACTTGGGCACCTGTAGGCGATCACGTTTCTGCAGCGCTGTTTTATAAATAACATTCTGATTTAGGGGCAACCTTAACAGACCTTTCCAGACCTTTTTAAACCGTGCTGGACCTTTTTAGACCTTTCCGAACCGTTTTAAACCGCAACCTGCAAAGAATTTAAGATCTGCCGCAAAAAAGCAACCTGAAGCAGCCTGTTCAAAAATGGCAGCACAAATGTTGTTGTTCTTAATCGTGATGAAAATCATTAAACTAACTTCTGTATATACAAATGTACTGACAAAACGTATATATTTTGACCTATAGGTAGTCGATGAAAAATTTCTTTATTTCTCTGCCGTCTTCACAACACACAACCTATAAGTTCTGATAAAGAAGCAACCCAAAATGCAGGAAAAAATACATAAAACCCGTCAATAACTGGTTCGGGATACAATAGAGACCTGTCTTTTCCTTTTTCTTCCGTTTTCTTGCATTTTCTTACATTTTTTTCCAGATTCTTACATTTAAAGACGCAACCTGCAAACAAAACAAACCCTAAATCAAAAAAGCGTTCTAAAACACAAACAACAAAAACAGCACAAAAAACCATCAACAACTGAGTTCCTCCGGCCCTCTCAAGAATCTACATTTTTAGACGCCAAGCATTAGCCATTGGTTTTACTTTGTCCTTAGCTAACCATAG
The DNA here is from genome assembly GCA_050012755.1 of Bathyarchaeia archaeon. Lineage (GTDB taxonomy): Archaea > Thermoproteota > Bathyarchaeia > Bathyarchaeales > Bathycorpusculaceae > Bathycorpusculum. The sequence goes on from JBEKGO010000053.1 coordinate 7,641, forward strand.
CAGTCCTGACAAAACTATTGCAAACCCCACGTACTGAACATATACTAGACTGCTTGTCTTTGCGATTTGTGCAGAATTGAAAAAGGAATAGCCGACTGAACCTTCCACGGTAAATACCAGATAGCTGAGTTGTCCAAAGCCGACGGCTTTAAAGAAATTTGCAAATATCGCTACGACTGCAGAGAGGGCTCCTGCACATGCGATTCCGAAAAATAACCAATTCAGATTCAGCTTCTTTTTCAAATTCAAAAACAATGATTGGGTTTTACTTCCCAGAGCTGCTGCAAGCAAACAAAAGAAAGGCAAAGATTGATAATCGTACTTCACCGCCCCCGTGTAAGGTGCCGAATAGTTTAAGCCTAACGCAAAAAACGTGTCAACTCCAACGACCACAAATATCGCTGCCACACAAATCAAGTCGGCGCCAAGAAAACTTCTGAAAAGTTTTGTCTGAAAAACTGAAATGAGCATTGAGATAATTGTTGCTGCTAAGAGGTATATGCCTAAATTGCCGACAAAAAAGTTGAAAGTGAAAAAGGAAGAAGGCAGTGAACCAGCCGCATTATAAAATTTGAAGTCATCTTGCCAAAAAATCGTCAAGATATTAATGCCACAAACTCCTTCATACCAAATCAACAAAAAAACAGCCAGAGGCACAAAAAAAGCCACCGGAACTAGTCGGTTCCTTAACTTTTGTTTTCTGTTTTTAAAATAGAAAATCGCTAATGGAAATATCATGAAAATTCCGTAGAATTTTGTTAAGAAAGCTGCCCCCAAAAAGGCTCCTGATAACATGAAGAGTCCAACTGAATCTTTGCGGATGGCATAAATGCCGATAAGCAGAAAGAGCAAGCTGAAAAACAGGCATTGCACGTCAATTAGAAATGTTCTTGAAAAGACTATTTGCCAAGGAGCCAATGCAAAAAGCGCTGAAGCCACTAGCCCTGTTGTTTTGCCATACAGTGTTTTGCCTATTAGGTAAACCAGCAGCACGGAGCCTAGGCCAAAACATGTTATGATGGCTACTCCAGTGTTGAAGGATAAACCGAAGATTTGGAAGAGGGGTGAGTCGAGGTAGAATCCCAGAGGCGGCTGATTGATCATGGTGCCTGCTCCGTTTGTGTATGGGAACCCCCAGAGTAGGACGCCTTGAGCTGCTGAGAACTCGTAGCTTGTATCCCAATTGTTGAAGGGTCCAATTGTAAAAGTGATGAGTGCCGACCCAACAAGTATACTCAACAAAGAGTAATGTTGACTAAGTAGCATCTTTAAGCGAGCCAGCAAAGCGTTAACAGGATTCACCCACTTAACATTGATGTTTAAGCATTAGCGACTTTGCTGACATATAGTTTTTACTCAAAAAGTTGGTCGGGAGAGCAGGATTTGAACCTGCGACGGCTCGGTTTCTGTGGCCTGTGCAGGCTAGAATGAAGCCTACCATGGGTAGACCTCTACAGCGTCTCCGCAGGCTAAGCGTGTTAGCCAGCTCGAGAGCTCTGCCAGGCTGAGCTACCTCCCGACAAAGTCCATAAGATTAAGAGCTATGAATTTATGTTTTTTGGCACACTCGCAAAAGTCAAGCCATACTAAACATTTTAATTTATTAGCAAGAATGGTTTAGATTGATTTTGAAGGAAAAGAGGCTTAGTTTATGGTTAAAACCATTGGCGTTGTAACATCGGGCGGCGATGCACCAGGAATGAACGCTGCCATCCGAGCGGTAACAAGGATCAGCCACGCAAAAGGCTGCCAAGTTTTAGGTTTCGAAAGAGGATGGGATGGATTAATAACTAACACATGTCGGAAGCTTACGCCTCGCAGCGTAGGCGGCATCATTCAGCTAGGAGGCACCATACTTCACACGTTGCGGTGTCCAAGTTTTGAGGAGCAGGGCGCGGTTGAGAAGGCTGCAGAGACACTTTCGATAAATAATGTTGACGGTTTAGTCGTTATCGGCGGCGACGGCTCATTCAGAGGCGCCTTGGATCTTAGCAGGGAAACTGATGCTTTGATGGTTGGTGTACCTGCCACAATAGACAATGACGTGTGCGGAACAGATGAAACAATAGGCTTTGACACAGCAGTTAACACCGCAGTAAGCATTATCGACAAAATCAGAGACACAGCAATATCTCATGAAAGAATATTTATTGTTGAAGTCATGGGAAGAAAAAGAGGTTTCTTAGCGTTAGAAGTGGGCATTTGCGTGGGCGCTGAAGTGATTCTGATTCCTGAGAAACCCACAAGCGTTGCCGATATTGTGAAGTTGATGGAGGAAAGCGCGAAGAAAGGTAAAAGAGCTGGAATAATAGTTGCGGCTGAGGGCTGTG
>JBEKGO010000054.1:0-9875 GCA_050012755.1 Bathyarchaeia archaeon
AAACGTCCATCCTTGTGTACTGTGGCCAGAAAACTTTCTCTGACGCCTAATACGCCTACGATGGTTATTGTGGCTTTCAAAATCTCTGTTGGCTCTAACTTGTATTTCCACCGAATCAACTTGGGCACTTGTAGGCGATCACGTTTCTGAAGTGCTGTTTTATAACTGACATTTTGATTTAGCGGCAACCTTAACAGACCTTTCCAGACCTTTTAGACCGTGTTGGACCTTTTTAGACCTTTCCGAACCTTTTTAAACCGCAACCTGCAAACGACTTAAGCTCAAAAACAAAAAAGCAACCTGAACTACAAAGAACAAAAAAATAAGATCGATGGTCATTAGGTTTCCTTAGGTATGCGCTTGTCCTTCCTTGTACGTGCTTGTACTTTGGTGTACTTCCTTGTACTCAGCCTGCATCCATTTTAAGACTCAAATTAAAAAAGCTAACTGGAACACAAAGAAAAAAATTTAAACAAAAATAATTTGCGCTAAGAGGCGCCTAAACTTCATCCTTGAAAGTTAAGGGCAACCTATCTTTTCCTTTTTCTTCCTTTTTCTCACATTTTTTTCCAGATTCTTACATTTTCTTACATTTAAAGACGCAACCTGCAAAAGATGCGAACCCTGAATTAGAAAAGAAACCTAAAGCAAACTGAGCAAGAAATCCCGACAAAACTACAAAACAAAAACATAATGTAGCCACAAAACTTGTTGCCGCAAAGACCCACTTAGCAAAAAACTGGTTCTTGACAGATTAACCTTCTAGAAAATCGTTAAATACTGTGCCAGGAGCTTTTGTATTATGGATTCTAACAACAAGATGATTGCTGGAGCTTTGCTTTTTGTCGGCGGTTTGCAATTTGTCGTGGCAATGGTTGTCGCTGAAGCGGTTTACCCAAGTTACAGTGTCTCTGGAAACTACATTAGCGATTTGGGAGTTTGGAATAAGCCTTCGGCAGCAATTTTTAATCCATCAATAATTTTGTTAGGCTTAACGATTTTGGTAGGTGCATATTTTATTCAACGTGGATTTAGAAGGGGTGCAATCACAAGTTTCTTTGTTTTGGCGGGTTTGGGCCCGATTGGAGTTGGATTATTTCCAGAAAACACATTTTTGGTTAATGGAGTTCCTGTTCTTCACTCCATCGCCGCAGTCATTTCCTTCATTTTTGGGGGAATAGCCGCAATTGCTTCTTACAGAATCACTAAGGGTCCTTTCAGATACTTTTCGGTAATATTGGGCATTGCAACACTTTTAGCTCTCTTTCTTTTTGCTACAACAGGACCAGATTACTTGGGAATCGGTGTTGGCGGAATAGAAAGAATGATTGTCTACCCAAACCTCATTTGGGCAATCGGCATGGGCGCAAACCTATTGTCTTCATTTAATAAACAATAAGAAGACTTGCCTATTGCTAGTCCAGCACGCCGACAAAACAAAACATGTCCTCGCCCAATAATAACAGTTAGGGCATTGAAAGTCTATGTAGTGAACAATTGGGACATTTTTAGACTCAACCTGCAAACACAACTAACCCTAAAGCAAAAAAGCAACCCAAAACAACTTGAAAAAAAAGGGCGAAACCACTGTTGTTGTACTCGAACGATTAGCAAAAGGTAGAAGACAAAGGGCTGAAGGAAAAGCCTGGAAGCTAACTTGTCTCACTGCGTACGCTAAGTTTTAAGCAATATCGTTTGGTCCAACGCTATTTAGCTATTTTTTCCGCCTCTTTGAGCAGTCTCACGAGTTCTGATTCATCAAAATCGCTCATGTTTTTTATTTTAACATGCCTCGGTTCGCTTTCTGACCCTCTTCCCGTCAAAAGGCGCGAGTCACATGTTGTTCCACATACAAAGAGCATGTCAACGTGAGACTGGGTAGTTCTTATTGACAAGAAGTCTTTTCCATTCAAAACATATGTGATTCTTCCATGTCTAACTATCTCAGTTGCTTCTGGAATTGTTTTCTTGACTATGGAACGACACTTCTCAGTTATCTCTTTCTTTCCTGGTTCAAGGTTGCTTAAGATTTCATCCACAGTTTTTTTATTGAGCTTTACCATAACCAGTTGCTTAGGCTATAGAAGTTTTTATTATTATTGCTCGGCAGAGTGTGTGCGCTAGGTTTTGTCTGGGACCAAATTTTAATTTTGGGTTTGGGTGATTAAATTTTAATCCTAAACCTTCCGAGTTTCCTAAAGAGCTTCCATCAACGAGTTCAGCAGTCTCTCTGTTTCCAAAAACGATTACTCTATTTCCAAGAACAACTTTGTTTCGTACCAATAAATCGGGATTTTGGAATTGCAGCCAGTATTTCTGCATAAATAGACCTGCTTTACTACGTCGTCTTCAACTTCGTCATTCCTCGGTTTCTGCAACGAACAAAGTGGGTGGAGACTGTCTGGCCTTGTAACTTCTAGTCTGGTTCTGCAGTTAGGGCAACGGAGGATTTCTTTTGCTTTACACATGCAAAACCCTCACTATTATAATGGCGTCATCTTTCATTTATCATTTTTTACCCCCCAGACAAGCTTCTGGGCATTGCAAAGCTCGAGACCTCGTTGAAGTATTTGCGAAATAACACATTTTCCTGACCCAGCATACAAGCAACCCCCCTTTTTCTGTCGAGCCAACTTGGTAGCAAGCAAATAATTGATTTTTGAATTACTTATTAGGCGGATTAAGTCAAATCTAGGTCGAGGAGCATTTCTATGAGTTTTGAAACACAAGATGCAAAGCGTATGCCGACGGAAAAGTTGGAGAATCACATTATCCAGTTTCTTAAAGAGCAGAACATGTGTGTCCTTGCTACATGTAGTGATGGAGTTCCGCGAGCAACTCCGATTGAGTATCACTCCAAAGGAATAACAATGTATTTTGTGGGAGAACCAGGCGCAAAGATGAAAAACATTGCGAATAACCCAAATGTAAGCATCGGCATTTTTCTGCCATATACGGGTTGGGACAGTGCTAAAGGTGCGCAAATCACCGGAAAAGCAACAATAATTTCCAGAACTGACCTTGATGAATTCAGAGAAGGCCTGGAAGCATATCAATGGGAAAAAACCGCAAAAGAGCTGAACATAAAGGAATTTCCCAATACAGTGGAATTAATCAAAGTTGAACCAGAGAAAATAGAATACGTAGATATGTCGTTGAAAAAACTAGGCTATAACCCGCGACAAGTGTACACATTATTTAAATAAAAGTAAAAAAGAAGTTCAATTCTTCTAGGGCATACCCTTCATTTCTGATAAGAGTGTAATCATTTAACAGTTATAAGAATCATTGAGGCAATTAATATTAGGGATTAGAAATGAAAGTGAAAATTAAAGAGAACGGTCCTATTTTGTTAGAATCGAATGGGCAGGCAAAAATAACGCAAAATGGACAGCAAAAACCAATACAAGGCTCAATAATAGCAATTTGCCGCTGCGGCCAAAGCAAAAACCAACCATTCTGCGATGGATCATACGCAAAGGCCAACTTCAAGGCTGATTCTTCAGAAATCGACATTTAATCTGGCAATTGCATTTCAGCCGCTTCAAGAATCGTTTTTTCAAACAAATGCAAAGAACAAATTTGCAGACTGAAAATTGAGTATTGCAATCGAAGATAACATCTAAAAATTACTGGTGAAGCGAAATCATTTGTTCTTCTTTTCGGTTGCCTTTTTTTCTTTGATTTCTATTGACTTTTTTTGACTAATTTTGACTTTTTATGACGCAACCTTCAAATGGTATAAGTCCCAAAACAAGAAACAGCAAGCTAATCCTGAAAATCTTTTGAGCAGCATAAATCAAGAAACCGGCAAATAGAGTTTTTGTTTTGCATCCTTAATTTTTCGATTTGAATCCGTAGAAAATGAAATTGACTTTGTCTATTTATCAAAAATATTTCTGTCAAGCGATCCAACCATTTCCTCGACAGCCATTATTTTGATTCGCTTGAACGTTTTCAAAGCAAGAAGGTGTCTATCTCCGCTGACAATAATGTTGGCGGTTCCATCATAAGCTGTTTCGATAATTATATTATCTTTGGGGTCTTCTTTTACTGCTTCAAGTTTCGATTTTACGATAACAATTTCAGCTGATTTAATGAGTGCGTGCATGATTCTGTTGATTTCATCTTCGCTTGTCTTAAATTTTGGACGATTAAGCACGCTAACAAGCTCTTTTACGATTAAGTCGGATGTAATGATCGAAAACTCGTTTGCTATTCCTCTGCGCAAGAGTTCTCTTGATTTGCCATCAGAGATTATGGCGCTTACCAGAACATTGGTGTCAAGAACGACCCTCAACATTTAACCATCTGTTATTTTTGCCGATTTTTTCTAACTTGCCTTATTTCTTCTTCGATTTCTTCGTCGGAAATCTTTAGTTCCTTTCCTTCCATCATCTCAAAGATGCTGTCCCATTCCTTTTTCAAGTCAGGGATCTCAAGCTTCTTCATTATGATTGTGTCGCCTTTTCCGTAGACGAGAAATTTGTTTTTTGCCTTTATTCCCATCTGCTTTCTTATAGACTGTGGAATTACAACCTGGCCTTTTTCGCTGATTGTGGTAACTTGTGGTTCCTCTGTCATGAGTAAGAATAGTTTACTTTCACACTATTATACATTATTAAGAAATAACAATTATAACAAAACCTAACTAGAACCTAAAATCGCTCCTCTCTGGACCAATCATCGAGTTTTTCTTTCAAAGATAGAGACGCATTAAGCTCGTCCTTCAGCAACAAGTTTAGCTACACCAATATTTTTGAACAGTTTAGCCCCAACTTGTTCCAGTTCTTCGTCGCTTAGGTTAGGAGCTTTTTTTATTAATTCTTGAACTTTGTCTCCCAAAAATAGTTCAGGATGTTCCTTTAGGTATTCTTCTATAATTACTCTTAGAGCTTCGCTTCTGCTTTTGAAGTAGCCTCTGGAAACTGCCTTGTCAACTTTTTTTACTAGTTCTTCAGAAAACCGGGACGTTATTACTTCTTCCATGCAGAGGTCAACCAATACAAATGTATACATTTTGAATACATAAATAAATCTTATGAACAAAACAAAACACTCTAAAAAGTCAAAATAACCATGCAAAAAAATGTGTACTTCTGTGTACGCAGCTTGCAAATGATTCAAAACCTAAATCAAAAAACGATCCAAAACGCAAAGAAAAAAAATTTAGAAAAATAATTTGCACTTAGAAAGCTAAACTTCAACCCTTGAAAGTATGCGGTAGCTATTTCTTCCTTTTTCTTACATTTTTTGCAGATTCTTGCAGATCCTTGCATTTTCTTACACTTAAAGACGCAACCTGCAAAAGATTCAAGTTTAAAAACAAAGAAGCAACCCAAAACATAAAGCACAAAACCTGCACAAAAAACCTCGATAACTGATTCTGAACACAAATAGACGCAGGGAGACTCTTTGAGTTAATGGCTTATTTTTGACGGCTTGTGACGTTCTGTGACGTTTTATGACGCGTAGTGACGTTTAGTGACTTTTTATGACGTTTAGTGACGTATAGTGACGCAACTTGCAACCACGACAAGCCCTAAAAAAAACCAAACCAAAACACAAAGAACAAAATTTGCTGACGCGAAACATCAACAGCCAAATGCCCTTATCGTTGGCTTTTGGTCAAATAAAAGAATGGCTTTCACAATCATCGAGTTAATTGGATTAAGTCTTGGTACTTCTGGAAAAGAATTAAATTACTTATATGTTAAATTATAATGTCGTATTTTGATGAGTGATCTTGAAATCCGATTAACCCGCCTGCTGAGAAGCGATTCGTACCTCGGTCCGTTTTCTGATCAGATTCGACACCGATTGGAACATATCGAAGAAACAGAACATCGACTAATACAGAGTAAGAAGAGCCTTGCAGAGTTTGCATCCGGCCACGAATACTTCGGCCTGCATTTCCAACGGGGAGGCTGGGTATTTCGTGAATGGGCGCCAAACGCAACAGCAATTTACCTAATAGGAGACATGAGTAAATGGCAAGTGCTCCCAGAGTTTGAGCTGCAAAAGATCATCGAATTTGGCGTCTGGGAAATTCACCTGACCGCCGACAAACTGAGGCATGGCGACCTGTATCGACTCCGTATTTATTGGGCAGGGGGCGAAGGCGATCGCATTCCAGCCTACGCTCGACGGGTTATGCAAGATCCAAAAACATTGATTTTCAACGCGCAAGTATGGTCACCACCAGACACATATCGTTGGAAAGAACCCAATTTCAAACGACATGAAGAACCCCCTCTTATTTACGAAGCGCATATCGGAATGGCATAGGAAGACGAAAAAATCGGAACCTTCCAAGAATTTACTCTCAAGATGATTCCTCGAATCGTACACGCGGGTTACAATACGTTACAGTTAATGGCCATTCAAGAACATCCTTACTATGGATCATTTGGATATCAAGTATCTAGCTTTTTTGCCTCTTCATCACGGTACGGAACACCTGAGGATTTGAAACTCCTAATCGACGCAGCTCACGCCAATGGGATCGCCGTCTTTATGGATCTAATTCACTCTCACTCAGTGTCCAACGAGGTGGAAGGATTGAGTCGCTTCGACGGGACACTATTTCAGTATTTTCATGAAGGCATACGAGGAATCCATAAGGCATGGGATTCACGTGTCTTTGATTACGGCAAACCTCAGGTTCTGCATTTTTTGCTTTCCAATTGCCAATATTGGTTAGACGAATTCCACTTTGACGGCTTTCGGTTCGACGGCGTCACAAGCATGCTTTACCTGGGACACGGTCTTAAGAGAGTATTCACTTCATACAACGATTACTTTGATGGCAGCGTGGATGAAGATGCCCTTTCCTATTTGGCTCTGGCCAACAGATTAATTCATGATATCCGGCCCGACGCCATCACCATAGCCGAAGATGTCAACGGCATGCCCGGCTTAGCCGTTTCCCAATCAGAGGGCGGGTTCGGTTTTGACTATCGCTTCGCAATGGGAGTGCCTGATTACTGGATTCGTCTAATAAAAGATTACAAAGATGAAGACTGGCCCATCGGGCATCTTTGGTTTGAACTTACTAACAGCAGGACAGATGAGAAAACAATTAGTTACGCCGAATCTCACGACCAAGCGTTGGTAGGAGACCAAACACTTATTTTCCGACTGATCGGCGAAGACATGTACCATCACATGCCCATCTATGATGACAATGCAAAGGTCGCCCGGGGAATTGCATTGCACAAGATGATCCGCCTGATAACCCTAAGCACAGCCAGCAACGGTTATCTAAACTTCATGGGCAATGAATTCGGCCACTCAGACTGGATCGACTTTCCCCGCGAAGGAAACAACTGGTCCTTCAAGCATGCTACTAGACAATGGCATCTCGCAGACGACACCAACCTTAAATATCATTTACTAGCCAGATTCGATCGCGACATGATTGCACTGGCGAAAACACACCACATACTTGAAACATCCTCCCCGCAGCTCCTACATGAGGATTCCACAAAAAAAGTAATAGCATTCAAGAGGGCCGATCTGATTTTTGCATTCAATTTTAATCCCCATCAATCCTTTACTGATTATCGATTTGAAGCTCCTCCTGGAAAATACCGGATGATACTAGACTGTGATGCTCTAAAGTACGGGGGGCACGGTCGGTTGGATCCGCTGCAGGCTCACTTTACTATTGTAAACATTACTGAACGAAAAAATCAAAATTTGCTCAGCCTCTATCTGCCAGCTCGCTCCGCTTTTGTCCTCTGCCCAACCACAGAAGACCAATAACCATAACATTCCACAAACCGAGAAAAAGAAAGTAGTTACCAATCTTAGGAAATATTTCAGGTAGTGTTGAACATTGGACTCGAGCTTCTCATGGCTCTGGTTAACTTAAGTATTAGTTGACCATAATAAAGTACAATTCGAAAATAGTTTGGAACTCTAACTTGGTGAACATTTTGAGAATCGGCTTTTTTGTTTATGAATATCCTCCAGCGATTGTTGGTGGTTTAGGGACGTATGCTGAAAATGTAACGCAGGAATATGTTGACATGGGACATGATGTTTCAGTCTTCACGCTAAATTTTGGAGGGAATTTGAAAACCAGAGAAATCCTAAGAGGCGTGGAAATTCATCGACCCTTAATTGCCGATGCGAGCAACGTTTTTCCATATTTCGTCGTTGACGACCTCAAAAAATGGGGCACCAACATAAAATTCTTCAATGACATTTTCATGTACAATATTCTCAGCGCGACTAAATTCATCAACGGCTTAATAAAAAAGGAGGAGTATCATTTTGACGTTGTGTGCGTGCACGATTGGTTAAGCAGTATTTCCGGTCTGGTGATAAAGAATGAAACGAAAATCCCAGTGGTCTTTCATACACACAGTACGGAATGGGGAAGAAGCGAGGGTAAGGGATCGGAAGTAGTGTCGCATTTTGAAGATGCCATGGCTCACAACTCAGACAGGATAATCACCGTCAGCTATGCCATGCAACAAGACCTAGTTAAGCATGGTTGGCCGTCACCAAAAGTAAGCGTAGTTTGGAACGGAGTGGACCCTGACCGTTACAACATGGCAAAATGCAAATCCGAGGACATAGCAGCAATTCGCGAAAAGTATGTGGTCCCAAAAGATTGGAACATGCTTCTGTTCGTGGGGAGGTTATCGTGGGTAAAGGGCGCTAGAAACCTTATGCTAGCAATGCCCTCTGTCTTGAAGGAGTATCCTAACACCAAACTCGTAATTCTAGGCAAAGGGGACGAACAAATAATAACTGAAGCAGCGGACAGGTTAAACATTCAAAACAACATAGCATGCCGCTTTGATTTTGTTTCTGAACCCGAGAGAATCTTGCATTACGCCGCTTCCGACATATGCATATTCCCATCAGTCTACGAACCATTTGGAATTGTTTGCTTAGAGGCTATGGCAATGGAAAAACCGGTCGTTGTGGGCGCACGCAGTGTAGTAGGTTTTAGAGAACAAGTACTAAGCTCCGGCTCCGACCAGAACGGCGTGCACATAAACGGCGAAGATCCTCTCGACATAGCTTGGGGAATAAAAGAAACTCTACGAAACCCCGAAAAAGCCAGAAATTGGGGTGAGAACGGACGCAAAAGAGTAATAGAATACTTCACATGGCGCAAAGTTGCAGACGAGACACTAAAAATCTACGAATCACTACAATGAAGAAATTCAATAGAACTCCTTCAACTAACGGGGCTTGAGTAACTTGCCTGACCCCTTTTTGTTGCTTCTTTTTGGGACCTTAAGCATTTTGAAGCATGGGTCTAGCCGAAGAATGTTGCAGCAATTTCGTAAAGCTTTGAATCAACCGTTTTTCGCTTACCGATAACGTCCTTCAAAGGCACAGAGACCATGGCGTTTCCTTGGATGGCAACCATCTGGCCGAATTTGCCTTCATGTACTAGGTCAATAGCTGCGATACCAAATCGGGTAGCTAAAACTCTGTCATACGCATTCGGAGAGCCGCCTCGTTGAAGATGTCCCAGAACCACTGCCCTAGTATCGATATTTTCGAATCTCTTCTCTATTTCCTTTCCTATGTAGTAGCCTATGCCGCCGAATCTTGCGTGGCCAAACTCGTCTACACCGCTACTATAAACGATCTCTTCTCCCCCTTTTGGTTTGGCGCCCTCCGCGGCGACGATTATGCTGAAGTTTCGACCGCGTTTTTGCCTCTTCCTTATGCATTCGCAGACTTCTTCAATATCGAACGGTCTCTCAGGAATCAGTATTGCATCTGCCCCTCCGGCAATCCCTGCTTCCAAAGCTATCCAACCGGTGTATCTGCCCATAACTTCAAGGATTATCACTCTATGATGCGATTCCGCCGTTGTATGAAGTCTATCAAGTGCTTCACAA
>JBEKGO010000055.1:0-9152 GCA_050012755.1 Bathyarchaeia archaeon
TTGTGTTAAAATGTGTTTATATGTGTAATTCTGTGTGGAAATGCGCGAAAACGGGGCGATTATTATAAGGTTTCTGCACAAGACTTTGTCCTCTGTACATTGGGTTGCTTTTTTGGTTCAGGATGTGTTTTGTTTGCAGGTTGCGTCAAAAAAAGTCAAAATTAGTCAAAAATCGTCAAGAAACGTCAAAATTCGTCAAAAAAAGTCAATAAATCGAAGAAAAAGACAGCAAAAAAGAACTATTCGACTTACAAAACCTGCCCTGCTCATCCATCGCTGGAAGGTTTATGTTCGGTGAAGCTAAGCTTGAATGATTCTTTCATGAAGGGCATTGAGGGGGCAGCTGAGGTTCGCAATGGAGAACAAAAGTAGTTAATATTCAGCAGAATAATGTTTTTCAGTATCAGGTTTCTAAGCCTCGCCGAGAGCCTTACGACTTGAGTTGTGTAAAGAAGGAGTATCAGAAAACAATCAGTAGTGTTCTTTTTGAGGCCTACGTTCTCAACAAGGCTAGAGATTTAACGAGGGAATTTAGCTACAGGGACTTTTTGGAGATCAAACATGACGTTTTCCGCAGAATCATACTGCGGTTGAGGCGGAAAGGTAAAATCGTGGCAAATCCCCAGCGCACTCTGCCGAGATTTTACTTTTTAGCTGAACGCGTCGGTGAATATTCACCTGATAGTGGAACAACACAGTAAAACAATTGTTTACGGGTTAACCAAAAGTAGGAGAGCTTCCAACATTCTTGTTTTGTTATTTTGTTATAATTGTTATTTTTGGCTGTTTTCAATTTTTGTTTTTGTGTTTTTGTTACTTAGGTCTCAGGGGGCTGCTGAATCTAAGGTTGTTGTTGGTTTGCTTTGTGTATTTCTGATAGTTATTTTGTTAACATAGACTTGCTCAATAGTGTTGAGCGTATATAAGTGTGGTTGAGCAGAATTAGCTCAATAACATTGAGCGTTTATATAGTCCATTGAGCAAAGGTTAGTTTTAGAAGGCAATTGTATGTCTGCGGTCAAAAATGTCTTCGCGCCTAAATCCTCCAGGATTCTGCGTGTGTTATTGGTAACTCTTGGCAGAGACTGGGATGAGAGGGAACTTGCTGCAGAGGCTCAAGTGTCAAACGGATTAGTGCATTATGTTTGCAAAACGCTTATTGAGTTAGGCTTTGCTGCAAGAGATAAACGGAATCGAGTTGTCATTGTAGATCCCATGCGGTTGATAAGACGGTGGGCAGCTTACCATGATTATGACCATGTGAATAAATTCTTAGAATACTATACTTTTGAGAAGGAAATAGATCAGTTCGTTCAGAAAATTGCCGCTATGGTCGATTTGAAATATGCTCTTTCGGGTTTAGCAGGGGCTTGGTTAGTAGCGCCTTATGTGCGGCCTGTCGATGTGCACCTCTATATTCCTTCTTTGGATATAGCTTCCAAGTTTGCAGAAAAGCTAGAGTTAAATCCCACACCTAGTGGCGGAAATGTTAAGTTTGTTTTGCCCTACGATGAAGGGGTTTTTTATGGGGCATATGAAGTTCGAGGAGTTAAGGTTGTGTCTAACGTGCAGCTTTACGTTGATCTTTATAATATTCCAGCAAGAGGCGAAGAGGCTGCTTCTCAGCTTTTGGAAGTATTGCTTAAAGAATGGCATGGGAAAGAGGTAGTTCAGAATGTATGATCGTGATGCAACTGGGACGTCAAAAGTCGCTTTAGTTGAGCTATGTCGAGTTCTTCGACAATACAAAAATGATATGGTTCTTGCGGGAGGCTGGGCACCATATTTTTTGACAAGGGGCTATTTTGACCATTGTGGTTCTATTGATATTGATTTTGTTTTGAGACCTACTATTGTTGAGCGATATGAAAAAATTAAGCAGATTATGGAAAGGTTGGGCTATGTGGCTACTGGAAGCGTATTTCGTTTTGAAAGACATGTGGTTTCTTCTAGCAGTGGGATTGGGTACAAGATTGAAGTGGATTTTCTGACTGAGTCTGAAGGTGCGAAAAGATTGTCTGGCGAGTGGTTGACTTCGGTTCAGGCTGATCTTAAAGCGTGCGTTATTGAGGGTTGCGGGATAGTGTTTAACCAAAATTTTGAGGTTGAGCTCAGCGCAACTATGCCGGGTAATGGGGTAGCTTCGGCGAAACTTTGTTGTGCAAACATTGTTGCATCGTTAACAATGAAGGGTCTAGCCTTGTACAGACTGAAAGATAAAGACAGCTATGACATTTACAGTGTGGCTGGGTTCTATGGAACAGGACCTAAGCAAGCTTCTGAAGCGTTCATGGCTGCTTTAAAAGGAAAAGGAGCAGAGAAAACAACGATCGATGCAATAATTGAACTTAGAGAAGGTTTTGGCTCGCTGATTTCTCAAGGCCCGAGTGCAGTGGCTAGATTTATTGGTTCTGAAAATGCAAGAACTGATGCATACCAACGAGTCAACTTTTTCCTCAAGGGTTTATCACTATAACTGGGACGCACCACAATTCAAATCGCGTTCGTAAAAATTTCTCGGCATGGTTTCTTCATGACAGAGATTTTTCTCGATGTTAGTATGTTTTTCTGATATGATCTTAACTGTATCAATTTGGTCTGTCGCAATTTTCATCTAGTTCATTTTCAGCAGCTTCAAAATCTTTTGCTATAGCTATGTCTTCTTCAGCGTTTTCTTCGTATCCTTTAGCTAGCAACATAGCTGTTTGATGTTCCTTTAATTTGATTCCCGAGTGTCTTTTTGTGTATCGAGGAAGGTATTCTTTCAACTTAAGTATTGCCTCATCACAGTTTATCACCTTAAAGATTTTATCTTCGGCAATTTCGGGGTATCTGATTCTTTTATCCACTGTTTTGTCTGCTAGTAAACCGCTCCATCCAGGTAGTAGATCGAAAGCTATTATGAGACGCCTTAATGACCACGCGTAGGCAATTTCTGAGAGTGTTCCTGCTCCGCCTCGATTGCTATTAACGGGTCGCTGTTGGCTACAATTGGGTTTCTTGCGTTATATGAATAATTGGGATATTTGGGGGTAGACTGGGGGTATTATAGGGGGTAGTATGGGAGATAGTACTTTGCATTTAGTGTGATATTGCATGTTTTATACTATTGATCCTTTAAGAACTCGGCAAACATTGGGTGAAACAGATTGTATTTTCCCCTGCCATGCCGTAATAATAGTTCTTTTTTCTCAAGCCTTGAGAATAATTCTGCTGGGCTACCAAAGTTTTTGAAATCAACTGGAGAAACAAATTCTTTTCCGGTTTCAGCAATTGCGATCATCAGTTGCCTTTCTTTTTCTGAGGCCGTTTGATACTTTTGAGAGAAAATGGTATCGCTTAGTGATACCTCAATTTCAGGCCAAGCTTTTTGGAGATCTTTTAATCCAATAATCTGGGCGTCACCAGCATTCATTAATAATTCGAACATAGCAAACATAATCAAGTAAGGATGCCCATTCATTTTTTCCGTTATCTCTTGGATTACTTTGTCATCAATTTGAGTTTTGCTCCCTGCAACCTTCAGTCTTACCTCTATGGATTCTTTTGCCTCCTCAAATGTGAATGGTTTAAGATCAAAACGTTTAAAGAATCTAACGACTGGTTCGGCTATCTCTGCGATTTCAGAGAATAGAAGTGACTGTGCAGTTACCACTAAGCTATAATTGCATTTTCTGTTAACGAGTTCTTGAAAGGTAGTCCTAAGGTTAAGATATGACGAGTCCTTGGCTTTAATTGGAAAATAGTGAAGGTCATCAAGCATAATAAATGCTATCTGAACCCCTGAAGGCTTAAGGTGATCTTCCCACAATTGTTGTAAAGCATCAGTCAATTTAGGTTGTCTTTGGTTGTCATGTCTCTGAGCAGAGATAACACCCAAATCTAGACCTATCTCCCATTTGTCTATCTCGCTTTTGATTCTCGGCAATACCTTGTTTGTGGCCTTTATTGTTGATTTGACTGTTCCAAGAAAGCTTTCAGTGAAAATATTCCAAGTTTGGCAATGCTCAGGTGATAGCGGAAAGTATATGCAGACACATCGAATTTCATTTTGGAGTTCTTCAAGAGCAATTTGCCTGAGCTTGTATATCAAGGATGTTTTGCCTTGACCCCATGTACCAAGTATGGCATAGTTTAATGGAGCTGGAGGATTCAATTCTGCTGAATTGCTTGCGGTTTTCTTGAAGTAATGGAGTTGTTCTGTCCTATCAGCAAAACATAATGGTTGGGCTGGATGTTGAGGCGAGAAAGGGTTTATTTTGTGATTTTTGTTATGATTGTGATTTTCCACGATAACTGCCTCTTGAATTTACTTCTCATTAAGCTTGTATCGCTGAATTTTGGCTATACCTCGGCAGGTTCGATGGATTAGGCGACCGCCGTAATACATTCCCTCTCCTTCGTAGACTTTTCGTCCACAGATAGCACATGTCTTGTAACCCATGTGATTTCTGTTATGATTGTGATTATAAAACAATTGCGGTGCAGCCTAGAAAACTACTGAAAAGTTAGAAATTGTGTAGACAAGTTAATCACAATTTTGCCCTTGATAAAAGATTAATTATAATTCTATCCGGTGTCGCATGCCGTTTTAACGCGGACGTTGCCTCCTCTGGAGACCCCGTAACCCGCTGGACATACGATCTTAAGATGCCTTCATCTACGATTAATCTTACTGCGATGGATACTTATAAAATGTTTCTGGACACCAATTCCAGATGCCACGCCAGACATAGGCAAAAAAACTCGAAAAGGTAAGGCTTCAGAAGCATTTTCAAATCAAAAATCTGTCCAGTTTGTTTCAAGTTGCTTTTTTTGGTTTAGGGCTTGATTTCTTTGCAGACTGCGTCACTATACGTCACTATCCGTCGCCAAACGTCACTAAACGTCACCACACGTCATAAAACGTCACAGAACGTCACCACCCGCCTCAACGCGTCTGCTTGCGTCCCGAATCAGTTATTGACGGTTTTTTATGCAGTTTTTGTTCTTTGTGTTTTAGATTGCTTTTTGGGTTCAGGGTTTGATTCGTTTGCAGGTTGAGTCGGAAAAAGTCCAAAAAAGTCTAAAAACGTCAAAATTCGCCATCCAGCTAGCGTTCAATTTTTTTGAACACTCGGAAAATATTGAACATGTTCAATATAAGTGAACATATATATAACACGATGAACAATAAACGTTTACGGTTTAAACGTCTATGGTTAGGAATCCATTTGTGGGAAAATCTTCCCATATTATTCGAGTTCTAATCTCAAATCCTCAAAAAAAGTGGACAGTGAGACAATTGGCTGCAGAAGCAAAAGTGAGTTTAGGCTTAACGTCGATAGTAACAAATGACCTGATCGATATGGGTTTTCTGATCCGAGAAAGATCGATGAAATTGAAACTCCGCAAAGAAGAAGAGTTAATGAAACGATGGGCTGCAGCTTATAATTCAGGCATGCAGAAAAGCAAAGCCTACTATTCACCTGGTACACTCTATGAAATTGGGCAGAAAATATCGGATATTGCAAAAGAATGTTCTATAAATTATGCATTTACAGGTTCATTCGCAACAGACCTGGCAACCCAATACATCAGGCCTGCCGAGGTTCGCGCTTATCTTGCCAGTGAAAATGACGTTGAAAAAATAGTTAGTGCGCTAAACCTTGAAATTGCTGAGGTTGGCGGAAACATAATTTTCTTCGTGCCTGAGGATGAATTCGTTTTCTATGGAAGCAGAGAAGTTACAGATAGTAGAGTTGGCTCAGTTACTATTGTTTCAGATTTGCAGCTTATTTTGGACTTGTACAATGATACTGACAGAACTAGAGAGGCAGCTGAGCGGCTTTTGACTAGAAAATATGAGTGGAAAATACGCCTTGATAAGACTGTTGAAATGGTCAAAGAATTCTTTGCGACTCAAGGATTGGTAGCTGATAAAGTACTTTCAGCGGAACCTGATTTCATTTTCCGTAGTCCAAATACAAAAGAAATTATTGCAGTTGAACTTAAGACTTCCACGGCAAAACTTGATTCCGTGGATAGCCTAAAGAGAGCTGTTTCGAATTTGGGGCCGACATCTAGAGGGATTTTAGTGGCTCCTTCAATAACTGAGGCGGCAATGAAGGAATTAGAAAAAGCAAACTTGCAATTTGAATCCTTGGAGGCGATTGAGAATGGTGTATACAAAGCATCAGGTTGATGTTTCTTTCAAAGCGCTCAATGAGATCAGCGAAGCGTTTAATCGGGATAAGGACCTACGGAAGAGATTTGTTCTGACTGGCGGTTGGGCGCCTTATTTCATCTCGCTTGGGAAATTTGATCATACAGGTTCGAGAGATATTGATTTGGTTCTTTCGCTCGAACTTATGAATGTTTATCCAAGCATAGAAAGGCTTCTGACAGAAAAACTAAATTACGAACAAACAGGGGCATATGAATTCAAAAGAACCGATGAACAAGTTGAGTTTGAAGTTCATTTCTTATGTGAGCCAGAACACAATCCATTGAGCTTAAAGACATACAGAGTACAAAGCGGTGTGTCGCCAGTAGTTATCTCTGGTTGCTCGATAGCGTTTGCTGACAATTTCATGCAGAAGTTGGATAAGACTGAAATTTTAGTGTCAGGACCGGTGGCTTCCATATCCTTAAAAGCTCATGCATTCGATAACAACTCAAACAGAATCAAAGATCCATATGATATCTACTCAATCATGATTTCAGTTGACGACATTCATTTAAGACTTTCAAAGTGGAAATCGGATAGTCCCTTCGTAGAAGAATCAATTGAACTTTTAAGGAAGGCTTTTGAATCTGAAACTTCAGATGGACCAACTGCGGCGGCGGAATACTTGATACAATTGCCTTCGGAGAGAGCAGCTTATGCGGCACGTATTTTCGCCTCAGTTGATAGTATTTTAAGAAAAATACGTTAAATGACACTCGAAGTAACCCGTCCAACTAAAAAAATCGCCTAAAGTAACAAGTATCAAGGTCAATAATAACGAGCTTAAAATGAAAAGGGTGTTACCATTCGTCTCGTTCACTTTCTGATTCTTTTTTGAGGGTTTCTTCAATTTCACGGTAAACTCTTTTGTCAGACTTGGAAACCACCGCTAAAGAGGGTTCTCCAAAGCTCTTCACAACTGAAATTTTAATCAGCCTCTAATCATTCTTCATAGACCACATACACGTATATTTTCTGACATGGGGTGGAAAACAAGCTAAAAAATGTATAATTCATACATGTCCAAACAATGTAAAACTGTACATACTGGCTATCCAGTTCTCACGCGGTTTTTTTGATTAGTGTTTGCCACTCTGTGAGGAGCTCGTTTTTTTTCTGTTCTATAATTCTGACTTCCTCGATGTTTGCTTTTACGAGTGCTTCTAGAACTTTTTCAAATGGTAAAGCTGAGAACTTGGCTGGGCGTTCAGTGCTTGCGTTTACGGCACCTTTGACTTGCAAAGTTTTGAGGCTGCGGTAAACCTGCCGCTCGGACGTTTTTAGGGTTTGGGCTATGTTTCGTGCTTTTTGGCTACTGTTTTTTGTTAGTAAAATGTAGACCATAGCGTCTGATTGTTTAAAGCCTAGGCTCGTAAGAGTCTTAAGTATCCATTTTTGGGTTAATTCTAACACATCCTTTCAATGAGGACGAAACTGAAACTTAAAAAAGGGAAAATTCGTAAGCTGTTTGTCGTTAGTACCTGTCAATTAGAGCGGCCAGCCGCTGATTAGGCCAAAGTGGCGTACGACATAACCCGTCGAAACTCCTCCCATTGCAGCACCATTGCCTTGCACATCGCTGAACATTTTAGTACCGGTAAGTTGGAAATTGCCAAACTCTTCCCAATGGCTGATGTCCATAGCGGGAGATAGAATTAAGCCCGAAACTTTCTCTTCTGCTCGCCCGTTCAAAGTTGGATGCCCAGGCAAGTTTTTGAAGGTAAGTGTCTCCTGAATTATATCTAAACCATATCCCGTGACATAATTGAGTTCCATGTGGCCGGTATAACTGTAGTCAAAATCCTTAGGATAATTATACACCGCGCCGTTTATTGTGACACTACCCGATACTATAGCTGCTTCTGTACTATAGATTTCTTGGATGACGACTGGGAAACCGCTGGTATCCATGAGAGTATTGACGACACCGGTCGGGTTAATGCTTACTTTGAAGTCGTAGATTACATATTCTGGTTTGGGTTTACAGGGCAACCCTGCTTGGGACAGTGTTATCATCGATGATGATATGAGTATAGTCGTTAATGCGATGATGGAGATCAAAAGAGTCTTTCTTTTCATTTTTTCTCACCTCCCTGCCCGATTAGTGGATGGTTCGGTTCAAATCATCGAAAAACAATTAAGCCCTTGACGTTACTTAAACTTGGACGAGTGACATAGTCTATCACCATACCATCGGGGTAGCTGGATTGAGCGAGGAAACAATAAAAAAAGTTCTCATTAATTCTGGCTTAACCGAAAAAGAGGCAGAGGTGTACATTTTCCTCGCCAAACACGACGCGATGAAAGTTACCGAAATCGCCAGACTGCTTGGGAAAGATAAGGCGCAGGTTTTTCACATTCTAAATAGGCTTCAGGCCAAAGGTTTTGCAGAGTCAACTGCAGAGTTTCCCACACACTTCACAGTAGTTCCATTCGAGAACATTCTAGACTCGATTATTGGAGCTAGGCAAAAGGAAGTTGCCCTTATAGAGAAAAGCAGGAAAGACCTCCTTGACTACCTAAAGAAAAAACACAAGGCAGAGTTGGAACCTTCATTTGAAAAGTTTGTGGTATTCAAAGGGAACAAAAGAATCTACTCACGAATATCCAAGATGATTCTAGATACTAAACATCAACTGTTGACAGCAACCACTGTTCCAGGTCTGATGCGTGCTGATCAATTTGGCATTTTCGACATGGCCTTTAATCATCCTTTAAGGTCACAAATCACGTATCGTTTTCTCACCGAATTGTCAGAAAAAAACCTGAATATTATGAAAACCATTCTCAAGAAAACACCTAAGGCCGACTTCAATCTGAAGGCACGAAATCCTGATTTAGGTCTAAGCCTTTTTCCCAGAATGGTTACAAGAGATAACGAAGAAATATTGTTCTTCATCACGCCAAGAACGGACAAAACAGAAAAGGATGACGTGTGCCTTTG
>JBEKGO010000056.1:0-8565 GCA_050012755.1 Bathyarchaeia archaeon
ATTCGGTGGAAATACAAGTTAGAGCCAACAGAGATTTTGAAAGCCACAATAACCATCGTAGGCGTATTAGGCGTCAGAGAAAGTTTTCTGGCCACAGTACACAAGGATGGACGTTTAGTTATTCCAAAGCTGACAATGACGCTACTGAAACGCAATGAGCCAAGCCTTGAAGATGCCAAACTTCTTTAGAAAACACAAATAACTTTAGAGAGTTAAATAACCACAAAGCTTTTAACCTAAAATAACATACAATGTTAATTAGTGAACAAAAAATGTCTGAAGAAAACAGTGCAGATGATTTCAAAGCAATAAGAATCACTCTTTCACAGGAAGCTTTTGATAGAATGGAAATAATAATGAAAGACGCTAAATTTAGGAGTTACAGTGCGACAATTGAAGAATGTTTAAGAACGGTTTATGATTTAATGCAAGATATTTACTTTTTGACAGGCGACCGAGATTCTCCAACATGCCACCCAGATACCGAAGATTGGATAAAGACCTTGGAGAAAGTTATTATAAGAATGTATAGAATTACGGGAAGAACTGTTCTTACAAAGGCAGAAGTGGAAAGGCAATCGAAAAGGTCGGAATCAGCAACAAAAGAGAGGTAATTCAGCGGACGTGTGGGCTAGCCAGGATAGACCAAGGGCCTGCTGAGCCTCAGACGGGGGTTCAAATCCTCCCACGTCCGCCACATCTGCATTACTTATGCGTCGCTATAATTAAAATACTTTTTGTGCTACTTTTTGCCTTATTGTAAGAGTAGTTGTAGAAATACTGTTTATTGTAACTCTAGTTCATGCTCGACTACAAACATTTTTAACGCTCTCTCATCAAAAATGGTAGACCCAAACAAGTGGGGTATCGATTTTCGCTGGGCTCAAAAATTGTAATGGGAAAATTTCGGAAACAGATTCGTGATTGTCGCTGGAACAACCAATGGATATGTGGTTGAAGAAATTCTCAAAACTCAACCCTACTGGCCTAGGCTACCCATCTCCATACGCTTGAAGGGCTCAGACCGCTAAACTCTAGATTGGTAAAGATTTGCTTTTCTCTCAGGCTTTTATTTATGGACGATCAGGTGTAAGGCGGATCGAACTTATGAATCTGGAAGATAGCCACTTCTTCATTAATAAATACCAAGCTGAACAGCGGGTCTTTCGCGAACCTTGCAATCTGCGAATTATCGCGTATGGCAATGTAGGAAGCGTTTAGGTTTGCGATTGCTTGGCGATAATCAAAAATATCTAAGGGAAATTCTGCAACCTTGTCGGCATAACTTTTTGTGTTGTTGATGAAGAGTTCATGAAGACTTGCTTGAGTTGTGGAACTTGAGCCCATGATGTACTTGGCAGAGAGATTCTGTTGACAAAATTATTATAATGCACCTTTCAAATAACAATCACTAAGGTGCTAACTTTGAAACAATTCTTAATTACTCCAGCGGCGGGAAAACGATTAATCGCCAAAGTATTAACAAAGCATCCTGCAATTTTGAAAGCAATCAAAAATGGCACGCTTGTAATTATCGCTGGAACAACAAACGGTTATGTAGCAGAAGAAATCTTAAAAACGCACAACATCTCAAACGATTTCTCAAGAAAACATTTTTTCCGTGGCATAACCCTGCCTCCAACGGATAAGGTTACCAAAGAAGGTCGACTAGTTGACGAGAGCAAGTTTCCCGGAGACGTCGTAATAACAAAGGGTGTTTGGCAAAAAGGCAAAACAATTGCTGACGTCGTTGATTCACTTAAGGAAGGCGACGTAATCTTGAAAGGTGCAAACGCTTTGGATCTAACCCGTAAACAAGCCGCTATTTTGATTGGTCACCCGAAAGCTGGAACCATAGGTTTAGCCTTACCTGCAGTAGTGGGACGCCGGGTAAAACTCATAATACCCGTGGGCGTTGAGAAACGAGTAAACGGCGATTTAGCTTCTTTAGCGGAAAAGCTCAACGCACCTAGCTTAAGCGGGTACCGTTTGATGCCTGCTATAGGCGAAGTGTTTACTGAGCTAGACGCGTTAACCGCTTTGACGGGTGCTGAGGTAGAGTTGATTGCTGCTGGCGGTGTTTGTGGCGCCGAAGGCTCATGCTGGATAGCTGTAACGGGGACTGAAGAACAGGAGGAGTTTGCCACCGAAATTATTGCTTCAATCAACTGTGAACCAGCGTTTAGTCTTGACAAAACCAAATAGTGCTAGTTTTTCGCAAAAAGTAGCAGGTTTTCCTTTGAAAAGAAGTTGCTATTATTAATTTGGCTTTCAAAAAAACTTGAACCCCTCATTCCATAACCTGTTACGGTAAGGTTTTTCTGTAGAGCGGTTGATTAGATTTGAGCAGATTGTCGCTTCCCAAATATCACATCTACGTAGAATACGCCGAGCAAGAAAAGTCCGGGGTTCGCTTCAACGTTTCCCAAGAGGAACTTAACCGCACCTTCGCCACACCTTTCGCTGCCGGACAGCCTTTCTGGTTTATGGGCAGACTACTCAACCCTATCAAAGTTACCAAAGTCGTAATCTTCTGGTCGCACGTAACAGCCGACAAACTAGCGCTGCCTAACCAAGAAAACCTTGTATCTGCCAAAGACAAAAAATATCTCATCGAAAACATCGTCAAAGGCAAAGTCAAAGGCGCTTACCTCTGCACAGAAAAATTCTTACCCTCAACAAAAAACAGCCCTTTCCCCAGCCAATCGACAACCTCAACTTCAGGGAATTTGAGTCGCAGAATTATCGTTGTTGCCGGCTCAGATGAAGAAATGAATCAGGCTCTTAATGAGGCTTTAACTAAACTTTCGCTTATACCCTTGGTTTTGTGTGAAGAGCCAAGCCACGGCAAGAAAATAGTAGAGAACTTTAGCAGAGACTACGCCGATGTTGCTTTTGCCGTGGTTTTGTTGTCACCGGACGATTTTGCATATGGTAAGAATGAAGCCACTACAAAACGCAAGCTAAGACCTAAGCAGGATGTGGTTTTTGAACTTGGTTTCCTTTTGGGAAAACTAAGCAAAGGTAACGTACTTGTCTTCTTCAGAGAATGCGCAAACTTTGAAATACCGATAGATTTTGAAGGCATAAAGTTCACTGCGTTCGATGACCGCGATAGCTGGAAACTTGCCCTCATACGTGAACTTTCCAACTGCAGGTTGGCTGTTGACGGTGACAAAATCCTAAAATAACTCCTTAGGAACTTTTTAGCTCTCGATCTAGCATCAATTGTCTTAGTCGCAATAACTCAAGTTTGAAGCGTGTGTGCATTAGATTTTAGTCCTACTCACACAAAATTACAGCAAGTTAGGGGTGTGACGTTAGGTAAGAATCGTGTTGACTTAAATCCTTATTTATTCGTCTTATTAATTTATTTCAATTTCAAAATCAAGAATGCTGAGGTATCATCATATTCGGTTTAATGGAACAGTTCAAACGTCCACAAGGTCTTCGTGGTAGGTTCACCGCTGCCTTAATGAATCAAGGCCATAAACCATTATCCACATGGGGGCTGTCATACGTTAACATTGAACCTGAATGGTTAATTTTGGATGTTGGCTGTGGCGGTGGAAAAACGGTTGGTAGACTGGCTCAGCGGGCGATTGCGGGAAAAGTTTTCGGCATTGACTATTCGCCTGATATGGTGAAATATTCTAAAAAAGTGAACAAAAAATTGATTGCCCAGAACCGTGTAGAAATTATCGAAGGTTCAGTTCAAAAAATGGCTTTTTCAGACAGTTTTTTTGATTTGGTGACCGCTTTTGAAACCTATTATTTCTGGAGCGAAGTCCCTGCTGCGTTACAGGAAATAAAAAGGGTGCTTAGACCAAATGGCACACTGCTGATCGTCAGTGAAATGGTGAAGGACGGGACCTATGAAGTCAAGCATAAAAAAATGATTGAACAAACGGGTGTTCGCCTTATCCCGCTGGATGAAATACGAAACATCCTGCAATCTGTTGGTTTTGTAGATACCCAAGTATTCACGAAAACTGACTCATCGTGGAACACGTTTTTCGCCAAAAAAGGGCTTTAATTGACAAAATTCAGCCAAAAAGCTCAACTTCTGGATGATGTCACCACACCAAAACAGGTAAAATTTAAGTGATTAATTGTAGGTATAGAAAATAAATCTCAACCTATCGGATGAATTTACGATGGCTAATGTATCCCAGGCGTCGAAAGTATCCTTGCGCAGGATTACATCAAAAACTGTAAGAAACATCTGTGAGTTAACTGTGTCAGATACCCAGAGAGGTTTGGTAACTGCAAACGCCATTTCTATTGCAGAAGCTTCTTTCTACAAGAATGCTTGGTTTAGAGCTATTTATGCCGACGATACTCCGGTTGGTTTTATTATGCTACATGAAGTTCCAAAATACGGCAAGTATTATCTGTGGAGATTTATGATTGATTCCAAATATCAACATCTCGGTTATGGTCGCAGAGCTCTTGAGATGGTTATTTTACGCATAAAAGAGAATCCTAAGGCAAACGCAATTACATTGTCTCTTGTCAGAAGGGAAGGTAGCGCTGAATTTTTTTATGGAAAGTTCGGTTTTGAATTTACTGGCAAAATAGAGCATGACCAGCATATTATGAGGTTGTCTTTCAAAAAATAGTGTGACATGGGAAGGGGAAGACATCACCCGCTTGACCCCTAACACAAATTCCCTCGTCTAACAGTGTGCCCTATATAAGAGCGCAATCGACAGAGCCCTTAGGTGTGGGGGGATTAAAATTTAATGCCCGCAGATAGGAAAAGCAGAACCCGAAAACACGGCAGAATCCAAAATAGAAAATTTTATATGGAATTTTGTTGAATAGCGTAGAGAGCGGTGACAAATTTGGTGGAAATAAAATGGACCCAGTATGGTGAAATTGACCCCAAACGAGAATACATGGCATTCGCACAGATGGGTGAGCTCAAAAGTTCATGGTCTCTTATCTCCTGGGGAAGGCGAGGCAAAAAAGTTCAGGAACAACTGAAGACTGCGAAGGGATTCATTGGATACACAATGCAATTTGGCTTCTGGAATAAAAGAGGGCTGATAGCGGCAGTGTTCGAGGATGAAAAGACTCTCAACGAATTTCCGCACACTGGACAACATGCTATATGCTTCGAAAAGAGCAAGGATGACATAAAAGGAGAAATGAAAAAAGCAAGGTGGAGTATTTCTGGTTCAGCTCTTCCTCTAAAAATAGAGGAAGCAATCGACAGAGTCCAAAAGCAAAACATGGCCTGAGAACGAGAACACGGCAACCTAAAGAGTTGTCTGTTGCGGCGGATTAAGATTTAGTGAATACCATTCTAACCCACTGCGTAGCCGTAATTTTGTGTGTGTGCATTAAAATTTAATCCCCACACACACTTGTACGACGGTGAAGTTTACGGTGGCAAGTAAAGCCTGTTGGTGAAGGCTATAAAAAATGATATTCAATTCTTTTCTTTAGTATTGGTTGGTAGGTAAGATAATGTATGTATGAATTAGAAGCTAAGACATACATTTCTGGAAAAAAAATCTATGCTTCCTTGTTCTCAGGTCTTTTGAGCTTTTTTAGTTATGTATATTTCTGTGAAGAAAATGGTAAAGACCGAAAGAAAACTCATAGCCATTGCGAACGAAAAATCGTTATCAATGTTATAAAGGCTGGGAACTGAGAAAATCTCCAGAAAAATTATGCCGTTTGCAATGGCACTTATCGTGAATACAACTCCAAGAGCAGACAGTTTGACGATAAGTGGGTTTTTCGTCTGGGAGCTAAACCACACAATCAGTCCGCCAACAAGCAAAATCAGCGAACCATTAACAATATGCGCCAAAACATCCAGTCCGCCATAATAAACAAAGAAGTTGAACGGAGCCTTAAGCGGGACAAGGGCGAAAAGACTATTCCATATCCCGAAACCAAACTGAATAAACAAAAGAAAGAGCTCAACAATTATTAGTTTTCTTAAAACGGTAAAACTCATGATGACAAAATGAGTTGAATGTTCTTAAAAACATTTTTGAAATACTATTACTATTGGTTAGTATGTGGGATTAAATTGTAATCCCCCCACACACACTATTACTTTCCTGACGGTTTAGGTGTTAAATAGAACCTACAGGTGTAGGCTAAAAAAAATATTCAATCCTTTCTATGGTATAGGTATGTAAGATAATGTATGTATTAAATAGAAAATTAAGACATTTCATTAGAGAGAGCACACGATTCATATTCTTGATTCATAAGGCTTATTTTCTTTAAACCTCAAAGAATTAACGAAGACACGCAAAAACTGGAACGTAAAGGCATGTTTTGCAAGCTTCCATCAAGAGAATACTGAATGAAAAACCAAAAAAAACGCCAAAAGATTAGGCGCAAGCAAATTTTAGAAAGTGTTTAAAAATGAAAACTAATGATGAATGTCCTTCTTGCAGTTCAACTGAGACCGAAATTGTCTATGAAAACGAAACAGTATTTAGTGTTTGCAAAGTTTGCAGAGAAATACGGTCAAAAAACTGGTTTTAAAAAACACCCTATCCTTAACATGCGTCTATGGGATTAAATTTTAATCCCACACACAGACTACGATTTGCTTATAATCGGTACACCAGTAAACGGTTTTAGAGAATACCCCGAAGTCATCTCATTCCTGCAAAGCTACCCGAAAGAGGTATTGGGAAATGTCAAAGAAAAAAGAAAAGCCAAGAAACGATTTATAGAAAACACAATTTTTTTCTTCATTTCAACTATTTAGTCTAAATGGTATAACCTTAATAGTTTGTTGGAGAGTTCAGGAATGATAACAATGACCAGACCTGCCCAGCCAGACGAACAGCTAAACCTCAACATAAACAAAATAGTTAACGATGCCTTAGGAGCCTTTTTCAAAGATGCCGTCAAGATTGCCCTCACAAGCCCATCACAGTCGGTTTTCTTTTTGCGTACGCTTGGCTGGCAGAACAAGGCAGCTAAAACGAGGAAAAAACTGGAAGTTGAAGGGCTTCATGTTCCACCAGTTCTAGTGATAAGTGTAACCAGTAAGTGCAACCTGCACTGCGAAGGTTGCTATCATCAAGCGTTAAGAGCAAAAACTGATGCTGAAATGAGTGATGGTCGCCTTACGAGGTTGGTGGATGAGGCTAAGGAGTTGGGCATTTCCTTTATCGTGTTAGCAGGTGGTGAACCACTAATGCGACCGAATATCCTTGACATCTCCAAGAGAACGCCTGAAATAATGTTCTTAATGTTTACAAACGGTTTGCTATTAAGTGACGAAGTTCTCAAGCGAATTTCAGAAAACAAGAATATCGTTCCGCTTTTGAGCTTGGAGGGTTACCAGATTGACACTGACGGCAGACGAGGCACAGGAGTCTACAACCAACTCCTCAGCTCAATAGCCAAACTCAAAAACAAGGGCTTGTTCTGGGGAGCATCACTTACCATGACAAGAACTAACTTTGCCGAGGTAACTGATGATGCGTTCATTAAGCAACTTGTCGATAACGGATGCAAACTCTTCATGCTCGTCGAATACACGCCAGTTATAGCTGGAACCGAAGATTGGGTTCTTAGTGAAGAACAAAAAAGCAAAGTAATAGAAATCCGCAACAATTTCCGCAAGAAATACCCTGCCATGTTTATTGCTTTGCCGTGGGATGAAGACGAAATCGGTGGATGCCTCTCAGCAGGACGCGGTTTCATACATATAAGCGCGGAAGGAAATGTTGAACCATGTCCATTCATCGCTTATTCCGACACCAACCTGAAAAATCTCTCACTCAAAGAAGCACTACAATCCAAAATGTTAAAAACTATCCGAGAAAATCATGCTGAACTCAAAGAAATCCAAGGTTGCGCACTTTGGGAAAAACGTGAATGGGTTAAATCCCTCGCAAAGACAGCTGAATGAAGAAAAGGAAACAGTAAAGCTGATTCGTCAATAGATTAACACATTCTTTACAAGTAGCGCGCGGGTTTAGTCATCAATTATTTCAAGCATGGGCTGACCACAACAAGTTGGATTCTTTTGTTCATTGAAATTCTGAGATTCGGTGCAGTCGCAAGTCTCATAATCAGCCTTTATCTTCTTACCGCACGTCTTGCATTGGAATGTCGGCATAGCTCTTCCATTATAACCTTAGGAAACATACCAAAAAACTTTGCTATTTTTCTTAGCTCGCGCTAACTTAGTTTTTAATGTTCCATGAAATGTATGTCTTAATGAAATTAATACATACATTATCTTACCTACCAATACCATAAGAAATAATCAAATATTTTTTAGCCTACACCAGTAGCCTCTACCTACCAC
The DNA here is from genome assembly GCA_050012755.1 of Bathyarchaeia archaeon. Classification (GTDB taxonomy): domain Archaea; phylum Thermoproteota; class Bathyarchaeia; order Bathyarchaeales; family Bathycorpusculaceae; genus Bathycorpusculum. The sequence continues at coordinate 8,303 of JBEKGO010000056.1, forward strand.
CTAATCTTCAGAAAAGGTAATAGTGTGTGGGGATTAAGATTTAATCTCCTCTTTCTATTCCTGTGAGGGTTGAAGTCACTCAAGAAAATGGCATCATGACTATGAGATTTAGGGCACGCGACAAAGCAAAACTGCATTTCTATCTGGCAGTTGTAAGATACTCTTTTTAAGCTTGGTTCTTTATTCATTTTGAGTTATGCCCTACAAGTTTACTTTCGACATTTCAAAGGCTCCGCAACACTTTTTCATAGAACTCGCCGCCA
>JBEKGO010000057.1:0-8556 GCA_050012755.1 Bathyarchaeia archaeon
CTGGCTAACGGTTCCCGCTTGGTTGAGTGTGAAGCTGCTGCCGCATACTTCCGAGTTGAGGTATTCCGTTGAGCCACCTAAAGTTGTGTAGCCGAAGGTTGGGTTGGATCCTACTGCGGCGTAAGTGGCGAATATTGAATACTGTTTCGTGTTAGTGGAGAATCCGGTGAGGGTGCTGGGGAAGGTGGGGTATGAGCCACTGCCGTACTCGGTTCCACTTGCACCTGAGTCGTACGCCATTTTGAAGCTGCCGGTTTGGCTGTTGCTTCGGGCTACGAGCCAGTAAGTCCCTGAATTCAACGTTGCGCTTATTGATACATTTACCCACCGGAATATGTCGTTTCCTAAACATACCGTTGGCGTCCCCGTGGCAACCAGTTTTAAGCTTGAATCATAAATCGCCGCGGTTACACTTACGCTTGCGTTGGCCCTGCATCCGACGCTGATCTGGCTAACGGTTCCCGCTTGGTTGAGTGTGAAGCTGCTGCCGCATACTTCCGAGTTGAGGTATTCCGTTGAGCCACCTAAAGTTGTGTAGCCGAAGGTTGGGTTGGATCCTACTGCGGCGTCTGAAACCATGGATAAAGCCAGCAGTATAACTAGAAGCACTCTATGCTGATTGCGCCAAACGTTCATTGCGTGTTCTCCAATGAACGATAAAAATCTGAAACTAACCCTTAAGGATAAGTGTGCATATGAAAAACAAAAAAACAGATGGAAAAACTATACAACTGCGCGCATCATCGTTCAACTTCCTTGGTTGGTTGGACTAAAACTTGAACTAAAACAATGTAGGTGTGAGCCGTCAGAGCGCGCATGGCTGTTCCAAAATTAATTGGCGAAGTATCTGATGCTTCTAGCTTTGGCTTGATTGTTCGTGTTAATTGCGGCTTGAGCTGTCAGAAGCATAATTAGGGCGCAGAGTTGAGAATGAAATGTTACTTTGGCTATTCCTCTCAGATTATGCTGCGTGAGACCTGCCAAATTCTTGAGCCTGCTGAAAACTCGCTCAACAGCCACCCGTTTCCTGTATGCTCTTCTAAACTTTTGATGCCCATGACTGCGAAATTTCCTATCAACTCTGAGGATGCCTCTGATGCCTACCTGTTGGTTTCTCGGATAAGGAATAACGGGTAACGCTCGACTCTTCAATGCTGTTTCCCGCAGATTTACCGCACTGTACTGCGAATCCGCCAGGAGCTTTTTTGGTTTTACGTATTCTGATGCTTTCGTAAAAAGGCTTATGGAATGTTTCTTCTCATTCTCGTTGGCCGAAACCACAATCATAGCAATGGGCAGCTCACTTTTGACGTCGACAGCCAAATGAAGTCTGTAGCCTAAGTCTTTGGCTTTAACTGCTCTTCCAACCTCGATTCTGGGTCGCTGTAGCCTGTGCGGTTGTCAAGGTTTCGGCGGCTGTAAGCCTTGATGAAGGTTGAATCTAACGCTAGGGCTTCTCCTTGATTCTTCCGTTCTCGACGAGCACTTCAATGGCTTGATCCACTATTCGCGATAGCCTTTCAGGGTCTACTTTAGTTCTGAACCTGGATAGTACTGCAATGCCATAAGGTGGTTCATCTGCTTCTATATCGCAGATTCTTTTTAGTCGTGGATCTTTCCACATTTGCCTAACAAGCATTCTGTCACTTGGAATGTGCTTTACTCGCCTTACAATATGCGCTTTGAATAGTCCAACTGGGTTTCTTTTGGGTCTTCCTGGAGAGCCAGCTGGGTGAAAAGGTTCGTTTAAGACTTTTTGGGCAAAAGATAAATCGACCTTACTAAACAGGGTTTCTAGAGCCTCGTATCTCTTCATTGCTTACCCCAATAAGAGGTCGAGACTCACTTTATTAATTTAGGAACAAGCACGCGCGCCACTACTACTTATCCTTTTGACCTATCAATTAAATCTAGAATTGCTTTATCGGATTCTATGTCGAATTTTCTTGCGAAGAGCTTGGGCGAGTTCAACAAATTGTCCGCATCATCAATGGTCAAAATAGCGGGAGTAACTCCTTTCTTAGACCAATCGATGTATCTTAGATTATCGTTTATAACTGTCTCTTTCAGAACCGAATTTAAGATAACAGTTTGGAAGAATATTTCGTCAGGCGCAAATGCGTGTTTGAAGAAAGCAATTAGGTTTGGTTTATTCTTCAAGTATTCTAGAACATAATCGACGTGTTTCTTGGATAAACAAAAATAAGCTGAACCGCCATATGGTTCGAGTTTGTATGGTAATTGCCGATGAAGTTTAGGCAACTTGATAAACATTTTTGGTCCATGCCCTAATGATCCTAGCGTACGCGCTGTTTTTTTGTTTAACAAAATATCGCCAAGAATAAAAAATGGATTCTTATAGTATGAATACTCAAACCTATCAAGACCACCGTTGTTGGCCCAGTAAGCGGGGGCTGGCAGTTTGAAGTTTTCCATATATGCGAAGTCTTTGTCTTGCAATAACCCCTTTATTGAATTAATGGACTTAAGTGGATAACATTGCCCAGAAAGATTAATAAAGTAATCATAGCCAAAGCAGGCAAATCTTCTCATAGAAGAAAGCGTGCCATCCACCACTGAAAACATAGCCCAACTTGGCCCATATTCAAAAGATACAAAGAAATTGTCGCCCTCAAATTCTCTAAACTCTTTTTTCCAAGCCTCTTTTGTAAAGTTGTTCCCAAAGACATTCACGTAAAAAAAGTCAGAAGAGCAATAAATGTTTCTTATCAGTCTACCGACCTGTTTCGGATTCTTATGTACCAGCAAGCAATACGCAATTCTTGTCATTCTATTCCTTCCAATATTCTATAGCGCACGAACCTCAATATGACACTTCGCAATTAGGTATATGATTATTAGGATAGAATTTGCTTGCGTTCTGAATTAGAGTAATCTGTTTGGGCACTATAGCTGACAATCAGGAGGCAGAACTATGCCCTGCCCGTTTTCCGTCTCTTCTCAGGCAGGGCAGGACCACAGTAGTCGTTGATGTGTGTGGGATTAAAATTTAATCTCAACCGCGGTGCCGACGTCTTGTGTTCCGCCAGGGACTTCTCCTGTTGTTCCCCCCAAGCCTGCACCGAGAGGTAGTCAATGGATGTAGACGTTACTCCGCCTTGTGCTGTGGGAATCGCGTAGTACATCTCTCCCGTGCGTAAGTCATAGCATGTTGCGCAAATTGTCAGGATTAAAATTTAGTCCCCAAACGTACGCATTAACTATCTCAACCGTACAGACTCTTACACACTCACTTACTCACATACGCACTCAACGCGTGCACATGTGAAGTAATGCGCTAATATGCACTTTACACTTTTTCAGTATAATAAAGTGTAAAGTCTTCGTGTTCTAAACTTGCATATTCAGCGATGATCATGGCTCCGCTCCATTCGTTCCTGTAAACGCCTCGCATCAATCTGTGGAAAAAGTCTAGCATATGAAGTTTCCTTGCCACAACTTCCAAGTCTCCGCCTAAACCAGTTTTGTAGGCCTTGAATTTGTGTTGCATAAAATCTTTCTCACGCCACCCCGACTGATGCCGTTCAAACCTATTCCCCCTAATCTCGCTTTGTTCATAAAAGTTGCAGGGGGTGCTTATCAGCACCCTACGTGAAAGTTCCTTAAGGTTTTCCAGAAAAGCAAAGCCTTCATTCCTGGTCAAGTGTTCTAGCACTTCAAATGCTACAACAAACTCGGCTGCCCCTTTCCGAAAAGGCAGAAACCTCACATCGCAAACAACGAAGCTGTCGTAAGCTTTATGCCTCTGCGTTTCAGCTAAGTAGGGCTTCCAAATATCGGCTCCAACCAAAAAACAGTCGTTTCCACCATTGCCAACCGTAGCTCTAATTACGTGCCCCCACAGTCCGTAACCACAGCCCAAATCTAACACGATCTTCCCCGATAGATTTTCACTGTAAAGTGCCTTCAGAAAGCCTCCCATTAATCGGTTCATATCACTGGTCATGAGTTGTGCCTTCACAAAAACATAGCACGCGCTACCAAGTAATCATGCTAATTAATCTGATGGCAAAAGTTATTAGAAATAATATGTCGATGGTTAAAGCAGCATTTCTTCATCTGAGAGAAGGCCGCGTTCCTAGACACTTTGCGGTCGTATCCATTGACCAACCGCATTTCCTCAGTTTCGATTTAAACGTTTTTTGGAGGGCTCTGATAAAAGGTATCTTCTCCATTCAGCGTAGCACGAGGGCTCTAAAGATTCAGAATCAGACTGTACGACCCGTCCTGCTCCTTCGAGGTGTAGGTTCTTCTAGAGATAGAGTAAGGAGATTTCAAATCTAAGCTTTCGAATAGCAGCAGTGGAGAACCTGATCGCTTTATTTCTCATTAATTTGACCAGAACAGACTTTTCTTAATTATTTAATCTTTTTGAATGTGAATGGCTCAATAGCATCACTTCTAGCTATTTGCTTAACTGCGTTGCTTAAGATACTTTATCAAATCTGCTAACACTTTCAGCGGAATAATCCTCCCCAGTTTCGGAGTATTCAGTCGACTAATTGGCACAAAAGTGAGGAAAAAGAAAAAAAAAGCACTAAAATTATAGGGATAAAGTTCTATGTATTGCTTGATTTTTTGTCTACTTTTTTTTGTGTCTTTTTCATAAAACCACTCAATTCCAAATGATAAATAAGGCTGATAATACATTTTATAGAATTCGTGTTTTGAACTAGCCTCTTTCTTAAGATAAGGCAAAATCTTGTTCTGCAATAAAAGTTCATTCTGAAAATGCAGTTCAAAGTTACGAGTAATATTTTCTTCATGCAGCCTATGCTTGGCTAAGGCAAACTCTTGATAGTCTATGTCATATTCTTCAGCAATTCTTAACCACAGGTCATAATCTTCACTTAATAAGAAGGATTCATCGAAGAAGCCAACTTTATCGAAGCAAGATTTTCTCACTATCACTGTTGAAGTAGGAATAAAATTGTCTCTTAATAGATAACTTAAAACTTTTCCTCTGCGAGGCATGTGTTTTTGAAAAGCACTGTCAAGATTAAGTTTTTTGTATCTTTCAAAAAAAGGTAAAGTGTCGGAGTAAATTAACCCAACATCTTCGGGCATTTTATCAAAGAGTTTTATTTGGATCTCCAGTTTATCAGGTAGCCATAAATCATCAGAATCCAAAAAGGCGACATATTTGCCTTGTGATGCTAAGAGCCCAGTATTCCTTGCATTTGCTATTCCTTTTCCAGTCTGACGGAGGATTTTAACATTTTTGCCGTAGGAGTGTAATATTTCCAGTGTTCCATCAGTTGAACCTCCATCCACTATGATTATTTCATAATTCGTGTACGTTTGAGTTAGAACGCTATCTATTGCTGCTTCAACAAACTTTCTTGATTGGTATGTTGGAATAATAACACTTACTTCAGGCATTACTATCAATATCCAGATGACAGCTAATATAGGTGACTTTTTTTCGATTTCAGAAAATTATTTTTTCTTATGTACAAAAAGGGTATAGCATATTTCATGGAAAAATAACTTTTCACAAAGCCGCGACTCACATTCGTGCTAAAAAATGGGAATTAAAAATAGTGTTTGAGGAGTAAAAACATCGGGTATCAAACTAGTACATTAAGGTGAATTAGCGAGAACATATGATTCGCCGTTTGTGTAAATTATTGTTTGGTTTAAAATATAATTACTCATTGTAGTAGGGTCATTAAGAGATAGGTCTGATGTCCCAGCATAGTCACCAGCTGGACCTGGCATGTTGATCAAGAAATAATCATATTGCGGCTTGGGCAAGCTTGCATCCAAGGGATCGTAACTCACAACATTCAACGAGAAATTTGCATAAGTCAATCCTATGATTTGAGTCGTGATTGGATCAACAGTGGCAATCCTTCCAGGGACATATCTTTCGGCAAAAAGAATCATCTGTCGGTTATAAATCGAATTCACCAAACCTATATAACTAGAGTATATGTTTGGAGGCAACTCTTTATGAACAACATTCGCAGGTGCCATTAGGGGTTGACATTCATAAAACTGGAGAGTAGCCAAGAATAGAATTAAAAAGAGAACAATTCCAACTATCAATTTTCTGATACGAGTATTTTTACTAAGTATGCTGAAAACAAAAATGCTCGAAAAAATTGGAAACAACATAAACTCGGCGACGTTCAAAAGTCTTGGGAACCCTGCCTGAAGAATGACACCGACTGGCATAAGAATAAGAACAACCAAACAAAGAATAGCGAGAAATTTAGAAATATGGTTCAATTTCTTTCGCATTCGCAACATAAGGAGTAAACTGGCGACTGTCATAAACAAAAACAAAATGTCTGCACCATAAAGAACAACAATTGACCCTAATGTGGAGAGTGGACTAATTAGCAGGAGTTTTAAGGAACCAACTGGAATTTGTTCTGAACCAGGAGTCGTGGCAGTTGGCACCTGAACTGTAATTATGTTTACCAGGGTTTGTAAGGTCGCACCTGCTTGAAACATTAACCAAGCACAAGTTATCAAAACTATTGTTAGCACTTTCGTAATGGACAAGAAAGAAGAAATACCGAGGCGGGAAAATCTTTTCAGAAACAGAAGCAGGATCAGCAAGGCTGTAAAAACTATTGAGCTGATAGAATGTGCTGCAACCAAGGCAATTACAGAAAACACGAGAATTAACCAGAAATACCGATTTGTCTTGATATTAATTAGAACTAGCGTCATCAAGATAAACAGAAAAAACAAGCTTCCAAAAAGAGTACCAGTCACAACGTATTGTATCATAGTAATGGGAACTGCTGAGATAAACAAGGCATAGCCAAGCAGAGTCGACGTTGCTGGAAAATCCATGTTCTTTACGATAATATAGATCAGAAGAGGAAACAGCATCGACCAGAATACTGGGAGATATTTCATTGATGATACAATCGGTATGTTGAGAACTAAAGAAAATATGGCAAATGACAAATGCTCTAGCGGGGAATATGAATAATACAGACTGGGGGAGAGCGCGATCATGATATGACCATTTATAACTACATGATTTGCTAAGGCTTGCTGAACATTTTGGTCAATGTATGGTCCTAGGAACCAAGCATATTTCACCGCTGGAATTAACGTGAAAACGGTCCTACCAAGTACCGCAAGTACAACACGCCGCAAGATACTCTTTTCCAAATAGAAAGCAAAAGTGAAGGTCAAAACAAATAAAACGAACGGAATTTCCAATCCTTCAAGAATCCAAGTGTCTTGATAGTCCCTATTCATGGAATAAGCTGTTCCAATCAAGACGATTATGGCAACAGCTAAAAGTATTTTTGACACCAGAGAAGGGCTTATTTGCAAGTCGAAATCCTTTCCTTCACAGCCAATAGAGCTTAATTGTTATTACTAGTTCGACAATAAAGAGTTGTTCAGAGAACCGCGGGGGTCTTAACGTAAACTTGCAGAAAAGTTGATTTTGAATCGGTAAAACTTAAATAAGTATTAAGTCATAATATTTAATATGCTTATATGCTCTACCATATAGACTGAGATTCAACAGAAAAGAGTGCACTTAAATGGATAAAGAGAAGACAAGAAAATGAAAAAAACAGCTATCTATTTGACCTTTGCATTAGCATTGAGCATTCTAGTATTCCCCTTTACGTCGTCGGGTCTAGGCACTGCAAGCGTCATGATTACTTCTTCGGGTAGCATAACGACCATTACGCCTATTAAGCTTAACAATGCAGTCATAATATATGGAATAGCCAGTCTTACGTCAGCCCAGATACCAGTTGTAGCCAATTACGACATGTTGATTTGCGATTTGGACTTTAAGCCTGCTACGTTGCAGAGCATAAAAGCGTTGAATCCAAACATTGAGATAATTGGCTACGCCAACCTTTTTGCCGACAGCTCCTGCAGCTATTGGTCCACTGTCAACGCAAATGAAAGCTGGTTCCTGCATACTCCCAGCGGCCACCGCATCGTTTTCAAGGATTATCCAACTGAATATCTGATGGATATTACTTCAGGTTGGAAGCAGTTTTCTTCTTCCTACATTAACAGTCAACTAAACGGAACATTATTCGACGGAGTGCTGATTGACAACGTTTTTGACCAAATCGCCGCTCGTGCAGGCGACCTCATGGACGCTTCTACAGGGGCATCAATAACAAGCTCGGACATTACGCCAAATTCTGCTGCAGTTAACTGGCACAGCGGTGTGATTAGTTTTCTTCAATACGTCAAAGGCAATGTTGTGTCAGGCAAGATAGTAGTTGTAAATACAGACGATTATTTTGGGAACACCTATTTGAATGTCGTTGACGGAGAAATGGCTGAAGGATGGGTTTATGCTACTTGGGTTCCATTGAATTACTTTGATACTCTGAAGTCATGGGACAGTCTCTACCCCATGGATTACATTGATGCTATGGCTGCTGCTTCCGCAGCCGGAAAAATTTATATCGCTGAAAGCAGCACCCCAACAGGCGATACAAATCTAATCGCTCAGACAGCGAACTACTGCTATTATGCGGCTTTACTCGGACTAAACGGTGCAAACTGCTATTTCGGATTTAAGGTTGG
>JBEKGO010000058.1:0-8025 GCA_050012755.1 Bathyarchaeia archaeon
GAAAAAGACAAATTTGATGAACGTTTGACTGGTATGAAGAATAATGTTCAGAGGCTATCGCTTAAAGATTGGAAACAGCCGGTTGTTGGAGAAGAAAGCATTTACATACTGATAGCGGAAAAGAAAGCGATTTTGGCGAAGACTTCAGAACTAGTTGGAAATTCGAGAAAAGAAGTCGCGTTGATTTCAGACAACAAAGGAATTATACCTGTTTTGGCTCAGTTTTCATATGAATATAAACAGGCAATAAAGAAAGGGGCAAAGATTCGACTAATTTTTGAAGGAGAAAACCCAGAGGGTTTGCTGAAAGAAAAAGTGAAAAAACTCATCGGCGACACTTCGGTTAACATAAGGTTTCATCGTGAACCTTTGAATCACTTTATAATGTCTGATGATAAAGAAGCATTGATTACCACTTCTAAAGAAAGCGGATTAGGTGAAAGCCCTTCTCTTTGGACAAACAACGGCAACCTTATAGGCGTTCTCAGAACAGGTTTTGAATCTGACTGGAAAAAAGCCGAAGACGCTGGGGGTGCCGTTTGTGTTATCTAATGTGCTAGATAACGACGATGATGAGGAAACAAGAAACTTGTTTTCTACAGTCTTGACTGATGCGGGATATTTAGTAGAAGCTGTAGAAAACGGTTTACAAACTGATAAACTATGTAAAAAAGGGCTTTTCAGTGAACTAAAAATGGAAAACCCAAATTCCGTTGCTGCAGAACGGACTACCTCTTTCAGGAAGAGATTTGTTGGTATTGACTCCAAGTTTCGTTTTAAAGTTGGAGCTTTAGTAACTGCGAGCGAGAATCCCACTGGCTTCAGCTCTGGAAGTGTCAATTATGCGAAATAAAAAGCTAAGGTTGAAAGTGTTGATATATTTCAATTTTTTCCACAGTGTATTAAATAAGAGTTTAGACAAAACACGTTTAAAAAGAGCGTTGATATGAGTGGGGAAAGGAGAAGTGCAGGGTGCCCCTTCGACGCAAGTTATTATAGCTGCTTTGAACGAGGAAAAAGGCATAGGACCAACTATCGTTGAGCTTAAGGCTAACCTTGATGGTCCACGTGTTCTAGTTGTTGACGGCAGAAGCACGGATCGAACAGTTGAGATAGCTAAAAGCATGGGCGCCGAAGTTGTTTTTCAAGATGGATTAGGCAAGGGTGATGCGATAGCGAAAGCGATTAAGCACTCGGATTTAACAGTTGATTACGTGGTTATCACAGATGCAGATTATACGTACCCCGCTGAACACGTTCCTGAGATGATTCAGATACTTGAGAAGGAGCCTGATGTTGGCATGGTTTGCGGTAACCGATTCAGTGGTTACTCAGACCTGAAGGGTTTGAATGGCTTTTTTTACCTTGGTAATCGGCTCATAGGTTTTGCTCAAAACGTTCTAAACGGCGTCTGGTTAGCCGATCCGCTGACAGGGTTGCGTGTACTGCGTGCGGAAATTCTTAGATGCTGGAAGGTGAAATCCAAAGGATTTGACGTCGAGATAGAGCTTAATCATCATGTGAAGCTGGAAGGTTTTGGCATCGCGGAAATTCCTATTAAATACCGCGAAAGATTGGGTGAGAAGAAACTAGGCGTTAGGCATGGCGCCGAAATTTTTAGGCGCATAATGTTAGAGGCAACGCATTAAACGCTGAGTCAATTCAATACTTATTCTTGGATAGAAATACTCCGCTTCTTCAATGGCATCTTTCACTTAGTTCAAGTCTGTCCTTCCGTTATTCTTTATATCCGATTCTTGGAATCCAATTTTTCTCCTCGCCTCGCAAATATTTCGCAAGAAGCAACGCTTCTTCGTTGATTAATGTCTCGATTGTTTGTCTTTGTCTGTCATTTTACATATGAAATCTGCCTATCTGCACCATGCAGAAAACAATTTATCTTTGGCTCTCCTTAGCATCGAACAGAAGGTGCAATAATGCCAGCAAAACTTCCTATTGTTATTCGTTTTATTGCAAATGTAAACAAGGCAACCATTGAAAAACTACTCAAGACAATAGATGAAAAAATGAAAATCGGAAATTTGGATTTTATAATATTAATATCATCTCCAGGAGGTAATGTTTACTACGGTTTGACAGCATATAATTATCTCAAAGGCATTCCAGCTACAATCATAACACACAATATCGGTTTAGTCGATTCTATCGGTGGAATAATCTTCTGTAGTGGGTCTAAAAGACTATGTGTACCACAGTCAAGATTCCTGATTCATGGTATTAGCTCTGGATTAAATGGTAACTATACAGAAAGACAAATCGAAGAGACGCTTAAAACCCTAAAAAATGATAAGGAAAACATAGCTAAGGTTTATGTTGCCAATACAAATAAAACACTTGAAGACATTCTTTTGGCAATGGATACAGATATTGCACTGACACCTGGAGAAGCTATTAAGTGGAACTTGATAAATGAAATAAAGAATGAGTTATATCCCGTAGGCAGTGAAATAATCGAAATAAATGATTGAAAGCAACTAATTCCAGCTTAATTGATATCGCGCGTGTTGGGTTTTTTCTGTTCGTGTTTGTTTGTCTGTCTGACTTGTGTGTGCTAAGAGAGAGTGGGGGAGAAGTAGAAGTAGTCAGATAGAGTTAGTTAGAAATTGAGGGGGAAAAAGATTAAAATTTAATCTTTCTCTCTCTATATATATCTTAACTACTACTTTTCTACCTACTCCTACTCCTCTTCACTCAGTGAGCGAAGAGAAACAAAGAAAAAGACACAAAGAGACACACAGACAAAGAGACAGAAACCACTAAATCTTAAAAGCTAACTCTAATCAGATACAAAGATTGGGGAATCAACGCTGGCATCAAATAATCCTAATATAGAGAAAATTCAAGAGCTAACAGATAACTTGCGGAAACTGGAAAGCACAATTTCAGGATTCTCTGACGGTTTAAGCAAAGAAAGCAAGACTGTTGAGGCAAGAAATCAAGTTCTTTCCTTGATGTTGAATGAACTAAATAACAATAAACTGGATGTTCAAAGAGTCGAGGGTTTTTATTCGTACATCCTTTCATATAGATTAGAAGACTTAATCAAATCTAAGAACTGGTTTGTGGGTGTAATTTTATCAGAGGCATTACTAGACGATGCAGGGAAACGAAAATTAAAAAGAAAATTTAAAGGCAAAATTGATGGAGACAAACTTGCTCGCTTAACATTTGAACAAACACTAATTCTTCTATTTGCCTCGAATCTCATAGACCAAAAAACGTATGAACGAATGAATGATGTTAAAAATCTTAGAAATCAATTAGCACATGATTCTTTCAAGGCTTTAACAACTTTTTTGGAAACGGGCTCAATTCAAAACAAGTCTTGCCAAAAAAGTAGAGCAGTAATTAGGAAAGCAATAAAATGCCTGAAGGCGATAAATCCCCCAATTAATCCATAAACAAAAAAATTGAAGCCTTTTAGTGATTAGAAGAATTAATGAAATGAGATTAGAGGTCTTATGACCTCTTTGCTCTGTGACCTCTTGCCTCAGATAGAGTTGCAGTTGGATGATTCTGCATGTAATTGCTGATTCTTCTCTCGTATGCTGTTGTCCTTGCAGTCTCACTTTGCCACTGTTGGAAACTGCTATATTTTGTTGAAAACCCAGTCTCTTGTGCTTCACTGTATATAGCTTCATCCCATTGTCGTCTTTCATCCCATTTCCGTTGTTCTCTCCTATAGTAATCCTCAGTTTGAATCCCTAACCTTCTCGCTTGAACAGCTAAAGCATCATTCTGTCTGTTTGTATCACGCCATTTGCTACCTGCCCAAGAACTGAAAACTAAAGTTAACTGATTGAAAGATGCAAGAAATTGCATAAAAAAGATTTTGTGCTGATAACTGATTTCATGATGCACCTTAAAATGGGCAAAAAAATACATTTGAAAGAATTTGTTGCTGATAGTTTAGCTGATGACTTAAATGCATTCTTTGACCGCATGATAAACGTTGAAAGAATCAAAGTTGGAAATTGGCAAACCATTGATACTTTAATTAGTGAAGAAGCTCTCTTGTTTGCGAAGTATTTGAGGAATGAAAGAAAAGAGTGGATTCCAAGAATAGGCAACTAAACATTATGTACACGAATAGCATCTGAGAGACAAAGGGAACTTGTAGACTTAGGCTTTGAGCTCGTTTGTGACTTCGGCACCGAAGGAAAGCTGTTTAGAAAACGCAAATAGCGTCAAGTAAACAAACCTTGACTAACCCAAGTCAAGAGACCTTTACGAATAACCTTTTATTAACAATCTATCGTATCAGAGACTAAGGAAAGATAACTTCCCTTTGATACAGAAATGAGCAAGAATTTGAAAACATTGTTTATCTGTGGTTTTGTTGCCATTTTCTTTCTTTTCTTGCCAGCATCCAATTTGTCTAATCTCACAGTACTTGCAGAACAGAATAGCCGTAATTGGAATATGTTCCGAGGAGACCCTTCCCACAGCGGAGTTGCAACTGGAGCATTTGTTCCTTCCCCAAATCTAATTTGGGCATTTCCAAATCATTCCTTTCCAACAAATTCTCCTGACCATGGTTTTGCTTTCTTCTGTTCTCCAGCTATTGTTGACGGTGTTGTTTACACAGGTTCATGGAACCCCTACATTTACGCAATAAATGCGTCTGACGGTAACCAAATTTGGAGCTACAACACAGGCTGGTACATCCAGAGTTCTCCTGCAGTTGCCTATGGCATGGTTTATGTTGCTAACGCTCATGCTGGATTCTACGCCCTCAACTCAACCACAGGCGAAAAGGTTTGGGGAAAAATTCTATCTCAAAATTACAATTATGGTGCTTATTCATCACCTACCGTTGTTAACGGAGTGGTCTATATTGGCTGTAGCAGCGGAGATATATTTGCTTATGACGCATTCAGCGGCATCCAATTATGGGATGCAAAGCTTGATGGAGCGGTTGAATCTTCCCCTGCAGTCGTCAACGGTGCTGTTTACGTAGGCTCATTTGGAAGCTTAACGCTGCCTTATGTTTCAGGTCGATTTTACGCTTTAGACGCAGCTGACGGAACAATACTATGGAGTGACAACTTCACACAACCAATCAGTTCGTCGCCAACTTTTGATAACGGAATCGTCTATGTGGGCTGCAGGGACAGCCTTGTCTATGCCCTAAATGCTGATACAGGGAACCAAATCTGGAATTACACAACTTATGGTGAAGTTAATTCATCGCCTGCTATGCAAAATGGTATTCTGTATGTTATCTCACAGGACAGTAGCCTTTACGCTCTGAATGCTTCAAGTGGCAACATAATTTGGAGCCGTAATATTGGTCAGACGACATCAAATTCCGTCATCATAGGTGGAGCTATTCTCTCAACGTCGAATGATGGCATCATTTATTCTTTCAACGCCACCAATGGTTACAATATCTGGAACTACTCTCTTAATTCAACGGGGCTATTTTCTGATGCTGTAGTCGTCAATGGTACTATTTACATCAACTCTCAAAGCGGAATTTACGCTCTTGGAGCAAAACCGCTTCCTATCTCAACGCCTACTCAAACCCCAACTGTTCCAGAGTTTCCAATACTGGCAATTCCAATGTTGCTCATTGTAATGGCATCTGCTGGTTTGGTGGTTTACTTTAAGAGCCGCAAATTTATGTAAAATTCCATTACTCAAAAAAATTTCTGAGTCAGTTTGCGAAAGACTAAGTTTGATGGAAGTTGCGTGTTTCTTTGTGTCTCTTTCTTTGTTTCTCTTCGCTCACTGAGTGAAGAGGAGTAGGAGTAGGTAGAAAAGTAGTAGTTAAGATATATATAGAGAGAGAGAAAGATTAAAATTTAATCCCCAAACCTAAACCCAATTGTAAATTTGAACAATGCTGTTGCAATGTTGAACAGTTCTGAATGAACAGTGGAAACACAAATTGTTTATTAATATATTGTATATTGCGATTTATTTAACTTGAGAAGAGTTGTGGAATTCTATGAGCGTGAACAGAATTGACGAAACTCGAAAACAATTCTTGCGTAACTCGGAGTTATACAGGCAAGCCAGATCAATAATTAGCAACCATCTTTCAAATATATTGTATGCACATGAGAAACATGATCTATTGCCAGCTCCCCATGAATTTTTTCAAAAGAATTGTGTCGATATTTACGAAAAATGGAAGGAAATCGCTGAGTTGTCAAATATTTTGGGTGACATGAAACGAGACGTTAAGTATTCTACAGAAAAACACAAGTCCATTGGCAAAATGCTTTCGTTTATGGGACTTGTTGAGAGTTTAGGAAATGCATTGGCTGATATGCTGCTGATTCTGTTTATTGCAAATGGCAAGGCTGTTCATACCCGATTTCCATATGTAAGGCACGTTAACAGTTTTTTTGAGCTTAAGCAACTGGATTTGGATTACAAGCTATATTTGCTAAAAGGAGAAAACGTGAGTGTAATATCAAAAATTCTTAATTTAGATTTGAGGAATGTTGTAGCTGATCTGGAATTCTCGGTGGATGAAAATGGAATAATTACTGACCACGGAAATAATATAATTCAAATTGATCAACATATAGCTGATTTTTGGGATGGTGTAGACACTCTAATGATTCTTTTTGAGGATTTGGAGTTCCCAAGATGGCTAGAAACCACTAGCTATGTTAAAATGGTGAGTTAAGAAATCAATGTAATCAAGTTATCTTATTGCCTCGTCTATCTTTGAGTCACGCCTTGTCCGTGTGACTTCCTTGAAAAGCTCCAAGCACTCTTTTTTGGTAGGAGCCTCAATGCAAATACTTCCGTAAGCCCCTATATCGATTCGATACTTTCTTAGATCCGAATTGTCCTCTTGACCCATAAAACTCCAACCTCTTCCCTTAGCCATTTCCCAATTAATAGATGACAACAATGAATATGGCTTATAAATTTAATTCACATGCTCCGATATGTCCAAAATAATATAGCGCCAAAACGATTGCTTTGAAAACTCCAAAAAATAGGACCGCAAGAGATTTTTCCTGGAACTTGAAACCCCAGTCCACACCAAGTATCAATACATGGAGTTGACAACTTGAATGGAATTAGATGCAATTGACGGTAACATTGCACACCCAAACCAAATTACATGCACATGAATGTTGTTTCATCTTGTAACAACTTAATTTTATAAACTGAAACATCAAATGATAAATAAGGTAAGCGAAATGCAACAAACACAAGCATACAAACTGGATTTGACTAAAATAGACGGAAACGGAGACTTTCCGTGTCCAAAATGCGGAAGCATTATATCACCAGACGAGACTACGGAAAAGACTTACTGCATTCTGGAGCCAAAAGTCAATAGTCACGGTTTGACGGAACTGGTGATTTGCTGCAACATTTGCAAGAGTCATATTCACTTGACTGGATTTTCTCTTTTGGAAGAATTGTCAATTGAGTGAACGAGTAACCGTCAACAGACCCTGATTAAACTTTTCGTGAGATTTGTTTCGACAAGCTGTTTCCAAGAAACAGAGAGAATTAGAGTTTTCAGAAAACTTGGGTAATGAGGAAACTTAATGTTTCTAGATGTTGTTTTATGAAACTGTTTGGTTCCAATAGTAGACTTTGATGTAATTGTTCAGGGTCGGTCCGATTATTTCTGGTTCATTATAAATAATGTTTAGGTTGCTGTAATAATCGGTTAGTAATGTGTGAATGTCAAGTGAAATTTTCTGCGTTAAATTGTCAGATGGAAACAAACCCCAAATAGTATCAGTGGAACTGCGAAAACCATACCCGTAATCTTTGGGAATGACATATGCGACCGTAGCCTTGTTTTGAGCAATCGAGCTTGGATTAGTGTGTATGGTCTGCCAGAATTTCTGCAGATTATCAAAATGGTCTTGAGTTAATATGCCGTAGCCTGTGTTGTAGCTAGCGTTGTCGGAGTAGCTAAAAACTACCGCGTAAGTTGCTCCCGAACTGTAAGCTAATGTTAGGTCAGAATATAACTGGGTGCCATTTTCAAGGAACGGCTCGCTAGTAGAGGCCCAT
>JBEKGO010000059.1:0-7890 GCA_050012755.1 Bathyarchaeia archaeon
GACGATACACTCGTGAGAACAAAAAAGTAAGTACTAAGCAAAATGAATCGCAAACAGGACCACACTCTCCTCGCGGAAAAAAACAAAGACGACAATTCAAACTTTACCCAAACAGAGGATAAGACGGTTTACTCTAAAATAGCATTAAGGATTCCGTTTCAAATTTTGACTGGAAAAAAATAGAAAACTGCAGAAAATGCAGTCTTCACTGCTATGTTGAACCTTCTTTGGTGCTTTCAAGAGATTTTAGATCGGATATGCATTGGGCATTTCGAGCTAATACCTATTTTCTTGAGAAATTGGGTTAAGATTAACTAAAAATAAATTGAAAGAGTGCTTTAGATCAAAACGCTTGGGCATCAGAAACTATCTCAAAAATATTGCAGGTATAGTGAGCATGAAAATGTTACCATACCAACTATTTCACTATCACTTTGTGCTTTTTAGGCGCGAGTACAATCGTCTTCTTGGGGACGCTGACTTTAAGTAATCCATCTTTAAATGTCGATTCAGCTTGTTCGGGAATTACTTCATCAGGGAATCCCAGTTGCTTGTAAATGTGCGAGTAAACGCGTTCTCTGACAACAAAGTTCTTTCCTGTGTCTTCTGTTTCAACATCTGTTTCTGCCGAGATTTCGATGCCATCCTTCGTTAGGGCTACGTCGATTTTGTCTTTAGGTACACCAGGCAGTTCAGCATGCACTACAAACTTGTTTCCTTCATCAACCAAATCTACAGTTGCTTCGCGAACCGGAACTGCAGGTTCAACGCTTATCCATTCAAATGGGAAAGCTATACTTTCAATGAAGTTTTTGCGGAAATTATCCATTAAATCGTCAAAGGTTGTCAGAACGTGAACTGCGGGAACTTGTTTGTTAGGAATGCGTTTAGCGGGAACATGTTTTACAGGTTTCACTGCAGATGTAGATTTTACGATTGCCTTCACCGGCGTCTTTTTTTCTTTTTCAGTCATTTTTTTTCACCTCGATTAATTTATTATTAAAATCCTAAAAATTGGGAATTAATTGTTGGTTGATAGCTATTTTTGGGTCGATTTAGCCGTCTTTGTTTCATTGAGAACATGTTTGCAAATTGGGAAAGGGAACTTTGGGGATCTATTCTTTTTAAGTAATCCAGGTTCTTATTGCTTCTTCGACGGCTTTTGATAAGTCGCCTTTTTTCCCGCCAAATCTATGGACCGTTTTTATTCTGAGTTGTTTTTCCAACTCATCCGGGAGATCTACACTGATTCGACCCATTTTGACCACCTAATATGTTTAGATTTTAATGCACGGTTCCACGTGTCAGGCATTTTTCCAATAAGTGAACTGGAAAATGTTTAATTCTGTTCTTGTTTTTGTTATCACTTTTTGTTCACTTCAGTTCACTTATTAGCTTATCAACATAAGTTATTATGCACTTACGCACTTATATAGTTATCGACTTAATCCAACGTAATCATAAAAAATACCGAAATATCTGCCTCTAATTCAATTACCTGCATAAAAAATAACATTGACTTTAGTAGTTACTGAATTTTCAAAAGTTCTACATGGAAGCTTAGTGCATATGGATCGTCACTGTTGTTTAACTTTTCCTGATCCATCACATTTTGAGCAGCGTACTCTGGAAACCCCTTTACCTATCGAACCCTCACCATGACATTCAGGACAAGTGATTAGCCAATCAGAATCACGCTCATAATACCTTCTGGACACGAAATTCACCTTGCCTAACAGACCTATGCACTAACACTGGCTATTTCTCTTTAGCCATTCCTAATATTTACATATTGCGCGCGTAAGATTTTTGAATAGTTGTCTGGCGATAATCGTGTTTCCGAGCACCTTTTTTGACGAGCATGCCTGTAACTCAACTAGCCTGGTTTCTTCTCAGCGTAAATCGAAAGGCTTAACAGGTTAAGACACAGAAGTGTTTTTGGTGGATTTGGAAATGGCATCAAGAAATTCTAATGTTGGTAAGCTTTTTGATTTTAATGTAAATGGGTATGGATTAGTAACTCACGAAGTAAGAGTAGACTATAAAACTTGGTCACCTGTTATTCAAATCTTGAAATTTACAGATGATGAACATAAAGATCAAGTTAACCTTAGATTCGGATACTGCGATAACACTGCAAGACTGATTACACGACCACTGTATATTTCTGAAAGTCAACTTACCGAATTGGGAAAAGAAGCCGCAAAAGACCCTGAAATTAAGAAAATGCTCAAAGGCTTCTGTGACCAAATCAGGTAACTTGACTGCATCCGCGATGAGGTAAACATAAAAGCACAGATGTTTTGGAGTAACTAGCGGGATGAATTAGTTGACAAACGTTCAAGGAAGCAAATGGGAACCCGATGCTAGAAGAGAACCGGAGCCTAGAACAGAGCCGGAAGCCCGAACCGAACCAGCTCCTAGAACGGAGCCGGCCGCTAGAACCGAACCAGCGCCCAGGACAGAACCAGCTGCGAGAACGGAACCAGTGAACAATAAGATACAAACAATCAAATGTCCTTCTTGCGGTTATCTTTTGATATATTCCAAAGGAACTGAGAAGCAAAACATCAGATGCACAAAATGCGGAAACGTCTTCCAAATAGAGTAGAACCCATTCAGTTTTGAGTTTGGCGCGCATGCTTGTTCCGAAGGCAGAGATGAAGGCCTTTGGAAAACTAGGGGTAATAGATTGTTATGAGTCTGTTGTCTTTTGCGAATCGTCTGAGGACAACAACTGTGGTTTTGCCATTTTTGTTCAAGTTGTTTTGAGTTGCTTCTTTGGTTTAAAGCTTTATTTCTTTGCAGGCTGCGGCTCTACGCGTCTCCCTGCGACTCTATGCGGCTCTGCCCGTCTAGTTGCGTCTCCTTGCGTCCCGAACCAGTTATTGACGGTTTTTTGTTCAGTTTTTGTTCTTTGTGTTTTAGGTTGCTTTTATAATTTAGGGCTTGCAGTGTTTGCAGGTTGCGTCAAAAAACGTCAAAATTCGTCAAAAAAAGTCAAGGGCATCTTCTCACCAATAAGCATCTAAAAAACCGCTTTCTTGTTATTTTTGTTATAATTGTTATTTTTTGAAAAATCTCTCAATAACCACGTCTAGGTTATGGAGGTAGTCCTCTTCACGCCCAGCATATGTTTGGACCACTAATGAGGCTCTTGCCTTAATTTCAGCCTCTGAAACGTTATTTTTCCTGATGCAATCACCTATGTCTTGAATATCTCTACCATCGAGTCGGCCGATTTTGGTTACAATTATGTCAACTGGTTGGATAGCCCTCAGCGATACGCGTTTGAACTCTCTTGTTTTGACACTTTTTTCTATATAATCATCAGGTATTGGCAGAAAACGTACCCATTAGACCATCGATCGACCCTAAAACCTGGCGGATTATTTTTAAGGATTCGATCGAATTCGAGCAGGTCCTCTGCAGGGATTGTAAAATCAATATCCATCGTAGAAGGTTTTAGATCAATCAGAGTCATTGCCGTGCCCCCTACCGCCACGAGAGCTATTCTTTTGGTCAGGTCCTCACTCACAACTTCTAGAAAATTGAACAATGCGGTCTTGTCACAGGGCATTATATAACTCCAATTTCTGCTTTATGCTCGCTTCGTCAACAGGCAATTCTTCTTGATTGAACACTTGTAGAATATGTATGGTCTTCTCAATTTCCGGTTTTGCCTTGATTTGCTGTAATATTTTTAGTATCCCAATTAGCCTTGCGGCTGTCAGGTACTTCTGACTCAGAAAAGCTAGCAAGTTGCTCTTAAAATTGTTTTTCGCAAGAATAACTGCTATAGCATCCATTCTACGTGCATCGTCCTGGAGGAGTATTTTGGTAATAATGTATTCAATACAGTATTTTTTACCCTGAGCGAAATGGCCACCAAATTCTCTATATCCAAATCTATTAAGGTTAAACAGCAAGTCTGAGTCGGAGATGTTTAGGGGTTTTGTCTCTGACGTGATTGTTCGAATTTGGTTCCTTTCGGAGATTTCCTTGATTTCGCGCCAGAATGCTTGAGGACAGAAGACGGCAATTTTTTCGCTTAAAGCTTCTCTAACTGGATTAATTTCGTCCGATGTTAATAGATCAAAAAAATCTTGCTTGTCAATTATTAGATTGTCAATTTTTAAATTATGTTTTTTCGAAAGGTTCAACATATCTTTGTAGAGCTCGATTGTCTCGTTCAGATAATCTGATGTTTCTCTGAGCATAAAGAGGAATTCAATTTTGTTCAGTTTAATGTTCGTTGATGAATTAATCGAACTGATTGATTTTATGGAACACCTTTCAGTTAAGGATTTATCCATTTCATTAAAAAGTGGGAATAGATTATTTCTCTCGGATAAAAAATCTATTTTTTTCTCTATTTCTATTTCTGCTAACTTATCAATTAGAAGATAATTTTCAAAGTTCAATTTAATGTTAGAAGATCTACCTATGAGGGTGGGTTCTAGATTAAGTAACCCCTCCCTTTTCAGCTCCTGTAATTTCTGATAAATATTTGAGTAGTAGGCAGACCCATAGTGTTCCTTAATTCTTTCTGTAAGTTGGTAAATTGATAAAGAATCACCTATACTAGATGATATTGTATCTAGGATTCGAATTGTAGGTGTATCCATCTTATTTCCCGTATTCATTATATTAAATTAACTATATATGTACTTTACTATAACATTATAGTAAAAATACTATAACATGTGATTAAATAGTGTCTATTGGTAAAGTGCTCAGAGGGTTTTAGATCTTTCTTGACTTCTTAAAACCGAAAAAAACAGTCTTCCGGCAACTTGCGAGGGGTGATATTTCTTATTTATTGGTAAATACCAGTTTACCGTTCTTCACATCGACCACAATTTCCGAGTTTTTATCGACTTTTTCTTCCAGGATCATTTTTGACAATTCGTTCAACATGTTTTTTTGAATAACACGTTTTATTGGTCTCGCACCGAACTGAGGGTCAAAACCGATTAGGGCAATAAAATCCACAGCTTTTTTGGTGATCGTTAGTTTGATGCAGTTCTTTTCAAGCGTCCTCTGGACATTTTTTAGTTGAAGTTCCACTATTCTCCGAACTTCCTCATGCGTCAACGATTGAAACATGATAATCTCATCGATACGATTCAGGAATTCTGGCTTAATGCTCTTTTTCAGCAAATCGAAAACCTGTTTTCGCGTTTGATTTAAGATTTCTTCACGATTATCCTCATCTATTTTTTCCAGGTTTTCCTGAATTATATGAGACCCGATGTTTGAAGTCATAATAATTATAGTATTTTTGAAATCCACTGTTCGACCCTTGTTATCAGTCAATCTACCATCGTCAAGCACCTGAAGCAATATATTGAAAACATCCGGATGCGCCTTTTCAATCTCGTCGAGAAGCACAACAGAATAAGGTTTTCTCCTAATAGCTTCGGTTAGCTGCCCACTTTCCTCATAACCTACGTATCCGGGAGGTGCACCAATGAGTCTTGAAACAGTATGACGCTCCTGATATTCAGACATATCAATCCTAACCATGCAATTTTCGTTATTGAACAGCAATTCAGCCAGAGCCTTTGCTAACTCGGTTTTTCCAACCCCCGTAGTACCCAAGAAGATAAAAGATCCAATTGGCCGTTTGGGATCCTGCAAACCCGCACGGTTTCTCCTAATAGCATCCGCCACTGCATTGATTGCTTCATCCTGTCCAACAACCCGCATATGAAGCTCTGTTTCAATGTTAAGCAACTTCTGTTTTTCACTCTGGAGCATTCGACTAACCGGGATACCTGTCCAGCGGGAAACCACTTCGGCAATCTCTTCAGCATCAACTTCTTCATTAACCATGGGTGAATCTTTCTGCAATTCTGACAGTTTTTTCTCTAGAACCTTAATTGTTTTTTCTGCTTCCGGAATTCTGCCGTAGCGAATTTCTGCGACTTTTCCAAGATCACCAACCCGGTTTGCCTTCTCATCTTCAAATTTAAGTTTTTCAATTTCATTCTTTTTTATCTGAATCTGGTCAACTATATCTTTTTCAGACTGCCACTTAGCTCGTAGCTGATTGCGTTTTTCGCTAAGGTTCGCAATCTCTTCATTTAGCGATTTAAGTTTCACTTCATCTTTCTCTCGTTTAATGGCTTCACGTTCAATCTCTAATTGGCGAATCTTCCGTTCTATTATTTCCAGTTCTTCAGGGGCAGAATCAATTTCAAGTCGAAGTTTCGCTGCTGCCTCATCAATCAAGTCGATTGCTTTATCCGGAAGGAAACGGTCGGAAATATATTTCTGTGAAAGTTCAACAGCGGCAATTATAGCTTCATCCTTGATTCTGACATGATGATATGTTTCATAACGCTCTTTCAGACCTCGAAGAATGGAAATAGCATCCAATGTGTCTGGTTCATTGACCATAACTTTTTGGAACCGTCTTTCAAGGGCTTTGTCTTTTTCAAAATACTTTTGGTATTCATTTAGTGTAGTGGCGCCGATTGCACGTAATTCACCTTTAGCTAGTGCGGGTTTTAGAATGTTGGCTGCGTCCATTGCTCCTTCACCTCCACCAGCTCCGACGAGTGTGTGAATCTCGTCTATAAATAGCACTATTTCGCCTTCAGCTGAAACAACTTCCTTGACAACACTTTTCAATCGCTCTTCAAATTCGCCCTTGAATTTTGCACCGGCGATAAGTGCACTCATATCTAGTGAATAGATTTGCTTCGATTTCAGATTCTCTGGAACATCTCCATCGATTATACGGTGAGCAAGGCCCTCTGCGATTGCGGTTTTGCCAACACCTGGCTCTCCGATTAGAATTGGATTGTTTTTTGTTCTTCGTGATAGTATCTGAAGGACTCTTCGGATTTCCTCGTCGCGACCGATGACAGGATCAAGTTTTCCCTTTCTAGCCATGTCATTTAGGTTCAATGCATATTTATTCAATGCATTATAGGTCTCTTCTGCAGTTTGAGAATTAACCGTCGATCCTTTCCGCAATTGCTTGATTGCTGCCCTCAAATCCTTGTCGTTGACTCCGTTACTCTGGAGCAATCTTGAAGCAGCATCATTTAACGTCAAGATCCCCAGCAATAGATGCTCTATAGAAATGAACTCATCCTTGAGTTCTGAAGCTATTTCCTCCGCCTTCTGAAGGGCTCGATTAGAATTAGATGAAAAGTATTGTTGTCCTCCTCCACTAACTTGTGGTAAGGAATCAATTATCGTATCAAGTTCCTTTGAAAAAACATCAAAGTTTACATTTAATTTCCTCAATAAATAGGGAACCACATTTTCATCAACCATCAATATTCCCTTCAATAAATGTGAGGGTTCAATTGATTGATTCTGTTTCGATGTAGCAATTTCTGTGGCTTTCTGAATGGCTTCTTGCGATTTAATGGTAAAATTATTCAAGTTCATTTGTGGTATTCTTCTTTATCAGGCATTTTTGAATTTACAAGTTTATTATACAATAAACAAATAATTTCTTACTATAGAGTATGTAGTTAGCAAGTAAAATATTTGGTTACTGGTAGTTTCATATTAGAACCTCAAATTCAAGGTACACTCAAACATGCTGCGAGTCTCATCTATAATAGCAGCATTGTACATTTGCTAAAGAGGTTAAATGATAGTAGGAAGGGGGAAATGTTAAGATAAAAGTCGGTATATTGAGCGGAGGGGGAGACGCGCCTGGAATTAACACCGTCTTAAGAGCCATTGTTAGGAAAGCGATTCAAGATTACGGATATGAAACCGTAGGCATTAAGGACGGTTGGAAAGGATTAATTGAAGGTGAATTTATCCCGTTAGACTTGAAGTCTCTTGTGGGTTTGCTTCCAAAGGGAGGATCCATACTAGGTACGTCGAGGACTAATCCGTTCAAGAGCGAAGACGGAG
>JBEKGO010000060.1:0-10455 GCA_050012755.1 Bathyarchaeia archaeon
TTTTAACAAACTCATTTCCTTTAAAGAAAAGAAGTCTTTCTTTGAGATGGGTTAATGCATGTTTGAAAATTGTCATATCTTCATCTTTTATAATTCCTTTAAACTCTTTTGCCATAGAAACAACCTCTCTAAATTATTGAGTGTTTGTTTTATTTAAGATTTATAATCATCCTACGACAGTTAACAGAGAACTTTCTCATATGAAAAGCTGTAATTAAGATTTGTTGGTAACAAAAGATACAACTATCATTTAGAATCGTAAATAGACCCTATCCGATGAACGGTAACACCTTAATCAAACCGATACAGAGGTAACAGTACCTGTTTGATGCATCTAAAGTGCTAATAGTTTTTAATTTAGCCAAGCTTTTTCTATAAGTCCAATCTTTAGAATAACTTTGTTCAAGATTTTTCAACAATAGCTTTTATTATGTCCTCTGCAGGTTTCACTTGTCGAATTTCAATGCTGTTCCAGAAAGCAAAGCCTATGTCCTTAAAGTAGTCCTCAACTGCCTCTTGGGAAGAAGCTTCAACAACGTAGAAAACAAGATGATCCATAACTGAAGTCCAAGCACTCAACACATGTACACCATGCTTCTTTGCTCGATCCCAAACTTCCTCTCTTTTACCTAGCATTTCATTTAACTTTTTCTTAACCTCAGCATTAAACAATGGACAAGACTCAGCAGTGTGCTTCATATTAACTGCGAAAGTAGGCACGTTTGCACCTCCGATAATCAATATTGTTAATCTCTTTTCTTAAAACTTGTCATCGCTAATGGTGTGAAAATAGTGCGCACGCTTACAAAAAAGCTTAAAAGTAACTGGCAAAGCATCATGAAAACGATATATAGCAATCCTACCATAACTCAAAGAAGTGATTAATCATGCCGAAATACCCAAATTGCACGGCGCACACGCAAGGACCCGATAAGGAATGGGACTTTGGACGATTCCGAGTCAAGATGTATAGGTGTACTAAATGTGGAAATCAATTTAGAGAATACCCCAAAGAAAACACTTTGAAATTTGTGTTGAGCGCACACAACGGTGGTTTAGGAAAGACCAGAGTGAGCAAAGAAACAACAGACAAGCACAAGTCCTATCAATGACTCTTTTCTCACTTGAATATTGGTTCGTTCTATTTGCAACCCTGATTTTCGCCAAGCTTTAGATGCTTGTAAACTAAATTATGGCAGCAGAATTTTAAGTTGACAAGTCTTATAAGAATTCGAGACTACTTACAATACGGCAGCGTTTAGCGGTTTCGTGGCATCAAATCCTCTTTATCCATGAATTTACCGCAATATGAGAAAAAACTGCTAGATTCTGCTTTTAGAAGAAGTATGAAAAATACACGATTAAAGGAGGTGAAAAAAAGTGTTGAGATCTAAGTATCCTATCGAGTATGAATTGAACCCTACGGAGATAGACAAAGGAGTGCAATGGCTAACATTGAGGCTGAAAAACGTGGGAAGTGCAACTCTTAAGAGGCTTGACGTGGAATTGCACTCTCTAGACACCTTTCCTCTTACCCCTCTATTTCTTCCCTATGGAACAGGACACTACGTCGGAGAGCTTAAGCCAAATGAAGAGATAGAAGAGGTTTTCCGAGTCAACGCAACCGGAGTAGCTGATGTATACGTCACTATTATCGCACGTAAGGGTGGCGAAAACTTCTGGTGGGAATCCGGTTTTACGCATATCTCTGTAAGCGAGGAGAAAGCAGAACTTGAACGTCTAGTAGTGCTTTCACACCCGTATACGACAATTGGAAAGACCCTCTCGGTCGAGGCAACCATTAAGGGCTTGAGAAAAGGTACGGGACTGAAACTGGAATTCTGGGTGGAAACCCCCTCAGGAAAGTTTGAAGAGCAAGCCAAAATAAATATAAAGGAACTCTCCGCAGGAGAGGAAGCCCGCTACACCGCTGAGTTCACACCCCATGAAACAGGGCACTACAGCGTACACGCGTATTTATCAGATGAATGGATAAGAATAGGTCACAAAACAGATTTCGTTTTTGCGCAGGAAGAGTGACAGCAGCCAAAGGGGACTTTGAAGTGCACCGCACTAAGCACTTGGTACTATTTCTCCTCTGAAGACTTGGTACCACCTGTCTGAGCAGAAGCCTTGAAAATCATTGTCTGGCATGAATAGTTTTCCACAACTTTTGCACTTTCGCTTAGCCCTTTTCTGCGTTCACTTCTTCCCCTAATCAGCAAGTTATCTTGACTGGTTACATGTTTACCTCTAAGGTGAAGGTTAGCGTGGGTGCGAGTTATATGCCTCAGCATTATAATGGGGGTTCTTAGTCCCGCAGGTTCCGCAGAATTTCTCCGTTAGGTCTATAGATTTCTTGCATTTTTCGCAATCGTACAGTAATTGCGTGCCACAATTCGTGCAGTATTTCTTCTCCATGCTATCTGTTCCGCATGAGCACCGAACCATAATCCACAACTCAATTGTTAGTATCTGCCCGCATCTTTTAAGTTATTCTACAATGTCAACTAATGTTAAGACTCAATGTAGAGACTATCAAGAGAAACTACTCAGAAAAGTTAGGGCGCAAACAATCTGAGAATTTCATAGCTTTTTTGGTTGGAACATTGATAGCAATCAAAAAGCTTCGTTAGTTTCTTGGGTTTGGGATCAAAATTTAATCCCCACACACAGATTAAATTTTAGTCCAACCCAACCAGCAGAGGAGCCAAATCAAGCCAGGCATCCACGTAAAAATCTTGAAGCAAGACCAGCAGAGCGGTAAATTAACCGAGGGTATTGTCAATGATGTTCTCACCAACAGCTCAACACATCCGCAACTTTGGTAACATCAGACTTTATAGCAAACGTCCGCATGGAAAAAACCTTTTTCTATACTGCTGTCCCTATATACTCCACAAGGCTATAATAGAGATTTGTCGAGATTTCTTAAGAAGAAGAATGCAAATCTATTCCACGCTACTTTGCTTTCCCAAGACAGTTCTGGCAAAAAATATGGAAGAAAAAAACTTTGAGACATAAAAAACCAATCATAATCGAGCATCTCGCCTATCTTTCGGTGAAGTACTACGTTTACGTTTCAGAGCTCTACCGTGCTTTAGTTTCGGCAAGAGGAATTGGAGAATCTACCTGTGGGACTTTAACAATCGAGTACCGCGGCATCATAAATGGTCAAGCTATCTTTCTAATCACAAAAGGCAGTATCGTCGTAGCGCAGTTCCAAGTTGAGGAAGAATTTCTGTTTAGAAAGAACATAAGTTTTGAGAGCTGGTTGGATACTGACAAAATACGCAGACAAATAACTAAACAAAACCTCAAATTTGATTCAATGTTAATTCAAAATTTGCGATACGGAATGAAGAAGGTTAATCTAACGGCAGAAGTTTTGGAGACCGAAAAACCCTGCCTAATACACACACGGTATGGAAACAATGTCATGCTAACTGGGGTCTGGATAGGTGATGAAACTGGAAAAGTCAAGGTTTGCCTCTGGGGTGAACAAGCAAACTTCCCCGTCGCAGGTGACATAGTACAAATTAAGCATGCATCAGTAGGAACTTTCAATGGAAAAAGACTACTGAGTTTGGGAAAATTCGGTTCACTTAGCATTCTACGCTCGTTAATTGTTGATAATGGTAACGTGACCGCATAAAAGCTCTCCAATTTCTTTTAGAATTAGCCTTTTTTGGATTAGATAGGGTTCAACAGTAACATGTTAAAGGCCAAGAGCAGCGAGTGTTTTTCAAATGGCGAAAGAATGGTGATAAGACATCTCACAACCCTTAACCGTTTGTTAGTCAACCAAGTTTGCTTAAGAAACTTACTTAAGTCCCAGTTTTCTTTGCTTTCAATCAACTACATTACAGCGTTATACTTAAAAAGAAAAGAAATTAAGGCTTCTTTAGCGGTTTCGCAACCATAAAAACAGGGGCATCAACATGTCTTACCTTTTCTTTTCCATATTTTCTTTCTTTAATTAAATGGTGTTTCTCACATTTCCAGAACTCTTTTCTGTCATCTTCGTAAACTTTCTTGGTTTTTCCACCACATAATTCACATTTAAAACTCATGTACTAAGCTTCCTGCTTGCGTTCTTGAACTTTAGCTACTATAACCCAAAAGCTACTCTTACAGCTTTCTAAGTCCTCTTTTTTCTCTTTTTTCCTCTTCAGAGCAGGTTTGGTTTTTTATTATTCTATTGTTATGCTTTTAAGAATTGCCTAAACACCTTATTCAAGCATTCAGACTTGACTATAACTTGTGTGTCCCATACTCAGTGTCAAAACACAGTAGCAACAAAAGAAGAGACTTCATTTCGGAATCATACACAGTAGCCTCAATGTTTTTTCGCTTGTGTTTCTTACCTGATGAGTTTCTCCAGCTGGAATAGAAATGGCATTTCCAGCAACAACCACTTTTGTTTCTTTTTCTCCAACTACAGAACCCTGACCTTCAAGCACAAACATCTCATGCTCCCAAGGATGACTATGCAACGGACTGTAACCACCTAGCTCAAATTCACAGTGTTTAACTGCAAAATTCTCTGAACCACTGGTATTAAGCCATTTCATCTTAAGTTTGAAGCCTTCTTCAACTTCCTTTGCTTCTACGTCTTGGTAATGAACAATTTTCATCTAACCAAGCACCAGTTCAATCTTGACAAGAAGAGTTATAAACTTGCTGAATACCCATAAGAACACACAAGATTAAAATTAAATACCTAACTGCTACACTTTTAAAACTTGTTCAGTTAACCCGAAGATGCCAAATGGTCACTATCCAGAATACGAATGCTTCATAGCTAAAAAAAGCAGTGAGTATAAGCATAAGAGCAATGAGTGTAAAAATGAGAAAAGAGTTAGATGAAAATGTGTCAATATAGAGCAGGTTTGGTTAAGAACTGTCGCAGGTGCAAATCGAGTATTCGACTTAATTGCCCGATTAGAAAGAAAGTGAAAAAGAAAACCTACAGCGACACCCAAAAGAGGGGCGAAAATAAATAACAACTACAAAGAGTGAAGCCAAATAACAACGGAGAAAAAATTGAATAACGTTTTATGTCCAAGGTGTCCTTATTGTGGTAGCACTCGCCTTCAAGAAGATGAAGATACCGTTAAGTGTCTTGATTGTGGCATGGGGAAGTATAAGAAAGGTAAGCATAAGCAGTGAAGTATTGTAAATAATTACTTGAGTAATGATATGGAAAAACATTGGATAATTTGGTCATGTTCGAATCTAATGGAAGCCCACGTAGCAATTGGGGAAGCAATCTACCTTACGAGTGCCTTCGATGCGGAGAAACCACAATGGACGAAAACATAGAGGAGAGAAACGGCCTAATCAAATGTATCGTATGCGGATACAGAGTTTTAAAGAAGACGAAACCGCCAGTTGTAAAGAGAGTTCTTGCAAGATGATGTAAGAATTTTGCATCAAAATTGTGTCTTTTTAAGTCAATATAGCTCCTGCCTCTTATACGTTTTTGGAGAAGGAAACTAAAGCAAAAGAAGCTTCAAGAGAAAACAAGAATAGCCAAAACATGTGCCGCGCTTTATGTTTGCTTAGCGCGTGTTTCGCAAAGTATTCCTACGCTTTTGTAAGCATTATTTCAATTGTTGAAACCATACGTGCTCTGGTTTCGCCTTCTCTTGGCGGCATCTCCTCTGTTCCTATCACGATCTTGTTTACTTTCAGGTCTTTTATGAAGCGATTTCTCGTTATTTCAGCTGCGTCAACAGCTGTGGCTATTGCTTGTCCTCTCGCCTTCAAGGTTATTTCTTTAGCATCGCTCGCCGACAGCTCTGTAATAATCGCTAGAACATAGTCCATTGGCATTTTCTTTCCAACGAAAACAATTTTTGATTTTTCCGACATTTTCCATCACCATTTAATCATAACGTTAACGCCCTATACTACGCAAACTTACCTATAAAGCGATTAAACAACAGAGCAGCACATGCGATAACAAACATTCCCAACAGTTCTTAGCTCCCTGCCTTGCTCAAGCAGCCTCTTTTTCAGGCAGGTTCACGTCGTTGAACACACACACAAGATTAAAATTTAGTCCAACCAACATAAAAATTAGAAAAAGTTAGACCTTTTTTGAAAAAGGTTGAATGGTTTAATATTAGGTTTAAAAATTCTAAAAAAAGGCAAAAAATGTTCAGGGCAGAAAAGTGAAGGCTAACAGGGATTAAGCATTTTCGTTTTTCCAGATTTTTGTTCTTTGTAGTTCAGGTTGCTTTTCTGCTCAAAAGCTTGATTTCTTTGCAGGTTGAGTAAACAGAAGCACACTGAAGTAAAAGGAAGCAAACACAAGCACAAGAATGTAAACCTGCGCAACCCAAAGCAAACACTTTCATTTTTTGTTCACTATGGTTAGCTCAGGGCTTGATTTCTCTGCAGGCTGCGGCTCCACGCGGTTTTATACGTCTCCCTGCGGCTCTATGCGTCTCTGCCCGTCTCGTTGCGTCTCCCTGCGTCCCAAAATGTCCTCCCTGAACTAGGCAAATCTGTAGCATGAAGGACTTAAAATCTAAAACTTCTTAAAAAAGAAAAACGGAGCTCATAGCTGCGTTTCTACCTTGCGAGCAATCCACCAATGAATCCGCCAATCGTTGAGGCAATCGCTCCAAAGATCGCAAGAATAATCGCTATTACTCCAATTGCCAAACCAGCCAAGCCACCGAAAAGACCACCCAGGATTCCACCAGCGACTCCTCCGACAACTGCAAGACCGAGAATTGCGAGGATCGCAATGATTATGCCGCCAAATATGCCTGCAAGAAAACCTGCCAATGCTCCTCTCAACATCCCCCCGCGAGCTATGATGCCTGCCACAAAACCACCTATAAGTCCCCCTATTAGGTGTCCAATGCCTGGAAAGAGAAAACCAAGAACCAATGTTATTAAGAAACCAACGAAAGCTCCAAGCCACAAACTGCCCAAAAAATCACCTCCGTTTTTTTCCTCCCAAATCTTTGTCTGGAATACTTAGGATAAAAGTTTTTTTATGTTTATTCAAGCGCATTTTCTCTTTCTACTAATTCCAGAGCCTCAGGAAACCCTTGAGGTTAAATTTTTCAGTTCAACTCATGGTCCAATTTGGACCACTGCAGGATTTGAACCCATGCCAAATGGAGATATCACCCGCTTACCCTTTTTTTATTTTCTTCACCCCAGACTTTCCATCATTTTGGGCTTCCATGCCTAGTGGTGGATTTTCGTAGCTGCGTCAGCAGTACCTTCGCTATTATCCTTTCTGGGATAATCCGTTGTGGTTTCTCTTTTCATGCAACACCAAATAACTCGGGGGAGGCGAGAAATCTTGGGATTTCTCGTCACTTACGGTGAAGCTCAAGGGAGTGGTTGAGAATTCTGTCGTTTATCATTTCCCAAAGTTCAATTTCCTCTATTGGCCTAAATCCAGAACAGAAGCGTTCCTTGGCAATCTCATAAATAGCCTGATTAATGGGCATCGGGACTCCTGATCTATGGGCCAAGCCTAGCATATAGCCGTTCAACGACTCTAGTTCCGTATTTGTCTTCCCACAAAAAACGTCCTGTGTCATGCTAGTCGGTCCTACTCTGTTAACAATAAAGTCATGAAGTGGATTTGTCGGTGATTCTGGATTGTTAACAGCAGTTCGTATTTCGGTCCACGAAGGCATGACACCAAGACGATGCTCCTTAAAGCCTGCTGCTTGGAGGACGTTAACCCCCTCCTCCAGTAACCTAGTTGTGATGTGCACGAGAATCTTTTCAGATTCAATGGAGCGTTTTCGAAATCCAACTAACGCCATTTCCGCGTTTATGAGGTTGATTGCCAGTTTGCAGTGAACTGCATCTTGCAGACGGTCCGTCACGACGCAGGTTAATCCTGGATTTAGGACGTTTGCAACACTTTGAAGTTCAAGTTGTAGCTCCCTCTTCAGAGCCCCAATAATTACGTGCCCACGTTTTACGTAAGAGACTTTTGACGCGCCCTCGCGCCATGCATTATAGCATATCACCCCAAATGTGGGTTTAGAAAAATATTTTGGCAGTATCCGCTGGTTTTCGACTCCATTTTGGAGACCCGCAATAATTGGCTGTCGATTCCCAAGCTGTCGCCTGAGTGCCTGTGCTGTTTGGTCCAAGTCATAGTTTTTAACGGTGATTATTATAATGTCAGGAGACGGTATTTCCTCCAAGGATTCAATTAGGTTCACTCGTATTGAAGGGACAGTCTCTTTGTCTGTTTGGTGAAGCTGTATGCCGTGGCTTCTAATTTCTGGAACACTGTTGCCTCTAGCGAGCAAGAACAAATCTCTATTTTGAGGGGAAATCCAGCCTGTTAAGCTCAAACCTATTGCGCCTGCCCCAACGACAACAATGACAGGTGTATTTTCCAAAGCGTCCCGCACCTCGCCATTCTAAATCTCTTGGCAACGTAAATCCTTAGGCGAACGCGCCACATATAGCTTACCGGGAATCACGGCAAACAATGTTGAAGTGGACCTGGGGGATTTGAGCGCGCCGCGGAAGAATCTATTTAAAAATGTTCTAGGACTTTCCCTTCCATCTGAATCAAAGTCAAAGTTGACCGAACTTGGTCAATTGTGCGAACTTGATGTGAAACTGAAGTTTTCAGCTCTTCCAGAGTGTCTGCCTTGACACGTACAACCAAATCGTATACACCGTAGGAAACGTAAGCTTCTTCGACGTTATTCATTTTCCTAAGCTCTTTTAAAACATTATCTTCAGAGCCCGGCTCAACATTAATCAACATATACGCTCGCACACTCAAACACCTATTTTTCAATAATTATAAAGGTAATTAAATAGTTTGAGATAAAACAGTTTTATAGATAACTGTTGAACGAATCAAGCTAATGCTGTGTCTAATAAGAATTTGAAATGCAATCGCGCGCAAACAGCGATTATGCTGGGATCCGTTCGGGCGAAAATTGCTTTATTGTTTACTGTTTTTGAGACAGGTTTAATTGGTTTCGATTTTTTTGAGAAATTCTTTCACTGATACAATCTGCGTTTTTTTGTAGCAGCCTACTTTGAGAAGATGCTTGTCGCCACTAACAATGTAGTCTGCTCCAGCCGCCAAGGCGCATTCCACAAATTTATTATCTGCCGAATGTTCCCGCACAACATCAAGTTTTTTTGTAACTTTAACGAATTTTGCAATTCTCAATACTGTTTGAATCAAAGTTTCCCTGCTTAATTCAACAGCTTGGTAAATGCTTCTAATTTTAGGATAAGCCAAAACTCGGCTAATCTCGGCAACAATTTCTTCGGAGACAAAAATAACTACTCGGTTTTGTTCAGCTGCTTTTATGATTTCTGCAGGTTTGCCGCCCCAAAGAAAAGCTGAAATCCAAACGTTTGTGTCAAGAACTACTTTCGGCTCTTGCTTCGTCAACGAGGGCACTTATGTCTTCCTCCGACAGACCCATCTGTCTAACTTTTGCCCACACCGGCTTCATAGTTTCTTCAAAGGATTTATCAATTATTTTTTTAAGAACAATCATGTCGTCAATAGCTATGGCCAAAATCTTCTCGCCCTTCCTAAGGTTGGCGGCCTTTCGCACATTCGCGGGGATAACCACTTGCCCTTTAGACGAAACTTTGGTTGTAGACGCCTCCACCATTATCATCATCAACAAGAAGTAAGAACATTCTTACTTAAAACACTTCTCTCTTCTAAAATAAAATCAACAACTCTTCTTCAAGCAAAAAATGGAAAAATAAGGAGCTAAAAACAAAAGGTTTTACCATTCGTCTCTTTTGCTATCTGACTCTTTTTTGTTGGTTTCTTCAATTTCACGGTAAATACTTTTGTCTGCCTTGGAAACCACCGCTAAAGAGGGTTCTCCAAAGCTCTTCACAACTGGAATTCCTATCAGTCTGGACTCACGTTGATTTTGTTCAGGTTGTTTTAGATTGCTTTTTTGATTTAAGATTTGAATTGGTTGCAGGCTGCGTACAAAAAAGCAAATAAAAGCAAAAGCACGCAAACAGAAGCAAAAGCAAGCAAACCTACGCAAACCTAAGCAAAACCAACTACACTTTTTGTTCTTTAGAGTTCAAGTTGCTTTTCTGCTTAAAAGCTTGATTTCCTTGCAGGCTGCGGCTCCACGCGTCTCTGTGCGTCTCCTCCCGTCTCTACCCGTCTCGCTGCGTCTCCCTGCGTCCCGAAACGTCCCTATAGAATAAGTTATTGACGGGTTTTTGTGCAGGTTTTGTTCTTTGTGTTTTGGGTTGCTTTTTTGGTTTAGGGTTTGCAATGTTTGCAGGTTGCGTGTTTATTTGTGTGAATTTGAGCTGAAATGTGTCCAATTGTGTTAAAATGTGTTTATATGTGTAATTCTGTGTGGAAATGCGCGAAAACGGGGCGATTATTATAAGGTTTCTGCACAAGACTTTGTCCTCTGTACATTGGGTTGCTTTTTTGGTTCA
>JBEKGO010000061.1:0-5233 GCA_050012755.1 Bathyarchaeia archaeon
TTGTGTTAAAATGTGTTTATATGTGTAATTCTGTGTGGAAATGCGCGAAAACGGGGCGATTATTATAAGGTTTCTGCACAAGACTTTGTCCTCTGTACATTGGGTTGCTTTTTTGGTTCAGGGTTTGTTTTGTTTGTAGGTTGCGTCTTTAAATGCAAGAAAACGCAAGAATCTGCAAAAAAATGCAAGAAAAAGGAAGAATTAGACAATTCTAAGCGCCGATTCTGAGAAGCACATCGATTTGGAGTCAAACCTAGATTTCACGTGGGTCTATTCTTTTTATGCCGGGAACACAGTCGAAAATGTTGTCAGTTGAGATTATTGTGTGATCTTCAATTTGATTAAGTGCGGTTGCAGCGTAGTAAGCATCGAAGATGGATGTAAATCCGTATTGTCTTATCAATGTCAACGCGAGGAGATCGATTTCGAAGGCTGTGTCAAGAAAGGTCAAGTTGTCTATTGCTGTTAGGGCAGCCACTCGGGCGATGAGTTCATCTGTGGAGACGCCTTCTTCTTTTGAAACGTAGTATATTTCGTGAAGAGTCTCTCTTGAGGCATATACGCGGCCGAATTCCCCGCTTATAATTCTTGATAGGAGCTTATTTGCAGCGGGTTTTAGCCAGTCTTCTTTTTTGATATAGGCGTAAAGCATGTCAGTTTCGATCATCAAAGTTGATGTCGCCTTTTCGCTCGGTTCACAGCGTCTTCTCTAGCTGCTTTTTCAGCTAGGATCTTAAGTTCTTTGTGTTCTTTGGGGGTGGGAAGCCATTTTTCTGCTTCTTTTTGGGGGGCTTGCGGCAAAGGTATGGTTACGAAAAAGGATCCGGCTGGTATAATTATTGCTCGGGATTTCCTTAAACCTAACTTTTTGGGGACAGTCATTCTTCCTCTTTCGTCGATTTCCACCATAGACATAAGAATTCCTTTAAGAGTATAATAAATCCCCAAACTTTAAAGTTTACCCCACAATATTGTTTTTGCCCCATCTGAGCTCGAAGAACGGTTGTTTTTCCTGTTTTTTGTTCTTGTTGTTTTTGGTTGCTTTTTTGGTTTAGGCTTTGTTTTGTCTGCAGGCTGCGTAAACAGAAGCAAACCTAAGCAAAAGCATGCAAAAGAAAGCACATGCAAGCAAATGCAAGCAAACCTGCGCAAACAGAAAACAGATTTCCCCATCTTTGTTCTTTATGTTTCAAGTTGCTTTTCTGCTTGAAAGCTTGATTTGTTTGGATGTTGCGGCTCTATGCATCTCCCGCCGTCTCGCTGCGTCTCCCTGCGTCCCAAAAACTCCATTTTCGCATATGAAAACAAGGTATTGATGGTTTCTGTGTGGGTTTTGTTCTTTGCGTTTTGGGTTGATTTTTTGAAATAGACCTCAAATCGTTTGCAGGTTGAGTTGGAAAAAGTCTAAAAAAGTCGGAAAAAGTCGAAATTCGTCTAAATAAGTCTAAAAAAGTTCACGGCAGAAAAGTGAAATAGATTGAAGTTTAGGCGGTTCCATTTTTTGTTTTTTCTGAGATGTTTGTTTGGAAAAGTATATAGTTGCCATTATATATTTTATTAACTGACCTTTATGGCTGAAAAAACAGTCTCAATCCTTAGAGCAATAGGGAATCCCAACAAGGCAAAAATAATCGCGCACCTGGCAAAGCATAGAGGCGAGACTGCAGAAAGCATTGGAAAACATTTAGGCTATCCACTACCAACAGTCTACAAGTACCTGCGAGAGCTTGAAGCTGCAAACGCCATAGAAAGCGAAGCCAAAGGCAACACGAGAGTATATTTTGCTGGCGATTTTAAGCTTGAGGTTTCACCTCAGAAGCTGATTGAGGCGTTCGAGGAACAATCGATCATGGACCTTTACAAAGGTCGCTTTGGGGCTGAGGGAATAGAAAAGTTTAACAAAGTTGCAGCCAAAGCGAAGGATGGAAAGATGACTTTTAGACAAGCAGCCGCCACACTGGGAATAACCTACTATGAGTTTGTCTCACTTCTAGATGAAGCCGGCGCCCTCGATGCCTAAGAAAAAGAAAGAAAACTACAAAGTCGTAATTCCAAAAGCGATAGCGCAGGAAGTCGTGGATGAACCGAAAGGATTTGCAGAAGAAATCCGGGAAACAGCTCCAGAGTCGGCAAGCAAAATATTAGACTCAGTCGAAAGGATTAATGCTGCTATTGAGCAAGGACTTATTCAAGTTGAAACAGTGAATTACAGAAAATACTCGAAAGTGATGGATAACGTTAGAAAGCACTTAAGTAAGCTAGACGCGGCGCAAGAATACGCTGTGAAAAAGGGTGATCCAGAACTTATCGCGCTCGTTATCCAACTCCATGATGAAGCTAAGGAAAGGGTCTTTGTTGCGACGTTAGATAAAGGGTTACTGAAGACACTTAAGTCGTTTAGTGATGAGGTTGAATATGAAATCCTAAAAACGTTCTGACACTATTTTGATGAATTAACTAATTAGTATTTTGCTATTTCTTGAAATTTAGTAAAGTAACCTCATCCATCTTATAGACTACAATGTCGCGGCGCATTTTTTTCTTTGTGTTTCAGGTTGCTTTTTCAGTTTGGAGTCTGATTTCTTGGTGGGTTGAGTGACAAAAAGTGAAATAAAGTGAGAAAAAGTGAAAATAATTAAAGGGGGAACCTATTTTTTTCCATTTCAATCCAAACCGTTTTAGTTCACCTTAGTAGAATAGTCCAAACACGGAACAGTATAGAAACGCAAGAAAGACAAATACAGCAAACAAATGTCTTAAGACTCAACTCAGATCTATTTCACAATATAGTTCCATAAGGTCTCCGTCGATTTTGGAGTCACCAAAACTTTCACAGGACGATGCGTAGATATGTACAGCAAACACTCCTGGCTTTTGCTAGAAAGCTTTGAGCTTTGAACAAAACAAGATTTGGTTGAGGCGTTCTTTGATTTGTAGCCAAGTTCAGAGTTGATGTGGAAGGTTTGCCAGGGATTGAGGATGAAGTTTCCTAATCCCTGGGTGTACGGAGGTTTTCTCCTTTCTCCATTCTCTTTCGTAACGCTAATTCGAATTCTAGTTGACTTTAGGAGAGCCAAACAACGGCATTTAAAGAAAGTTTCAAATAGCGAAATATGTCGGAATCTGGAATACCTCATCCGCTGCTGAAATGTATAGCGCGTTCGCTAACGCTATTTTATTTATGCGCAGAGTTGCCTTCTCCTTAGTACAAGATTCTTTCTTAGCGAGGACTTGTTACATACACGAAATTATTTAAAGCAATATGGAAAATAACAAAAACTTTCTAGAAGGTTTGAATCAATTTGCAATCCGAATCTCAACTATCCAACAGTGTTAGCTCGCGCAAGCGGTATTCAAGGTATTCCTGTCTATTGTTGTTCTAACCTGTCGAATGATGAAGGTTATATAACGCAAGTATTGCACTTTGACTTTGAAAGACAGCGTTTGAGAAGAAGATGCTGTGAGTTGTGGTTTCTTAGGCTAAAGGGCTAGCTTTCTGACGCAAAATCTAGTAACTCATTTCACAACATGATTTGTATACATTAATTCCAAGCATTTAATATAAATAGTGTTGATGAATTGACATTTTTATGTTGCATTTTCTAAATAATTCGAATAGTTTTCGTATATTTAACAACTTTTTCTAGAAAAACAGTTTTTATTTCTAGAAAACTTGCGCAAGTCTGAAAAATGAAACAAATACACTTTAGATCTTAGCAAGCAAGAAAGTTAAAATGCCAAAAGTGAAGACAGCTTCTGACAAACGACACAAAAGAAAAAATTAGAAAAATACTTAAAGCCAAACTACACTTTCGCATTAGCTTAACTATGAAAACCGCAACTACCTAACGCTTTGAAGGAGTTTGGGCTCTTCACAGAACCGAGTTAACTGCTCCCGTTCACAGACCAGAGCTTCAAACAACTTCTCGGCCCTAAGATAGCGCTCTTCAAAATTCTCGTACTGCCTAAGAAACTCGCAACCACGCTTGGTCAACCGATACTTGGAACCCTCAAACTGAACAAAATCAGCATCCATAACAATATCCAAATATTTCTCTAAGAGACTAAAACTCAAATTCGCTCCAAACATAATGCCTGTTTTGGTTGACCCTCTACGCGAGGCTTGCAATATAGCTGCGACAATACTTACGCGATCACGATTCTTGCCCAACAAAAACACCCTCAAATTTTAAGACTGAAAAAGCCTTCCTCTTCTCCCTGAATTCAACATTGAAGCCTTCACTTTCCTCTCGCTTTTCTCAGCAACAAAACAACAAAAAAACCATATAAGGGATATTTCTAAAAACGCAATATGTCTAGAAAAAGAACACCGATTTTCCATATGCTAATTAACATCCTGCTCTCAGGAGAAAGGTGTTTGACGAATTAACCTGGACTGCAAACCCAGTATAAGATTTGTAGACTCAAAAGACAAAAATAACCCAATTCAATAAGTGTAATGACCAGCCTTGGTTATTGAGATCAAGGCTTAAGGCAGATAAGGCGAAAAAAATGAGTTAGGGTACAATTGCGGGATTGCCCTAGCCTGGTAGGGGGCAGGCCTGCTAAGTCTGTGGTCGAAAGGCCGCGTGGGTTCAAATCC
Organism: Bathyarchaeia archaeon; assembly: GCA_050012755.1. Classification (GTDB taxonomy): domain Archaea; phylum Thermoproteota; class Bathyarchaeia; order Bathyarchaeales; family Bathycorpusculaceae; genus Bathycorpusculum. Next base: position 4,604 of record JBEKGO010000061.1, read on the forward strand.
CACATCCCGCGCCATTTCCAAATTCAGCCTATTATTACGGTTAATTTTAGCAACTGAGCCTAAATTATTCTCCTAATAAATGTGTTACCCTATTCGGTCTAGGGTTTGAAGCCACGCCAACGCAAAGCTGATCCAAATTTTGGTGCTGAGCCCGTAGAGACGCACACCAGTTACTAATATTAAATCTGATTTAGAGTTTCTTCTAAAATGTTTATGTATCAACTTAGAAAACCACACTCCCAACTTTTGGCTGAAGGGGGCGAACTCAGAATAGCCTGGAGCTAGAGCTCCCCTGCCAAATTCAGCGCAGGAGATATAGCATCTTTCTTAAAACTATCTGTCAACGAACCCTGCCAACTTTCCGATGGGTCATTTTGACTTTATTTGTGCTTTTTGCGCATAGCCGTTCTGTTTGCCCAAGCAAACCAGCATGCGCGCTGCCTTTTCCTAATAGTATACAGCGGAAAAGATTACTGGTTAGTTGGCTAAATTTCAACCTTTTGCGGTGGCGATGCACTTTCAGGTTTTTTGAGCTTCTTTTCCGTCCACGAATAGTTTGATAGGCGAGAACGGTCCAGCGCTGATTTCCAAATGATGCTTTTCGGAATTTCCCACGTCCAACTGGAACTT
>JBEKGO010000062.1:0-6698 GCA_050012755.1 Bathyarchaeia archaeon
TGAAGAGCTACGGCGGCAAAGCAGGTCAAGAAGTTCTTGACTTAGTCACTAGCTGGGAAAAGATCGTAGAATAAGCTAAAAAATTGCACATTGCAGGCATGAGTGGTGAAAACCACCAGGCTGCCCTTTTTATTTAACTAGTTATTTTTGATGGATGTATTCGCTAAAGTTTTTTAATTCGATTTCTTTATAGACTTTCGTGTTTCAATTGTATCCTTGAACTTTCGGCTATTCTTTTCCCATAAAGTATCATACCACTGTTGAATTATTTTTACTATAACTGGATTGCTTGACCACAGGGCAGGCTGCTCTAACGGGGTTCCGTTAGTCTTTGTTGAAATAATCACTTCTTTGTTATCTTTTATGGCTATCTTTGCTACTGCAGAGGCGTTTAGATATCTTACTTGGAATTCAGGTTGTCTTTTTAGCAAACGCGAAAATAATTTTGGTGTCTGATCTCTTTTTCGGGTTTTGCCTAGCATATCCTTGATTTTTACGCCTTTATCAAGGGCCTTAACCTCTAACTCAAAAAGGTTTTCATGCATCATCATCCCTTCTTCGAAGTCATTCATTAATTTAAGACTCTCTTGGGCGGTCCCAAATAGCTTTATGACCCTGTTTGTAATCGTTTCTTTCCCACTGATCAGAGCGAATTTTTCGGTTTCATTATTATCCTCGTGTTCGTCGACGCTTTGAGAGTTCTTAAATATTTCAAATATTGTTTTCTTGAGTTCTGCGGTTTGTTTGTCTCTTCGTTGAAGCAGCATCGAGATGCCTTCTTCCAACGGTATGGGTCTGTACTTGTTTGGTTTAGATATTATTTTTTCTATGAGTCCTTTTTCTCGGAGTTCGGCTAATACGCGGTAAATGTCTTGCGGAGCTACTTTTGCAATCTTAGACGTTGCTCTTGCTGTTGAGGTACCTGATCTCGCTAGGGCTATGTAGGCTCTTGCTTGCAAAACTGTAAGTCCTACATCAATTAACGCTTGAACTGTCTCATCTTTTAGTAGCAAGTTTTTCCCTTATTGAGTATTCCATGCATTAGCAAATTGTATCTTAGGGTTCTTAAGATTTTCTGATTTCCAAAAACTAGTCGTCGGCATACTTGCAAGAACATCTTAAGTATCATTTTAGGCAAATGAGCGTCCACATAAACGGAAGTGAAAAATAAAAATGCAAAAAATACTTAGATGCAATAGAATTGCAAGTGTAATCATCATCATTCTAATGATATCAACGGCTTTACCATTGTTTGCTTTGCCAACTGGAGCCATAACAACATCGACTGTGGCTACCTATGCTTTTATTGATGTTATGCCTAGCACGGTAGGCATCGGTCAAACATGTTTACTTGATGTCGGTATCCCAGATTACTTAATGTCAGCAGGTGACGGATGGAACGTGACAGTAACCGTTACAAAACCTAACAATACAACTGAAACTTTGGGTCCTATCAAGACTGATTCGACTGGCTCAACAGGCGTTGTATACACTCCTGACGAAGTCGGCAACTATACTTTTCAGACGAACTTCCCCGCACAATGGTACAACGCGACTAGTCCGCACACGTACTATGAAGCCAGCGTTAGCCCTATAATTACGCTTGTCGTACAAGAAGAACCCATAACTTATTACCCAAGCTCGCCTTTGCCAACTGACTTTTGGACTCGACCAATAAATGCACAACTTAGAGAATGGTATGTACTCGCAGGAAACTGGCTAGTGCAAACTCCAATTCTTCCAACCGACAATCTGTACGCTCCCTATAATGCCGGGCCAGAAACTGCACACATACTGTGGACAAAACCAGTAGGAGATACGATGGGAGGTCTCGCTGGAGGTGTAGATGAAAGCGGATACGGAATTGGCGATGCATATGAAGGCAAATGGGGAGGCTGCATTATCAGCGGAGTACTCTTCTACAATAAATATGATGCTAATTCACCTGAACAGGCAGTTGTGGCAGTTGACTTACATACTGGGCAAACACTATGGACCAGAACTCTCGGTTATAACGGCGTAATGTATGGCAGCGGCAGAATATCTTTCGGCCAAGTATTACGGTTTGAGTCGTATGATTACCAAGGCGACTTCTCATACCTCTGGGTTACTTCAACCAGCGGAACAACTTGGTACGCTTTTGAACCACTCACTGGCGATTGGAAGTTCAACATGACAAACGTGCCATCAGGCACCAACTATTACGGTCCTAACGGTGAAATTCTAAGATACACAGTTGATTCAAAGAACGGATGGATGACACAGTGGAACACAACTTCAGCCGCGATAAAAGGGAACACAGGCTTCAGCTTAGCTTGGGGTAGCCAAGTTAGTGGAAAATCATTCAATGCCCAGACAAAGGGTTATGATTGGAATGTCACTATACCTAAAGGCTTACCTGGAAGCGTTGAAACGGTAACTCCAGAGGACAGAGTGATCGGTGCATCAATAACTTCTACATCAGTAACCATATGGGCATTAAGCTTAAAGCCTGGACAAGAAGGAACATTGCTATACAACACGACTTGGGCAGCGCCATCTGCTTGGGTTAGTGGCAACCAAACCATAAGTTGGTCAGCCGCAAGCACAACGGACAACGTTGCAGTACTATACTCAAAAGAACTCGATAACTACTATGGCTTTAGCCTCACCACTGGACAGTTTATATGGGGACCAACTCCATCAGAGAACTATTTGAACATCTACGACCACATTAGCACTATCAATTACGACAGGCTAGTCTCATCTGGCTGTAGCGGAATAATCAACTGTTACAATGCAACGACAGGCACTTTACTATGGACCTACACAGCAAAACAAAACTACACAGAATTCCAGATTGGCAACAATTGGTGGCTACAACAACTTTTCATAACAGATGGAAAAGTCTACTTGGGACATGTCGAACACTCTCCAAACCAGCCTCTCCCACGCGGTGCACCTTTCATATGCCTTGACATATACACTGGAAAAGTAATATGGGAAATGGACGGTGGCTTCCGCCAAACTTGCTGGGGTGGAAAAGCAATGATTGCAGACAGCATAATAGCGCTAATGGATACGTATGACCAGCGTGAATATGCCATAAGTAAAGGACCTACCGACACCACGGTTACGGCATCCCCGTCGGTTTCAGTGCATGGAAGCAGCGTACTTATTGAAGGCACAGTGATGGACGTATCACCTGGCACAACAGATACCAGCATAACATTACGTTTCCCCAATGGTGTTGCAGCAATATCAGACGCTAGCATGAGCGATTGGATGAAGTACGTTTACATGCAATTCCCTATCCCTACAAATGCTACTGGCGTTGAAGTGTCATTAGACACGTTTGATCCCAACGGCAACTATGTTCACATAGGCAATGCCACAAGTGATTCAACTGGAATGTTCAGTTACCAGTGGGTTCCTGAAGTTCCGGGCAAGTACACAGTCATTGCGACGTTCGAAGGTTCTAATGGATACTATGGCTCCTCCTCTGAAACTGCTGCAGCTGTGGATGAAGCGGCTGCTACTCCTACGCCAACACCTCAAGCGGCAACCTCAGTTGCTGACACATACTTCATACCTGCAATAGCTGGCATATTCGTCGCAATCATCTTACTTGCTCTTCTAGTGGTGCTGATGCTAAGAAAGCGTCCTTAAAAAACAGGCCAATCACTGGCTACTTTTCCCTCTTTTTTATTAAATGGAAAAAATCAAGGACAAAACAAAAGAAGCAAAAAAGGGCTGAGAACTTCCAGAAAGCTGCAGTTGCTCAGGTTGATGTTCGTGAGCGCTTGAAGAGCTACGGCGGCAAAGCAGGTCAAGAAGTTCTTGACTTAGTCACTAGCTGGGAAAAGATCGTAGAATAAGCTAAAAAATTGCACATTGCAGGCATGAGTGGTGAAATTTTCTTCAATTTATAATTTAATGACTATTTGTCGTTCACACATTTTCTTACAGTTTGTCTTTCTGATTTTTAACTTTTTTTGCAGTTATGGACACGACATCCCGTATCCTTTTAAATCCTATTTTTTCGTAAATTTTGATGGCCGGTTTGTTCTCGGTTCTCACGAATAAACTGACGACTCGTCCTTTTGACGACAAATCCGCAGCGAGAGTGCTTGTGCAAACAGTTGCGAAGCCTCGATTTCGGTATGCTTCATCGGTCACGATGTTGCCAATATGGGCTATTTGAGGAGTTTTCAACTGGGTTCCCGCAGCGCTTACTATTTTGTCGTCTTGTTTCACGCAGAAGAAGGGTCCGACCCTAAACTGCACTTTTGTCCAAGCTTCAGATTTCTGTTCACGATAGAACTTATCGAGATTTTCAAGCTCAACCTTACGGACTTGTGAGACTTTGATATTACTATTCTTGATTTGTTTCAGCGAGTTTGCCACCATTTGCTGTTCGAAACGTGCTTGCAGAATCGTAGAATAGTTTTCGAAGATTTCAGTCTCGTCTGGTTGGCACAGGGAAATGAAGTCATCTGAAACCTCCTTCAGAGCTGATTTGAGCAAAGCGTTTTTGATGCCAGTCGTTGAAGCTGCCAAAACTATGCTAGGTCTTGAAAACGCGTGAAAAACGGAACAAACTCCAACAAGTTGGCTACCTTCGACTGCAGCATACAGGGTGCTCATTCCAAAAAGAGGTGAATAAGAATCCCCCAGAGTTAGAACATTGAGAATTGGATCTTGAGCCAGAAATCTTCTACACCTGCTAAGTAAGTATGGGGATACTACTTTTTTCTGCAACATTTATTATTCTTCGCCAGCTAAAATAGATATGAGTTTTGCTGAGTTTCCAGAAAAAATGTTTAATGAATATAGTCTAATGTTTTGTTTTGGCTTTCATGGATTTCCTTCATCGATTCGTATTGGGCTTCAATTAGGATTTTTAGGGAGTCAATGTTTGTTTTTATGCTCTCCAATTCGGCTGTTTTAAGGAGAGCTCCTGATTTTGAAAGTTGGTCGTCGATGTTGTCGACTGTGACTTCAAGCACCTTGACTTTAAAAGCAAATATCTGAAGCATATAGAGCAAACTGAGTTGACTGTTTAACGCTTCAAGCTGGTCCAAGTACCGTGTTTTCTTGATGAATGCATTGATTTTTTGCTCCTGCGTAGCTTCAGGTGACTGCAAGATTTGCTCATACAGGGCTGATTGTTTCCATGTTGCTTCTTTTGTTTCATCAACTGTTTTTTGTATTCGCTTAGTAGTTTTATCTAACATGTCTAATACTTCGTCCAAACTATTGTCCCCCAGATTAGTGGTAATTTTGCATTTAAGAGACCATTATCAACCATTACCATTATATATAATTTTAAACCCCAAACTCAAACGGTTTCTTTAGGTTTCTTTTTGAAATCTTCGCAATTTGTTTTCGCACTCTTTCTGTAGCCAAAGCCACCGCTTAAGATACCATTCGTTGCTCCAGACTTCTCGTTGTTCTTTGGCCCATTTTTTGGTTCCGATGGTCTTTTGTCTTCTCAGGTTTTCTATTACCGGCAGATGGTGTGACCAAATGGGATTGTAGCAGAACTGAATCAGCTTTGAACATGGAAATTCGTCGCAGTCTCCGCAAGTGTCAAGGTTTTTCTTGTCCACGCAACATTTGTAGATATTGCAGATTCCATGATGCTCTAAGCTAGCACAAGTTCCACACGTGCAGTTGCAGCCGTGACACCTCTTGTCCGAATAATCAATACAAGCACCGCAATAGAGACCGCAGGGAGCAACATGTTTCAAGTCATCAGAATCTTCCAATCTCCTACCCCACGTGTTGAACAGTGTACCAGTCGCAAATATATACCTGCCCTACTTGAAGCGTTTGTAATATCGTCAGAAAGGAAACAAATTCTAAAACAATAACCTTGTCTTTAAATCATGATTTATTGAAGAACTAAAAAAAAAGAAAAAATAAAAAAGAGTTACTACGAAGTTAAGATGTTAGCTTGTGAGCTTAATATCTTCGTGGTGGTCTTCGTTTGCTATAGCACTCACGGCAATAAACTGGCCTGGTACCGTCTGGCTTGAAAGGAACTTCACATTCTTTTCCGCAGTCGGCACATGTTGCCTTGTGCATCTCTTTTGGATATGACATACTGTTTTTCACTTCCTGTTTTATTACTTTGCAAATTGTTCCTGTTTTATTACTTTGCAAATTGCTTTGCAAGCCTTCTTTAATGAGGAACTTGCTCAAAAGCCTATCCGTTGACTAAAAAAGTTTGAATGGAGTGGAGACAAGAAAAAACAGATTTTGGAAACAACTTATGAAATAAAAGTAATAATTCTCTTTCGATAAAACTACTCTTTCAATTTAGGCAGCATTTTAGTTGCCCACTCAATTTTAGTAGCGTAGATTAAACGCAGTTTTGGTGTGCTGCTGATTTCTTTAGGTTTCGCCATCATTTGTTTTTTGGCTCGTGTGATACTCATGTTTCGTTTCGGCTGTGTTTTTCTTTTTGATTTATAACCTTCACGGTTCATATTTGATCCCTGCATAAAAGCTTGATACCTAACATATAGAAGTTTGCCTTATTTTCTAAAAACGCCGATGAAGAAAAGCAAACAATCCACTTTAGAAGTTGATTTATTTTGGATTTGTTTGTGGGACTAGTTTTATTTGGTAGAGGCTTGGCCAATCTTTTCCCGTAACGAACAATCTATTATTGTTTTGATCATAAGCGATACCGTTTAGAACAGCGTTTGGAT
>JBEKGO010000063.1:0-3613 GCA_050012755.1 Bathyarchaeia archaeon
TAACGGCTCTACCTTCAAGTTTCTTTTTGATTATCCATTTTCTAAGTTTTTCCCGATCTCTTTCCAACCAAGCACTCCCCCATTTTAGGGAGAATGTAGCCTATTTTAAAGATAGAACAATGTTTTCAGTTTTGGTTTTTGCACCAAAAGTTATGGCGCAGTCTAGTGTGGACTGGTGGCCCACTTTTCGTCACGACCTAACCCACAGTGGCATTTCAACTTCAGCTGGGTCGCTCACAAACCAGCTCTTATGGAGTTATAAGACTGGAAACCTTGTGGATTATTCTTCTGCTGCTGCCATAAATGGTGTGGTTTATGTTGGCTCAGATGATCATTATGTTTATGCTTTGAACGCTGCAAATGGCGCTTTCGTCTGGAGTTACAAGACAGGCGGTTCTATTGATTCTTCTCCTACAGTTGACAGCGGTGTCGTCTATATTGGCTCAGAAGACCACAAGGTTTACGCTTTGAACGCTACTACCGGCGGCAAAATATGGAGTTATGGAACCGATGATGAAGTCGAGTCTTCGCCAGCGGTTGTCAACGGTGTAGTCTACGTAGGCTCAGACGACAACAAGGTTTATGCTTTGAATGCTACAACTGGAACAAAAATTTGGAGTTACGGCACAGGCAACTTTGTGGATTCCACACCAGCGGTTGTTAATGATGTTGTTTATGTTGGTTCCTCTCCAGTGGTCGCCAATGGCGTAGTTTATGTCGGCTCAAACGACAACAACATATACGCTTTTGGCACAATTACGGTTCCTCAGCTATCCCCACCTGCAGTTCCAGAGTTTCCAAGCCAAGTGCTCGATCTCTCATTGATTGCAATTATGGCATGTGCCGCATTGCCTTTATTGTTGCAAAAAAGAAGGGCATAACAGGGAAAATTTTGCAAAGATAGCAATTAAGAAAATCATCAAGGCGCGTTACCTTGTCCTTTTTTGCTTTCTTTGGTTAATTTAAGCAGAATCTCTTGAGTACGCGGCAGATTTCCAAGGCTATCCAGAGATTCAAATCCTTATCTTTACCCCTAACAAGATGCACGTTCCATAAACCGTTTTCCTGTTGTGCATTGATGAGCCAATCAATTGCCTTCTTGATTTGTGGTTCTTGCATTTCAAACCATAGAATTCTGCCATTTATCCAAAGCAATGCCCCCGAATCATCACCGCTCAAAGCGTTTATATTATTTCCGTACCTAGCTCGAACCTATCCACTAGTAATTCCCCTTATTTACTTGAGCTTTTGGCTTCCTTGCGATGATGCATTAAATAATAGTAGATGCCACCGTAGTAACTTTTATTTTCAAGAGGAGCTTTGCGTTTGCTCATATTTTGACTTCCACTTGGTGGCAAGTTATCCTAAGTGGCAAATAACACTTCTTGAGAACCCTACTTTGCTTAATTGCAAAGCCGCCTTTGCCTCTTGCCAACTAATTTGAAGATTATGAGAACGCAGCATTCTACCATACAATTAGTACTGAAGGCATTCTCTAAAATCGGGTCTCAAACGTCTAAAAACATCCGCGTTTGAAAAAGTTTTTTTATTAAAAGTTTGTAAAGCAAATGCTTTTCTGGAGGCGCAGGTAACTTAGTAATTACGCAGTGAGGTGCGATCAAAATCAAGAATTCTTGATTGCTCTTGCTCATGGGAGACGTGGTTTATTTTGTCAAAACGTGTTTTAGAAATTGTGGATTCGTTGAGACTGCGAGTTATGCGGTTGACAGGGCATAGAGAGCGTGAAATTAACATCGACGTGTTTGCTAATCCTGAGAAGTATTTGGTGCGGTTGCCAATGGATAAACTCGTTGCTGACACAAAAGTTGACCCGGAAGCTATAGAGATGTACAAGAAGAAAATCGAAAACGGGGAGAAAATTGCACCCTTAATCGTTGTTAAGCATCCTAAATTTGATGTGTACGCAGTTTTAGATGGTCATCACAGGTATTACGCATTTTTAGAATTAGGAAAGAAAGTAGTTGATTGTGCCCTGGCCGGAGATTTTTCAAGCCTAATGTTTTATATGACTGAACACGGTTATTTTCAGCCAAAACCGGAAACCAAGGAAGAAAATCAAAAAAAGATTATCCATTTACACGAAGATGTCCAAGATTTTCTTCACAATTTTTTGAAAGATCCCCACAAAGCTAAGCGTCCTATAAGCAAAAATCAAAATGAGGCTGTTTAACTAGGCTTCACTGCATCGCCAGGGTGGAAGACAATTTAAATTCAACAATTGCCCATAATTGGTTTTGATGTCTAAAGCTGAGCGCAAATCCCAACTTACGCTTTTTGATGTAACAAATCTAGTAGTTGGAGCCATAATCGGGGCTGACATCTACGTAGCTTCTGCCTTGGGCGCAGGCCTGCTTGGGCCTTTTTCATTGGTTGCGTGGGTAGTGGCTGGAGTAATAGCCATAGTGATTGCTTTGTGTTTTGCTCAGTGTTCTGCCTTGCTTCCCAAGGTTGGTGGGCCGTATGCATATGCACGTGCGGCATGGGGTCCTTTTGCAGGTTTTATAGTAGGTTGGTCTCTTTGGCTAGCCGAATGGATATCGCTAGCCGTTTTCCCAGTGGCTTTCACTCAGTACTTGATGTTTTTCTTGCCAGGTCTCAATTGGATTTCTCAGGTTACCGTTCGAGTGTTGTTTGTTGTCTTTCTCATAGTTACAAATGTTGTCGGGGTCAGGGCTGCAGGAAGAACAAACGACATACTTACAGTAGTTAAACTTGTTCCGTTGGCTTTCTTCGCTGTTATTGGCTTACTTTTCATGGTCTTTAATGTAACTAGGGTAGCTGCGAATTTTTCTCCGTTTTCTCCTTTTGGCGTCGGAAGTTTTGGCGCAGCTCTTGTTTTGATATTCTGGGCTTATGCAGGCTTTGAAATTTCAACAATTCCAGCAGATGACATACAAGATCCGGGTAAAACAATCCCCAAGGCAATAATACTTGGAATCTCAATCGTGACTGTATTCTATTTGGTAACAAACATCGTGCTTTTTGGAGTTAGGCCTTCGAGTTTGCTGGCTCTAGATAAGGCACCTTTGACTGCAGCGACCGGCGCAATTCTAGTTTCACACCCAACCTGGGCTCTGATCGGCGTAATTATAGTGGGAGTTGGAGCATTAATTTCGGTTTCTGGCTCTGACGAGTCAGGAATGATTGGAACTTCAAGATTGGGGTATGCGCTGGCTGCTGACGGTCTTTTTCCCAAAGTTTTCGCTCGAATTCACCCAAGGTTTAAGACGCCTTACTTGGGAATAATTATTTCAGCAGTTACAGCGCTTGTAGCAGCGCTTTTTGGCAATCTAAGTGTGCTTATTGCGACTTCTGTGTTTTTCATGGCATTTGCGTATGCGGCAACAGGTGCGTCGACCTTTTTCTTGCAGCGCAAAGATACTAAAGTTCATTTTAAGCTTAGAAGCTTGTTTATTCCCATTCTTGGAGTAATCTTTTCTGTGTACCTTATCACACAGTGTAGCTTCACTCAAATTGCGTTAGGTCTGATCCTGCTTTTTGTGGGAGTCCCTATATACATTAAATATTCGCCTAAGAAAGAAATTGCTGAACTCAAAGAGGCTTTTATGTCCCGAGATGAAATCTTGAAAAG
>JBEKGO010000064.1:0-3281 GCA_050012755.1 Bathyarchaeia archaeon
GATGGCGCGAAAGCCATCCCATTTGATTTCGAAAATCCAGTCTTTATCTGTGAAGGCATCTGACGCTTCTTTTGCAAGCATAGGTTTGTAGATGTGACGAGTCATTTCTGTTCCAACTGCTTGAGGGTTTCACGCAGTGCAACCATGAGACCTTTGGCTTCAACTTGCGGCGGCTTCTCAATATGGATTTTTTCGCCTTTCACTTTTTGAGCTATTAGTTCTTCAACTCTTTTCATGTAGGTGTCTTCGAATTCGCTGATGTCAAATTCTCCTGAGAGGTCACTGACTATTTTTACAGCCATATCTAGCTCGGCTTTTTCTGGCTCCTTTAGTTTTTGGGCTTCTTCAAAATCCTGTGGGTCCACAACATCGTAAGCATAATGTAACGTTGTCAAAACCAGCGTGCCTTTGTAAGCATGCAACAGTGCAGGATATTCTTTAGTTCGAAGGGTTATGCGTCCCGCTCCAGCTTTATTTTTTTTCTCAAGCGCTGTTAAGAGTAAGCTGTAAGCGTCATTGCTTTTCTCCGGCATTAAAGCGTAAGTTTTATCAAAGTATACTGGGTCAACCGAGAAATAATCCACAAATTTGCTGATTCTAATTCTGTTATCTGATTCAGGTTTGGCAGCAACCAACTCTTTATTATCTAAAGTTATGTATTCGTTTTTTGAAACTTCATAGCCTCGAATAACTTCGTTCCACGGAACAATCTTATCGTCTTTAGTGCACATTTTCACGTATTTTAAAGGTTGACCGTCAACTTTATGCAGAAAATGAAAAGCTATTCCCTTATCATAAATCATAGAATACAATTTAACAGGAACATTTACTAAGCCTATAGTAATACTGCCTGACCATATTGCCCTTCTGGGGGCTTGAGCACGCACTTTTTTATTTTCTTTTTTCTCAACATTTTTCTGAGACATAACTAAATCTCCAATTTACATCTTTTTTCAAAAATATTTTTCCACGGATCACTTTTCCGTTCAACCACGGTAAAAATATTGAAGTCTGTAGGGTTTATTCCTTTCTTAACTTCACTCCATTCCAAAGGTGCTGAAACAGTGGCGTCAGGCGTAGGGCGAAGGCTGTAGGGAACAACCATGGTTCGCAAAGGAGAATTCTGAAGGTAATCGGCAAAAACTTTCCCCGGTTTCTTCGTATCCTTAAATTCAGAAACAACAATATCGCTTTCTTTTGCCAATTCTTTTCCAACTTCATGCACAAACGCTCTGGCTTTCTCAAATGTATGGTCCGGATTAATTGGGATTACAACGTGAAGTCCTTTTTTTCCTGAAGTCTTGACGAAAGGAGCCAATCCTAAATCCAAAAGCTTGTCTTTAAGCAAAAGCGCCACCTCTGCAGCATCGCTTGAGGTGGCTGGGGGTTCAGGGTCAACATCAAAAAATAGCAAATCAGGTTTATCCAAGTTTTCAATTTTGGAAAACGGCATGTGAATTTCTAATGCTGCCAAGTTTGCAAGCCAAATAAGCGTGTCTAAGTCATCGCAAATGATGTAGTGGACGTCTCGTTTGGAGGTTGGAGAATAAATCTTTTTTGTTTTAACCCAGTCTGGGGTGCCTTCAGGAGCGTTTTTCTCAAAAAAACTTGTTTTTTCGCCTTCGACCCCATCAGGATACCTAGTTAAAACTAAAGGTCTGTCCGCTATTATGGGCAATATTTTGGGAGCCAATTTAATGTAATATTCGATAATTTTGGCTTTAGTAACTTTGATTTTGGGGTAGAAAGTTTTCTCCAGGTTTTTTAGTTCGACTTTTGTTAGTTGTCTTAGTTCCTCCATAGTGTTTGCACCAAAAATCTATTGAAATTAAAATTTCTATTAATGTAATGTGAAGTCTAGTCTTTTTGCTTTTTGGAATTTAGAGCCGATAAAATTCAAATTTATATAGATTCTGCTTGTTTTGCCTTGAAAATCCCGTTTTTGTGCAGCTAAACCTAAATAGCCATTATGATAATAAATAATTGTTAGAATTAATCAAGAAAAAGTAAATTTTGAATCCGATCATTTGCTTTTTTCAAGATAATTCGCTATAGGAGAAAAAAACAGTTTGAAACCCAAAAAGCCTACATTGGAAGATCAGCTTGCGTTCATCTCAGCGCAACATAATGTTTACCCAACAGAGCTCTTTCAGTCTTTGATTCAGGCAAAAGAACATAGAAAATCAGTATGTGAAGATTTAACGGTTGAATATCGGGGAAGCGTAAATGATCAAGCTATCTTTTTAATCAAGAAAGGCACCAAGGTTATTTCTCAGTTCCGTGTTTCTGAGGAAATGCTTGCAAAAACGGATGTTTCGTTCGATAATTCGATGGATTCAAGCCGAGTCCGCAAAGAAATAGCGAAACAGACTCCGACGCCAAGTCATGTGAAAATTGGGGATTTACGGGAAGGAATGAAGAAGGTGAATGTGATTGGGGAAGTTTTGCAGACTTCGGAGGCCTCCAAAGTTCATACTCAATTTAGAGATAATGCCCTTGTCTCCAACGCTATAATTGGAGACGATACTGGGAAAGTCCTACTTTGCCTCTGGGATCAACAGGTAAACGCCGTTTCAATGGGTGACCACATAGAAGTAAGAAATGCTCATGTCGCCAGCTTCAAAGGCGAGAAGCAGCTACGACTCGGAAAAAACGGAACAATCACAAGATTGGAAAAGCCTTTGCATTAGTGAAACAGAGCAAAAAAAGTGAACTACTCGCCCCTTCCGGGGCGAGCATCCACGTTTAGACCCTGTTGATATACTCCTCTATTTTCCAGCTAGGCACAGCGCCAGCAGTCCTCACAGCATAACCCTCCGACCACAGCAGTCCTCACAGCATAACCCTCCGACCACAAATGCCCACCCCAAAGCCGCAACTTAAGCCCAAGAAATTCTTCAAACAACAACTTCGCTGAAACACACTTGAAAACGCTAACCATCATAGGAATAGATGCCTTCGGCGGAGCAGAAACAAACAAATGCACATGATCGCCGTCATGAACTCTAGCAGCCAACAGTTGATAACCATGATTAACAGCAATCATTTTAAGTACTTCCACCAACCTAACCTCAACTGAGCCGACTAGTACCTTTCGCCGGTATTTAATGGCCCAGATGAGGTGATAATTGGCTTGGAAAGCACACGTCCTTGCCTTTTCCAGGTCCTTCACCTCCTCTTCTAATGGTGACGAACCTATCGGATCAAAAAGAAGATAGGATTTGAGGACGCATTCATCCTGCCGCTACCGCGGCAGGTATTCTGCTAGGTTTTTTATAAAA
>JBEKGO010000065.1:0-2507 GCA_050012755.1 Bathyarchaeia archaeon
GAAGATATGACAATTTTCAAACATGCATTAACCCATCTCAAAGAAAGACTTCTTTTCTTTAAAGGAAATGAGTTTGTTAAAAAACTTGCTTTAGACACCGAAATAAAGCCAGATGTGGATTTAGAAATTCACCAAATTGAGGAGTTGCTACACTACACTTTACCCGATATTGAATATTTTGGCTTCGACAAACATGAAAAACTCGATGTTTACTTAAGGATAGTTGGTTCAGCGTTTAGACAATTTAGAGTTGACCTAATTCAGATGAAACAAAAAATAGAACAGGAATTGCCCGAAGCAAAACTGGACCTAGCCAACATCAAGGACGCTTTAGAAGAGGTTGAACGAGTACTGTCAGCATACCCAATTTTCAAAATACCCATGAATGAAGCAAAAACTTAGTGGCTTTTCTTGCTTGCGTTCTGAATTAGAGTTATTAGAAATAGGAGTTTATTGATGTTTCTGATGTTACGATAAATGGTGTAATTATACATCTTTTGCGCGCTCATCTAAAACCTGCTACCGCAAAATTTAAACCAAAGAACAAGCTCACCTGAAAAGTGAAGTGAGAGAAGAAGCCGCTGGCAGAGGCTCAACTGACCAAGGCTTATCAGACTCACACAAATCGCACGCAAACAACAAATCCCCACAAAAAAGTTGCATGCGAATAATAAACCGCTATTTCTCTCTCCAAGAAAAACAATCAAGATTTGGCCGCCATAAGCGGTTTACCTTCACTTCCAAAATTAACAGTGGAGAATAAAGGATAAGAAGGGGGGAGATTATGGATTGATTGGTAAAGTACCGATTCTATGGCTTTATGCACCAGAGTCCTTTTTCGCTCAATCCTTCATAGCTGAACTTACTGATGACCTAGCTATCTTAGAACGCGAAATTTACCAAATCGCCCAAGTTGCTTCTAAGCGGAAACTTGAAATTGTCAGTAAACGTGAGGGTGAAGAACCCACAAAGTACAAGATCATCAAAAAAAAGCAAAAAACTTGGAGCTATTAGAAAGTGTTAACTATTTAGGTTCTTTTCAGACGCGACTTGAGGGACTAGGTTTTACCCTAATTCCAGCTTAACCCTATTTTTCTATTTAGGAATAGAACATTGGCACAAGCACTGCGCTAAATAACAGCCTTCAAAAAGAGGCTCGAAGGTCATCAGACCGTAGAGCCAGTTCAACATCGATTGGGAAAATCCCCCTTGTATTGCTATCATGAGGAAAGAATCCCGGTTTGGCAAACATAGGTAATGAGTTGTGCAAGCCACTTCTTTAAATCGTAAAAGGGAAAGGGAATCGCACCTCAAATCAAACTCTCATCCCTTGCTCCTTTACATTATTGCGGATTTTCTAATGACATCTGCAAGGTCTATGATGGCTTTTTTCAAATGGTTTTTATGTAGAGATTGCTATAATTTAATTGAGGTTTTAGGAATGCAAGATTTTGACCTTGATGATTTTAATATTCTGGATATGAATGCTAAGACGGTTCTTGAAGCGCTTTCAGAAGTCAAAGAGGGCGAATTTGCAAAAGGTGAGCAGCTACACAAGAAAACAGGCCTGACTCCAGCGGACATAAATGATGCGGTCAGAGAACTGGAAAAATCACTGCTTGTAGATAACCCCGATATTGCGAGAAGGTCGCCGCCTTACGATTTTTATGCTGTTCAAATTACAGATTTTGGAAGACAAGTTTTGGAAAAATACGGTTAGCAAACACTGAGAGATTATGATTTTGTATCGATCACAACCATCATTGCCATTCCCATCGCACTCGCCTGTCTAATTACGAATTTACTGTATGTTCATTTACTCTTCCTTTTTTTGACCTTCCTTGTAGTAGCGATACTTTTCACGCGGTAGGGATTCATAATGCACTGATTTATCCATAGTTTATATTAGTGAAAAAAGGGTGGTCAAATATGTTGCCTTTTTTTCCATAATTCCTCGTGTTCAATGAAGCCTACGCCTACTCCTGGAGGCGGACTGCGCTTTAATTGCCAAGCAACTAATGCTAAAGCTATGACGCAGTCGTCGTGGTAGCCTTCTGGCGCTCCGTACTGTACGTTTCCGCTTGGCGTTGGCTTGTAGCTAACCCTTGTGTTCATTTATTAACTCGGGAATCGGCGGCATCGTAAACTGCCCATTCTCAATCATTATGCTTGGGTTCTCGATCAAGTCCTTCTTTGTGGCACTTGTGAATTTATACCTTCAACTCGGACGTTTTCCCTGTGGTGTGCTGTCAATTAGTAGGCGGGCGCTGTGCTGTTGGGCTAGTTGATTGGAATCTATCTTATGTGGGTTCAAGGGTTACTTCCATTACGGATCCTTCAAGGTTTGGCTTATTGCGTTTCAGTAGCGTCATTGTCAGTTTTGGTATAACTAAACGTCCATCCTTGTGTACTGTGGCCAGAAAACTTTCTCTGACGCCTAATACGCCTACGATGGTTATTGTGGCTTTCAAAATCTCTGTTGGCTCTAACTTGTATTTCCACCGAAT